>CAUZRQ010000039.1:0-42153 GCA_963582065.1 Planctomycetota bacterium | reverse complement strand
AGTTCGGCGAGATCGACGAGTCCGCCGGCGGTGTTCTCAAGTTGCACACATTCGAAGCCGGCGATCGCTGCACTGGCCGGGTTGGTTCCGTGGGCGCTGGAGGGGAAGATCACCCGGGTGCGGGTTTCACCCCGTGAACGAAACCAGGCCGAGGCCACCAACAACGCGGACAGTTCGCCCTGGGCACCGGCGGCCGGCTGCAGCGAGACCGCCGGCAAACCGGCGATTTCGGCGAGCATCTCCTGCATGTCGTGCAGCAGTCGCAGCATTCCCTGCTGGTCACAGATTCTCTGGTAAGGGTGCAGGTCGACCATGCCCGGCAACCGTGACAGTCGCTCGTGCCGTTTGGGGTTGTACTTCATCGTACAACTGCCCAGCGGATAGAAATGGGTGTCGACGGACATGTTGAGGGTCGAGAGGTTGAGGAAGTGGCGGATCACGTCCGGCTCGGTCAATTCCGGTAAGCGGCCGTCCTGGTTGTCACGGCGAAAGGAGGCCGGGATCATCTCGTCGAGCGGCTGCTCTGGAACATCGGAGTGCGGAAAGCGAGCCGCGCGACGTCCCGGCTGGGAGAGATCGAAGAGCAACTCGGTCGCGAGTGTATTGCGCATGGTGCTCAGGCGGGCTTGGTGAGTGTTTCGGGGGTTGCGGAATCTGTGGGTGTCGCAGCCAGCGACTCGACCAGTCGGTCGATTTCATCTCGAGTGCGTTGTTCGGTCACGGCCACCAGAAGTGTCTGGTCGGCGGCCTCGCCGAGTGATTCCCGAAGCCGGGGAAACCGTCCGAGTGCGGGACCGAGGTCGAAGCCGGCGGCGGCGGCGCGGTTGATCACGTCGGTGGCATCACCCTGGTGTCTCAACGTGAATTCCTTGAAGAACGGTCGCGAGAACATCAGTTCGAAGCCGGGCAGTTCACCGAGTCTCTCGGCCGCGTAGTGGGCCTTGCGGCAGCAGAGTTCGGCGACGTCCACCAGCCCCTGGCGGCCCAGCAGCGACAGGTAAACGGTGGCCCGCACGGCGAGCAGGCCCTGGTTGGTGCAGATATTCGACGTTGCCTTCTCACGACGGATATGCTGTTCGCGGGCCTGGAGGTTGAGCACGAAGCAGCGTTGGCCGTGGCGATCGACGGTCTGTCCGATCAATCGGCCGGGCATCTGGCGTACGTGGTCGTGGCGGCAGGCGAGGATGCCCAGGAACGGGCCTCCGTACTGAGCCGGGATGCCCAGCGACTGCCCCTCGGCCACTGCGATGTCGGCACCGCATGCGGCAGGAGTCTTGAGCAGTCCGAGGCTCAGCGGATCGAAGCTGACGACGGCCAGTGCGCCGACCTCATGAGCCGCTCGGCAGAGCGGTTCGAGTTCCTCCAGGGCCCCGAAGACGTTGGGGTGCTGGATGACCAGGCAGGCGGTTTCTTCGTCGAGCGAGTCGGCTACGATGTCGACGTCGGCCGCCCCGTCCGGGGTGGCGATGACGTCGAGTTGGCACGAGAGGTGCCCGAGATAGGTTTCGAGAATCTGCTGAAATTCGGGGTGTAGCGATCCGAGCACCACGACCCGGTTGTGCCGCTTGGTGACCCGCATCGCCATGAAGACCGCTTCGCTGACCGCGGTGCCGCCTTCGTAGAGGCTGGCGTTGGAGACGTCCATTCCGGTCAGTTGGCAGACCAGTGTCTGGAACTCGAAGAATGTCTGCAGGCTGCCCTGGCTGGCCTCTGCCTGGTACGGGGTGTACGCGGTATAGAACTCACCCCGTGAGGCGACCTCGTCGACAGCGGCCGGGATGAAGTGGTCGTAGACTCCCCCGCCCATCAGGCAGACCCGCGAGGAACTGCCGTGGTTGGCCGCGGCGAGTTCGCGAAGATGCGCTTCGAGTTCGGGCTCGGACAAACCGGCGGGCAGATCGAGCAGTCCGTCGACCTGCAGATGATCGGGAACCTGTTCGAAGAGTTCGTCGATCGACTCGGCGCCGATCACTTCGAGCATCGAACGGACGTCATCGGGGGTGTTGAATAGGTAGGCCACGAGGCATCTCGCTCGGAATTCGACGTGAACCGTGCCAGCCGTCAGTGCCCGGCCGATTGACAGTGATTGCGGTAGGCGGTTTCGTCGAGCAGGGCATCGGCGGCCGAGATGTCGGTGACGGCCAGGCGGATCATCCAGCCTCGTCCGAAGGGGTCTTCACCCAACGCGTCGAGATCGTCCGGCAGCCCCATGTTGACCTCGGTGACCTCGCCGGCGACCGGTGCGTAGAGGTCGCTGACGGCCTTGACACTCTCGACCTCGCCGAAGACCTCGCCCGCGTCGAGAGTCCGTCCCACCTCGGGCAACTCGACATACACCAGGTCGGTCAGAGCCGCGACGGCGAAATCAGTGATCCCGACAGTGGCGGTTTCGCCGTCGAGATGAAGCCACTCGTGGCTCGTGGAAAACTTCAAGGTGGCCGGGTCCATACGTTGTCCAACTCCGTTTTGCTCGCGTGTGCGTCCTTGTCTGCAATCGGGCCGATCGATGTTTCGATAACTTGGTCCGGCTATTCGGGTGCCGGTGCCGATTGTTTGTGAAACTCGTGTTCGGCGATCTTCTCGACCCGCCGTGCGTGACGCCCGCCTTCGAATTCCGTTTCCAGCCAGATCTCGATCATGCGGTTGACCAGTCGGTCACCGAGCAGATCGGCCGAGAGGCACAGGACGTTCGAGTCGTTGTGCCGTCGGCTCATACCGGCCGTGAGGTCATCGTGGCAGTTGGCCGCCCGGACACCGGTGAACTTGTTGGCGACGATGCACATTCCCATCCCCGTGCCGCAGATCAGGATGCCCCGATCGGCAGTCCCGTCCGAGACGGCTCCGGCAACAGACGCCGCGAAGTCGGGGTAGTCGACGCTCTCGGTCGACGCGGGGCCGTGGTCGAGCCCGTCGTGTCCGAGTTCGGTCAGCAGGGCAAGAACCTTGCCCTTGACGGTGTAACCGCGATGGTCGCTGGCGACGGCAATCTTCATGGTCAACGAGATGATACAGGTATTGGGAGGTGGGACGGGCTGTGGCGGCGGATCACCCGGGCGAGTCGTCGAGCAACTCGTCGATCAGATGCTGGAGATGAGACTGAATCGCTTGGCAACACTCCGCGTACACGGCTGATGACCCTCCGATCGGGTCGTCTATGTCAGCTCCGTTGAAGTTGAGGAGACGGACCCGGGGGGCAGCGTCGGGCCAGGCGCCGAGGATCGAATCGCGGTGTGCTTGCGTCATCGTGACCAGGTGGTCCGCCTGGACCGCCAACCCGGCGGTCAGCGGCTGGCTGACGTGCGAAGCGAAATCGATTCCCCTTTCCCTGAGACTCTCGGCCGCTTCCGGACTGATCGGGCTTCCCCCGTAGGCGGCCACGCCGGCCGAACCCACCAGGAAACCCCGGTCCACCAGCTCCTCGTCCCGGCATTGTAACCGCTCGGACAGCATTTTGCGAAACAACGCCTCGGCCATCGGCGATCGGCAGGTGTTGCCCGTGCAGATGAAGACCACCGCTTGGCAGGCCATCCGCGCCACCGTTGCGGCTCCGACCGCACCCTCGTGGGTCACTTCCCACCTGTCCCCTCGGATCCGGATCGTCGTGTCCCCCCCGGCGAACTTCGCGGGGCCGGCCTGGAGGATCAGCGAGGCGGAATCGTACGAGCCGGGGGACGGATCACCGGCTTCCGTCAGGTCCAGCGGCCGGGCCAGCAGCAGGGTTTCGGCGAGATCGATCAGTCCGCGAGGCACCTCGTGCGCGGGGACTCGCACCGGCAGTCGCTGGCAATCTGTTACCCGGTTCCACCACGTCGCGGAGCAGCTCTCCGGAGGCGTGGTTCCCGGGGCGAGGTCCATCACGACGGGGGCCGGCCAGCAGCGACGCGCCAGCCGTTGAACCAATTCGCCGGGATCTCCAGGATGTGCCGCCAGTCGCAGCAGGCTCCCGGCATCCGGACCCAGGATCACCAGATCGGGTTGCTCATCGGAGCCACCGGGTCGGTCGACGTGATCCGCCGGCGTCAGCAGAGATTCGGCAGCGGTGGGCTGAGAAATTGCACCGACCAGGTGGTATCCGGCCTCGTCGGGGACCACCACCAGTTGGCCGTCGCCGATCATCTCGGCTGCCCGGGTGACCGCCCGGGCCACCGCCTGCTCGTCATCACCGCGGATATCGAACACCTCGGCCATCAACTCACCTGTCCCCGGTGACTGTCTCAGTCGGCGTAGCGCTCGCGGCTCCAGTCACAGGCCAACTCGACCAGCGTCTCAAGCGTGTGGCGGTTGGAACTGCAGGCGACAATGCCCGGCAGCCGTAACATGTCGGCCCGTTCGTCCATCCACAACTCGTCAAAGTGAACGCTTTGCCCGTCGTGGACCCAGACCGCGTCGCCCCCGAGGATTCTGGCGATCTGCAGCGACACCGGAAAGTCGTAGATGTTGGGAGAGTGGATCAACGAACCACCGAAGCGACCGTCGGCCAGAAGCGGATAGATGCTGCCGGGCATGTCGTCGGGAGCCACCCCCTCGAGTCCCCTCGCGGTGACGTCCTCGGCCCGTGCGGAATCGTGTTGCTGAAATCCAATCAGGTAGATCCGCGATGAGTCGGGGCGGGTGGCGGGGTCGACCGGTGTGATCGCATCGAGCACCTCGCGAGCGGTTCGCAGCGGGTCGTCCGGACCACAACGAATCGTCTCTTCGATGGCCTCGACCCAGGTGCCCGCCGGTCCCATTTCGGGGAGGTAGACCAACGAGTAGTGCAGCGTGTCGCGGGTCCGCAGCGAGAGCATCACCGCGTAGCCGTCGCCGGTCTGATCGCGGTACTGCCGGGTGCCGTCGATCGGGTCCAGCGCGATTGTCCAGGCCGCGTCGTCGGCGAACAGGTGCAGATCGCCGTTCTCTTCCTCGGCTTCGATTCTCGCTTCCCGAAACACCGGGTCGCGATCCCGCAACGCTCCCACCAACAGCTCCTGGACACCGATGTCGGCCAGGGTCAACGCGTCGGTCAGGTGGCTTCCGGAGGTCTTGCCCGGCAGCGAGATATTGAAACCGCGGATGCGCCGGGCCAGGGCACCACCCCAGCGGAGCACTTCGGGCATTTCTCGCGACAGGGCCGAGGTGAGATCGCCGAGTTTCATCGTGAAACGAGCCTAACGCATTGCCCGCCATGAGGGAATCGATCGGGTTGGCCGTGCTGTCGAAGATGAGTAGGATGCGGGGAACGAGTCGACGAGGGCCGGGGACTGATGACTTTCGACAACAGGAAACGGTGGAATTGCCGAAAGCTGGTGCCACCAGCGGTGGTGGCGGTGATCGCCGCATCCGCTCTCGTCTCACTCCACGCCGGGCACCCTCATGCGGCTCCGGGCGTGACCAGCCTGACCAACCCGGGGGTCCGTTTTCGTACGACCGAACTGCACCACGCCGTGCTGACCAACGGTGAGGTGACTGCAGTGATCGTCGACAACTCGGCAGTGACCGGTGGCCCGCTGAAGGCCGATCACCGTGCGGGTTACAACGGCGTCGCGCAGCTGACTCACCAGCGACGTTCCGACAACATCTTCAGGGCTCCCTACGCGGGGCTCAACTACGAACATATTCACGACGGGACCCTCGCCGTGTCGCGTGAGAAGTTCGAGCCGCGGGTGTCGCCGATGCAGCTGCGGATCGTCAATCGGAGCACCGTCGAGTTGTACCAGCCACCGACGAAGAACTGGAAGTTGGAGAGTTGTGGGCGGTATCGGCTGCTCGAGGACGGAGCGATCGAGTACACGTTCGAGTGCATCCCTCGTGCCAGGACCTTCCGCCAGGGGTACATCGGATTGTTCTGGGCCAGCTACATCGACCGGCCCGAGGACAAGGCTGTTCACTTCCGAGGTCGGCGGCTGGAGACCGAGGGGGCCGACGAGTGGATCAAGTGGCTGCCACCCTCGCACGGTGTGGCCAGTACGCATCGCCCGGAGGGTGCCCGGTTGCCGCAGGTGGTCAACGGCTTCCCACTGACCCTGGTCAATCACCCCTCGCCATTTGTCTACAAGTCGCCGTGGTACTTCGGCGTCAGCCACGGCATGGCGTTGGCCCAGGTATTCCGCACGAGAGACCGGATCTGGATGGCCCAGTCCCCGACCGGTGGCGGGCCGACCAATCCGGCCTGGGATTTCCAGTGGTTCGTTCCCGATTACCAGGTGAACCAGGCCTACGGATTCGTGATGCGAGCCGTCTACGTGCCCTACGAGAGCCGCGAGCAGATGGCCCGAGTGGTCCGTCCGCACCTCGAAGCGCTCAACCGGTCGCCTGTGCGCGGCGGCCGGCGTGAGTCTCGATCCAGGTGACCAGCCGGTCGGCGACGTCGATCGAGTTGACCCGGGCCAGAGCCCGCCAGCCAGGCACCGCGTTGACTTCGAGCACCATTCGCCGTCCGTCGGAGCTGCTGACCAGGTCGACTCCGGCCAGGCAGGTGCCGGTTGCCTCGGCCGCGCCGCGTGCCAGTTCGATGTCGCGTGGCTCCGGGATCCACGGCTCGGCCGTCCCTCGTTGAGAGATGTTGGTGCGAAAGTCCTCTCGGGCCCGTCGTCGCATGCCGCCAATCACCTCTCCATCGAGCAGCAGCACGCGGTCATCGTAGCCACCGTGGTCGATGAAGGCCTGCAGGTACAGCACCGCGTCGAGTTGTTCGAGCGTGCGAAAGGTCCTGAGGGCGAGTTCCGGGTCGCTGACTCGCACGATGCCTCGGCCCTCGGCCCCGAAAATCGGCTTGACCACCACGTCTCCACCCAGTGCATCGAACGCCTCCAGGGCCGACTCGGAATTCTCGCAGACCACCGTCGGCGGGACCGGGATGCCGGCCGACAGGAGTCTGGCGGTCGAGAGGTACTTGTCGACGGCGCATTCGATGGCACGCGGCGAGTTGAGGACGGTGACGCCGAGTTGTTCGAGTTGGGCCAGGGCATCCATCCGGAAGACGACCTGTTCCAGAGATCCCGGGGGCATCGTGCGGACGATCACCGCGTCGGCTCCGGCCAGGTTGCCGTCGGCGTCTCGAACGGCTTCACCGCATCCCTCGACTCCATCAGTGGCCAGCGTGCCGATGATCCGGGGAAAGCGGATCCCCAGGCATTCGTGCCCCCGTTGCCTGGCGGCGCGGGACAGATCCTGGAGATACCAACTGCCGGGATTGCTGAGGACGGCGATCTGCACGCGTTGGATGTCCTGAATGTGAATCCGCCGGCAGCAGTGGCAACCGAGTCAGATCCCGAAACTCTCGCAGAGGATCTCGGGGGTGACCTGGCCGAAGGCGTGCACCCGACCCGTGTCGACGTTGAAGAAACGTATCACGGCCGGGCTGAACAGGTGAGGGTCGATCTGGTAGAAGTCGTGCCCGGCGTCGGCGAAGATCTCCAGGAACGGTCGACCGTGAGCATCGGAGGCCGATGAGGGAACACGGGGACCGATCTCGGCCAACGAATCGTCGTCGCCGGTGACCCACAACGTGACCGTGCCCCCGTAGAGAATCGCGTCGTTGGTCCTGCCGATGCCGGCCAGGTCGTCGGCAGCCACCGGTGGCAGCGGTGCACAACCGAATCCCGAGACGATCCGCGAGACGTTGAATTCCAGCTCGTGCAGCTTGTGCAATGCCGTCTCGACGCTGCGAGCCACGACCTGGACGGTTCCGGCCTGGCTGGCGGTGGGGGCGACCGCCAGCACGGTTTGACCAGGACCCACCCCGGTCTGTTCGGCGATCGCTTCGATCACCGATTCGTCGGGCAGCCCACCGCTTTCGATGACCCCCACGCAGACATCGGGAGCCTCTGTTCCACCGATGTTCCCGTAGAGTTCCTCTCGGCCCGCAGCCGCCCGCATGGGGCCCGAGCCCATTCCGAAGTAGTCGCCGACGGTGATCTTCCAGCCGGCGTACTGGCTCGCCAGGCAGGCCATCACGGGTGTGTCGGTGGCGACCTCAACGGTTGGCCAGCAGTCGGTCGGCAGCGAGCCCCCGGTGATCGTGACACGGCCCCGGTCGGCCAGGCACAACCGCGACAGGTCCAGGCCGGCTTCGAGTCCACCCGGGACATCGACTCCAAGATCGAGCACGATGCCGCCGTTGTCCAGCGTGTGAGCGGCTCCACCGAGATCATCGATCCGGTCGCGGATCGTCTCGGCCAGTCTCCACGCGCGGGCATTGAGCAGTCCGCCGGTGTCGGTCACGGCGAGTTGTCCCCGTTGGCCGAAGTCTCTCGGCCCGCCTTCGCCTTGGCATCGGTCTTGATGTAGGACGGCAGGCCCCGTGGCTGGAACCTCATCCGGATCGGCCCCTGGCAGCACTCGCACCGTTTGATCTCGTACATCGGGATCGAGCAGATGTCGCACCAGTAGTCGAAGTACCGCCTGACGGATTTCTTCTGACGCTTGTCCGTGCGGTCGACGGTGAAGACCATCAGCACCTGGAGGTAGGGGATGCCGCGGCGGCGGTAACCGACCAGTTCGACCGGCCGGTTTCTCAGCCGCTTGTCCTGGTAGAAGGCCCGACCCCGCCAATCGGGAACGATCGGGATCAACTCGCCGCCGGGTGTCTCGAGCACCACCTGCTTGGCGAACTCGTCGGTGCTCTTGACCCCGCGTCGCTTCAACGCGTCGCTGAGCATCACGACCCGTCCGGCGAACAGTTCTCTCTTGATCCCCCCGGGGGGCTTGCTCACCTTCTTGGCAGCCGGTTTCGGCGGTTTTGCCTCCGCGGTGGCCACACCGCAAAGTCCGAGGACGAACGGTACAAGAAGGAGGATGCGGGCCGGGTGGATCACGAGCCTACTCCGGGGAACGACCGATCGCGATGAACCGCAGGTTGACGACCGCCTTGGCCTTGGACTTCGTCTTGGCGGCGGCTGGGACGGTGAGGATCCAGAAGTCATGGTCCTCGTCGTGCGTCACTGCAGCGGTCTTGATCGGTTTCTTTCCCCCCGGCAGCATCGAGAAGATGGCCGGGTGTGCCGCTCCGGCCGACTTGGCGCTTTTTGCCGACAGGTCTTCGAAGCCGAAGATCGGCTTGGGGTCCTGGTCGATCTTGGCGGGCAGCGCGAGCAGGAAGTCGGCCAACTCGCTGGTCCCCACGTGGTTGCCGTCTTCGGGCTGCTGGCCGTACCTCAGCGTGTAGACGCCGGGCTTGAGCTCCTGGCCGCGGAAATCCGTGTAGCCGGTCTTGCCGTGGACCTGGAGCAGTCCGACGAGTTGTCCGGCGGTGAAGGGGTACTTGACCGACAGGGTCGGCTTGAACTTGTCGCGGATCGGCACGTCCTTGACCAGCCAGACACTGCAGACGGGGCCCTTGGGGCTGGAGATCTGGTATCCGGCCTTGTCGATCAGGCTGGCGATCTTCCCGGCGACGCCCTTGGGCAGCGCCTTGGTGCGGACGAGCTTGTGGGCCGGTGCGGCGGCTGTTGCCAGCAGGATTCCGGATGAGATCAGAACGACAGCGGGAACCAGGACGGCGGAGAGGATGGGGCGTTTCATCTGGTGAGGCTCCAGCGGGATCGGCGGAACGGATGTCAGGTGGTGGTTGAGATTCGGACGGCCACGGTCATTGTAGTCGGTCTCCGGGCAGGAGTCATTGGCGACCGGTGGTCATTGATCACCGGCCTGGTCACCGGTGCGACAAATCAGAAACAGGCGGGAGTCGGCGACCGGGCCGAATCCCGCCTGTTGTTCGAAGCCGCGGCGTTTAGCGACGGAAGGTTGCCAGGAACGCGCTACGGGTGCCGAAGTTGGTGAACCGCCGGTTCAGGCCCTTGCCCTGGTAGGAGACCTTGAGGCTGAAGGCGGGGCTGAAGTTCTCGACCTTTGTCAACGGCTGGTAGTAGACCACCTCGTTGGTGCAGACACAGTCACTCTTCTTCAGCGCCCGGGTCGTGATCTCGGCGATCTTGCCAGCCTTGAACCGGGCCTGCTTGGTCAGGTGGTTGTTCTTCAACTCGATCGGAGCCCGTTGGACCTTGACCACGTGCTTGGTGTAGGTCTTGGCGGTGTCCTTGACGAAATCGACCAGCGCGGCGAACTGTTCCGGAGTGGCCTTCTGGTCGATCAGGATCACGGCGTTCATCTTGCCGGCCCGCATGGGGAAGATCCCGTCAAATCCGATGGTGCTCTCGGCGGTGACGATCACCGCGGCACCGAGGCCGTCGACGTTGACGCCCTTCCACTGTCCCTTGTCGATCTTCCAGGCCATCAGGGCTTCCTTGCCGGCCAGTCCCATCTCGGCGTTAGCGAAACAGGGGCCGGTGTAGACGTTGCAGGTGCGGGCTTCGAGGTATTCGCCCGAGATGTTCGCGGCCCGCGCGGTGGCGGCGAACACGAGAAGCAGGGCGAGAACCAGGCTGAGTTGACGCATGTCTGAGATCCTCCAGAACACCTTGTTTCAGGCAGATTGGTCGTAAACCGGTCCCACGATTCTCCCACGGGTCGTCGACCTCGTCAACGTGATGCCGAGGAAAAACAAGGACCACGGGTACCTTGCACCGGGGGCGGTCGACATGGTGCCGAAACGAAAACACCCCGCCGAACCCGTTGCGGGGTCCGGCGGGGCGCGGGTTTTCGCGTCCTTGGTCTTCGGTCCTAGGTGGCCTCGTAGCAGCTGCGGGTGGAGTTCGTGCAGTGTTCCGCATCGCAGAGGCGATCATCGGGTCCGAAGATCGTCTGGGTCTTGCCGCACCAGAAGTTTCCATCCCCGGTTGCCTTTTCGCCGGGCGGCATCCCGGCGTTGGTGTAGAGCCCCTTGGAGAGGAGCTGTCGGCAGCGGGTGGTCGTGTTGTCGATAACCTGGAGTTCTTCGGACATGGATTACAGAGCTCCTTCCAGCATGTCGGCCGCTGAGAGCACGGCTCGTTTGACGGCCGTCTTGGCCAGTTGCACCTTGTAGGCGTTGTCCCTGAGCGGGGTGGCCTGTGCGACGGCGATCTCACCGGCGCGGCCGGCAGAGACCTCGTCGACCGGCTGGCCGATCAGGCTCTGGGCGGCTTCGTGGGCGACCCACGGCATCGGGGCGACATGCCCCATCACGATGCTCGCTTCACGGACGACTCCTCCGTCGAGGTCGATGGTGGCGGCTGCGGTGGCCAGTGGCCAGTCGAGCCCCTCCATCTGCAGGACCTCGTAGGTCGAGCTGACCCGTCCGGCGGTCGCTGGCAGGCGGACGTGAGAGATCAACTGGCCGGGTTTGAGCACCGAGACACCCTGGATTTCGACCTTGGGCGTCACGAAGAAGTGCTCCAGCGGCAGCCATTCCGACGAATCGGCGTCGGGTCCGATCACTCGCACGTCGGCTCCCCAAGCGATCAGGGCCGGAGCGAATCTCGCGGCACTGACGAACTTGGCCGGACCCTGGTTGCCCAGGATGGCGTGGTAACGGTTGTCGCCGGACGCGACCAGCGATTCTCCGTCTTCGAGTGCCAACAGCCCGTAGCCGTTGCGATAGAACCAGCAGTTGGGCAGGTGACAGAGGTCGCCACCGAGCGTTCCCATCTGCTGGATCTGGATTGCACGGACGCCGTCGACGACGTCGTCCAGCGAACGGTAATCGGCCAGCAGAGGGCTCTCGGAGATTTCCTCGAGAGTCGTCAGCGCCCCGATGACAACGCCGTCGCCGTCGGCGGCGATGCCCCGCATCGATTCGACCTGCTTGATATCGACGACGCGTTGGGGGGCCTGCAGATCCTCCTGCAACAGGGCGATCAGATCGGTTCCCCCGGCCAGCACGGCCGTGTTGGCGTCGTGGTCATTGAGCAGATCCAGAGCTTCGCTCTCGTTCTGCGGTCGTGCATATTCAAAAGGTCTCATGCTTGACCTCCTTTCAGAGCCTCGAGGACTCGCTGAGGAGTCAGCGGCTGGACAGGGACGCGGACGCCGGTCGCGTTGGCGACGGCGTTGGAAATCGCGGCCCCGGTGGAGATGACCGGGGGTTCTCCCAGTCCCACCACGCCCCGCTCGTACTCGCTGTCGGGCTGGTACATGTGGACCATCAGTTTGCCGATGTCACCGATCCGCGGCAGCTTGTAGTTTTCCAGGTCGGCGTTGATGAACCGCCCGGTGCGTTTGTCCATCACGCGTTCCTCGGACAGGGCGTAGGCGATGCCCATGATCAGGCCGCCATAGACCTGGCTGCGAGCGGTCAACTCGTCGATGATCAGTCCACAGTCCTGGACGGCCACCAGTTCGTTGATCCGGACGATTCCGGTTTCGATGTCGACCGAGACGTCGGCCATCTGGACGCCGGCGACGCCCGCGGACGTCAGTCCGTCGTCTTTGGGTCCCTGTCCCTGGACTTCCAGGGGCATCGGGCCCAGCAGGCCACAGGCCTGTTTCCAGGTGCAGACCGACTTGCCGGCCGAGAGGATCTTGCCCCCCTTGGCCGAGAGTGAGTCGGCCTTCACCTTGTACTTGGCGGCGACCAGGTCGTAGATCTTCCACAGCGCCTCGAGTCCGGCACGCCGGTGCGGTCCGGAGACGCCACCGACGGTGATCGAGCCGCCCGACGGGTTGGCCTTCGGATAGCTGTTGTTCCCGAGGTTGACCTTCACGTCGTTGATACCCAGTCCGAATGTTTCGGCGAGGGTGATCGCGATCACGGTGCGGGTGCCGGTGCCCAGGTCCTGGCTGCCCAGGAAGGTCTCGACCGCCCCGTCGGGGTGCACCTTGACGGTGCAGGTCGTGGCCCCGGCCCGGCCGCCCCAGCGGTGCAGGGCCATGCCCAGTCCCCGCTTGACGGACTTGCCGCCGCCCTTGCCATGAGCGTGCCACTTGGCCTTCCAGTCGATCAGCTTCGCACCGATCTTCATCTCCTCGGCGTAGACATCCGGCTTGGGTGTCTTGTCGAGGTTCTTCATGAAGATGTCGTAGCTGTTGGCTCCCATCTTCGCCGCCAGGTCGTCGATCACCGTGTCGGTGACCGCACACAACTGCGGGTGCGGGGGAGCTCGCCAGGCCCGGTTCGGCCCGGTGTTGGTCGAGATGCCCGTCGCCTTGCGGTTGCGGTTGGGGATCCCGTCGAAACAGTAGGGAAGCTGTCCGAGAGAAATCGTGCTGCCGGCGATCCCGCTGGTGCCCCAGTGGTGGCTGTCCCAGACGGTGATGTTGCCTTCGGCATCAGCGGCGATCGTGACCTCGGCGAACCCGCTCGGGCGGGTTCCCCCGATCTTCAACTCGGTGGCCCGGTCGAGCATCAATCGGACCGGCTTGCCGGCCTTCTTGGACAACTGGGCACATTTCACTCCCCACTCATCGGCCGCGAACTTCGACCCGAACCCGCCACCGATGTAGTTGCAGGTGATCGAGACGTTGCTGGCGTCGATTCCCAGCGGGCCGGCGAACTGGCCGCCGGTGCCCGAGACGTTCTGGGTCGAGAGGTGGACTTTGAGCTTGTCGTCGCCGTCCCACTCGCAGTGCGACCCGTGCGTTTCCAGGCACATGTGCGAGATGGTGGCGATGCCGTAGTAGCCCTTGTGGACATGCTTGGCCGCCTTCAGGGCTGCGGCCACGTCGCCCTTCTGGTTGTCACCCAGCGGCTTGGTCCGCTTGCTGGTCGTGGCCCCCGGCAGGTCCTCTTCGTCGACCCAGTGGGGCTTGGCTTCGTAGGTGACCTTGATCGCCCGCACGCCATCCTCGGCCTGCTCGGGCGTGTCGGCGGCGACCGCAGCGACGATCGTTCCGTCCCAGCGGACTTCCTTGCCGGCACCGTTGAAGACTTCCACGGCGCGGACGCCGGGAGTCTTTTCGGCGTCGGCGATGTCGATGCTTTTGACCACCGCGGCACCGCCCTTGAACGTCAACAGCCGCGCGAACAGCGTGCCGGCGGTGTTGATGTCGGCGGCGTACTTGGCGTGGCCGGAGGCCTTCTCGAAGCCGTCGATCCGCTGGTGGTCACCCCCGATCAGGGTGTTGTCCGCACGTTTTTTCCAGGCAACTTTGCGTTCTGCCATGGCTCACTTGCCTCCTTTCGAGATCTCCAGGGCACACATCGTGATGCCTTGGTAGGTGCCGCAGCGGCAGATGTTGCCGCCCAGTCCCTTCTGAATGTCGGCGAGAGACGCCTTGGGGTTCTTGTCGAGGAAGGCCCGGGTGGCGACCACGAAGCCGGGAGTGCAGAAGCCGCACTGCATCGCGTCGTGCTTGACGAATCCGGCGACAACCGCGTCGACCTTCTCGCCCCGTCGCAACGATTCGACCGTGTGAATCTTCTTGTCCTCACACTCGATCGCCAGCCGACTGCCCGCCAGGACCGTCTTGCCGTCGATCAACACCGTGTCGGCGCCGTCGGCGGACCGCTCGTCCACCTCCTTGCAGCCGGTCAGGTTCAGGTTGTTCCGCAGGACGTGCAACAACGTCACCCGCGGCTCGACCTTGACAGTGTGATCCTTGCCGTTGACGTTCAGCGTCACGTTCTGGGCGGCCGCGGCGAAGACGTTGGTCTTCAGGTTTGCGGCCACTGCTTCCTCGGAACCCTGCGTGGCCATCGCGGTGGCGGTGGCGGCCGCAGCCGATCCCTTCAGGAAGTCGCGACGATTGAAGTCAGGCCCGCTGCGATTTTGATCGTCTCGGTCCCGCATGGACTCCAGTCTCCTCAAGATGTATCTAACTGCGGACTCGCTTCCGAGCCGCCCGACAGTGCCACGCATCCTACCGACGGCGATCCGGGTTCTCAAACGTCCGACGAGAAAAAACTCCGCGATCCGAGGTCCTCGTCTCGCACGTCGCTGACGAACATGCAGCCGGGAGCGTGGGTGATGGCAAATGGCACCCGTGCCGACTCGAGCACCGCCTGGGGAGTCACGCCGCAGGCCCAGAAGACCGGCAACTCGTTGTCACCGACCGGCACGGCGTCTCCGTAGTCGGGACGGCCCAGGTCCTCGATTCCCAGCAGTTCGGGGAGTCCCACGTGAACCGGCGATCCGTGGACTTCGGGGAACCGCGAGGTGATCTCCACCGCCCGGACCACGTCGGCCGGCCCGTAGGGCCGCATCGAGACCACCAGTCGGCCTCGGAACACCCCGGCCGGCTCGCATTCGACCGACGTGCGGTACATCGGCACGTTGGTCTCACACGCCTGGTGACGCACTTCCAACCCCCCCTTCAGCAGTGCCGCCTCGAAGGTGAACGAGCAGCCGATCAAGAACCCGACCAGGTCGTCCCGCCAGAAATTGGTCACGTCGGTCGGCTCGTCGATCACCTCTCCGTGTTCCCACACCCGGTAGCGTGGCAGGTCGGTGCGGATGTCGGCGGCCGGGGCGATGCGCGCGGGCACGGCCGCGCCCGGAGCGGTCACGTCCAGCAGCGGACATGGCTTGGGGTTCCGTTGGCAGAACGCCTGGAAGTCCTCGGCCTGGTCGACCGGCAGCACGACCAGGTTGGCCTGGGCAAAGCCGGGAGCCAGTCCGGCCGTGTGGTCGGTCCATGTCCCCGCGCGGCACGCCCCCCGGACTTCCTCGGGGGTCCCCGGCCTTGTTGAGGGTTGGCTGTTCATGCTGAGAGTTTACCGCCGGACGGAACCGTCTCGCGAGGGTGGCTGCTTTCCCCGCGTCGAGATCGAACCTAGGATGTGGTCCGGGCGAGAGCATGGCTGGCGGAAAGGAGCGGGACGGAGAAAATATGGAAGATCAATTCTCAGGCGAGGGATGCGTCGAGTGGATCGGTGGGGCGGGTGAACGCAAAGGAGATGTGGCGGCCAGCAGAGACTGCCGCCTGGAGCCCGGGACCGGAATCGAGGGCGAGCATCACGCGGTGGGGAGTGAAACGCATCGCGAGGTGACGCTGATCCAGCACGAACACCTGGCCGCCGTGGCGGCGCTGACCGGTCGCGATTCGATCGACCCCGCCCTGCTGCGTCGCAACATCGTCGTCAGCGGCATCAACCTGCTGGCTCTTCAGGAGCGGACCTTTCAGCTCGGAGAGGTCGTGCTCGAAGGGGCCGGGCCGTGCGTGCCGTGCGAACGGATGGAGCAGAACCTGGGGCCCGGCGGTTACAACGCCATGAACGGCCACGGGGGAATCTGCGCTCGGGTCGTTGCCGGTGGCACCGTCCGCGTTGGCGACACCGTCAGCGTGCCGACTCGATGACCCGGCTCGACTCGATCCGAACCTCCTCCGTCGGCCGGTCCTGGCCGTCGGTCGCCAACCCGCCGATCGAGAGCAACGTTTGCAGACTCTCGTCGTCGGCTGTCTTGCCGAATGCGGTGTACTGGCGGTCGAGGTGGGGAACACGGTCAAGGCAGAGGAAGAGCTGGCTGCCGGCCGAGTTGGGATCGGCGGTGCGGGCCATCGACATCACGCCCGCCTCGTGCAACCGGTCGTTGAATTCGGCGTCGATCGTGTAACCCGGTCCGCCGGTGCCTGTGCCCTGGGGACAACCGACCTGTGCCATGAAACCGGCGATCACCCGGTGAAAGACGATCCCGTCGTAGTAGCCGATGCTGGTCAGCCCGATGATGTTGCGACAATGGCCGGGTGCGATATCGGGCCAGAGATCCATGGTGATTCGTCCCAGTGTCGTCTGGAATTCGACCTGGTAATCGGTCGTCTCGAAATCGACGCCCACCAGTGCCTGGTCGACTTCTGCTCGGCGGTTCTGGGTCATCGCGGTCTCGCTTGCTGCAAGGGACGTGAGGCGGGCAACGAGGCGTATCGTAGGGGGCCAATTCCGGGTCTGCCAGTCACCTCGCGGTCAACTCAATCTCGACCGCCCGGTTCTCCGACACCACCGCCCCCCGGGGTGAGAATCGTCAGCACGTCGCCGGGCGAGATGTCGAGTTGGACCTTTCCGCCGAGGTCCTGTTCTTCGGATCCGTCGGCCGGCTGCAGCAGGTTCCGGCCGACCTGCCCCGGTTGGCCTCCGTCGAGGCCGAACGGAGCGGCCGGGCCACGTCGTTCCGAGAGGATCGAAACCGACAGTGAACGGAGGAACTCGATGCGACGGACGATCCCGTCACCGCCCCGAAATCGACCACTCCCACCGGACCCGGTGCGGATCGAGAACTCGTGCACCCGCACCGGGTACCGCCGCTCGATCACCTCGACATCGGTCAATCTCGTGTTGGTCATGTGCGTGTGGACCGCATCGGTGCCGTCGGCATCGGGCGTGGCCCCGGCCCCCCCGCAGATGGTCTCGTAGTAACCGAACGTCTCGTCGCCGAACGTCAGATTGTTCATCGTCCCCTGGCTGGCTGCGGCCACACCCAGGGCACCCAGCAGAGTGTCGACCACTCTCTGGCTGGTCTCCACGTTTCCGCCGACCACAGCGGCACTCCTTGAAGGCTCCGACTGCTCGGGCGGGTTCAGCAGGCACTCGGGCAGATGAATGGTGACCGGTTCCAGCACGCCGCTGTTCAGGGGGATGTCCTCGTTGATCAGGCAGCGGAACACGTACAGGCAGGCGGCGGTGACGATGGCACGGTTGGCGTTGAGGTTCGAATCCATGACTTCGCCGGTGCCGGCGAAATCGACCTCGGCCGTGTCTCCGGAGATCGAGATCGACACGCTGATCGGCGAGCCGTTGTCCAACTGGTCGGTGCGGCTGTAGTTCCCGTCGGGAATCGCGGCCAACGCCAGCCTCATTTTCTCCGATGCCGCCCGCTGGATGTGCCTCATGTAGGCCTCGACGACCTCCAGTGAGTACCTCTCGACCAGTCGCCCCAGTTGCACCACTCCACTGTTGTTGGCTGCCACCTGGGCCGAAACATCGGCCAGGTTCTCGGCGACGTTGCGGCTGGGGTGATCGCCCGATGAGAGCATCTCGCGCAGTGCGTCTTCGCGCGAGATTCCCCGGTCGACCAGACGGAAGTTGCGGATCAGCACGCCCTCCTCACCGAGGTTCCTGGAGAACGGCGGCATGCTGCCGGGGACGATGCCGCCGATCTCGGCGTGATGGGCTCGGCTGGCGGTGAAGAACAGCAGTCGACCGTCGTCGACGTGATGGACCGGGGTGACGATCGTCACGTCGGGCAGGTGCGAACCGCCACGGTAGGGGTCGTTGGTGACGAACACGTCTCCCGGGGACATGTCGGGGTTGTCGGCCAGGATTCTCTTGACGGTCTCACTCATCGCACCCAGGTGAACCGGGATGTGCGGGGCGTTGACGACCAGGTCGCCGGCGGCCGAGAAGATAGCGCAGCTGAAATCGAGCCGTTCCTTGACGTTGGTCGAGAAGCTGGTCTTTTGCAGCGTCAGGCCCATCTGTTCGGCGATTGATGCGAAGAGGTTGTTGAAGATCTCGAGCATCACCGGGTCGGCTTCGGTCGACACTTCTGCAACCGCCTGTTGGCCGGCGTCCTGCCGGATCAGCACTTCGTCCCGCTCGGTGATCTCGGCCGAGTATCCCGGTTCGATGACAACCGTGGATGTTGATTCGCAGACGATCGCCGGGCCGTCAATCCGGTCCCCGGGATTCAGGTTCTCGCGGAGAAAGACGTCGGTGTCACAGCCGCGGCCGTCGAAGACGGACGTGGTGGTTTCCGTGGGTTCCGGCGATCGTGGCACGGCGGCAGAGGTCTGCAAGGGCGGGTCGGCCGTGGTGCCGACAACCTCGACTCTCGCTGCGGTGATCTCCAACTGCCGACCGTCGTGGGCGTACCCGTAGAGCTGCTGGTGCAACTGGTGGTACCTGGTGGCGTAATCGCCATCGTCGGGGCAGGGGACCGGGATGACCGCCTCGACTCCCATGTAGCGGATTTCGAGTGTTCGCCGTGGTTTCCCGATCCGTTCGTCAGGAATCCCCTCGGCCCGGACTTCGTCGGTCGTCCCGGTTTCCAGTTCGGCAAAGACTGTCTCGAGGCTGCCGAGTATCTGGTCGTCGTAGGGTCGCAGTACGCTGCGTTCGGCAAACCGTCTCACGTCGGCCAGGCCCATGCCGTAGGCGCTGAGGATCCCGGCGTAGGAGTGCACCAGCACATCACGGATGCCCAGTTCTCTGGCGATCGAACACGCATGCTGGCCACCGGCACCGCCGAAGGTGACCAGTACGTAGTCGGCCGGATCGTAGCCGCGAGCGACCGAGATGTTGCGGATTGCTCGGACCATGTTGGCGATCGCGATCTGCAGGAATCCCTCGGCGAGTTCGGTCGGCGTGTAGCGGCGGCCCATCGGGGACTCGGCGATGCGGTCGCAGAGGGCTTCGAGTCGCATGGCGACCGCTTCGGTGTCGAGCGGGAACGGGAAGCGGTCCGGAAGGATCCGGCCGAGGTGGACGTTGAGGTCGGTGACGGTCAGCGGTCCGCCGCGCCCGTAACAGGCCGGGCCGGGATCGGCGCCGGCACTGGCCGGGCCGACGGCGAGCTTGACGCCGTCGAATTCGCAGATGCTGCCCCCGCCGGCGGCGACCGTCTCGATGGCCAGCATCGGCGAGACGATCCTCACTCCCGCCTTGGTGGTTTCGAATTCCCGCTCGTAACTCCCGTCGTACCGGGAAACGTCCGTGCTGGTGCCGCCCATGTCGAAGCCGATCGAGCGGGCGAATCCGGCACGCTCGGCGACCCGAGAAAAACCGATCACTCCCCCGGCCGGCCCGGACAGGATACTGTCCTTGCCGACAAAACGGTCAGCGTCAACCAGGCCGCCGGCCGAAGTCATGATCTTCAGTGAACTGGAGCCCAGCGAACCACGGAGCCGGGTGACGTACTGGCGGAGGATCGGGTTGAGGTAGGCATCGACCAGCGTGGTGTCGGTGCGGCTGACAATCTTGATCAGCGGTGAGAGCTGGCTCGAACGGCTGACCTCGCTGAAGCCCGCGCTCCGCGCCGCTGCTTCGATCTGCTCCTCGTGATCGCTGTTGGCGAACGAATGCAACAGGCAGATCGCAATCGACTCGATCCCGTCGGCCACGGCCGCCTGGAGTTCTTGCTGGACGTCCTGGAGTTGCGGTGGGGACAACACGTTGCCATCGGCGTCGATACGCTCGTCCACCTCGACGACCCGTTCGAACAGAGGTTCGGGCTTTCGGATCACCAGGTCGAAGAGCCGCGGACGGTCCTGGTTGCCGATCAGGGGGATGTCGGCAAATCCGCGGGTGGTGACCAGCACCGTGCGGGCACCTTCGCGAGTCAAAAGCGCGTTGGTTCCCCGGGTGGTGCCCAGCCTCACCGAAACTTCGGGAATCGGTTCGTCGAGTCGCAGCGAGAGCACATGGCGGATGGCCAGGATCGGAGCTTCTTCGGGAGAAACCAGCTCGTAGGTGGTCCCCGGTCGGATCGAATCGGGCAGCACCTGGTCGATCGTCAATCGACCTGTCAGCACGTCGAAGGCGGTGACGCTGGCTTCCAGCAAGGGATGCCCGTACCGGTCCAGGCACCGCAACGGATACCCCACCCAGAAGTCGGCCGGGTCGGCGGTTCGCGACGAGTCGACCAGGCGGTCGGTGCCCACCACCTGCTGGACCCGTCCCTTGGTGACGGCCGAACTGAGTACCTTCAGCGGGACCAGGTCGTCTTCGGGCGAACAGGCTATGCAGTCGGTGAATGTGCCGCCGACATCAATCCAGAATTCCCACGGCTTCATGGACTCCCTATTTACCGACCCGGTGGCAATTGCGGCAAGCCGCCGACCGTGCCGTTTCCGGTTGCCCGCGATGACGTTCGGCGGCATCATGTGAGAATCGGGCTCGACGATGGAGCGGCAAACCGGGGCGATGAGCACGCAGAGACTGGGTGAAGCGATCAAGAGGCTGCGAGCGGCCTACGGGGTGTCCGGAGCGGGCCCCGCTGGCCAGACGCCGGGACGCTGGACCACCTTGGTCGATGTCGTGGCCGGTGCGGCGAAACCGTCAATCGCCGGTTCGTCTCCTGTTGCACTCGATCGACCCGAACAACTGGTCGACCTGCCGGTTGAAGTCCTGCAGGAATCGCTCAAGACGACCGGTCGGGATCAACGACGCGCCGGAGCATTGCAGGCACTGGCCAACTGGTGGCCGGGAGATGATCCGGACGAGTCGTGGTGCGAGGATCACGAGCGGCGGCGCGCGGAATTGACCGCCATCCGTGGGGTGGGCCACGAACTGGTCGATCGTATCCTGCTGCTGGTGCTCGGGCTCCCCACCATGCCGCTCTCGCGTGCCGCACTGCGCGTCGGTTGCCGACACGGATGGAGCGGACTCGAATTCGAGTACGACGAGTGGCAGCACCTGTTTCAGCAGGCCGCACAATTGGCCGACTCGCCACTGCCGGAGACCTCGTGGCTGATCAACCAGGTCGGGCGGCTCCACTGCGGCAGTCGACCTCGGTGCGACGGCTGTCCCCTGGAACCCTTGTTGCCGGAGGGCGGCCCCTACGAACCGGAGTAGGCAACGCTTGGTTTTTCCGTTCTGGTGATACAACGCATTGAAATGAATTGACTTACGACAACAGCCATGGCCGTGCGTACAGTCCCTACAACCGGAAACAACACCCCTATCTTCCGTGAGTTATCTGTTCTGCCTTCCCTTTTTATTTTGCCTGATCGTCTCCATGGCGCATATGGGGTTGCGGCCTTCGTTTTGCGGGCCGTGTATCCCCGTGGACATACCGGCCCGAGTGGCTGTGGAGACTGGCGATGTCGAGCAATCAATCGCATTGGGACCTGGTGGTCATCGGTGGTGACCGAGTGGGTCACGAGGTGGCTCATGAAGCTGCATCCCGAAGCGCCCGCGTGATGCTGGTGGTCCCCGGAACAGGGAGCCAGCCAGCGGTGGGCAACGACCAGGTTCGTGTCATGATGGGCCTGCCGCGATTCGTGTCGGGTGGTGTCCTGGAAGTCACCACTTCTGGGGGGGTCGACCGGTTGTGCGGTGAGACGGTGGTGATCGGGACGGGCAGTCGGCCGTGGTTCCCCTCGTCGTTTGCGGTGGACCAGGATCGGGTGCTCGATTCCGACTCGTTCGAGCGTGCGGCATCCGCCGAACGGGTGGCGGTCGTCGGCGCCGGTCGGGACGGACTGCGAGCGGCCACGTTGCTGTCGACGACCGGAGTGGAAGTGACGCTGTTTGACCGTCGCCATCGCCTGCTGGAGGAATGCGATTCGGAGCTGGTGGACATGATGGTGGAGGAGATCGGAGGTTCGGGCGTCGTGTTGCGGTTGGGCGAGGAAATTGTCGAGCTTGGCCCGACTGTTGATGGTGCGTCCGTGGTTTTGGCCGGTGGCGACCTGGAGAGATTCGACCGGGTGGTGGTGGCAGTCGGTCGCAGCGGGAACACCGACACTCTCGGCTTGGAGTCGGTCGGCCTGGAGACCGACGAACGAGGCCGTCTGTGGTGTGACGATCGATTCGGAACATGGGTCGAGGGCATTCGCGCGGTGGGTTCGGTGATCGGATACCCGAGCTGGCTGCGGCATTCGTTGGACCAGGGCAAGCGGCTGGCCGTCGACGTGTTGTTTTCGGGCGGTTTCGAACGCGGACCGGCAGCCGCGGTGACATCCAGTGGCACCCGTCCCGAGATCCTGCAGGCGGGTCGGACGACCGAGGACCTGATGTCCGAGGGCGTCGACTACGAGGCGGGCCGGGCCGGGTTCGTTCGCGGCGCGACCAATTCCCTGAAATTGCTTTGGACCCGCCGCAGCGGCCGTGTGCTGGGGGTGCATGCGATCGGACCCGGTGTGGCGGGTTCGATCGGACGGGTGGCTGCCGCGATGCGACGGCGGCTGACGGTTGATCGGCTGCTATCGACGTGCGGCGGCGATGAGATGTTGCGTGAGGCGGCAACGTCGATGGTCGGAGTGGAGCCGGAGCAACCAGCTGTGCCCGAGGTGACCCCGTCGGCCTCTCACGAACGTCCCGCCTGGCGGATCGATAGCATCTGAGGTGACCGGTCAGCCACGGGCATCGGCCAGCATTCGTGACAGGTCATCGGCGAGTGGCGATTCGATCGTCAGCGGACGACCGGTGATCGGATGTTCGAACGACAACGACCGGGCATGCAACGCGTGACGCCCGATGGCCGGCCACGGTGGATCCGAGGGCGGTTCGATCAGCAACATCCCGTTCCGGTCGCGTCGAATGTCACCACCGTGGCCGTAGAACGGTTCCCCCAGAAGCGGGTGACCGATCGAGGCGAGGTGGACACGGATCTGGTGGAACCGGCCGGTCAGCGGCCGGGCTTCAACCAGTGACCATCCGTCGAACTTCTCGAGCACGCTGTAGTCGGTTCGGGCCGATCGCGGGTTGATCGCGTCGGGTGCGGCCGAGACGAGGTTGGATTCCGGGTCGGCGACCTTGCCAATTGGGGTGTCGATGGTCCCGTTGTCGTCTGCGGGCCGCCCTTCGACCACCGCGAAATAGACCTTCCGGATGGTCCGTTCCTGGAAGCTGATCGAGAGACGGCGATGAGAGAGATGGTCCTTGGTGGTGACCACGACGCCGGAGGTGTCACGATCCAGGCGATGGACGATGCCGGGCCGCAGCAATCCCGTGGCGGCGGCCGTCTGGTCGAGGTGCCACTGTAGGGCATTGACGAGCGTGTCGGCCCGATCGACCTCGGCCGGGTGGATGATCATCCCGGCCGGCTTGTTGACCGCCACCAGCCACTGGTCCTCGTAGATCACCTCCAGCGGCGTCGGCGTGGCCCTGAGCAACTTGTCGGGCGGTTCGAGCAAACGGACGGTGATCTGCTGACCCGGATAGACCCGTCGCCGGATATCGGCCACCTGGCCGTCGATGCGGACGGCCCCGGCCCGTACCAGTCGGTGAATGCGGAACCGGGTGTGGTTGCGGAGTTCTTGCCCGACGACCGCGTCGATTCGTCGACCGCCAAGGTACTCGGCGACCGGAAAGCGAACTTCCGGCAAGGAGGGCGGTGTGAGCGGGTTTTCGTTCGACATCGAGAATCGCAGCGGGCACAATGACACCAGTTCACGATCATAGCCCGCCCGGGTGGTGGCGTCTCGTGATCGGGAAATACGCGAGGAACGGGAACCAGAGAGGACAGACGGATGTCGGAAGTCAATCGCAGAGGGTTCTTGGCGGGAGCAGCCGCCGGGGTCGCGACCGTCGGCTCGACTCGGCTCCAGGGCGAGTCGAAGAAAGCGGCCGCCAACGAGCGGGTGCGGGTGGGCGTGATCGGAGCCGGCGGACGGGCGTTGTCGCTGAACCGGTCGTTTGCCGAAAACGCCAACGCCGAAATCGTCATCATCGCCGATCTCGATCCTCGCCGACTGCCCCGGGCGGTTGAAGAGGTCTACCGGCGGCAGGGCAAGAAACCGAAGACGACCGGGGACTTCCGCCACCTGATTGACGACAACTCACTGGACGCGATCGTCGTCGGCACCCCCGACCACTGGCACGCGATCCCTTCGATCATGGCCATGCTGGCTGGCAAGGACGTTTACGTCGAGAAGCCCGACAGTCACAACATCGTCGAAGGCATGCGGATGGTCGCGGCGATGAAGAAGCACAAGCGGATCTGCCAGATGGGCTCGCAGCACCGGTCGACCAAGCGGATGCAGACGGCCCTGGCCTACATCAAGACCGGCGCCCTGGGCCGTTGCCTGGTGGCCAAGGCGTGGGAGAGTTCCCGCCAGGGTTCGATCGGGTTTCCCAAGGACAGTCAGGTTCCGGCCGGCGTCAATTACGACATGTGGTGCGGTGCGGCTCCGAAGCGTCCCTTCAACGTCAACCGGTTCCATGGCCGCTGGCGATGGTTCTTCGATTACGGCACCGGTGACCTCGGCAACGACGGTGTGCACCGGATCGACATGGCTGTCGCCGGTCTGCAGGCGGCGATCGAGGCACAGAAAGAGGACCCGCTGGGGCTGCCGACCGGCATCTCGGCCAGCGGTGGCAAGTGGTACTTCAACGACTGCCAGGAATTCCCCGACACGCTGCAGGTCAACTACGAGTACTCGGGCCGTCACCCGAGGATTCTGACCTACGAGATGCGTGTCTGGTGTCCGTACCAGTACCTGGGCGAGTCCGAGGGAGCGGCCGTCTTTGGTGAGAACGGATACGTGGTGCTGGGCAACCGTCGCTGGCGGGCCTACGACCGCAGTGGCCAGGTGGCCGCCGGTGACGGTGACAGCCACGAGAAGCCACACGTCCAGAACTTCATCGACTGCATCAAGAGTCGCAAGAAGCCCTACTGCGATCTCGAGACCGTCGGTCACCCGGCCAGCGTGCTCTGCCATTCCGGAAACATCTCGGCTCGCCTGGGTCGCAAGCTGGTGCTGGACACCAAGACGGAGACATTCGTTGGTGACAAGGAGGCCAACGCGATGCGAGGCCGACCCGAGTGGCGGAAGCCGTGGGTGTTGCCGGAGGTCTAGAGCGAGGCGGCGGGACCGGCACGGGCTCCGGGCAAGAGATCAGTCGTCGATCTCTTCGAGAAGTTCCCTGAGGGTTGCTTCGAGGATCTCGATCCGCCGGATCGCGGCTGCGAGTTGCTGAATGACTGCGGCCGATGAGGCAGAGGCGGCTTGGCGGGTCCGCGGCCTGGTGGTATTCAGGTTCAGGATCCGGGTCGGCACGGCCCGTCCGCGGGTTGTCACCGTCGCCCGACGCGGTGCCGCGGCGACGCTGTTGGGCGAGATCCGGATCGAGCCGCGAATTCTCCGCTCCTCGCCGTCAGCAGTCTGGATTCGCAAGTTGACTTTCTGCCGGCCGTCGGCCGCCAGGCTACGGATCTCCTTCTCGATCTCCCTGAGGTTGGTGACACCATCAATCCGGAGCACCCTGCGTTTTCGACCGCCCCGGCCGGAATTGCCGTTGCCGTTGCCGATGACGAGCGAGCCGATGCGGATGTCATCTCCCTCGGTCGGGATCGGGGTCACCTCGATCTCGACCGGCTTGCCTTCGCGAATCACCTCGAACCGGACCGGTTTCTTCTCCGACCCCGCAGCCCGGGCTGTCTTGGTCAGAAGGTCGGGATCGGTCAGTGGTGTGCCGTCGACCGAGAGGATGACATCGAACCGACGCAACCGCTGTTCCTGGTCGGCCGGCGATTCGGGCAGCACGGCACGGATCATCATGCCCCGGCCGGTTGTCAGACCGAGGTGAGACGCGAGGGCTGGTGGGACTGGGGCGAGCAGCACGCCGATCGGGATGCACGCCACAGTCTTCTGGCCGACGACGTGTTTCTCGATCACCGCCGTTCGATCGACGCGGTCGTCAGTTCCCGGCAATCGTCTCACCCGGATGTTCGAACGGATCCCGGAACCCGCAGACGTCTTGTTCCCCGGCACCGGCGTGCCCGGGATCTCCTGAGAATGGACCGTCGTGGCGAAGCCCGTGAGACACAGCAGGCAACCGAGCATCCGGAACATGACGTGCCCCTTCCCCCAAGCGAACGACGTCGGACGAATGACCGCGAACAACGGACGAGTTTACTGGTTTCCCGGTGCCGGCAACAGGTGGAAACGTCGTTGGATCCGAATTCCGGATGTGCTCGATTCAGCTACCGGCGAGTTGCCGGAGGACGGTGTGGAGGATGCCGCCGTTGCGGTAGTAGTCGATCTCGACCGGCGTATCGATCCGGCAGGTGACGACAAAGTGGACCATCGATCCGTCCGCCCGGGTGGCGGTGACCTCGACGGCCTGTTGGGGCTTGAGGTCATCGGCCAGTGAAATGTCGTAGGACTCGGAGCCGTCGAGGTCGAGCGAGTCTCGACTCTCGCCCTCGCGGAATTGCAGGGGCAGCACGCCCATGCCGACGAGGTTCGAGCGGTGGATCCGTTCGTAGCTGGTGGCGATCACTGCCCGGATGCCAAGCAGGTAGGTGCCCTTGGCGGCCCAGTCGCGGGAGGAGCCGGTGCCGTATTCGGCTCCGGCCAGTACCACCAGCGGCGTGCCGTCGGCCTGGTACTTGACGGCCGCCTCGTAGACGGACATCTGTTCGCCACTGGGCAGATAGGTGGTCATGCCGCCCTCGGTTCCCGGTGCCATCAGGTTCCGGAGCCGGATATTGGCGAAGGTGCCGCGGGTCATCACGCGGTCGTTGCCCCGCCGGCTGCCGTAGCTGTTGAAGTTCTCGGGAGTGACTCCGTTTTCCTGCAGGAACAGTCCTGCCGGTGAGTCAGCGTTGATGGCTCCGGCCGGAGAGATGTGGTCGGTGGTGACGCTGTCGTTGACGCTGACGATCACCCTGGCGGCGTGGATCGACTCGATCGGCGGCGGGTCGACGGGCATGTCGACGAAGAAGGGAGGTTCCTGCACGTAGGTGCTCTGGGCGTCCCAGTCGAACACGTCCCCCTCGGCCTCGGTTATCGCCTGCCACTCCGGTGGCCCGTCGTCGGCCGCTCCGTATCGCTTGATGTACATGTCCGGCGACATCGATCCCGCGACCGCATCGGCGATTTCGTGCTGGGACGGCCAGATCTCGGAGAGCAACACGGGGTTGCCGTCGGCATCGGTACCCAGCGGTTGAGTCGCAAGGTCGATGTCGGTGGTCCCGGCCAGGGCGTAGGCGACCACCAGCGGCGGACTGGCCAAGTAGTTGGCCTTGACCCATGGACTGATGCGACCTTCGAAGTTGCGGTTGCCCGAGAGCACCGCGGCGGCGACCAGGTCACCGGCGGTGATCGCATCGGAGATCGATTCGGGAATCGGGCCACTGTTGCCGATGCAGGTGGTGCACCCGTAGCCGACGGTGTGGAAGCCGAGTTGTTCGAGCGGTTCTGTGAGCCCGGCCTGGTCGAGGTAGTCGGTGACGACACGACTGCCGGGGGCGAGGCTGGTCTTGACCCAGGGCTTGCGGGACAGTCCCCGCGCGACGGCGTTCCGGGCCAGCAGTCCCGCGGCGATCATCACGCTGGGGTTGCTGGTGTTGGTGCAACTGGTGATGGCGGCGATGATCACCGCACCATCGGTGATCGAGGGGTTGTCGCCGTTGAGCGTCACTTCGATTGCCGGTGACGGCTCGGGTTTCTCGAACGTCTCGGCCAGGTCCTTGTGCCACTGAGATTGCATGGAAGCCAGTGTGATCCGGTCCTGGGGCCGCTTGGGGCCGGCCAGCGATGGGACGATGCTGCCCATGTCGAGTTCCAGCGTACTGCTGAAACGCGGGGTGGGGGACTCGGGGGTGCGAAACAGTCCCTGTTCCTTCGTGTAGCGTTCGACCAGGTCGATTGTCTCGGCCGGGCGGCCAGTCCGTTCCATGTACCGCAGTGTCTCGTCGTCGACCGGAAAGAAGCCCATGGTGGCTCCGTACTCCGGAGCCATGTTGGCCAGCGTGGCGCGGTCGGCCAGCGACATCACCTCCAGCCCCTCGCCATGGAATTCGACGAATTTCCCGACCACGCCGTGGGCCCGCAGCATCTGCGTGACGGTCAGCACCAGGTCGGTCGCCGTGGCTCCCTCGGGCAACTGCCCGGTCAGTCGGAACCCGACCACTTCTGGCGTGAGCATGTAGATGGGCTGACCGAGCATCACCGCTTCGGCCTCGATCCCCCCCACACCCCAGCCGACCACGCCCAGGCCGTTGATCATGGTGGTGTGGCTGTCGGTGCCGACCAGGCTGTCGGGGTAGGCCACTCCGTTTTCGACCATCACCACCGTCGCGAGGTACTCGAGGTTGACCTGGTGGACGATCCCGGTTGCCGGCGGGATCACACGGAAGTTGTCGAACGCCTGCTGGCCCCAGCGGAGGAACCCGTAGCGTTCCTGGTTCCGCTGGAATTCCCGTTCGACGTTGTGCGAAAGTGCGTCGATCGACGCGAAGCGGTCAACCTGGACCGAGTGGTCCACGACGAGATCGCAGGGCACCAGGGGGTTGATCTTCCGAGGGTCGCCGTTCATGCGGACCATCGCCGAGCGAAGTGCCGCGAGATCGACGATGGCCGGGACCCCGGTGAAGTCCTGCAGCACCACGCGTCCCGGCTTGAAGGGGATCTCGGCCGGATCAATGCCGTCGGCCGACCAGCCGGCCAGCGTCGTCACGTCATCGGCGGTGACGACGAAGCCGTCGACATTTCTCAGGCAGGCTTCGAGCAGGATGCGGATCGAGTAGGGCAGGGTGTCGATGTCCCCGAGTCCGTCGTCGGCGAGTTGCCTCAGGCGGAAGTACGTCACGTCACCTGAGGCGGTCGAGAGCGTGGCGGAGGCGTTGAAGGGGTTGGCCGAGGTCATTGCGGGGGGACTCCTGTCGTTTCGTCGTGTGGTCAACCCGTGACCAGGTGGGTAGGCTGTCGGCCGTCGGGTGAGTGCGGTCCCGGGTTGATCCGCGGCATCGTGTGAGCCGCACTCATTGTATGGCCTCGTCGAAGCCGGTCAAAGCGGGGGGGGCCGATGGTCGGAAACGAGCCGTGGGAGAGACCGATGAGTCGAGACACGATGAGGGCTTCGTCGAGGTGGTCGGTGGTTGCGACCGTGTTGCTGTCGGTGGCGACGTCCACCGTCGCAGCCGACAAGAAGTCGGTTCCCGCCGACCCGCGGCGGCCGGCGGCGATCACCACCAGCGGTGTGCCGGTGCTGCCGGCCAAATTGGTCGAGCAGATGAGACGCTACCAGAATGTCCGCACCGCTTTCTTTCAGGGATGGTCTCCCGATGGCCAGGGCATGCTGGTTCGTACCCGTTTCGCGAATACCTCGCAATTGCACCGGGTCCGCGTTCCCGGAGGACGCCGTCAACAACTGACGTTTTTCGACGAGCCGGCGACCGGGCGGTTTCTGCCCGGAGACCACCGGGGAGCCCTGGTGTTGTCAATGAGTCGTGGGGGAGACGAGAACTACCAGGTCTACGTGCTGGGGACACACGAGACGGGCCGGTTGCTGCGATTGACCGACGGAAAGTCGCGGAACGTGCTGGGACCGGTTCGCAGCGACGGGTTGTTTGCCATCGTGCACAGCACCCAGCGAAACGGCCGCGACACAGACCTCTTCATTGCCGATCCGCACCGGCCGGGTGAGATGACCCTGCTGTTGAAGACGACCGGAGAATACTGGCGGGCTACCGACTGGTCGCGGGATGGTTCGAACCTGTTGATCAACCACTACGTGTCGATCAACGAGAGTTATCCGGCGGTGCTCGACGTGGCCACCGGCAAGAAGACGCCGATCCCGATTCCCGGGACCCGCCCCGCCTCGCACGGGACATTGGCGTTTGCCCCCGATGGTCAGTGGGCCTACATCACGACAGACACAAACGGCGAATTCCGCCAGTTGGCCCGGGTCAACCTGAAGACGATGGCCTACGAGTTCCTGACCGAGAAACTACCCTGGAACGTGACCGACGTGGTGGTCGAACCCGAACTGGGGATGGTCGCATTCACGACGAACGAGGACGGAGCCAGTGGATTGTACCTGCTGGTCGGGCGGACCTACCGCCGCTACGCGTTGCCGCTGGGGCTGGTCAGCGGGCTGGAGTTTTCCCCCGACGGCACGCAACTCGGCTTTACGTTTTCACGCCCCGACGCTCCTGCCGACGCCTGGTCGATGCGGTTGCCCGACGGCCGGTTGACCCGATGGACCCACAGCGAGGTGGGCGGTTTGGACGAGGACTCGTTCGTGGTGCCCGAGCGGATCCGCTACAGGACATTCGACGGCCGGCAGATTCCCGCGTACGTGTTCCGACCCGCATCGGCTTCGAAACAGGCTCCGGCACCGGTTCTGGTTCACATTCACGGTGGTCCCGAGAGCCAATACCGCCCGCGGTTCTCGTCCCTGGATCAGTTCTACCTGAACGAACTCGGGCTGGCGGTCGTGCGTCCCAACGTCCGCGGATCGGCCGGCTACGGCAAGACCTATGTCCGGCTGGACAACGGATTGAAACGCGAGGACAGCGTCAAGGACATCGGGGCGGTGTTGGACTGGATTGCGACCCAGCCTGACCTGGACGCCTCGCGAGTGGCCGTCTACGGCGGGTCGTACGGCGGTTACATGGTGCTGGGATCGCTTGTGCACTTCAGCGACCGGCTGAAGTGTGGTGTCGACATCGTGGGGATCGCGAGTTTCGAGTCGTTCCTGAAGAACACCAAGGCGTATCGTCGGGACCTGCGGCGGGCCGAGTACGGAGACGAGCGGAAGCCGGAGTTGTTGGAGTTCTTCCGAAAGATCGATCCGGTGCACAACGCCGGGAGGATCAGGACGAGCCTGTTGGTGGCTCATGGTGTCAACGATCCGCGAGTGCCGTTTTCGGAGGCCAGGCAGATCGTGCCCAAGGTCCGAGCGAATCGGCAGACGGTCTGGACGATCTACGCCGGAAACGAGGGCCACGGGTTCCGCAAGAAGGCCAACCGCGACTACGTGTCGGCGGCGGTGGTGCTGTTCCTGAAACGGCACCTGGTGGGGAGCAACTAGCACCCGGGCCGGATCCGACGGCGTTGGTCGACCGGGCCCCGGGGTCCTCCCCGACCTGGATCGGGGATCTCAGATCAACTCGGGCAACGGCCGGTGGACGTTGTGGTCGATCAGGTAGCGGGGGCGTCCGCTGAAGTCCTCGATCGTGGTGACACTGGTGTCGATACCGATGTTGCGGTACAGCGTCGCAAAGACCTCCTGGAAGTGAACCGGACGATCGACAGCGTGTTCGCCGAGCCGGTTGGTGGATCCGATCAGTTGCCCGGTGTCCATGCCGCCACCGGCGAGCATCGCGCACGAGACCCGCGGCCAGTGGTCGCGACCACCGTTCTTGTTGATTCGTGGCGTGCGTCCGAATTCGCCCCAGACGATCACGGTCGTGTCTTCGTCCATGCCCCGCTCGCGGAGGTCTTCGATCAGCGCCGTCACTCCCTGGTCGAGACGTGGCAGGTGGTCGCGAGCGTTCTCGAAGTTGGTCCCGTGCGGTCGACCGTGCCAGTCCCACCGACCGTAGGCCAGCGTCACGACCCGGACCCCGGCCTCGACCAGCCGCCTGGCGGCCAGCAGGTAGTGGTTGTGCAGCGGCCCGGCGTCGCCGTAGCCGGCCGGTTCATAGGAACCACCGCCATAGCGGGCCAGCGTTTCGGGACGTTCACCGGAGACATCAAGCGCCGCGGCCAGTCGGCTGGAGGTGAGGATGCCAAAGGCCTGTTGCTGGAATGCGTCGAGGCTCTCGACCGACCCGCCGGCGTCTGCGGCGGTCTTGAAGCGATCGAGTCCCTCGAGCAGGCTCTTGCGGTTGTTGAACTTGTCGAGCGTCATGCCGTTGAGCACCAGGTTGTCGGCGCCGTCGGCGTTGGGCAGGAAGGGGGCGTGGGCGGGTCCGGCGAACCCGGCCTGGCCCGGATCCGACCAGGTGCTGCTTTTCATCCGCGGCGAGAGTCCGACGAAGGCGGGAGTGCCCGGGTGCACGGTTCCCTGCAGGCGGGAGACGATCGAGCCGAACGAGGGCCATCCACCGGGGGGCTGGTTGTTGACCCGCTGGCCGGTCATGCACTGGAACGCCGCGTGACGCCCCTCGGAGCCGACCACCGAGCGGATCACCGCCAGGCGGTCCATCATCGCGGCCATTCGGGGCAGGTGCTCACAGATCTGGATACCCGGCACCCGGGTCGAGATCGGCTGGAACTCGCCTCGGACGTCGGCCGGTGCCTGCATCTTCAGGTCGAACATGTCCTGGTGTGGGGGGCCCCCCGAGAGGAAGACCATGATGACCGACTTGTGCGAACTGCTGCCGGAGGCGGCTTCGGCGGCCAGCAACTGAGGCAGGGTGAGTCCCCCGACGGCTCCGACCATCGGCAGGCTGCCGATCTTCAGTACGTCGCGTCGGGTCAGCGTGTCACAGAAGGACCGGGAACCGGGGGATCCAAGGATCGTGAGCATAGCTGGGGTCCGTTGGTCTCGAGGAGACGTCGTGCGGCGACACTATATCACATCGACCGTTGCGATACGAGTCCTGAAATCGCAGCATGGCAGACGAAAAAACCGGCCGGTTCCCGCGGGGGAACCGGCCGGTGTCGTTCATCCGAGGATGATGTGACAAGTCGGTAACCGGCTTAGAATTCGCCGATCACTTCACTGCCTTGCAAGGTTCCCAGCGCACCCCAGACTCCGTAGGGGCTGGGTCCACCAAGGTTGGTGGTGGTCGCATCCACACCCAGACCATTCGTGCCCGGTGTCTGAGTGTTGATCGACTCGTTGACGAACTTCACGCTGCCATCGGCAAAACCGACATGGGAACCGCCGGGATGGTCGCTGCTGACGGAGATCATCGCGTAGTCATTCGGATTGCCGCAGGACGGACTGTTCGGCGGCAAGCAGATGGCGACCGAGTTGAAGTAGGGTGCACCGGCGGCCCAGTATTGAGCCGGGCGGTCAACCTGCGATCCACTGGTGTAATAACCGTTGAGCGCCGTTGATTGGCAGGAAACCGGAGTTGTCGTCTGCGTGGTCGAAACGTGTCCTCTGACATCATTGAGGTTACCCGGGTTGCCCAGGCCACGCTCGGCCATCGCGATCGTGTTGCTCGTTCCATCCTTGAAGTCACGCATCCGCGTACAGAGGCGGTAGGTGAACGGACCACGGTGACGGAAGATGATGCCCGTGCTCGGGTTGATCGACGTGTAGTTGTTGTTGATCGTATCACCAACACTGAACACGTAGCTTCGCTGGGCACTGCCGGACACGTGCCGGACCGGAAGGGTCGAGGACGGACACAGGAACACTTCCAGCTCGGCTGGCGGGTGCGGGAACGTGGCGTTCCGAGGGTAACCACCCTGGTCACCACCGGCCGTCACGCCACCACCGAAGTTCCGAATCCGGTCCCAGAGCGGGGCCTGATCGATGAACGGCATCATCATGGTGACGCCGCTGAGAAATTCGTTCTGCGATCCACCAATGGTGCCGCCACGCAGGGGCGGCCAGTAGTTGAACGCATCGTGATAGTTGGCCAATCCCAGGCCGAACTGCTTGAGGTTGTTCTTGCAGGCCGAGCGGCGAGCCGCTTCGCGTGCCTGTTGAACAGCCGGGAGGAGCAGCGCGACGAGAATCGCGATAATCGCGATCACGACGAGAAGCTCAATGAGAGTAAAACCTCTTTTCTGACGTGTCATGAACCACCTCCGATGACGAAAAAATACAGGCCGAAATCCGGCTGCTGAGATACACCACCATTATTTCCACGGAGACCGGACAATTGCAAACCAAAACAACCGTTTTTTCCGCCTTGAAGCGAGGACTCGATATTGGCATCGTTTGGCACCGCAGTGGCTGGAGAGCCAGGTGAGAGACCGAGCTGGGGGGGCGTGGATCGATCGAACAACCCCCTGTCAGTCTCGTGGGATCTGCTCTCGAGGCGGTTGGGCGGAGCTTGACGCGTCGGGTTGCCACCCTTAGTATCGCCGATTCGTTGAGTTCACCTCTTCCCCGATGCCCAGAGCGAATCGTCGCGAGCCGGTCGACGGCGTGATCAGGATCAGCCCGGCCGAATGGCCGGTTGTTGAAACGTGGCTTGTCGGTGGTAATGGGGTGTCAGGCAACGCGGTACGAGGCGACGATGGCAGTCCCCAAGCGCAGGATCTCCAAGGCTCGAGGCCGGAAACGCCGGACGCATATCCGTGCCCGGTCGGTTCAGGTTGTCGTCTGCAAGGAATGTCATCTCAGCATTCCGTCTCATGCGGTCTGCCCTCGCTGTGGGCATTACGCCCGGTTCAGCCGCCCGGTGGTGCCGTCCGACGATTGAGCGGGACGTCCGAGAGCCGGTTGTAGGAGGAGGGATCGGCGATGCGGATTGCAGTGGACGCGATGGGAGGTGATGCCGCCCCGGGCATCAACGTCGACGGGGCGTTGCTCGCTCTCGGGGATGCGTCCGACCTGTCGATCGATCTCGTCGGCGATCCCGCCGTGTTGGACCCGTTGCTGGATGCGGTGGAGTTCGACGCCGAGCGGCTGCGGGTCGTCGCGGCGTCCGACGTGGTGGGAATGGACGAGAAGCCGACCGAGGCACTGCGTCAGAAACCGGACAGTTCGATCGCGGTGGCCTGGCGGTTGATGGCTTCGCGTGAGGTCGACGCGGTGGTCAGCGCCGGCAACACCGGTGCGGTAGTCGCCGCGGGGCTGAGGACGAAGCTGTTTCTGGCAGGAGTTCGACGGCCGGGGATCGCGGTGACGCTGCCGACGATGCATGGCCGCAGCGTGTTGATCGACGTGGGGGCCAATCCCGCGGCCCGGCCGGGACACCTGTTGCAGTACGCGGTGATGGGGGTGATCTACGCGCGTGAGGTGCTGGGAGTCGAATCTCCCACGGTGGGACTGATGAACATCGGCAGCGAGGACACCAAAGGGAACGCACTGTATCGCGAGACCCACCTGCTGTTGCAGGGTTCGTCACTGGCTGACCGGTACGTCGGCAATGTCGAGGGGCGAGGGTTGTACCAGGGCGAGGCCGATGTGCTCGTCTGCGAGGGATTCGTGGGGAACGTGGTGCTGAAGGTCAGCGAGGGGATGGCCGAGTTCCTGATCCGGGCATTGGCAAACGACGTGTTCGAACACCTTGATGCCGAACGGGGCAAGGCTCTGGAGGCTCTGGAGGCGGCTTCGAAGCAATACAATTACCGGGAACATGGGGGTGCCCCGCTGCTGGGGATCGACGGCGTCTGCATGATCTGTCACGGCTCGAGTGATGCTCGAGCCATCGCCAACGCCCTGCGGGCCGCCACGACGCTCGAGTCTCGCCAGGTCAACATCCAGATCGTCGATGACCTGGCGGCGGCTTCGGGTGAGTCTGCCGAATTGACCGGGGGGGGCCGGCCGTCATGAGCGGGATCGGCTTCCTGTTCCCCGGGCAGGGGGCCCAGCATGTCGGCATGGGCCAGCGGATCTCTGAGGAGTGCCCGGCCTCCGGCGAACTCTACGCCCGTGCCGCCGATGTGCTCGGCTACGATCTCGCGGCCGCGTGCTTCGACGGTCCGCAGCAGGAACTTGATACGACGGTCATCAGTCAACCGGCGATCTTCGTCACCAGCCTGGCGGCCCTGGAGTGGCTGCGGTCGGATCGTTCCGAGTTGTTCGAGGATTGCGGGGGGACGGCGGGACTGAGCCTGGGCGAGTACACGGCTTTGGTGTTCGCCGGCGTGATCGAATTCGAGGATGCGTTGCGCGTCGTCCAGAAGCGGGGCGAGGCGATGCAGGCCGCTTCGGACAAGACCCCCTCGGGAATGGTCAGCCTGCTGTTGATGGAGCCCGAGCGGGTCGAGGCGATTTGTCGCGAGGCGGTCGAGGATGGAGAGGTGTTGCGGATCGCCAATTACCTCTGCCCGGGCAACCTGGTCGTTTCCGGGCACCGGTCGGCCTGCCGGCGGGTGGCCGAGTTGGCCGAGGCGAACGGCGGGCGGGCTGTCGAGTTGCCCGTGGCCGGCGCTTTTCACACGTCGCTGATGGAACCGGCTGACCAGGTGGTGGCCCGGGCACTGGCCGATTGTCCGCTGTCGCCTCCACGAATCCCGGTCATCAGCAATGTCGACGCGGTGCCGCATCAGGATCCCGAGGAGATCCGCGAGTTGCTGGTTCGGCAGGTCAAGAGCCCCGTGCTCTGGGCCGACTCGGTTTCTCGACTGATCTCATCCGGAGTCGACCAGTTCTACGAGATCGGCCCCGGCCGGGTTCTCAGGGGACTGCTCAAGCGGATCGATCGCAAACTCGTCTGCGAGTCGGTCAACGACTCTTAGCCTCTTGGCCGAGACCCGGGTCGGTACAGGATCACGGGTGATTTCCGTTGACGAATTGGCCGGAATTCGCGGTGAAATTCAGCTGGTCCGAATCCTCCCGATTTGGCTTTGCCTGCGCGTGATCGAGCTTCCGGTTCGAAATGCGGCCCACGTCGTTCCGGCTCGTGATATCGTTTACGGTTTACAGTGACATGACCGGGTGGTATATCAACGCCGAGGAGATTGGGCGAGGGATGCGGCCCCGGTATTACCGGGATGGATCCACCGACGGAGAGGCGGCACTGTGGCGGGTGTCAACGGTGGCCTTGCGAGGTCCGGTGCCGAGTCCGCAGGTTTTTTTTTGGCGTAGACGGAGGGACGGGGCGTGTCGGTCAGAGAGGAAGTCATCGAATTGGTCGCCGATCAACTCAGCGAGGATGTAGGCAACATCACCCCCGAGAAAAAGTTCCAGGACGACCTGAAGGCCGACTCTCTCGACTTGGTCGAGTTGGTGATGACCTTCGAGGACAAGTTCGGCATCTCGGTTCCGGACGAGGACTACGAGAAGATCGTCAGTGTTGGTGATGCGATCACTTACATCGACGCCAAACGCGGTGTGCCTGAAGGCGAGTGATGCGACGTGTCGTCGTCACCGGAATCTCAGTCGTTTCTCCGCTCGGCTGCGAGATCTCCGAGTTCTGGGACCGCCTGTGCACGGGCAAGAGCGGCATCGTTCCGCTGAAGCGGTTCGACGTCGACGGATTCAAGGTGCGTTTCGGCGGCGAGATCTACGACTTCGATCCTGCCGACCACCTCGAACTGCCCCCCAAGGAACTCCGGCGTCTCGACCGCTTCAGCCAGTTCGGCCTGGTTGCGGCCGTGAAGGCGGTCCGGCAGTCCGGGATCGACTTCCAGCAGGGGGACCCCTATCGCCACGGCGTGTTGATCGGCAGTGGGATCGGGGGGCTGGAGGAGATCGAGCAGAACCACAGCGTGCTCTACGATCGGGGGCCTTCACGGGTCTCGCCGTTGATGATCCCCAAGCTGATGGTCAATGCCGCCAGTGGGAACATCTCGGTCCATTTCCAACTCCGCGGCCCCAACATCGCCATCGCCACCGCGTGTGCTTCGGCGACCAACGCGATCGGTGAGGCCTTTCGGCTGATTCAGCACGGGACCGCTGACGTGATGGTCACCGGTGGCAGCGAAGCGGCGATCACTCCGATGGGACTTTCGGGCTTCGCACGCATGAACGCGCTCTCGACCCGCAACGACGACCCCGAATCGGCCAGCCGGCCGTGGGATAAGGACCGGGACGGATTCGTGCTTTCCGAAGGGGCCGGCATCCTGGTGCTCGAGGAACTCGCGCACGCCGAGTCACGCGGGGCTGCGGTGATGGCCGAGATCATCGGTTACGGCATGTCAGCCGACGGAACCCACATGACAGCCCCCAATCCCGAGGGGGAAGGGGCGGCGCGGGCCATGTCGGCGGCGATCGACGACGCGGGACTGCCGGCTGATCAGATCGACTACGTCAATGCTCATGGCACCAGTACCCCGCTGGGAGACGTGGCCGAGACTCGGGCGATCAAGTCCGTCTTCGGCGACCACGCCCGTTCGCTGTGTGTTTCCAGCAACAAGAGCCAACTGGGCCACCTGCTGGGAGCTTCGGGGGGAGTCGAAATGTGTGCCTGTGTGATGGCACTGCAGGACCAGGTCGTTCCCCCCACCATCAATCTTGACAACCCCGACCCCGAATGCGATCTCGATTACGTTCTGGCTGAGGCCCGGTCGTGCTCTGTCAATCACATCCTCAAGAACAGCTTCGGTTTCGGCGGCCACAACGCCTGCCTGGTACTCAGACGGGTTGCGTGAAAGTCCACCGGTTCCATCTCCGGATCGAATTTCGTCCCGCGTCCATCACCGATTACTCTCAACACCGACCTCCCTCATCTTTGCTGGTTCCATGGGCAGATCCGAGTCAAACAACCAGAAGATCGTCGTCACCGGCATGGGCGTCTTCAGCCCGATCGGGATTGGCCGCGAGTCGTTCGGGCAGGGGGTGCTGGACGGGACCAACGGGATTGGTTCGATCGGTCTGATGGAGGTGTCGGGAGTTCCCGGGCACGTTGGTGGCGAGGTGCCGGAGTTCACGCTGGCGTCGGCCCGAAAGGAGTATCTCGAGCCGCAGCGGAAGAGTATCAAGGTGATGTGCCGGGACATCCAACTCGGAGTCGCCTCGGCGGTGCTGGCTCTGGCCGATGCGGAGATCGACTCGGACTCGATCGACCGGACGCGGCTGGGGGTCGACTACGGCGCCGATCAGATGTTCTCTCATCCCCAATCGCTGATTCGCAGTGCCACTCGGTCGTCCGCGATGGTTGAGGGTGGTGAGTTCGATTTCCAGATTGCTCGCTGGGGTACGAGTGGGATCAGTGAGATGGAGCCGTTGTGGCTCCTGAAGTACCTGCCGAACATGCCGGCCTGCCACATCGCGATTGCCGCCGACGCCCGCGGCCCCAACAACTCGTTGACTCTGGCCGAGGCATCCGGAAACCTCGCGATCGGAGAGGCTTTCCGGTTGCTCGTGCGTGGCAGCGCGGATGTCATGATTGCCGGATCGACCGGATCGCGGATGCACCCGATCAAGTGTCTGCACGCCACGATGTGGGACGAACTGGCCGAAGGCGAGGGGGATCCGTCAACCTGGTGCCGGCCGTTTGACGCGGGCCGCACCGGGCAGGTGATTGGCGAAGGGGCCTGCTCGCTGATCCTCGAGACCGAGACACACGCTCGGGCGAGGGGTGCGACGATCCTGGGGACGATTCTCGGAGCCGGTTCAAGCTGTGTGATCGACCGGCGGGGTCGTCGCAATCCGCGGCAGGCCATGATCAACGCCGTCCGCGCGGCATTGGCTGATGCCGACCTTTCGCCCGCCGATGTCGGTCACATCCATGCTCACGGGTTGGCGGCACGCGAGGCAGACATCATCGAGGCGTCGGCGATCGCGGAGATTTTTGGAAAGACGGCCAGCCAGGTGCCGGTCACCGCGATGAAAAGTGCGCTGGGGAATTCCGGAGCTGGCTGTGGCACACTCGAACTGGCCGCTTCGCTGTTGGCGCTCGGCCATGGCGTGGTGCCCCGGACGCTCAACTTCGAGCAACCCGATGTCGAATGTCCCCTGGATGTCGTTCACGGTGAACTCCGTGCCGTCTCCAACAACGTTCTGCTCAACCTCAACGTCACCACCAGCGGTCAAGCCAGCGCCATCATCGCAGCGGGCTAGGAATCGGCCGGTTCGCCGTCGGGGTCGGTCGACGTTACCGGGTCCTCGCGGAGAAGACACGCGTCAACCAGTTCGTGGTCGGTTTCATCGGTGAGTTGGTTGCGACAGGTGATTGCCGCCGCGCGGTGCGTCTGCTGCAGAGACGAATTGCCGAGAAGACCGAAGGCCCTTGAGGCGGCATGCCGCGTGCGCCGTGTTGCGTAACAACTCGTCGTCTTCTTCGGTGCGGGTATCGGATTCCAGTAGGTCCCACGCCTGGTTGTTTATCTCAACGGCGAACCAACGGTGAGCTTCGATGGGGTCAAACTTCGGTTTTTTCATGTCTTTTGTCTGTCCTCACTTCCGTGATGGCTTGCTCTGTAAAAGGCTGTCTACCAACAACTTCCGGCAAAACTGACCGCTCCGCGGTCGCTTGACACTCCAGGAGTCATCCAGTATCGTTCAGCACGTATTGCGAAGATTAAGCTGCCGGTGAGAATCGACTCACTCGATGCCGGGCAATTGGTGCCTTGCGGGTTCTCGCCGGAACATCCTTTGAGGTTTCCTCCGGGAGCGTCCGCATGTAACTCGGACCTGTTTCCAAGGACCTTGTTGGGCCGGTGCCCTCCGCGCCGTGGTGGTGTTGGGAGGTGTTGGTCGGTCGTGTGGGGCGAGAGTCGTCCGCCGTGGCAACCAGTGTGGGTTACCGACCCGCATTTTTTTGTTTCCTGTGGGAATCTGAAAACGATGAGATCAGTCGAACCGAAACTTGACGCGATCTGAGACGAAGAACACAACCGGGCGAACCCGGCCTCTCATCCCGGCCCTTAATTTGCCGGGTCCGGACAGCCAACCGGAAGCCCGTAACGTGGATAAACAGGCAGAGAAGGAACTGCGATGAACGGACCCGAGCTTCTCCGGCTGGTCGACGCGATCCATCGCGATAAGAATATCGACAAGAACATCGTCTTCGAGGGCATCGAGCAGGCCATTCTCTCAGCTGCCCGCAAGCACTACGGTGAAGAGTCCGAGGTCGAGGTTCAAATCGACCGCACCACCGGCGAGCCGACGGTGCATTGTCCCGGGATCGAGATCGCTCCGGACGACCTCGGCACGATCCTCGGTCGTATCTCGGCTCAGACCGCCAAGCAGGTCATGATCCAGAAGATCCGCGAGGCCGAGAGAGATTCGCTGTTTATCGAGTACGAGGAATTGCGCGGCCAGATGGTCACCGGGACCGTGACCCGATTCGACGGCGGCGCCGCCACGGTCAATCTCGGCAAGGTTGAAGCCTTCCTGCCACGCAGCGAACAGATCCCGGGCGAGTCGCATCGGGTCAACGAGCGAGTGCGGGCGGTGATCATCGAGGTTCGAAAGGCCGGTAGCCGGGTCAAGATCATCCTTTCCAGAAAGCACCCCGACCTGGTGCAGAGACTTTTCGAACGCGAGATCCCCGAGGTGGCCGAAGCGATCATCGAGATTCAGTCGCTGGCCCGCGAAGCCGGTTACCGTTCGAAAGTTGCCGTCTCCTGTTACGACAACAACATCGACTGCGTCGGAGCCTGTGTCGGGGTCCGCGGTTCACGAATCAAGAACATCGTCGAAGAACTCGCAGGCGAACGAATCGACATTGTCCGCTGGAACGAATCGCTTCCGGTGCTGGTCCCCAATGCCATGCAGCCGGCCGATGTCGATGACGTGATCGTCTGTGCGCTGCTTGGGCGGGTCCTGGTCCTGGTTGGCGAAGATCAACTCTCGCTTGCCATCGGCAAACGGGGACAGAATGTCCGCCTGGCGTCGAAGCTCGTCGGCTGGGACATCGAAGTGATGACCACGGAGGAACTTCATCTTCAACTCGAACAATCGACCGAAGCTTTTGCGATGATCCCCGGAGTCACTACTGACCTCGCCGAAGAACTCGTAGGACAGGGCTTCTTCAGCTTCTTCGATCTTTCGGTGATCGAGCCCGATGATCTCGCCGATATGGGTGGCCTCAGCGAGGAAGAATGCAACGTGATCGTCGCGGCGGCCGAGGTTGAAGCCGAACGTCAGGAAGAGGCGGAGACACGACGGCGGGCCGAGCAACGTGCGGCCAGGGATCGTGAACGACAGATTCGCGCGGCTGCCGAAGAGTACATTGAGCGTGGTGAAGAACCGCCGGCTGAACTCCTTGATGCGCTCAGTGAGGAAACTCGAAACGAACTGCTTGGGATCTCCAAAGAGGACGAAGCCGAGACGGATTCGGGTGAACCAGCCGATGGTGAAGAGCCTAAGGCTGAAGGGGCTGAAGCTGAAGAGGCTGAAGCTGAAGAGGCTGAAGCTGAAGAGGCTGTGGCTGAAGAGGCTGTGGCTGAAGAGGCTGTGGCTGAAGAGGCTGTGGCTGAAGAGGCCGAAGCTGAAGAGGCTGT
>CAUZRQ010000038.1:0-43488 GCA_963582065.1 Planctomycetota bacterium | reverse complement strand
TGAACATCGTCGTGTCGCTGATGATCTGGTTGCGGATGATGTACCAGGGCGAGCCAAGCATCGGCTGAAAACTGATCCCGGCCTTGTGGGTTTCCTGGATCCGGTTGCCCCACATGCGGACGTTGCCGTAACCCGAATCGGGTTCGAGACCGTCGTCGGAGACTTCGAAGATGTCGTTGCCGAAGATGTCGCAGTTCCGGCCGGGGTACGACACGCCGTCGGCGGTCCTCGAGATGGTGTTGTAACACACGACGTGGTGGCTCGAGTGGTTCAACTCGACTCCCTCGCCTGCCGAATGTTCGCGGCCGTACCCCTTGGCGGTCCGGCGGTCCTTGTCCCCGATGATCACGTTGTCGCTGACGACCCACCGGGTCGCCTTGTAGCGCCCCAGCAGCACGCCGTAATGGAACCCCTGGATCAGGTTCCTTCGCAGCACGATGTCGGTGGCATTGATCCGGTCACGCACCCCGTTTCGGGCGGCCTCGGCAATCCGCGTGATCTGGAATCCCTCCAGCCACAGGTGATTGGCATGGATGTTGAGGTGATGGAGATCGACACGGCCGTCGCCGGCGGGAATCCAGTGGACCCGTCGGCCCGGCTGTCCCGATGTCTTCGGAGAAAACCGGCCGTAGTCACCCTTGTGCATCAGGAAGACATCACCCGGCTTGGCATCCGCGTCGGCCGCAGCCAGGCCACGAAAAGGATCGTCCCCGGTTCCCGTTCCGCCGCCGTCACCAGGGACCACGTGCCGCCGCCGCCCATTGTCGGGGAGCACCAGGTCCTCCCACGTCTTCACTTCAATCTGTCGGACCGTGTTGCCGCCGTCGGGATCCAGCACGGTCAACCTCACCTCGTAGGTCGTCCCCGGCCGCAGGAACAGCACACTGCCGGCCAGCATGTTGTAGCGACGGTCGGCCTTGGTCGTCCCGTAGTAACCGTGATAGTCAATCCTCAGCAGGTCCATCGCCTTGGACCACTGCGACCGCCCTGACCGGCGATATTCGACTCGACATGTCGCATCGTGGTCAGCATCGCCCTGGATGTCCCACTCGATGCCGATCGAGTTGAGCGTCGAGTAACGACGGAGCGTCTCGACGCGGGTCGCGTCGCCCTCGGCGGCAGCGGCCGACGTCATCGAGAGCATCAACAACACGATCGGTGCCAGGACGCTGCACCGCGAGATGAGCTTGGACACGGTGAGAGTCTCCGTTCGACCACGGGCCGGTGACCCGACCGGTGCAGCCTATCAACGCACCGTTGACATGGCAAAACACCGTCTCCGCAGATACCCGTGTCTTCAGGCAGCGGGTTGCTTGAAGCCCTGCCCCGTTCTGGGTGAGACTGGGACAGGTAAAACGCGGACTCACGCAGAAGATCTTCCGGGATACGTCATCATGACCAGAAAGTGTTCCCAGGTTCTCGGCAATTGTTCCATCGGGCTGGCAGCCGTTGCGTTGGCGTTGCTGGCCTTGCTGGTGATCGAGGTCTCCGACATTCGGGCGGAAACACCTCGTTCGGTCGCCGGAAAGAAAGTCATCAGTTTCGGCTGGGACATGCCGTCGGCCACCGAATTCTCCGAACACGCCCGCCGGCTCGAGACCAGTGGCCTCGATGGAGTGGTGCTCAATTTCTCGAGGCGATACGACGGACCGAATCCCGGTGGGCAGGACGACGTCTATGACATGAGGTATCGCTGGGTTCACTGGGAGCCGATCAAGCTGGCCGAGATCCAGCACAACATCGACGCACTGAAATCGGTCGACAGCCGGAAGTTGAAGCACAATTTCCTGGCGATGTACACGAGTTCCAATGCGACCAGCGTGTCGCCGGCGCAGTTCTTCATCTGGGACAGGCGAAAATACGACACCACGAAATTCAAGCCGTTCCGTCCCAACCGACCGGGCGAGCCGCAGAGTTGGCCCAAGGATCCTCGCGGGTACTTCGACGCGTTCAGGAACAACATGGTGCTGGCCGCCAGGCTCTGTCGCCAACTGGGACTGGCCGGATTCTGCATCGACCAGGAGACCTACGGCCGGGGCCCGATGGACGATGTCTGGCCCAGGCAGGTCTTCGGCGAGGACCTGCCCACGATCCGGGCACGTGTCCGCAGGAACGTGGCCAGGGTGTTCCGGGCCGTCTGCAACGAGTTTCCTGAAATCGCGATCCTGCTGATTCCCGGGGGTCGTTATGACGACGACTGGGAACACAAGGACTCGCTGGCGATGGCCTTCACCGACGGCATTCTCATGGGACTGGGACCGAAGGCCTCGCTGCACGATGGCGGAGAAAAGGCCTACGACATCAGCCGCCACAAGCGGTTTGTCGCGTTGAAACGGGAGATCCGTCGCGCGGGCCTGAAGCACTCGGCCGACAGCGACCTGTACCGCAAGCGGATGAAGCACAGCTTCGGCATCTGGCTGGACTTCCGCAGCGTGAGTTACGGCGGGTGGTACCAGGACCCCTTCCTCAACCACTTCACGCCCCGTGACCTCGGTGATGCCCTGCACAACGCACTCTACGAGAGTGACGGTTACGTGTGGCTCTACAACGAGACGGCAATCATGTGGCCGGCCAAGTGGCGACGGACCAAGAAGCCGAATGTCATCGATGACTACTACGCAGCGATCCGCAACTGCAAGCAGCCGCGTCCCCTGGACCGTCCACCCGACCCTCGGGGTGCCGACAACGAACCGCTGCCCGACCGTGCCACGTCGATCAAGACGGCCGGTGATCGCCTGGAGACGGCTGCACCGGGAATGAAGCTGATCCAGAAGATCGACAGCGGATGGGAGATCGCATTCGACCCGGAAGATATCGGCCTCTGGTCACAGGGCATCCGTTCTCCCGGGGGAGAAGCCCGGTTCGACTGGAAGAAGATCCGCGTCGGCGAGTTCTGGGAGAACCAGGGCCATCGCTACAACGGTGCCGCCTTCTACCGGGTCAGCTTCAAGGTGCCCGAAAAGTACCGGGGCAAGAAGATCTACATCGTGATCGGCGGCCTGGCCAACAAGTGCGCCGTCCACCTGAACACCTGGGACTGGATCTACGGCGTGTACATGGGACCGGGCCTTCGAGTCGGAGCCGCCCCGCTGGTGTTCCCGGCCCGGGGAGTCAAGTTCGGTGCAAAGGACAACCTGCTGAGAATCTACGTCCGCAACCCGCGGGGGCCAGGTGGTATCTACAAGCCGGTCTGGGTTGCCGTGAAGGAGCCGACCGGCTGAAACCGGCCGGAGACCTCCACCCCGCCCGAACGAGCAACCGCTCACGGAAACCCCGGAACAAGGGAAACGCCGATGCGAAATGCACTTCGAAGCCAACGGATTTCGGTCGTCCTGGCCGGACTGGTGTCGGTTGTGGTGCTGTCGACGACCCCGGCCGCACCCGGCCAGGACAAAAACGTACCGCAGATCTCGATCGGCCCCTCGCTCAAGTTGGGTGACGTGAGTGATGCCGGGGAGGTCGACCTGATGATCTCACCGACAGGAGCGGTCGCGGCCTTTGTACCGACCCGGCGCTGGCCCGGGCGCGAGGGACAACTGTGGATGTCTTACCGGGTCTCCACCGACGGGGCCGGACGTGGTCCGGGCAGTTGGAGGCGCCGATGCCCGATCCCACGGCACCGGTGACCGGCAGGGGCCGGACGGTCCAGGACACTCCCACCGGGGTCATCAGGCGAGTCGGCCGCTGGGAACACATGATCCGCCCACCGACCTGGTTTTCGGCCAGAAACGCACGTTTCAGCAACGACCTGATGAGCTACCGGGTCGAGGCCCTGCGGGCCGAATTGCCCGAGGCGATCGTACTGGTCAAGGAACCGGACGGTGTCGCGTTTCGGACAGAGCGGGTCCTGCCACTGAATGATCGCAACCAGATGGTTCGCTTGAGCAACAACGAGTTTCTGCTGGCGATGCACGGCCGCTTCAAGGGCGATACGAAATCCCGGGTGTTCCTGATCCGCTCGCTCGACGGCGGTCGCCTGTGGCGGACGTTCACGACGATCGGCTACGCGGCGGCGGATCCTGATCCCGGCCTGCCGGGCAGGTTCTCCGGTTTCACGGCGCCGAGCATACTCAAACTGCCCAGTGGAAAACTGCTGGTGGCCATGCGTGGAGACACCCCGAACAAGCCGCCCTTTCGACCGCTCCACTTCAGTTGGTCCGAGAATCGCGGGGCCAGCTGGTCGAAGCCGAAACCGGCTCGGCCTCACCTGTTTGCGGTGTCTCCGACGCTGGTTTCCCTGGATGGTGGCCTGCTGGCCTGCGTGGTGTCACAGCCTCAGCCGGCGATCGCCTTCAGCAGCGACGAAGGACGTACCTGGAGCCGCGGCCAGGCGATCCCCGGAGCAGAGATCCGAGCCACCGGCCAGGTCGACCTGGTCAAGATCGGCCCCGACAGGCTGCTGATGCTGGCCGCTGGCCGATCCGGTGGCGTTCGCATTTTCCCGATCTCGCTCAAGCCGAAGCCGGCAAAGCCCCGGAAAACCGTGCCGCCGCGAAACAAGTCCCGCGAAATCCTCAAGATCACCCACGGCAAGTCGGTCAAGCTGGGGCCTTACGGCTATATCAACGCCGCCACGCTGGGCGTTTCTCAGTCCGGAGTGATCGCGGCCGCTGTCGGTATCAGGAATTGGCCCGGCATGCACGAACAGTGGATCACCTTTCGAGTCTCCAGGGACAAGGGGAAGACATGGACCGAGCCCCTGCAGGGGTTCGGGCCTGTGAGATCCGGAGTCGAGGCCTGGGCAACGCTCAGAAGCGGGGGGGCTCTGCAGGTCGGGGGGTGGCGAATGTCGCGCGATCCGGACCGCAAGGGGTGGTGGAAGACGATCCTGACACGATTCGACAATGACATGATCCGGTACCAGATCGAACCGATCCGGGTGTTGATGCCAGATGCCGGTTTCACGATCAGCGAACCGTCACCACTGTTCATTTCCGGTCCCCACTTCGGGACCGGACGGGTGATTCAACTCCCCAACGGGGACCTGCTGTCGCCGATGCAGGGGAAATTCCAGGGCGACACCAAGCTCCGCGTGTTCGTCACTCGCTCGGTCGATCGTGGCCGAACGTGGCGTTACATCGGCACGATCGCCTACAACCCGGTGGACCAGCAGACGGATTTTCCCGGCCAGTACGTCGGTCATGCCGAGGCGAGCATCGCCCTGTTGCCCAACGGTCAACTGCTGTCGGTGATGCGAACCCAGTACACGCAATACACCGGCGAGTACCGGCCACTGAATGCCAGTTGGTCCGATGACCTGGGCAAGACATGGACGAAACCCGTACCGACGTCTCCACACCTGATGAACATCCACCCGAACCTGATCGTGTTGGACAACGGCGTGGTGGCCTGTGTTTACGGTCGGCCGGGGTTTCACGCGGTCTTCAGCGTCGACAACGGACACACCTGGCAGGACCGCGTCAGCTTCTCTCATCTTCCGGAACCCCGCATCACCGGACAGGTCCATGCCAACAAGATCGGTCCGAATTCCCTGATGGTCATCGGGGGCGTCTCCGCGGGCGGCACCCAGGTCTTTCCGTTGACCGTCGAGCGGGCAGTGGCTCCGAAGGCGGTCGGGGAATTGGCCGGCAGAGTACTGGATGCCGCCGGCCGTCCGATCTCCGGTGCATCGGTGCAACGCGGACCCAACCGTTACGCAGCCGACGACTGGCTCGAACACAAGACCGAGCTGGATACCTGGAAGGCCGCTCCGGAGGTTGTCGGCAACCCGCAGTTGGCGTTCCGGTCGATCCGGCAGCCTGATGACAAGACCACGGTCCAGACGGATCCCAAGGGCCGATTTCGCATGACCGGCGTCAAACTCGGCGAGTTTGTTCTGGCCGTCGAAGCCAGGGGCTTCGCACCGCAACATCGGCACGTCAAGGTGGGCCCTCGACCACAACAGCACGAGTTCGCGCTGGAAGCGGGGACACGCATCTGCGGCCGGATCGTCGATTCGGAGGGCAAGCCGATCAGCGGTGTGTGCGTTGTGCTCGATCACTGGCACTGTCACACCGACCACAGCGGTTACTACCACTGGTCAGCCAAGGCGCCATTGCCCGAACAGGTGACCGTAAGCGCCTACAAGCGGTACAACGACAAGTACGTGAAATTTCAACAACGGATCCCGCTGTCAGAGCTCGAACGTCGCCCGATCGTGCTGAAGACACTCGTGAAGTAGCGCCCGGTCCGCCGGTGTCTCCGGCCTGGGGCCGGATTCGGCCGCTCGTTGAATTGCGCCACCGGTAAGCCCTGGAACAGAGGCAAAGGTCGACCGTGGCCGCACACGGAGTGTGGTTTGTTCAGTTGGTCTCTGCGGGCCACTATCGTTCGGCGATCAACTTCACCGGTTTCCAGATGCCACCCCCGAACGGCCCGTAGTCGACGACGCGGACCGCGATGTGATTCGACCTGCCCGAACGCAGCCGACCGGTGACATCGACCAGGAACCGCTTCTTCCACGGGTCGCCCTTCGTGTAAGCCCAACCGTCCATGTTGTGGCTGCCCACCTTCACGCCGTTGACGTAGACCTCGGCACCATGGGCAACGGCACCGAAGGCCAGTTGGATCTTCTTGCCCGGGGGCAGCAACGGTGCCTCGAACACCTGTCGATACCAGCCGTAGCCGTCGTACGTGCGGTACCCGTGGTTGTCCCACGGAACCAGGTCGGTGATCCAGAACCAGGATCGCTCGAAAACGCCGGGCTTGAACCACCCCTCCTTCACCCCGACGTTTTCCGGGTCGATCCGAAATCGCCACAGGTGTCCCAGTTCGGCCAGTTGTCGGTGAGACTTCCACAGGTCTCCGAACGTCTTCTGCTCGTCGTAACCCACGAACTCAGGGAACCCGGGTACCGGCAACCCCAGCTTACGAGGTGGCAACGCGCTGCCGGGGTGCGGAGATGCGTGGGCGTCGAGATTTCGGGCTAGCGGCACCAGGGGCTGTGGCCCGCGGGCGGCGGCGATCGCCTCCTTGTAGGCCTTGGGAATGCCGATCGCTTCCCGGTTCGAACCGTCCCACAGGTTGCAGCCGGGTGTGTACAACCAGACGTATCGGTCGCTGTGCCTGAGCGCGGCGTGCAGCGAGAAGGCCAGTTCTTCCGGCGTGTAGTAGTTGCTGTTGAACGCCTCGGAGAAACCCAGCGTTCCGAATCGACCGATCAGGAACGAGAAGCCCGCCTCGCAGTGCGTGGCGTACTTGGTGGGCACGCGGCTGAGGTCTCGCATCGTCTGCTTCATCACCCGCCGCGCACTGGAGAAGGTCGCCGGGGCACGATAGCCATAGGCCATCTCGTGGCCGTCGATGATCTTCGCCTTGCCTGTGCACTCGGACAGCAACCCGTCGAAGAACGCCCGCAGCAATTCTCCATCGGCAGCCGGGTCGGTCTCCCCCCTGGTCTGGCTGGGACCGTGCAGCGAGATGATCTGGATGTCGGGGAAGACCGGATTGATCGCCCGCATGATCTGGGCACCGCGACGGAACGCCTGGTCTGCGTACTGGGCGGCCGTCCTGGTTTTCTCGTACTTCAGGCCCCGGTGATTCCACAGGTTCGTGCCGTAGTACGCCTCATCATCGAACATCATCCCCTTCAGGCCCGCCCGCCTGCAGTACTCGGCACTGACCTTCCAGTTGTTGACACAAGCCTCAAACTCATCGTCAAACCAGTCCGGCACCTTCTTCTTCTTGTCACCGCTGGTCAGGTAGGTCATCAGGAAGTTGTGCTTGTACCTCCTGGCCTTGGCCAGGCCGGCCCGCGCGTGCGCGATGGCTTCTTCGAAATCCTCGATTCGATGCCGGTCCATGCGGAACGGACGCCCGATCGCCTCGGTGACCACACCGTCTTTCCAGGTGGTCGGATACATGGCGACCCCGTCGATCCCCGGCAACGCCTCTTCAAGTTCGCGGACACTCTTGTTGAACCCCCTGGCCGACGGCCCCTTGAAGGCAACGATCTTCTTGTGGGAAGCAATCGACTGGCAACGGGCGTCGGTGGTCATTGCCGTGACCAGCCCGACCGAAACGACGATGACCCAATGGTTGATTCTCATGGCGGCCTGACGTTCAAAATTCTGAAACGGGGGTGTCTGGAGTTCAGCTTCACAGCAATCCTATCAACCGGAATAATACCGGATCACCTCCCGGACACAGAAACCACCTGCCCAAACTGCCGACCAGGATCATCAAGAAGAACAATTGAGTTGGGCGGTCACTTTTGACATAACAGGATTCGATGGCGCACCCCGCATACCCGATGCACCCGAGAAGCCGACGCCGAGCACTCCAGGTGGGAGGCCTCGGCCTGTTTGGCTTGTCGTTGGCCGATGTCGAACGGCTGGCCGAAGGGGCCGCAACAGCCGGATCACCATCGACGCACCGCTCCGTCCTGCTGGTCTATCTGCCCGGTGGCCTGTCGCACATCGACAGCTTTGATCCCAAGCCACTGGCTTCGGCCAAGACCCGGGGCGAATTCGACGTGATCCAGACGCGGGTCCCCGACCTGCGGATCTGCGAACACCTTCCCCGACTGGCCGCCCGCAGCGACCGCTGGTCACTGGTCCGTTCATTCGGCCACCCGACCAACGACCACACTCAAGCGCATCACTATGTGCTGTGCGGCAAGATGGAGTTGCCGTCTCCCTTCGATCGTGCGAAGCCGATTGCCAGTGATTTTCCGTCGATGACGGCCGTCGCCGGTTCGAAGCTCGAGGCCACCGGCCCGCTTCCCTCCGCGGCTATGCTGCCACGGCTATTGATCAACGTCGCCCGCCAGGTCCGTGGGGGACAGACCGCCGGACGGATGGGCGAACGACACGATCCCTGGTTGCTGAAAGCCGCCGCACAGTGCAATCAATACGGTTCGTGTCCGGACTGCTTCATGTTCTCGAACATGAAGACACACAAGCACACCGGGTTTCCGGTGCTCCGGGCCCCCAATCCTCGCCGTCCCCAGGACGTGACGATTCGCCGGCTGGATCGCCGCAGCAATCTGCTCGACGAGCTGGAGCAACAGCAACGTCAACTCGAACGGTTCGCGAGTGTCCAGCGGTTCGGACGCCAGCGTGAACGGGCACTGTCGTTGTTGACCTCGCAGAAGATCCGCGACGCACTGGATGTCGAACACGGTGATCCCCGTACGTTGGCCCGCTACGGCGACGACCTGTTCGGCAGGACGTTGTTGTTGTCCAAGCGGTTGATCGAGAACGGCGTACGAATGGTCCAGGCGCACCTGGGTCGTGGGGTCTCGTGGGATACGCACGGTGACAACTTCCCGCTGCTGAAGAACAGGTTGCTGCCACCGTTCGACCGCGCTCTCACGGCGTTGATCGACGACCTGCACGAGAGCGGGATGCTGGAGACCACACTGGTGGTCGTCTGCAGCGAGTTCGGTCGCACGCCGAAGATCTCACGGCTCGAGCAACACTACAAGCTGCCCGGTCGCGATCACTGGGGAGCAACCCAGTCGATGCTGATGGCCGGGGGTGGCGTCGAGGGAGGCCGCGTGATAGGCGAGACGGACCGGATCGGTGCCTACCCGGTCGACGAGCCGGTGACCCCGCAGAACCTGGCGGCCACCCTCTACCAGACGCTGGGGATTCCCCGCACTGCCGATTGGCACGATGTCGGCGGCCGGCCGTACCACGTGTACGAAGCGGACCCGATTTCGGGACTGACCTGATACACCCCGACGGCCCGGATCAACGGCAACCGGACCTCGACGTCAGTTGGCCTTCCCGGCCTTGACGGGTTTCCTGGTTTTGGCCGGTTTCGCGGCCGCCTTCCCGTTGGCCCAGCGGATCGATGTCCCGATCATGCTCCTGAGCCCCTTGGTCGCTTCCGGGTGAGGACTGATGGACACGACCCGTCCACGTCCGAACGAGGCGGAGACGATGGCCGGCGTGTTGACCATGGTCCCCTTCTGGGGTGGATACAGGCCGACCTCGCTGCGGAAGTGAGCCAGCACGGTGTAGTCGGGCAGCAACGGATCGTTCAACGGCGAGACGATGGGACCGTTGTGATAACGGACCGTGGTTTTTTCGGGCAGTCCCTTGAAGAACGTTTTTCCGTCGCCGGTCAACTCGATCTGCACGTTTGCCGCTTCTCCCCGGAACCACATCTGCTTGGAGCCGACCCCCTCGATCTCACGGGCCCCGGTGAACACCGAGGTGTCGACGACCTTCAGCGACCACGGATAGTGGGCCGAGCAGAGAAACGCTCCGGCACACACTCCGATGCAACCCCGGCCCCCCGCGATGAACTGCCGCACCGCGGCTCGGCCGGTATCACCCAGCGATTTTCCCTGGCGAGACCCACTGCCACCGGGAAACAACAGGACATCGAACTGACGGATGGTCTGAGGACGGATGTCACCCGGACCGATCACCGAAGACTGCATGTCGGTCTCGTGTCCGATCAACTCGATGAAGCGGTTCACGCCACCCGCAGACGCTCCCGGCCCATCGAAGATGCCGATCGAGATGTCATCGGACCGGGGATTCACGAGCGTGTCGACCTGCGAGTCCTCGATCATCTCCAGTGACCCAAGCACCTCGTTGACCAGCAGGCGGTGCTGGCGGGTTCGCAGGGACAGCGGCTGGGACTTGAAGGTGGTCTCCACGATCATGCCCGGGATCTTCAGGTGGTGCAGGCAGCCGCGGACCCAGCTGCCGATCACAGGCCCGCCCCCCAACGGCACGAACCGGCGGTCCTTGTCGGTGATCGTCAGGTTGACGGTGTTGAGCATCCGATCGACCAGCGGCCGGATCCTGTCGGTTCTCAGGTAGATCAGGCTGGTGCCGACCGATCTCTTCTTTCCCCTCGGCGGCTTGTGACTGACGTTGAACTCGTAACCCTCGTGCAGGTCCAGCACCCAGTCGGGCTTCACCTCGAGAGTCAGATTCCAGATCTCGCCTGCCAGCACACCCCGCGGGGACTCCGTCCTCGGGCTGGGAAAGTTCCGGTTGAGGTCCCGCTCTTCCATCGGCCGGTCGGGCACGTAGCGGATGTTGGCCGTCCGCCCCAGGCGGTTCGCGCAGGGAAGCACGACCAGTCTCCCGCGACGGATGGTCCAATGCCGAATCTGCTCGGCCGCATAGGCCCCGGCCGGCTCGTTGCCGTGCACCCCTCCCACGATCATCACCGTCGGACCAGGCTTGCCGGTTTCGATCCTGTAGTAGGGAGTCTCCCATTCGGTTCCGACCGCGATGGAATCCGACGAGCGGCGAGGTTGACTCGCCTTATCACTCGCAGTGGACCACCCGCTGGTGAACAGAAAGGCGCCAAGCGAAATGACGCCAAGCAGAAATCTGCGACGCGAGAGCAAACTCATGGCTGCCTCTTCAGTCCGTGTCAGGTCGAACAACGAAAGCAACATCCGGCAGTCGGAAACTCACCGACAAGCCCGTGTCGACATTTTCCCGTTTCGGGCACCTGATTTCACCCGTGATCATCCCTGACGCATCGAATTGGATCGTACTCCCTGTCACGCCAATCGGGCGACGACCACCGTTCATCGTGGTTGCGGCGTTGATTCACGTTCCGGTTTTCGTCGGGCGACCGCCGCTTTTCCGGCCCGAGCCAACTCGACTCTCAGTCCGGCAATGACACCGGCATGCTTCGTGGACATTGCCAGGTTCACGTATTCGTCGGGATCTCTTCCGAGATCGTAGAGTTCCTCACCATCGGGCCAGAGAGCGTATCGCCAGCGGCCAGACCGAATTGCCTTGCCGAGTTTCTGGCCGCGACGGACGACCGTGTACGCCACGTTCTTCCCGGGCGACCCGGGGTCGCGAAGCATCGGGACCAGGCTGCGGCCCTGCAGGTCGTCGGGGGGGTTCACCGAGCAGAGCTCGGCGAGTGTCGGAAAGAGGTCGACCAGCTCGACCAGCCCGTCGCTCGACGAGCGGGGCCTGGTCAGGCCGGGGACCCGAATCAACAGCGGGACGCGGTCGCAGACCTCGAACAGCGTCACCTTGCCCCACATGAAATGCTCTCCGAGTTGATAGCCGTGATCGGAGGTAAGCACGACGATCGTGTTGTCTCGCAGGCCGTTTCGCTCGAGGGATTCCAGCAGCATGCCGATCTGTGCATCGATGAATGAAATGCAGGCGTGGTAGGCCTGGGTGTATTCACGTCTCAGCGAATCGTTCTCTTCACCCAGCTTGAAGCCGAACCCCTGGAATCGCTTGACCATCGCCGAGCGGGGAGCCTGGTCCCAGAAACCGGCCGGCGTCATCGAGAAACGGAGTTCCGACGCGGGGTAGAGCCGGAAGTAGCGGTCGGGAGCCAGGAATGGAACATGCGGCTTCTGGATTCCACAGGCGATGAAGAAGGGCTGTTTGCCTTGGGTCTTCCGGTCGAGCCACGAGACGACCTGGCGGACATTCTTGCCGTCCTTGTGCTGCTCGTCACGAAGCCCGGACCGACCGTACCCCGGCCGCTTTTGTCCACGTGTCTGCGTCGAAAGCGTATCCAGGTGCTTCTTCCACAGCCGGCGAGTCTTCCCCTTATCGACCGGTCCGTGCCTGGCTTCAAAGACCTTCCTGGCGGCGGTCACATGAGGCATCTCGTCGTTCTGGAATCGCAGGAACCGATTCCAGGCGACTTCACCCGGCTCGTGTCTTGGAGAATGAAATATCTTGCCGACCGATGCGGTCCAGTAGCCCTGGTCCCTGAAGCACTGCGGCATGGTCTGCGTCCGGGGCCGCGTCTGCCGGATATCGGCCTTGTTGTCCAGGACCCCGGTCGATTCCGGATAGAGCCCACTGAGAAACGAGGCGCGGGACGGGCCGCAGACAGGGTACTGGCAATACGCCCGACCGAACCGCATCCCGGCCAGTGCCAGGGCATCGAAGGCGGGTGTCCTGATGTGACGGTAGCCGGATGTCGAGACGTGGGTATTCAGGTCATCGCAGACGATCAGCAGCACGTTCGGTCGGGCCGCCGGTTCCGCCGCGAAGACGGTCCCCGCCAGCAACCATCCGAAGATGACACCCGCAACGCTGGTCCTCATGGGTTCTTTCGTCCACCCTTCCCGGCGGCCTTGCGTTGGGCCCGCTTGCTCCCGCCGGTGATCGGATCAGCCATCTGTGCGATCCAGCGGTCGAACGCGGTTTTCAGTTCCTCGACCTGCCGGGGAGACTTGGTGGCCAAGTTGACCTTCTCCGCAGGATCCTCGGCCAGGTTGAACAACTGCAGCCGCTGGTTCATGGCATACAGCTTCCAGTTGCCCCGACGCACCGCCCATTCGCCGCGGCTGCCTTCGCTGAAGTAAAGCGTATCGTGGTGGGTCGAGGTCGTCCCGGTCAGAAGCGGTATCAGGCTCTTTCCGTCAAATGCTTTTGCCTTGTCGGGCTTGCCACCGGTGGCGGCAACAACGGTGGGAAGGATGTCGAGCGAGATGATCGGCGTGGAAATCGTCCTTCCGCCACCGAACTTCGCCGGCCAACTCACGATGAACGGAGTGCGAATGCCGCCCTCGAAGAGGCTGCCCTTGAATCCGCGAAGCGGGGCGTTGTTGGCGTTCATCGCCCTGGATCCGCCGTTGTCGGTCAGAAACACCAGGAGCGTATTCTTGAAGAGGTTCTCCTGCTTCAACTTCTCGACGACGGCACCGATGCCGTCGTCGAGATGCTTGAGCATCGCCATCAGGATCACGCGTTTCCTGGCCAGCCCGGGAAACTTGCGGCTGTAACTCTCGATGGTCTCGGCGGGCGCCTGTGGTGGTGCATGAACCGCGTTGTACGCCAGGTACAACAGGAAAGGACGCGACTTGTTGCGATCGATGAAGGCAACCGCTTCCTCGGTCAGGCGATCGGTCAGGTAGCCCTTGTCGTTGATCCGCTGCTTATTGCGATAAATCGGATGCGCGAACTTGCCCTCCGAGTCGGAACGAAGATCGAAGTAGTCGTGGCCGCCGCGGCCCATGAACTTGTAGCATTCGTCGAATCCCCGGTTCATCGCGTGCCACTTCAGCGCCGGGTAATCCCTGTCGAGACCGAGGTGCCACTTCCCAATGACCGTCGAGACATACCCCTCGGGCAGAAACGACGGGAAGATCGGGATGGTGGGGTCGAAGCCGCGGCCGCCGTCGCCGGCCGAATACACCCCGACCCGTTGCTGGTATCGGCCCAGCATCAACCCGGCCCGGGTCGGCGAACAGACGTTCCCGCTCGTGTAGGCCTGCGAAAACACGACGCCGGCCTTGGCCAGGGCGTCCATGCTGGGGGTCGAGACCTCTTTGGGATGATGCGGGTTGAGACTGATGTCGGCATAACCCTGATCGTCGGTCAGGATCACCACGATGTTGGGACGATCGTTCGTGGCGGCGAGCAACGCAACGGGGGACAGAGCCAGAATCGCGGATGCCGAAAAGACGGCCTGGAGAACTGTCAGGGCGGCGGACGCCGCGAGCAGGCGTGGCATCGGGGACACTCCGGGGTCACGGGGGTGTGCAGATGTCAGGACCTCGCTCCGACGCGTCGAATCAAGCTACCTGTTGCCCCAAGGGTTCTTCAGCGGTGAGACACCGATCTTGCCGATCAGCTTGACCAGCGTGCGTCGGAACCAGCCGGCCTTGCTGATTCGGACCTCCATGCCCAATGCCCCGGGACCTTGCATGGGTGCCAGCACCATTCCGTTTCGGTTCATTCCCGCTTCGGCCAGGAATCCACGAACCTCTTGCGACGTGTACTTCTCGTCCATCCGTGCCGGCTCGATGCCCTGCTCGGCTCGCAAACGGTTGAATTCCGCCAGGGCCGCCGGTGCCGGATCACGTCTCGGCTCGTGGATGATCGCCACCCCGCCCTGCCGCAACAGCCGAAACACCTCTCGAAACGCCTGCGGCGGATCGGCCCAGTGGTGGATCGTCGAGCGGCTGATGATCAGATCGGCGGTTGCTTCCGGCTGCGGCATCTGGTGGACATCGCTCTGTTCGATCTTGATCCGGTCCGACAATCCCGCCTCGGTCACCGTCTGGCGGGCCTGCTCGACCATGTCCTCGAAGAAATCGGTTCCGATCAACTCGATGTCATTGAACTCGGGATCTGCGGCGATCTTGATCAGCAACTGGGCAGTGCCGGTGCCGATGTCCAGCAGCACCCGGTGGCCGCGGCCCATCAGCCGGTATTCCTGGGACAGACGGCGGATCATGCCGTCGTCGTAGGTCGCAACGGCATCGGTCGTGTAACGATCGTAGTCAGCTGCCGAGTAATGAACCGGCATGTTGTCGCGCATGATCGCTCTCGTTCCCCCCACCGTTGGTAGGACGAGAATAGTAGTCCGGCAAAGGGAACTCAATTCACTCCGAGCATTCCCCATGAAGGAAACCCGGATGCCACGGGCGATCCGCCACCCGTCGGCGTTTCACCGGGAAACACCCCGTTCGGGAGACCACGACAACAATAACGCTCGCACTCTCAGAACCCGTACAGTTGCGTGGCGAGTTGTTCGGTGAGACATTGTCCCGACTCAGGAGATCTTCAAGACGGGCGGCGACAGTCGACGATCCTGGACCGTATTTCGCCCAATCCTCGAACGACCGGAACAGCGGAGTAATTCGAATGCGGCTGGTGATGCTGGTTGTCGGTGGCCTGCTGTTGACGACTGAGGTGGCATGGGCCCAGGACGCCACCGTGGCCCGTTTCGGGTTTCCCCGTCCGAAACGCAAGCTGATCGTCTACGGGTGGGAACTGGGTTTTCGCGAGATGTCCGACATCCGCCGAAACGCCAAAGTCATGCAGCGTCTGCCGTTCGACGGCATCATGTTCAGCCTGTTCCACAAGGGACAGGGTCGGGACGAGGCGTTCATCCACTCAACCCGGCTGACCGACGCCCAGATGGCTTCGGCAACCAAGGAACTCTCGGCCATCCGCTGGACGACGTTCACCGACAACTTCCTGGCGGTCAAGGCGGGCGAGCGATTCCTCGACAACGGCGACCCCGGCCGCATGGACTGGTTCGACGATCGCCAGTGGGAAACGATCTGCCACAACATCGGCGTGATCACCCGTGTCGCCGTCGCCGCCGGCTGTGTCGGCCTGGGCTTCGACCCCGAACCGTACCACGCGTCGACCTGGAACTACGACCGAGCCGGCAGCCGCAAACCTCAGCCCCGCCGCGACACGAAGACATTCGCCGAGTACATCGCGGTGGTCCGAAAGCGAGGTGCCCAGTACATGAAGGCGATCCAGGCCGAGATGCCTCGGGTACGGATCTTCAACCTCTACCAGGCCATTCGCATCCCCCCCAGCCAACTGGCCGAGACGATCTACTCTCTCTACCCGGCTTTCATCAACGGAATGCTCGACGTCGCCGGGCCGGAGGTGAAACTGATCGACGGCAACGAGTACGGGTTCAGCCTGCTCACCCGCGGCGACTACACCAACGCCTACGTCAACGTCAAGGAGCGGAAACTCGCGCTGATCGACCCGAAGAACCGCGACACCTACCGCCGCCAGGTTCAGGTCTCGGTGCCCATCTACCTCGACGACATCTTCGGCAGCCACGCCAATCGCCGCTGGGTCGGGACCTACCTCGATCCCGACGACAAGCGGAAGCTCTTCGAGCACAAGTTGTTCCAGGCCATGGACTCGGTGGACGAGTATATCTGGATCTACGGTGAACGGCCCTCGTGGTTCAGCAACGCACCCCGCGTTCCCCGCTGGGCTGTTCAGAGCATCAAGACGGTCAGGCAGCAGGTCAGTCGCCTGAGACTGGAAGCTCGCCCGAAGAACACGCAGTTGATCCAACGGGTCCGCGACCGGATCGCCGTCCGCGACAAGGAACTCGCGGCGCTGAAGCCGGCCGAACGCACGACACCACGACTCCGGGAGCAGCGAGCCACGATCCATCGGCTGGCCGAAAAGGTGTCCGCCCCGGAAATCGACGGAAAGCTCGATGACCCGGCCTGGAAACAGGCCACGGTGCTGAAGCACTTCCAACCCCTGATGTACTTCGTCCGCGACCGTCGCGCGGTCGAAACCACATGCCGGGTGACCTGGGACGACCGGTTCCTCTACCTGGCCTTCGACTGCCTCGAACCTCGCATCGCAGAACTGCCGTCTTCCTCGAGCGAACGGCAACGGAACCGCAACACGCTGGTGCTGTCGAAATCGCCTCGGGCCGCGTCCTTCATCCGGATCGACGTCCCACTGTCAGGCACACCCGGCGTCCTGAAGCGGAAGTCGAGTGTCCGGGCGTGGGCCAAGGACACCACGGTGGGACGCCAACCGTCCACAGCTCACCGGACGACCGAAAGAGGATGGACGGCCGAATGGAGAGTCTCGTGGGGGATTCTCGGAGGTGCCCCGAGGACCGGTGACACCCGGCGAGCCACGGTCACCCGTGTCCGCAGCCCCTGGGCCGAACACGACAGCTGGGCCCCGCAGATCGACCCCAACCTGATCGACGACAAGCTGCTGGGAACGTGGGTCTTTGGGTCGCGGTCATCCGACTGAACGCCCGACCATCGTCCCCGGTCACGAGTCGTCGGGCAGCTCGGGCACCGGCGAGGTCTCAAGAAGCGGGCCGCGGTAATCGCTGCGGAGGACCGTCATTGCATTGACGGCCAACACGGCGACGATCCCACCGGCCACCAGGGACAACCCGGAAATCGCCTGGCCCAGGCTCAGGATCTTCTCGTCAACCAGGTAGCCGATCACCGTCGTGGTCGGTGCCGCGGCGATGCCGATCACGTTCAGGTATCCGATCGCAGTCGAACGGGCGGCCGGATCGATCACGTCAAAGGTCGTGGTCCACAGGTTGGCCACGTAGAACCCGTATCCCAGCCCGTAAGCCACCATCACTCCCGCCAGCAGGTCGAGGGATGTCACGCTGCCGAGCATGTACAGGGCCGGCACCCAGATCGCGATTCCCAGCACCTGCACCAGGATCCGACCGGTTCGCCAGCGACGGGCCAGCCTGTCGGCCAGGAATCCGCCTATCAACAGGCCCACGATCGTCGTCGTTTTGCTCCAGATCGTGGCGAACTGGCCGGCTGCCTCGTTGGTCATCCCGAATTCCTCGACGTAATACCGAGGCAGCCACATGTCGTGGGCGTTGAGCACCACGCAGAACAACACGAAGGCAATCGCCAGCATCCAGAACGAACGGATCTTCAGCACAGAACCGACCGTCACTTGAAGGCCTGCCCCTTCGGTGCCCAGGCCCTCCTGTTCCTGACGTTCGGTCCGCTCGGGCTCGGGCATGACGGCGAAAATGCCCAGGGCGGCGATGCCTCCCAACAACCCGAAACTGAGCATCGCCAGACGCCAGCCGGACAACTCGGCCGGTCCGATGCCCAAGGACTGGAACGGCAGCGCCATGCTCGGCAAATCGGCGAACAGCCCCCCGTACTTCCCCGCGGTGATGAAAGCCAGGTTCAACGACAGGTTGTAGACCCCGATCGCCGTCGATCGGTTCTTGGACGAGAAACAGTCGGCCATCACCCCGGCAATCGCCGGAACGCTGGCCGACTGTGAGAACCCGAGTACGATTCTCCATCCCATCAGCGAATAGAGGCCGTTGGAGAAGCCCATCGCGGCCAGTGCCACCGAACTGGCCAGCAGGCTGAACGCCAGGACCCGGCGTCGCTGAAGCCGATCGCTCAGGTAGGCCACAAACAACTGGGCGATCGAGTAAGGTATGAGAAACGCCATGTCCAGCGTGCCCAGCTGTGTCTTCGTCAGCGACAGTTCCTTGCTGAGCGGTTCCTGCACGTAGAACAGCAACGAGCGATGCTGGATCAGCACGAAGTAGGCCAGTGCCACCAGTGAAAGAATCCACCACCGGTTCGACGGGCCGTGTTCGGGCTGCGGAGATTCGGAGAGTTGTTCGACGTTCATGCTACGAGCAGCAGAACAGAGTCGGACGTGACATTCAATCACACCCAACGCCGGTCCCGTCGATAGATCTGAAGCCCGAAACACAGGAGCCTGACCGTTGCTCGAATCCGTCAGTGAACTGACCTACGCCATCGTCCTTTGTGAGGACATGGATCTCATGAAGGCGTTTTACCGGGACCTGCTCCCGTTTCCGGTTGTGACCGAATCGGCGACCAGCATGTCCATGGACGCCGGGGGCGTGCTGCTGGGCCTCCGATTGCGCGAGCGGGACTACGACGGTCGCGGGGGCGGTCCCGAATCACCGGGCGTGCAGTTGGCCTTCCTCGTTTCGCCAGAAGACGTCGAAACGTGCCACCAGCAACTGGTCGAACTCGGTATCGAGATCCTCGAACCGCCCACCGACCAGCCCCGCGGCCACCGCACGGTCTACTTCTCGGACCCCGAAGGGAACGTCCTGGAAGTCTACGCCGAGATCTGAAGATGCCGACACTCCAACCCATCCGTGCAGCCGTCGTCGGTGGTGGAGCCTTCGGCCAATGCCACCTCAAGACGCTGGCCAGCATGCCCGACGTCGAACTCGTCGGGCTGTACACGCTGGAACAGGATCGCGGCCGCGAACTCTGCGACCACTACGGCGGCAAGTGCTGCTCGAGCCTCGACGAACTGGCCACCGATCCCTCGATCGACCTGGTCACGATCGCGACACCCGAAGACGCTCACTTCGAGTCCTTCAAGGTGCTGGCCGAACACGGCAAGGCGATCTACGTGGAGAAGCCGCTGGCCACCACGCTGGGGGAGGCCGGCGAGATGCTCGAACTGTCCCGGTCGATCACCGCCATGAGCGGGCATTGCCTGAGGTTCGAATCGCGACTGGCACAGGTCTTCGCGCAGCGAGAACAACTGGGTCGGCTGCGGCACCTGAGTTTCCGCAACAAGCGGCGGCACCGCGAAAAGGCAGTCTACGGACGCGTGCATCCCGCCTACGCCCTGTTCTGCCACGACATCGAGTTGAGCAACGCCCTGGCCGGTGAACCTTTCAAGCGGGTCTGCGCCCTGGAGACGCGGTTCTCCGAAGGCCAGGTCGATGCCATGAACATCCTGATCGAGTACCCCGGCGGGGCAACCTCCTCGATCGAGGGCGGGTGGTTGCTGCCGAGTCAGGAAGCGGTGGCCGAGAACGACCGCTTTTCGATCGACTTCGAAACGGGCACCTTCGAGATCGCCCTGCCCAACATGAGCTTCTCGTTTCTCGATTCCGACGGCTTTCGGTTCTTCAACCAGCAATACGAACACAGCGTCTACGGCATGGAGTTCGGTGCCCTGAGATCCGCGTTCGAGTACCTGGTCGGCTGCCTGAGAAACGGCACCCGGCCGGAGATCAGCACGATCGAAGACGGCTACCAGGCGGTGCGGGTGATCGAGGCGGCCCTGGAATCGGCCCGGTCGGGTCGCTGGATCGAGGGCGACTGACTTTTTCTCTCGGAGCGCGACATGCCAGGCCGCAAGCGGATCGCCGCGATCGTGACCGAGTACTTCGCCGGTTCTCACGCCGACGTGATCGTCACCAAGTTCCTCAAGGGCTTTCCAACAGACGACGGATTTCAGGCTCCACGGGTCGACCTGGTCTCGATGTACATCGACCAGCTGTCCGAACGCGACATCGGCCGGGCGATGGCCGAGGAGCACGGCGTGCCGATTTTCACGAGCATCGTCGAGGCACTGAAACTCGGCGGCGACGAACTGGCCGTCGACGGCGTGCTGCTGATCGGTGAACACGGTGAGTACGCCTGGAACGAAAAGGAACAGCAGCTGTTTCCCCGCAAATACTTCCTCGAGCAGATCTGTGGCGTGATGGCCACCAGCGGCACCGCGGTGCCGGTCTTCAACGACAAGCACCTGTCGTACAACTGGGCTGACGCGATGTGGATGTTCGACCGGATGACCAGTCTGAACGCTCCATTGATGGCGGGATCCTCGCTGCCGGTCTCCTGGCGGAAACCGTGGCTGGAACACGAAGTCGACTCGACGATCGACGAGGCGGTGGCGATCGGATTTTCGGGGCTCGAGATCTACGGCTTCCACACTCTGGAGGTGCTGCAGTGCATGGTGGAACGCCGCGGTGGTGGAGAGACCGGCGTGGCGGCGGTGACCTGCCTGGAAGGAGACGATGTGTGGCGGGCTGCCGAGGACGGACGGTGGTCTCGCGAGTTGGCCGAGGCGGCCTGCGGTGAGATCGAGAACAAGCCGGAGGGGCGGATCGAGGATCACTGCAGCAACCCGGCCATCGCGCTGATCGAGTACCGCGACGGGCTGCGGGGTGCCGCATTGATGCTCGACGGTTACGTCCAGGATCTCGCCTATGCGGCACGAGTCGGTGAGGGCGAGGTGGTAGCGACCGAGTTCTTCGCGCAGGGACACGGCGACGAAGACGACGTCGGCCCCTACGGGCACTTCGCCTACCTGTCACTGAACATCGAAGAGATGTTCCTCACCGGCGCGGCGACCGCCCCGGTCGAACGGACGCTGTTGACCACCGGGGTCCTCGAAGCCATGCTCGATTCGCGGCACGAGGGTCACCGCCGTCTGGAGACGCCGTGGCTGGATGTCCGTTACGAATGCCGCGAACCGGTCCCCTGGCGGCCGGTCGCACCGCGGCCGACCGGAGCCTGTCTCGACCCGTGGCCCCCGACGTGATGACATGACAAAACGAGCCGACGCCCACATCCACCTGTTCGACGGCGGCTACCGGGGCCAGTCGTTCTCGTCCCGACCGGGCGTGTCGATCGACGATGTCGCCTGTTACGACTCGTTGGCCCGTGACCACGACGTCGCGGCGGCCCTGGTCGTCGGGTTTGCCGGTGCGGACTGGTGCGAGGACAACAACCAGTACCTGGCCCAGGTGGTCGGACTCCACGACTGGATCCACCCGGCGGCGTACATCCCCGTCGATTCACCGCCCGGCATCGAACAGCTCGAGGAACTCCGGCAACAGGGTTTCATCGGCATCAGCATCTACCTTTATGACGGCCAGGCAACAAAACTCGCCACATGGCCCGAGGAGATCTGGAGTTGGCTTGACGAGCACAACTGGCTCATCACCGTGAACTCCGATACCGACGGATGGAGCTCGTGGCCCGGAGTGCTCGAGCGATTTCCGGAATTGCGATTGCTGGTCTCACACCTCGGCGAGCCCCCACAGACCGCCCTGCCCCCGGAACCGGACACCGCCGCTGCGGCCCTACAGACAGTCACGGACCTGGCCCGGTTTCCCGGCGTGTCAGTGAAACTAAGTGGTTTCTACGCGATTTCCGACCCGGGCCACGATTATCCGCACGAAGCGGGCTGGCCGTACGTCGAGCGGTTGGTCACGGCCTTCGGCAGCGACCGCCTGGTGTGGGGTTCTGACTTTTCACCGTGCCTGGACCGGCTGACCTTTCCACAGACGATCGACCTGTTCGACAAGATGCCGTTTCTTGGCACAGACGACGTCGCAGCGATCACGGGCGGAAACCTCCTGAAACTGCTCGACGCCCCCCGTCGATCCGACCAGGGTTCGTCTCCGAATGCCACCGCCGACGAAACAGAATAGCTGTGCCGTCGCGGTTCCGGACGAGCCAATAGCTGTTGCGCTTCTCGAAACCACCGACAAACGAGCATGCGGACAGATCAAACCACCAGCCGTGTCCGCACCGGTGGTTCGCCAGTCGACACCCAGGTGATGATGTCATCAGTTGTCATCACGTAACCCCACACTCGGCCGAAGAGCACCTGCGTCGCTTCGGCACTTCCCGGATCGACATTCGCGCATGCGTCGGTGGCCATGATCACGTGGAATCCCCGATCGGCAGCATCGATGGCCGTTGCCAGAACACACTGGTCCGCGGCCACACCGGTCAGCACCAGCGTTTCGATCTGCATGTTGCGGAGGTACAGGTCGATCGGCGAAGAGTGGAACGCGCTGCTGGTGTTCTTGTCGAGAATCATCTCGCCGTCGATCGGTTCGACACGAGGATCGATCTCGTAGGCCGGCTCGCCGTTGACCGCCATGTGTCCACCGACTTCGTCTGTTGCTGAACGTGCCACCGTCTCTCGACCTCGCCGCCGCAGGACCATGTCGGATCCGTCGGCCAACTGCGATCCGTGCCGGGTAAAGACCACCCGCCGGTTCTGCTCGCGGAAGGCCGCCTGCAGACGCTGGATGTTGCCGATCATTGTCTCGGCACGATCCAGGAAACCCTGCTGCAGTTCGGGACTGTGCCGGTTGACCATGTGCGCGAGATGGCCATCGGCATTCAGGACGTAGCCCTGCACGTCGATCACTGCCAGGGCGGTCGATTCCGGCCGGATGGGCAATGTGAACCCGAACCCGTCCGAAGGCCACTCGCGATCGTCCAGAAGCGATATCTGTTTGATGACTGTTCTCCCGCTGGTTCTCGAGCTGCCGCCCAAGGATCCCGCTCCGGAATAGAGAGGTTCCTCTATGGAGTGCTCTTCGGCATGAATTGAAACGAGTAGAGATCGGCATCCTTGAGAACGAACCTCAGACGGACCGGCCTGTCCGACAGGCTGCTGACATCACTGCCTGTCTTGAACTCCACGATTCGTTCGATCCGGTCACCGAAGATCTCGGGGCAATCCGCCAACGCAAACCCCTTGATCGGTTTGCCTGCCACGTCCTGGATCTCGATCCGGACGCTGCCGGCCGCGGACGTGGCGAAGTTCATGGCCAGTTCCGACCCGGTGAACCTCAGCGGCCTGGTCACCACTTCGCCTCCCCTCAACGGCGCGTTGGCCGACACGAATCCGTCGATCCGCAGCGTGTAGCGGCGGAACCGATCGGCTTTCCCACGCTGGGGCCATCCGCCGCCGTCAGAGACATACAGGGACAACTCGTCGGGCATGTCGGTCGTCTCTCCCCTGGTCACCATCAGGCCGTACCCCGGGAAGGTCGCCCCGTAGATCCACCGCTCCTTGCGAGGGCCGGGTCGAATGAAGGCCTCACCCCACCGCTTGAAATGCACCCCGTCGCGGCTCGACATGAACAGGGTCTCGGAGATCGACGCGTACTTGTATGCCGGGTGCTCGAGCAGCGGCAGCCCCTTCTCGATCTCACGCCCCGCCATGAACCGGCCGGGAAATCCGACAAACAGGTGTTTCGCCCGGTAGTAGGGACGAATCTGGTTGAGGTAGATCTGTTCGCGCGGCGCACCGGGGTACCGGATCCACTTCGGATCGGTCCAGTTGATGAAGTCGGGCGATGTGCTGGTCAACACGTCCCGCACCCACCCCTTGTCGCTGATCCCCAGTTGGGGGCCCTTGTCGGACAGCGAATCGTCCAGGCCACGGCACTGCCGGTAATAGGCCACGTACCGTCCACGCACCGAGTCCCAGAAGGCGACGTTCTGCGAATCGAACTGTCCGGTGGTCATCACGGGCCGTTCCTGCATCAATTTCCAGTGAACCCCGTCGGACGAAACGTATCCGTAAAGCCCTCGCGTGGGCGTGGTCCGTGCGACCATCGCCTTGAACCGCTGGTCCGGCCTGCAACCGGGGTTGGTGTCCTTGAAGGGCACGAACGCGATGATGCCCTTCCCGGGCAGGATGATGTTGTTCTTTTTCGACCCGTTGAATGCGACAAGACCAAGTTCCGGCCGGGTCCAGTGAACCCCGTCACGGCTCTCGGCATAGCAGATGGACGTACGTCCGCGCCGCCACTGACCGCCCGTGTAGTACATGCGGTACGTGTCGCCGTCCTGGATGTAGGTGGGCAGACCGGACCAGTTTCCTTCCCACGGCTTGTCACAGGCGAAGATCACTTCCCGCTGCACCGGCCTGTGCAGCCGCAACTCCGCCCCGCCCACGAAACGATCGACCAGGTAATCGTCGATGAACAACTCGCGGCGGGAACCGATGTCGATCGGTTCGACCACCGTGGCGACAGTCCCGGCCACGGGCGCAACCTGTGAGTCACCCGGCCTGGCGCCCAGGACAATCAGCAGGACAACCGGCAGGGCAAAGCAAACGGCCTGCCAGGACGCGACTCGACGAGACATGGTGCGTGTTCCGTTGGTTGATGCGTTCTTGATCCGCATACAGGTTACCGTTGACCGTCCGCGGCGACGAAGCCGGCACGAGGCCGGAGTCCGGCTGTCCACTGCCGGCGGTCACCACTGGTAGAGATGAACCGACCAGGGACCGAACACGTCACCGACGGTGTCGGCCGGCCGGGCCATCCGGCGATCCTCAAACAGCACCGTCGCCTGCACCGGTTTCTCGAAACGCCAGGTCACCGGCAGCGTTCCGGCCGACATGTTGACGGCGATCAGAGTGTGACGGTCACCGTGTCGGAGTTCGCGGTAGAAAACGGATCCGGTGAAGAGACCGGGGGCCAGCCGCACGGTTCCGACATCGCGGCCGATGGTCAGCGGGCCGGTGATGTGGCGGACCCGCCGTGCGATGTCCAGGGCGGTGGCCCAGTGGTCGGGGAAGTCCCTGGCGTTGAGAAAATTGGCGTAGAGCGCATAGCCATCGACGCCGCAGGCCAGGCTGTAGAAGGCCATCGCCCGCACCTCGTCGGGTGTCGGCCGCATCGGCCGCGACAACCTGAACCGGGCTCCGTAGCCGAGATCGACCGCCTGGGAGAGGAACCACAGCGGTTTGTCGGGCACCAGCCTGCGGCACGTTCCGATCGTGAAGCTGTTGATCGTCATCGGATGATACTGCGGCACCGGGTACCGGTAGCTGAGCAGGATGTCGCCGTAGGGCATCGCCGGTTTCAGTCGGGGGAGATTGGAGATGGCAAACACCGAGGGGATCCGCGGAAACCCCTTCTTCAGAGCCAACCGGGCGTTGCGCATCTTGGCGATCGCCGTTGCCGAGATCGGCGTCCCCTTCGAGTCCTCGACGTTCTCCGGATCGTCGGCCCAGAAGGCGATCACGCCGGGATGATCGGCCAACCGGCCCTGCCCCTTCTTGAGCAACGCCGCCTCGGCCGCCGCAGGATCGGTGCAGTGCTTCAGTCCCGAAGTGATGTTCAGCGTGCCCATGATGCCGTGGGCCAGTTCGGTGTCCAGCCCCTGCCGGGTCTCGATGGTGTTGAACACGATGTTGAAACCGGCGTCAGCGGCCTGCCGCAGATGGTCGACACGAAACCGGCCATCGCCGGGATGACAGGAGTAGGCATAGATCCCGATCGGGAAAAACGGCTCACCGTTGAGCCGCGTGGATCCGGGTTCTGCGACCAGCACGTTCCGCAACGTTCGCCCCACGCCGAATTGCCAGGCGAGCGTGTTGCTGCGGAGGCCGCTGCGGTCGGCGATCGAGACCGAAACACGATGAGGCCCATCGGCAAGAGGACGATCCGGCAAAAGTCGAAGTCCGGTGGCGTTGATCACAGCTCGAGCGGTGACGTCTTTTCCGTCGAGCAGGACCCGCGCGGTGGTCGGATCGACCCCGGTCCCGTCTTCGGCGAAGACGACCTGGATGACGGCGTCACGGGCGGCCTTCGTGTTCGGAAGCGGCAACGGACGGAATACCGACGGTGGCGTGCTATCGCCGGTGGCCCACAGAGGATCGGCAGCGATCCTGGGAGCCGGCAACTCGCCCTCGACGACCGACAGGTTGTCGAACCAGACCTGCTGGGCGTAGTGACAAAGCCGCAGCTTGACGACCAGCCGGGTCTGACCGGCTCGGGTCCTGAACGAGTGCCCAAAGCGGGACCACTCGGTCGCCAACGGAAGATAGACGCCACCCACCGGATCCAGGGCGATCCCGATGTCCGACCAGGCCGTCGGTCGCCCAGCTTCGGTGGGATCGGCCGGCAGCATGCCCAGTTCGAGATTCGGACCGCCCGGTCGACTGCGCTGGAAAATCGGGATGTCCGACTTCGCCCCCCGGTCTGCAGCCCGGGCGCGGTAATCCAGCGAGATGGTGTAGGTGGTCCGGGGCTTGACCGTCACCAGGGTCTGCCAGTACCCCAGCCCCGACGAATCCTTCGTCCTCACCGAGACACACCGCTTGCTGTCGTGGCCCGGCGATGTCCATGTCATCTCGGAGAACGACTTGCCGATCCGTCCCGGCCGGAATCCGCGTGGGCGGTCGGTGTGCTTCGGATCGACGGTTTCCAGCCCACCGTTGGCCACGAGATTGGGCGGGCCGGCCGCCAGGATCGGGCACGTCCCGGACAGAACCACGACGGCCACGGCCAGCGCGGACGACATCCACCGAAAAATCCGCGGCGATCGACGAACGTTCCACATGAGAGTGACCTTCGGGACCCCCGCTTTCACCGCGCATCGCCCGCACACGGACGCGGCTCCGATCGAGCAGCGGACACTCAAACCGGATTCTTCAACAGGCCGTTGACAATCTTGCCGGGCTGTCCGGCCATCAGATTGGTGACCGCATTGGGACGTGCGAAGTTGACGTCCTTGAGATCGAGGCCGAACAGGTGGAACAGCGTGGCGTGGTAATCGTAGTGGTTGACCACGTCGGTGACCGCCTTGTGGCCCACCTCGTCGGTCTCCCCGTGCACGTGTCCCTGTTTCACACCCCCGCCGGCCAGCCAGATGCTGAAACCGCGGCCGTTGTGATCGCGGCCGATGTTGGACTCGTTCTGGATCACCGGCAGGCGACCGATTTCCCCGCCCCAGTGAACGAGAGTCGAATCGAGCATTCCCAGCCGTTTGAGGTCGGCCACCAGGGCCGCCGCGGGCTTGTCGACCCGCTGGCAGACCTTGGGCAGTGCCCCCACGATGCCGCCATGATGATCCCAGTGCTGGTCACCGGTCAGCACCTGTACGAACCGCACGCCGCGTTCGACCAGCCGCCGCGCGATCAGGCACCGCGTGCCGAAGTCCTTGGTCACCGCATTGTCGATCCCATAAAGTGCCTGGGTCGCCTTGGATTCACCCGAGATGTCCAGCACCTCGCGGGCCTCCACCTGCATACCCGCAGCCAGCGAATAGCTCCTGAGCCTCGCGGCGAGATCGGCCTCACCGGGATGCCGTTCGAGATGACGCCGGTTGATCTGGTCCAGGTACGAGAGAATCCGCTTCTGCGGGCCTCCGCGGAGCGGGCCCGGCGGCTGCAAGTTGGCGATCCGGGGCTCCTGGGCATGGACCACCGTGCCACCACAGGCCGAGGGCAACCAGGTGTTCTGCCACATCTCGGCACCCAGCACCGGCAGGCTGGCCGGATCGCGGAGCACCAGGTAGGCCGGCAGGTTGTCGTTCTCAGAACCCAGCCCGTAGACCAGCCACGATCCCATCGCGGGTCGGCCACGACGGCCGTCACCGCCGGTGTTCATGGCACTGATCCCCGTCTCGTGGCCACTGATCCCGGTGTGCATCGAGCGGACCAGGCAGATGTCGTCGGCCACCCCGCCCAGGTGCGGCAGCAGTTCGCTGAGTTCCATACCGCACTGGCCGTGCCCCTTGAACTTCCACGGACCGGCAAACAGCTTCGTGCTGGCCTGGCCGACGTTGTCGTAGTGGATGTCGCCGGTGTAACTCTTGAGATGGTGCTTGACCAGTTCCGGCTTCGGGTCACAGAGGTCCATGTGGCTGGGGCCACCCTGCATGAACAGCGAGATCATCGCCGTCGCCTGCGGCCGGTGAATCGGCGGACGCTGACCGGGGTCGAACACCCGCCGTTGCAGCAACGGCTTGACCGGTGCGGCACGCAGTTCGTCCTGCTTCATCAGCGACGCCAGCGCCAGGCCGCCGAGCCCGAATGCCTGCTGCGACAGGAAATGCCGCCTAGTCGACGTAGAGAAATCCATTGGAACTCACCAGGGCATGACACAGGTGTGAGAGAGCCGTCAGGGCCGGCTCGGCATCCTTGGGTGATGCGGAGCGGACTGCGGCCGTTTCGTCTTCGAGAAATTTTAGTCCGGCACGCTCTTCGGTGTCGCTCGGCCCACGGCCGAACACCAGCCGCCAGGCCAACCCGAACCGCGCCGCCGGGTTGTCGGACGCTTCACCGCGGACTCGCCGGGCCAGTCCCTCCACGTGACGAATCACGAACGGATCGTTCATCATCGCCAACGACTGTGGTGCGGTTGTCGAGGATGTCCGCAGTTCGCAGTTGGGCTTCATCGTGGGCAGGTCGAAGGGAGACAGCACGCCCAGCGGCATCGATCGCCGCACCTGGACGTAGATCGTGCGTCGAAACTCGCCGACTCCCACCGACCCGATGCCTTTCAGCAATCGACCGCTGGGGTCGTATTGATTGATGCTGACGATGATCCGCTGTCCGACCGAATCGAGGCTGACGGGTACGGGTGGCCCGTACATCTCGTTCGAGAAACGGCCTCCCAGGCGAAGCAGCGAATCCCGCAGCGTCTCGGCCTCGAGACGTCGCACCGACATCCGACCCAGCAACTCGTTGTCCGGGTCGATCTCATCCAGCTTCGCACGTCGCGTCGCCGCCTGGCGATAGGCCGTCGAGGTCAGGATCACCCGGTGCAGGTGCTTCAGGCTCCAACCACTCTGCATGAACTCCGTCGCCAGCCAGTCGAGCAGTTTCGGATGCGAGGGACGCGTCCCCATGGCACCAAAGTTCCCCGGTGTGGAAACGAGACCCCGGCCGAAATGATGCATCCAGAACCGGTTGACCAGCACCCGGGCCAGCAGTGGATGCCGACCACTGCTGAGGTGGCGGGCATAGGCCAGCCGACGACCGGTCGTCGGCAACTTCGGGTTGTTGGCCGGGACAGTGAAGCCGACCGGCCTCAGCACGCTCAGTTCCCCTGGCTGGATCTCATTGCGCGGCTGCTTGTAGTCGCCGCGGAAAAACAGCCGGGTCAACGGCACCTGGCCGGGGACTTCGCTGAGACACATCAGGTTGTCGGCCGCCGGCCGCTGCTTGCTGACCGCGGCAGTCTGGTCGTCCCACTTCTTGAGAATCGCGGAGGTGATCGACGGCTCGAACTGCTGTATCGTGCCCCGGCTGATACTCAGGAACGGGTGGTCCTCGATCAACTGCTTCTGCCCGGCGTTGCGTTTCGCAGCGGGGGTCTCGCGAGCCAGCTTCGCCTCGGCGCGGAACTCGGCCGGCAACTTGGCCAGCCTCGTTTCAAAGGCCTGTTTCACCGCCGCCGCCAGCTCCGCATTCTTCCCGGCGGTGAACCCGGCCAGTTTCTTGTCGATCGCGGCGACCTTTTGACGGACGTCACCGGACCACTGCGACACCAGGCGAGCCGACGGCGATCGCCACTGCTTCGGGTTGTAGGCCGGCTCGAACATCGCCCGCAGCCGGTAGTAGTCGGCGTGGGTGATCGGGTCGTAACGGTGCTGGTGACACTGAGCACAACCGACGGTCAGCCCCAGCATCGAGGTCGAGACCACCTTGATCACCTCGGCGACGACCTGGTTGCGAGCCAGCTCCTGGTCAGCGCTGGAGCCACCGGTCCCATCGGGTGCCATCCTGAGGAACCCGGTGGCGATCAGCCGGTCGGCCTCCTGGGGTGTCAGGTCCTGGTAGGGTGGCCGCAGCAACTCGTCGCCGGCCAGTTGTTCGACGACGAACTCATCCCACGGCTTGTCGGCGTTGAACGAGCGGATCACGTAATCGCGGTACTTGTAGGCCCAGGTCCGGGGCGGATCCCTGTCGCTCACCCCGTCGCTGTCGGCGTAGCCGACCACGTCCAGCCAGTGTCGCGCCCAACGCTCTCCGTAGGCCGGTGATGCCAGCAGGCGATCCACCAGCCGGGCATAGGCTCCCGGCGCCAGGTCGGCAACAAACCGCTCGACCACTTCAGGCTCGGGTGGCAGGCCGTGGAGATTAAAGCTCAAGCGGCGAACCATGGTCGGCCGGTCGGCACCGGGCCCGAACCCCAAGCCGTCGGCCTGCAGCCTGGCCAGCAAGAACGCATCAATAGGCGAGCCTGGCAGCGAGACGTGTTTGACTGCGGGCAACTTCGGCCGCCGAATCGGCCGGAAGGACCAGTGCTGTCGCTCCTCAACCGTGAAACTGCCATCGGCCAGGGATGCCGGTTCCGGCCGGACGGTCCGGGCCCCGGCGTCGATCCAGCGGGCCAGCAATTCGACGTCACGGGCAGAGAGCCGTTTCTCGCCCGGGGGCATTTCGCCCGATGCCACCCGCTTGAACAAACGGCTGTCAGCGTGCTTGCCGGGAACGATGGCCGGCCCCGACTCTCCACCTCTAATAAGGAAGCGTGCCAGCCGCGTGTCGAGTCCCCCTTTTTTCTCGTCCGCCTCGCCGTGGCACTGCCAGCAATGGGCCTTGAGAATCGACCGCACTTCGGTCTCGAACCGGGGTCCGGCCTTCTCGGCGGCAGTTGCAGATTGCCCCAACAGGGATGTTGCCGACACACAGAGATACAACGCCAGGTGTTTCATACAGCGGTTCGGACGTTTTGCAGGACGTGGCACTCGAATGGGAACAATAAGAGGATCTTGCAGCGCAATCAACGTGACAACCACCGATCAAGTTACTCCGATGACAGCCGACCGGTGATCGGCTTTTCGCGTTCAGGGAAGCGCGCCGACTGCCGCCGGTGGCTTCCGTGCGTCATTGACGGTCAGCGAAGGATTCAGGAACACTTCATCACCTTCCTCGATGCCCGAATCGACAGCAATGAACTCCGTGTTGCGATCGCCGAGCGTCAAAGAACGTCGTTGGGCAGCACCGCCGCGTGTCCGCACCCAGCAGAAGTCACCCTCGTCGGTTTCCTCTACCGCCGAGAGAGGGATCAGCAGCGCGTCTTCGCGCTGAGCCACGGTCACTTCGATCTCGGCGGTCATGCCGGGTTTGAGTCCTTCCACCGAGGGAAGTTCTATCAGCGCGTCGTACTTGACAATGTTGCCCGTCCACCACCCCGACGGTTGTGCCACCGAAGCGACGGCCGACACGGTGCCGCTGAGTGTCCGGTTCGGCAGACGCACGGTGGCATGCATCCTGGGCTTGACCTGGTCGATGACTGATTCGTGAATGCCGAACCGGACCTGCATCTTCGACAGGTCGGGCAGCAGCAGGAGCACCTGGTCGTTGTGCACCGTCTCACCTTCGGCGATGTCGGGCGTGTCCTTCCATTGGGCGGTCGAGGGATAGATCACCAGGCCGCTTTTCGGGGCCTTGATCACGCAGCGGGCAATCTCCTTCACCGCCAGGGCCATGCGTTCCCCGTCCATGGCAAGAACTTCTTCATGTCCGTTGGCCGCCGCTTTTGCCGACTCCCACTCGCCCGTCAACCGTTTCAGTTCTTTTTCCTTTTCGAGACGCTCCAGAACGTCCAGGTTGGTCTCCATGATCTCGAGGTCGATCAGGGCGTTCTGCAAACTGAGTTCGCTTTGTTCGACTCTCAGTTCACTCTGGTATCCGAGGGCGTACATTCGCCGGGCATAGTCGAGCATGTTGTTCGCGGTATGCAGCCTCTGCCTGGCGAACGCCAGTCCCTTCTGGAACCTCAGCTTCTTGGTGTGAAACTTGCCTTCGAGGTATTCCGAAATGGCGAGCCCCTTGACCGTGGCCTCGGCCCGGAAGCCGATGGCTGCATCCTTTGACAAGTGGGCGTACTTGGTGCGTTCGTGGAGGTACTCTTCGATCGCCTTGTTTTCCAGTGTGACCAGCTCGTCACCCGCCTCGACCCGTGTGCCGTTCTTGACCACCCAGTTGATCGTGCTGTCGCCCCGGACCTGGCACTTGACCTGTATGTTGTTGAAACTCTCCAGTGCTCCCTGTTCGATCATGGTGACCGGCAGAGTTCCCCGCTTGACCGTGTGGACAATCTTCGAACTGAGGATCGCCCGTGCTTCGGCGACGGAGGCGAGCGGCTGGACTACCACCTTCTGCTGTTCCTCGAGACCCGAATGAACAATCACGTACCTGTCGTTGCTGTCACCGAGCGTCACCGAACACCGTTGTGGACCGTCGGCGGTTTCGACCCAGCAGAACTGTCCCTGGTCGGTCTCCACCACCGCGCTAAGCGGCACCGACAACACGTCCTCGTGCCGGGCCACCACCAGTTCCACCTTGGCGGACATGCCCGGCCTCAGCCCGTCAATCGAGTGCAGCTCGATGATCGTGTCGAATTTCACGATGTTCCCGTCCCACCAGCCGGCAGGACGAGCGACCGCAGACACTGAAGAAATCTCGGTGTCCAGTGTCCGGTCTGGCAGTTCCACCCTGGCGGCCATTCCCGATTTGACCCGGTCCACGATGGACTCGTGAACCCTGATCTTGACCTGCATCCGGGTCAGGTCGGGCATGAGCAGCAGCACCTGGTTGTTGTGGACACTGGCTCCGTCGGTGATGTCGGGAGTCCGCTTCCATTTTGCGGTGGATGGATAAATCACCAGGCCACCCTGGGGAGCCTTGATCACGCAGCGCTCGAATTCCTCCATCGCGAGCTCCAGGCGGCTCTCTTCCAGCACCACTCCCGCTTCGCGACCAGCCAGCCTTTCCCTGGTTGCGATCAGCTGGCTTTTCCGCCTTTCCAACTGCATCTTCCTGGTCAACCGCTGCAGAACGTCCATTTCCGTGTCCGTGACGTTCAGTTCCAGCTCCGCCTGTTTGATGGTGGACTCGGCCGCTTTGACCTGGAGCTCATTCGCAAACCCGCGGACAAACAACGACTCGGTCTCTGCCAGCATCGCCTTCGCGTGACGGACGTTGCGTTCGTCGCCCGAGAGCTTCATCCGCAGTCTCGTCATCTGCGAGCGGTACTGGCCGTTGAGGTATCCGTCGGTGGCCACCTGCGCAATCGCCACGTCCGTCCTAGTTCTTGCCAGGGCGGCCTTCGCGATATTTGTATCCGTCTTTCCCAGGCTGACAGTCTCTTCGATGTTCTTGGTGTCCAGCTTGACCAGTTCGTCTCCGGCCTTGACCGTGGCGCCGTTGGAGACCACCCAGGTGACGGTGCTGCGGCCGCCGCGGCCACCGTATCCACCCCGGATTTCGCACTTGATCTCCGTGTTCCTGGAACTCTCCACGGTCCCGGTTTCGGTGACCGTGACCACCAGTTCGCCACGTGTGACCGTGTGGGTCGCGTCAGGATCGCTGACCGCAGCCGAAGGTGTGTTCTGGAGCATCACCTGGGCGACGGTGCCCGCAATGGCAACCAGGCCGATCGCCAGCAGTGCCCAGGTCCACCGCGGCACGGAGCGAGTCGTCTCGGGAGACTCGGAACCGTCGCGGGCTGATCCGGTCACCTGCCGGCCCGCCACCGCCGGTCGGCTCCCCTCACCCTGTGTCACCTCGAACGACATCGCTCCAGTCTCCTCGACTCGGCGTTCCGGTTCAACCACTCAGTTTCTGGAGTTTCTCCCCGCCCTTGGCGATTCGACGACGCGAAGAGCTCACCGGATGCCATGTCGAGAGACCAGCCCAGGTTGTCAGGTCCTGAAAGACGGGGCTGACGCCAAGGTGGGGTCCCCTGAAGAACACCTCGGACGGTCTCCGCGGCGGTCTCCATGTTCTTTGACATCGAAGAAGGGTTGCAATGCAGTTCCAGATGCGCCGAGGGTCCTGGCAGCCCGGCCTTCTCGGCGGCAGTTGCAGATTGCCCCAACAAAGTGATGTTGCGAACACACCGAGATACAACGCCAGGTGTTTCATGCAGTGGTTCGGACGTTTGGTGGGACCTGGCACTCGAACGGGAACAACAAGAGGACCTTGCGGCGAGATCAACGTGACATCCACCGATCCAATTACTCCGATACCAGTTGTCCAGCAATGACACATTCGGGTTGTTGAGGTGATCACCAGCCGTTGCGGAACCGGTCGAACCGGCACAATCGTCAAAGTCGGTACAACCCGGATGACGATGAATGATGAAGCGAGATGTCTCGTGAACATGCGACGTTGCGCGCAGAGACTCCCGGGTCTTCTGAGGAATACGGGAAATCAGTACGAGATCCCGAAACAGCATGTCCAACCGGTCAGAAAGCGGCGGATCTAAGGCAATGGGCTGTTACACAGGTTCCCACCTCCAGTGGATCACTCTTCTGGCAATCGCCAGTTGCGTGTCGTTGGGCAGCACCGGCTGCTCGCGGACCCAGTACCGCGTCCAGGCCGACGAAGACGCCTACAGCGTGATTTCCGAGCGAAACGCGGACCCGCGTTGGCGCGCGGCCGACTACGACATCGACATGGATCCCCGCAGCCGGTTCTTCGATCCTCACGATCCGGACCGATCGCCGATGCCTCTGGACGATCCCACCTCGCAGCAATACATGCGCGAGGTGAACGGAATGGCCGGATGGGAGCATTGGAACGACAACGGTCTGCGTCCGGATCTGGAGAACCCGATCTGGAAGAAGACTCTCGGTGAATACACCGAGTTGTCCGAATCCGGCGAGCTGATTCTCGACATCGATTCGTCGGTCCAACTGGCATATGTGCATTCCCCGACACACCAGGATCAGCTCGAAACGCTCTACCTCTCGGCACTCGACGTCACCGCCGAACGTTTCCGGCTCGACACCCAGTACTACGGCGGATTCGGCACGGCGTTCTCTCACAACGGATCGCTGAATCCCGCCGGTCTGTCGTACGACGCGGCGTCGGGAAAGTACGTCGTGAGCGGACCGTCCGAGGGCATTGAGAGCAACCGGCTGACGGTGGGCAGTTCGTCGGCCAACCCCACGCTGCGGGTCGAGCGGAGCCTGGCGACGGCCGGACAATTGCTGGCCGGGCTCGCCAACTCGTTTGTCTTCGAGTTCTCCGGCGGTGATGCCAATCTCTCTTCTTCGCTGGCCAATTTCGTCTTCATCCAGCCGTTGCTTCGTGGAGCAGGTCGCGACATCGCCCTGGAGGAACTTACCCGCGACGAGCGGGCCCTGTTGGGCAACCTGCGTGCCTACGGCCAGTTTCGCCAAGGGTTCTACACTCGGGTGGCGATCGGAGAAAGCGGGGTCAGCGGACCCCAGCGCGGTGGACAAAGCACCTCCATCCAGGTCGCATCGGGAGCGGGTGGAATCGGTGGCTACATCGGACTGCTGCAGGACCTCCAGCAAATCCGCAACTCCCAGGACAATCTCGATGAACAGCTTCAACTGCTGTCCCAGACGATCGCCCTGGAGCAGAGCGGCCTGATCGACCTGGTCCAGGTGGACCTGCTCCGGCAGCGGGTGCAGGAAACCCGGGCGACGATTCTCGACAGCCGCAACGCCCTGACGTTCTCCATCGATCGCTTCACGACAGGCACCCTGGGACTGCCGCCGGATCTCCCGGTCAAGATGGACGACAGTCTGATCCGCCAGTTCGAGCTGGTCAGCCCCGAGGCGACCACGTTGCGAAAAGAGATCAGGGCATACCAGGGTCTCGTCGGATCGCTGGACGAGAACTCCAGTGCCGAAGCGGTCCGGAAGGTCCTGGGCGAGCTCATCAAGATGGTCGTGCAGGTCCGCCGACAACTCGACACGGTCAAGGCTGACATGGGTCGCCTGGCCCAGGCCGTTCCGCAGCGGGAACTCAGCATGTCAACCGACCAGAAAACTGAACTCCAGAACGACCGCGCCCAACTTGCGGAAGCGCTCAAGGAACTCGAACAGAAATTCACCAGGGCCACGACCGACATCTCCACAATCCAGGCCGGTCTCAACGACAAGACTGCCAAGAACACGATCCGTCGAATGGTCGTCTGGACGGCCAACCTGATGCGGCTGGTCCAACGATCCATGCTGGTTCAGACCCGAGCTCGACTCGAAACCGTCACCATTCCCAAGATCGAACTGGATTCCGCCGAGTTGTTCGATGTCGCGCTGGCCAACCGACTCGATTTCATGAACGGCCGTGCGGCACTGGTGGATTCCTGGCGAACGGTCCAGGTGCGTGCCGATGCACTGCAGGCTGTCCTGAACGTGACCTCCAGTGGCGACGTCCGCACCGGCGGAAACAACCCCGCGGATTTCCGTGCTGCAACCAGCACTCTCCGCCTGGGCCTTGAGGTCGACGCACCGTTGACTCGACTGCTCGAGCGAAATGCCTACCGTGAATCCCTTGTCAACTTCCAGAGAAGCCGACGTGGACTGATCCGGTCACGCGATGCCCTGCACCAGGGACTCCGTCAACTCGTACGGGATATCGATCGTCTGCAGCTGCTCCTCGAGATTCAGCGTCAGGCGGTTGCCATCGGTATCCGGCAGCTCGACATGAACCGCGAACGACTCTACGCACCGGTGCCACCGACTCAACCGGGGCAACCACCGCCCAGTTTCGGCGGCAACACGACGAGAAACCTCATCGATGGGCTCCGGAGCCTGCTGTCCTCTCAGAACCAATTCATGAACACCTGGTTCAGCTACTATGCAGCCCGGATGCGGCTGGCTCGTGAACTGGGAATCATGAAACTGGATCAACACGGCCGGTGGATCGAACAGTCAACCGACGACGGCGACGACGACGACGACGGAGCGGCAGCGTTCCCGAAAGGATGGCGACCGACTGTTTCGGTGAGCCGGAGCCCGACGGCCGTCTCGAAATGGAGAACAGCGATCCCGCAAAGGCCTGTTGATTCATCCCTCCAGGAACGCCAAACTACTGTGGATGCGGACGCCGCCGGTCGATCACGCGGTCAGAAGTGACAAGGCCGGCCAGGCGAACTTTCCACCTGCCAACCCAAGGCCTGGCGGTCGTCGGTGAGTGACGGACGTTTGGACCGGAGACGGAACTTGACGACAGAAGTGATCCCGGCCGCCGACCCTCCTGAACCCACCGGGACGGATGCGCCCTCGTGGTCGGCGAGCGGTCCGCGGCAGCGGTCTCGCAAGCGATCGGGAATGCTGCTCGTGCTGAGCCTCGGCGTGATGATTGTCATCGTCGTATCTGCCGTGGCCCTGCAGCCCATCCTGTTCGCGACACAGAGTGCGGACACGGCTATCACCTATGAGGTCACCCGAGGCGACCTGCTGATCACCATCACCGAACAAGGCTCTCTGGAGAGCAGCAACAACACTGAAATCAAGTCCAAGGTCCGCGGTTTCAACACGGTCACCTGGGTGATCCCCAGCGGGACGGTGGTCAAACCGGGCGACGAACTCGTCCGGCTGGACACCAAGGAACTCGAGGAAAACCTCAGTCTCTCCAAGACGAATGTCTACAAGTCACGAGCCAGCCTCGCCAAGACCACGGCAGGCCTGGCCACGGCCAAGATTTCCATCCGGGCTTACGAACAGGGACAATACCTCACCGAGTTGAAGGAACGTGAGAAGGAGGTCTTGATCTCTGACGCGAATCTCAAGGCGTCCAGGAAGATGCTCCTCCGCTCCGACGCCCTCTTCAAGCAGGGATTCGTCACGGAGCTCGAGGTCCAGAGCCAATCGCTCACCGTCGAACAGGCGCAGCTGGAGTTGATGGTCAACCGGACCAGGCTGGATGTCTTGAAACGGTTCACGAGAGCCATGGAACTGGAGACCCGACGGGGTGAACTGATAGCAGGCGATTCCTACGTCAAGCGTGACGAAGCAGAACTGGCGATGAACCTGTCCAGGCGGGCACGTGCCGAGGAAGAGCTGACCAATTGTGTCATCAGGGCCAGCCGCGGCGGCCTGGTCATCTATCCGTTGCCGGCCCCCTGGAAGAACGAGCCGGAAATCACCGAGGGAGTCAACGTTCGTTACGACCAGGTCCTGTTGCTGATGCCCGATCTGTCCCAGATGCAGATCAAGGTGGGCATCCACGAAGAGATGATCGAAAGGATCAAGGTGGGTCTCCCCGCCACCGTCGTCCTCCCCGATCTGACCCTCGAAGCCAAGATCTCGTCTGTCGCCAGCGTCACCCGACCGGCCGCCTGGTGGACCGGCAACATGGTGAAATACGACACGATCATCGACCTGCCCTCCGTCGCCGGACTGCGGCCCGGAATGACGTCTGCCGTGAAGGTGGTCGTGGCCGAACACAGGGATGTCCTGTCGGTCCCGGTGGCCGCCGTCGTTGAAGCCGAAAACGGCCACTTGTGCTGGGTCAAGACCTCGCAGGGTATCGAACCGCGGTCGCTGGAACTGGGCGACAGCAATGATGAGTTTATCGTCGTTCTCGGCGGGTTGAACGAGGGCGACAAGGTCCTGCTCAATCCACGAGGACACATCGAAAACAGCCAGTCCGACTCTCCGAAGGCGACCAAGACACAACCGGACATCTCTCCACCCGCCGACAAAACCAAGAGCAAGACCCTAACACGGAAGCCCGACCATGGTGACTGAGGTTTTCCCGGACGCCCAGGCCTCCTCCAATTCCGGAGTGGACAGCACCGACCGCCCCGCGGCCGGACAGGCTGCCGCATTCGCTGCCGCCAGCAGTGGAACAGGACGGTGGATGTTTGCAGTCGGTTTCGGAATCCTGCTGCTCGTCGTCGTGGGTGTCGCGGTCAGTTCTTTGCTTCCCACCACGCCGGACGGCCCGCAGTTGACCTACCAGGTTGTGTTGAGCGACCTGGACGTGACAGTCACCGAACCCGGGACTCTTGAGAGTTCTGAGAACACCGAGATTCGCTGCAAGGTCCGCGGGCAGAACACGATCACGTCGGTCGTCGAAAGCGGCAGCATCGTCAAGGAAGGCGACGAACTCCTGCGACTTGACACACTGCTGATCGAAGAACAGATCCACGAGCGATCCAAGTACGCGCACTGGTGCAAGGCCGGCGAGGTTCAACTGAAGGCTCACATGAACCGCTCGAAGCTGGCCGTCAAAGCGTACCTGGAAGGGGAATTCGTCGAACGGATGACGGAGCTCGAGAAACTCATGGCGATCGCCAAGTCCAGCGTTCTGACCGCTCGGAACATGCTGGACCATGACCGGATGATGGCCGAACGCGGCTACGTCAGCAGCCTGAAAGTGGAGCAACGGGAGTTCTGGCTTTCCCAGGCGAAGATGAACCTGGTCATCCAGGAAACCAATATCGATGTCCTGAAGACGTTCACCAAAGCCGAACGCATGGAAAGACTTCGAGGGGAACTGAAATCGGCCACGGCCGAATACAAGGCCGCTGCCGAGCGGACCTTCGCCGACGAGCACCGGCGGGATACCGCGATCGAGGAGTTCAAGTACTGCGTGGTCAAGGCGCCTCGCGGCGGGATGGTGATCCATCCAAAAGCCGCTCGATGGAAGAACGCTCCCGAGGTCCAGGAAGGGGCGACGGTCTACAAGAACCAGATCCTTTTGCTGATGCCCAACCTGGACAAGATGCAGATCAAGATCGGTATTCACGAGTCGATCCTCAAACGGATCACGCCCGGACTGAAAGCCAAGGTGACTCTGCCCGACCGGACACTGGAAGGGGAAGTCGTCTCGGTGGCCAAAGTGGCGCGTCCGGCAGGCTGGTGGTCCGGGAACGTCGTGAAGTACGACGCCGTGATCCAGTTGCCGCAGTCCCAGGATCTGAAACCGGGAATGAGCGCCGAGGTGGAGGTCCTGATCGCATCACGCAAGAACGTGCTGACAGTCCCTGTCGCCGCGATTGTTGAAACCGAAAACAAACAGACACTCTGCTGGATCAACACGCCCCTGGGCATCAAGAAGCAAACCCTGCAGACAGGGGAAAACAACGACCAGTTCGTCGAGGTCCTCTCCGGACTGGCGGCAGGACAGGAGGTCGTGCTGAATCCGCTTGCCTTCATCACCGAAGCCCAGCAGGAGGCTCTGAAGATCACCGGATCCGCCGGGACAGCCGGCGACGAGTCTTCCAAGACCGGCAAGCCGGGCGATTCGGCAAAGTCGAAGTCGGGCACCTCAAAGCCCAAGCCCAAGAAACCGGCTGCCAAGGGTCAGGGTGTGGCGTTCTCGTCGCGGTGACCCAAACCACCGCATCGGCCGGACTGCCGGGACGCGCTGACCAGACACCGGACCGCAACCTGAACGTCCGTTAGAGACAGGGAATGACGTCGTGAGTGGTTCATTTCTCCGAACCATCCAGCTCGGACTGAAAGGGCTGGCCGTCCAGAAGATGCGAGCCGGCCTCGCCGCGCTCGGCATCTTCATCGGCACGACGACGGTCATCTGGCTGGTGGCCATGGGAGAAGGTGTCAGCTACCGCGCGCAGCAGCAGATCCTGGAACTGGGCGCCAAGAACATCATCGTCCGCACCAGGAAGCCCACCGCATCCAGCGACGGCGACGCCGCCAGTTCGCAGGTCAGACGTTACGGACTCACCCGCGCAGATTTTCGCCGCATCACGTCAAACATCCCCAGCATCGAGAGTTCGGTGCCGATGCGGGAACTGCAGTTCCAGTTGCGGAACAACAACCTGACCACCGACTCCAAGCTCGTCGGCTGCATGGAGGAATACCTGACGCTCAACCAGTTGGAGATCGCCCGGGGCCGATGGCTCACTCAGCGGGACCGGGGACAGAAGGTGGTCGTGCTCGGTCACGAGACCACCACCAAGCTCTTCCCGTACGAGAACCCGATCGGAAAGACCATCTGGGTCGGCACCGAGTACTACGTGATCATCGGCCAGACCAAGCCCCGCACGGCGTCGGCCGCGATCGGCGGCAGCCTCGACGCTCGCGAATACAACCTCGATGCCTACATCCCGCTGAAGACCATGCGACAACGAATCGGTGACATGGTGATGAGACGGGTCGGTGTCGGGGGCAGCAACTGGTACGGCGAAGAGGTCCAGCTCAGCCAGATCACCATCAGGGTCAATGCGATCGAGTACGTCAACGAAACGGCCTCGATCATCGAGACGCTGCTCGAGCGATATCACGACCAGGAAGACTTCGCCGTCGTGGTTCCCAAGGAACTGCTGGAACAGGCCGAGCGGACCCGCGCGATGTTCAACATCCTACTGGTGGTCATCGCCGGAATCTCCCTGCTGGTCGGCGGCATCGGCATCATGAACATCATGCTGGCCACCGTCACCGAACGGACCAGGGAGATCGGCATCCGCCGGGCCCTGGGCGCGACCCGCAGCCACATCACTCAGCAGTTCCTGGTCGAGACGGTCGTGCTGACGACCACCGGTGGGCTGCTCGGCGTGTGCTTCGGCTTGTTCTGCGGCCCCCTGTTCCGTGGTTTGCGGAGCCTGGCGACACTGATCAACCCCGACATGCTGCCGGCCGAGGTGTACGCTCTCGAGCCGCGGATTGCCCCGTGGTCGGTCGCACTTTCGGTGGGAATTTCACTCGGCGTCGGGATCATTTTCGGTGTCTATCCCGCTCAGCGCGCCGCCGACATGGATCCGATCGAAGCCCTGCGGCACGAATAGTCTGAAGGCCGTCTTGCCGAGGCCCCCCAGAGATGTCCCGACCGACCGTCGACCGTCGCAGTTTCCTCTCCACGCTGGCGGCCACCGCCGCGTCCGGACTGCTGCCCACGACCACCCGGGCCCGCCAGGAGACGCGGTTTCCGACCCGGGCCATCACCAGCGGTCCCGGGCACCACTGGTTCGGGTATTACGACAAGCTGCAGTTCGACCCCACCAGCCGCTACGTACTGGGAATGGAGGTCGCCTTCGAACACCGTTCACCGACCGGCGAGGACACCATTCGCGTCGGCATGGTGGACCTCGCGCAGGAAGACCGCTGGATCGATCTGGGGCGCAGCAACGCCTGGTGCTGGCAGCAGGGGTGCATGCTGCAGTGGCTCCCCGGTTCTCACCACGAGATTCTCTGGAACGACCGGCAGGGAGATCGATTCGTCTGTCACGTGATGGACGTCCGAACGCAAAAGCGTCGCACGGTGTCCCACCCGGTCTACTCGGTCAGCCCCGACGGCCGCACCGCCGTCGCTCCCGATTTTCGCCGAATCAACGACGTGCGGCCCGGCTACGGGTACGCCGGGCTGAAGGACCCGTTCGCCGACGACCTGGCCCCCCCCGAATCGGGCATCGTCCGCATCGACCTGAAGACCGGCCGGATCCACCAGATCATCTCGCTGGCCGACATCGCTCGCCGCGGCGAGATTCCCAACCGGCAACCGGGCATCAAGCACTACTTCAACCACCTGCTGTTCAACCCCGACGGCAGCCGGTTCATCGCCCTGCATCGCTGGCGTTACCCCAACGGCAGGCGATTGACGCGGATGATCACCGCCCGCCCCGACGGCAGCGACCTGCGGATCGTCGTCCCCAATGGATACGCCTCGCACTTCATCTGGCGCGACCCGAAACACATCCTGGTCCAGTCCAAGAACCTGCTGGGCACGACCGACTGGAACAACTTCCTGGTCGAGGACAAGGAGGACGGCCGGGTCGAGGCGGTCGGTCACGGCACGCTCGATTCGATGGGCCACATCAGCTACCTGCCCGGAAACCGCTGGATCCTCAACGACACCTACCCGCAGGGCACCGACCGCCTGCAGACCCCGCACCTCTACAACATCAACACGAAAAAGCGGTACGACCTCGGCCAGTTCCGGCTGCCGAAGGTCTACACCGGCGAGTGGCGAGTCGACACGCACCCGCGATTCAGCCCCGGGGGCCGGTATGTCTGCATCGACGCGCCGATTCCCGGGCAGGGACGACAACTGCACCTGATCGACATCAGCCGACTGGTGGCAACGAAGGGGCGGTGACGTCCTCGGCAGTTCACCCGGCCGCGCCCGGATCACCCGACCCCGAAGACACCGGCGGGCTACGCCAGGATGTCGTGGATCACCTCGCCACGGTCGATGTCCAGCCGCTTCCGTCCCGGGACTTCCAACTGCCGGTTGTCCAGGCCCATGAGGTGCAACACGGTGGCATGCA
>CAUZRQ010000037.1:0-44136 GCA_963582065.1 Planctomycetota bacterium | reverse complement strand
CGATGGTCGCTTCTTGGCCCCGGTCTTGACCGGCCGGATGTCGCCGGAAGGGGAATCGACGACTTGCTGCAGCAGCGAACCGTTTGTGGTCGCCACCGCGCTGTTGATCAGTGCGCCGTTCATCATCAGCAGGGCCTGCGGGATCGTCCCGTTGAACGTCGTCGATTCGTCGTTCTCGTCGGTGCCGAACGTTTGCACGAACTGTCTCAGCCAGGTCCGCCGCTGGTTTTCGGCCGCGTCGAAGTCTCGACCGGTCTTGTGCGCGTTGGTGGCGATGATCAGCGAATCGTAGAGCTGCTCGGCCCGGAATCCCTTGACGTACATCCTCGAGAACAGCGGCGTCGTGCCGGCGGCCGGATCGTCGTCACCGTTCTTTTCGCTGAATTGGCTCGTCAGGTTGTAGGCCTCGCTGGAGGTGATCCAGCGGATCAACCGCTTCTGGTCGAACCCGGCCAGGCGGAACTGGTCGGAGATGTAGTCGAGCAGTTCGGGGTGGGAGACAGGGTTGTGGGGGCCCATGTCGTCGATGGGCCGAGTGAACCCGAAGCCGAAGAAGTAGCCCCAGGTTCGGTTGACGATCGCGCGGGCCAGGTAGGGCTTGGCGGCGTCGGTCATCAACCGGGCCAGTTGCAGACGAGGTTGCGCCTGGTCGTCGATCTTGACGCTGGTTCCGTCGACGAACTTCCTCAATGCCGCCTCCTGCAGTCCGCTGCGTTTTTCGAAGAACTTGACTCCCTTGGACGGCATGTCGATCAGGCGGAACGCGTCGCGGGCGCCCAGGCGACGCGTGCCGTCGAAGAACGCGTTCATGCTCCAGAACTGAGACTGTTTCCAGTCGTTGAAGGGGTGATTGTGGCATTGCGTACACTGGACCTGCAGGCCCAGGAACAGTCGGGCTGTGATCGCCGTTGCGGGGACGGCTCCGTTGTTGAGATGTGAGGCGAGGAAGTTGACCGCCGGATTCTCTCGGCTGGTGCCCTCGGCCGAAACCAACTCGAAGACGAAACGGTTGTAGGGCATGTTGCGGGCGAAGGCCCGTCGTAGCCAGCGGTCCAGGGCCTGCCGTCCGCCCTGGTTGTTGGTCCGCCCGACCAGCAGGTTGCCCCAGATCGTCGTCCAGTTTCGCACGTAGTCCTCGTCGTCGAGCAGTTTCTCGACAAACTGCTCACGACTGTCGGGGTCCTTGCTGTCGGTCAACTCGACCAGCTCGCTGTAGCGGGGGATGTGGCCGAGCACATCGAGTGACACTCGGCGGGCAAATTCACCGTCCTCGGCACGGGGCGAGGCGACGACCTCGTTGTCCGACCAGCCCTGTCGGAGGTGCTTGTTGATCGTCTCGACGACGACCTTGTCCGAGTCGGCGGCGGGGGTGCTGCGGGGCAGGGCGACGAGGACCAACAGTACGCACGCCGAGACTGTCGATGTGAATGCGCGCCTGTGCAACAATGCCTTGATCATCGATTCGTCCCTCGGGCCGGTCTTTTGAATTGAGACTACTCGTCCCCTATCATAATTCGTTTCCTCGCGGTCGTCCAAATGGGCTTGCCGCAAAAATGGCAGTCCCTGGCCTGCCCGGATAAGCTGTCGACCCGTTTTCGTTGGGGCACGATCGAATCGGTGTCCCGAGGTGAGTGTTTATGCTCGAGATTTCCAGCAGCGGTGAACTCGATTTCCTGGCCCTCGGGGCGATGGTCCATCGCCTCGACCCCGGCCCGATCCCGTTCCGCAAGGCCACGGGCCTTCGGGTTCATGTCAGCGGCGGCGAGTTCAACTGCGCGGCCAATCTCTCGGACTGCTTCCGACTTTCCACGGGCATCGCCACCGCGATGGTCGACTCACCGGTGGGAGACCTGATTCACGAACGTGTTCGGGCCATGGGAGTCCGTCCTTTCTACAAGACGTTCGAGCACGACGGTGTTCGCGGTCCGAACATGGCCACCGTCTACAGTGACCAGGGTGCCGGTGTCAGGGCCCCGGTGGTCTTCTACAACCGTGCCAACGAGGCTGCGGCGCTGTTGGAACCGGGCGACTTCGACTGGGCCTCGATCACCTCCGGTGGCGTCCGCTGGTTCCACAGCGGGGGGATCTTCGCGGCGCTGGCGGCAACGACACCCGAGGTGATCATCGAGGGCATGCAGGCGGCCAAGGCGGCCGGCGCTGTCGTTTCGTTCGATCTCAACTTCCGGGCCAAGCTCTGGGAGATCGCCGGGGGACTCGAGACCGCGCAGGAGACGATGCGGCGGATCGTCGAGCACGTCGACGTGCTGGTCGGCAACGAGGAGGACCTGCAGATGGGGCTGGGGCTGACCGGTCCCGATATCGAGTCGAGCGGGAAGCTCGACCCGACTGCCTTCTTCGCGATGATGGAGCAGGTGGCCGAATCGCTGCCGTCGGTCAAGGTGGTCGCCACCACACTTCGGGAGGTCCATTCGACCAACCGCCACGACTGGAGCGCGGTGTGCTGGGTCGAGGGCGAGACGTTTCGGGCGCCCACGTGTGAACTGGACGTGGTGGACCGGGTCGGGGGTGGAGACGGTTTCGCGTCGGGTCTGTTTTACGGCCTGATGAGCGGCCGCGATCCCGAGGACGCGTTGAGGCTGGGCTGGGCTCACGGAGCCCTGCTGACCACGTTTCCCGGGGACACCACGATGGCGACGCGGGAGCAGGTCGAGGCGTTTGCCGAGGGCGGGTCGGCCCGGATCCAGCGTTAGCTTCACAGACGAATCACACCGAACCACGAGAAAAGTAATGTCTCAGCACGATATCGGATTGATGGGCCTGGCCGTGATGGGGCAGAACCTGGTCCTCAACATGGCCAGCCGTGGCTATTCGGTTGGCGTCTTCAACCGGACCACCACGACGACTGACGAGTTCATCGGCGGAACGGCGGCCGGAAAGACCATCTCCGGGTACCACTCGGTCGAGGAACTGGTGGCCAACCTCAAAAGCCCCAGGCGGGTGATGCTGATGGTCAAGGCCGGCCCGGCCGTCGACGCCTTGATCGGTCAACTCACGCCTCTGCTCGATCCCGGTGACATCATCATCGACGGGGGCAACACGCAGTTCGACGACACAAATCGGCGGACGGCCGAGGTCGAGGAGTCGGGGCTGCTGTTCATCGGCACCGGGGTCTCCGGTGGCGAGGAGGGGGCGCTGTTGGGACCGAGCATCATGCCGGGCGGTTCCCCCGAGGCGTGGCCGTTCGTCAAGGAACTGCTGCAGGAGATCAGCGCCAAGGTCGGACCCGAGGGCGATATTCCCTGTTGCGAATGGGTCGGCCCGGCCGGGGCGGGGCACTACGTCAAGATGGTGCACAACGGGATCGAGTACGGTGACATGCAGTTGATCTGCGAAGCCTACTTCATCCTCAAGCACGCCCTGGGGCTTTCCAACGAGGAACTCTACCGTGTCTTCAACGAATGGAATGAGGGGGACCTGCAGAGTTACCTGATCGAAATCACCCGCGATATCTTCACGGTGACCGACGAGGCCTCGGGCGGACACCTGGTCGACCAGATTCTCGACACCGCCGGCCAGAAGGGAACCGGCAAGTGGATGAGCCAGCATGCGCTGGATCTGGGCGTGCCGACGACGTTGATCACCGAGGCGGTGTTCGCCCGCTGCCTGTCGGCTCAGAAGGACGCCCGCGGGCGAGCCGAAGGAGTGCTTTCGGGGCCGACGGGGACCTACGACGGCGACCGTGACACGTTCATCGAGGACGTCCGCCAGGCTCTTTACGCATCGAAGATCACCAGCTACGCCCAGGGCTACGTGCAACTGGACGCGGCGGCCGGGGAGTTCGGCTGGAACCTGGACAACGGCCAGATCGCCCTGCTGTGGCGCGGTGGATGCATCATCCGTGCCACGTTCCTCGAGGACATCAAGGCGGCGTTCGATCGGGATGCGGATCTCGAAAACCTGTTGCTCGACGACTTTTTCCGCGATGCGATCGAGACGGCCCAGCCCAGTTGGCGACGCGTCGTCGCGACAGCCGTGGAACTCGGCCTGCCCGTCCCCGGGTTCTCGGCCGCACTGGCCTACTTCGACGGCTACCGGCGTGGCCGCCTGCCGGCCAACCTGCTGCAGGCTCAGCGGGACTACTTCGGGGCACACACCTACCAGCGGCTGGACCAGGAGGGGACCTTCCACACCGACTGGATCCGAGAGCGACAGCTTGACGACTAGGTGTCGGCCCGGAATGTGGAGAGAGCCAGGGCGTCAACGATGAACTGACGGGGCTGGTGCACTCGCCGTCTCTCCTCGTACGATCTCACGTGGATGTCCGACCAACCCGCACACTTGACCGACGACTTCCTGGTCTGTCCAGACGGCCACGGCCGACTGCAACTCCGCGACGACGAATGGGTGTGTGATGCGTGCGGGCGGCTGGGGACGCAGCAGGGGGGGATACCGCGATTCGTCGAACAGGATCACCTGGAGAGTTTCGGGACCCAGTGGAACCGGTTCGATGTCGTGCGGGATGAGGAGGATCGTCGGGTCTTCGAGGTGAAGACGGGAGTGAGTTTCGATGAACTGTCGGGGTTGAGGGTGCTGGATGCGGGATGCGGTGGCGGGCGTTACAGTCGCCTGGCCGCGGTGGCCGGAGCGGAGGTCATCGGGGCCGACCACAGCACGGCGGTCGAGAAGGCGGCGGAGGTGTGCCGGGATCTGTCGGTGACCGCGTTCCTGCAGGCCGACTTGAAGCGTCTGCCACTGAGGGCCGGTTCGTTCGACCTGGTCATTTCGATCGGCGTGATGCACCACGACGCAGACACCCGCGCCGTCTTCGACGCGGTGGCGAGGATGGTCCGACCCGGGGGTCGCCTGGCCGTGTGGCTCTATCGCCGCAACACGTGGTGGCAGGAGTGGATCAACGTCCGAATGCGGCGACGGGCCGCGCGGATGTCGCCGGAGCGGTTGGAGCGGTCGTGCCGACGGCTGGCGTGGTGGGGCGGCGTTCCGGTTCTCAACAGGGTGCTCAACAAACTGGTCAACTTCAGCAACCACCCCGATCCCGAACTGCGGTTGTGCGACACCTACGACTGGTACGCGCCGAGCTACCAGCACCACCACACGACGAGGGAGTTGCGCGAGTGGTTCGAGTCGGCGGGGTTCGTCGACCTCTGCGAATTGCCCCCCGAGAAGACCGGCGGAATCTATCGCTGGGCCTGGCGGAGGAACCTGATTCCCGGCAGCGGCGTCAACATGCTGGGGACGCGGTTGGCCGAGTGAGTCGCGTTGTTACTGGCCCTTGATGTCGAAGGTCAGCAGAACATTCTGGTCGCGGAGGAACAGCTTGCCGTCGGCGACGACCGGGTGCGGCCAGGTGGGGCGACCGCTGCGCTGCGGCTGGGCGAAGGTACCTTTTTGCACGTACTTGGTGGTGCCCGCTTCGACCAGTGCCACCCGGCCACCCTCGCTGCGGAGGTAGATATGGCCATCGGCGTAGGTGACTGCGCCCTTGCCGACCGAACGGTTCCGCCAGGCAACGCGGCCGGTCTTCAGTTCCAGGCAGGTCAATCCTCCACCGTCGTTGAAGCCGAACAGGAAGCCCTTCAACAGCACCATGCCACCGTGGTGGTTCTTCATGTTGCGAGTGTGGTAGACCTGCTTGGCGGTGGTGTTGCCGCCGGTCGAGGTCAATTGCAGCAGGGCGCCGCCCTTGCCATAGCCCGATGCACTGAAGACCAGGTTGTCGGCGGCCAGCGGGCTCGAGCAGTTGGCCGTGCCGTTGGCCGATCCCGACTGTTTCCACAGGAACGCTCCATCCTTGGCTCGGACACCGATCACCGCGTTGCGGGTGAAGTTGACGTACTGCCGCACGCCTCCGACGGTGGTGATGATCGGCGACGAGTAGGCGGCCTGAGGATTGCCCGGCACGGGTGATCGCCAGAGTTCATCACCTGTGATCTTGTCGAGTGCGACCATGGTGGCTCCACGGCCACCGGGTGTGCAGATCATCTTCTCTCCGTCGATCAGCACGCTCTCGCAGATCGACCATCCGGGGCGGCCGCCCTGGAAGGTCTTGAGGACGTTTTTCTGCCAGAGGATCTTGCCGTCGAGGTCCAGGCAGGCGACATCGCCTTTGAGTCCCTGGACGTAGATCCGGTTGCCGTCAACCGTGGGAGTGCCGCGGGGGCCGTTGCCGGAACTGGCGCCGTAGGCGGTACTGATCTTCGTCGACCAGGCAATGTTGCCACCGGCCAGGTCGATCGCGTGCACCCGTTCACCACCGGCCTTCGTCGCACCCATCGTGTAGGCCCGGCCACCGACGACGCTGACCGTCGAGTAGCCGTCTCCGAGGCCCTTGGCCGTCCACAGCAACTTCGGACCGCCCTCGGGCCATTGTTTGAGTAACCCGGTCTCGGTCGAGATGTTGTCCCGCTTGGGGCCGCGGAAGCCGGAGAAATCGGCGGCGTCGGCCGGCAGGATTGCCAGGGCGAGCAGGGTCGGGAAGGCGATGGCTGCAAGGCGGCGAGTCGTCATCGGCGGGTCCTGAAAACGGGATGATCCGGTGGTCGCGGCCGGGTGGCGGTGCGACCGGGTAGGCAACTGCGTAGACTATGACGCACCCGCCAAGACGCGACAAGCGCAACCCCCGCGCGTGTTCTGACCCGACAACCCCGCTCACCGACAGGCCGTCCGGCCGGGATCGTTGCCGACGATGCAATCCGCCGCCCTGGCTGCCTGCGGCCTGCTGTTGATCGGGGTCGTTCTGCGGGCTCGAATCGGCTGGCTGCAGCGGGCACTGATTCCCGCCTCGGTTGCCGGGGGGATGGTCGGGCTGGCCGTCGTCCAGTCGGCCCGTGGTTTGGACGAATCGACCGGTGCCGATGCGCTGGTCGGGGCCTGGTCGGAGGTCGTCCACTGGGTGGCGGTTGACTGTCCGTCCGAGTTGTCCGGGTGGCCGGGGTGGCTGATCGCGGTGATCTTTGCCGGCCTGTTGCTCGATCGCCCGGCTCGGATGGACCGTGGGGGCTGGCGGCGGGTGATGGCCGAAGGGTTGATGGTGTGGGTGATCATTGCCGGGCAGGTGGCCCTGGGGTTGTTGGCCACGTGGCTGATCATCCAGCCGCTGTATCCCGAGATTCCTGCCGGGTTCGGGTTGTTGATCGAGACCGGCTGGGCCGGCGGTCATGGTACGGCCGCGGCGATGGGCGGCGTGTTTCGTGACACCGTGGGCTGGGAGCAGGGGGCCGACCTCGGAGTGTTCATGGCCACGGTGGGGTTGGGCTGGAGCGTGGTCAGCGGGATTGCGTGGACCAACCTGGCGGTTCGTCGTGGGTGGACACGGGTCTCGATCGACAAGCTGACCACCGCCGCGGGTGGCACCCTGGAGCCGGTTGACCAGCGGCCGGCGATCGGTCGCGGAGTGATCCGGTCGGATGTTCTCGATCCTCTCGTCTTCCAGGTGCTGGTCCTGGCGATGGCTTTCCTGGTCGGAGTGGCGGCGTCGTGGGCGGTCAAAAGCGTGGGGTTGCAACTGGTCGGCGGACTGGAGGGACGGGTGGCCGCCGAGACGATCGCCAAGCTGCAACGGTCAGTCGAGAACCTGCCCCTGTTCCTGTTCACCCTGTTGGGCGGACTGGCGGTTCGCCGCGGACTTGATCTCAGCGGCTGGGGCCACCTGGTCGACGGAGATTCGATTCGCAGGTTGACCGCCGGCGCGATGGAGTTCCTGGTCGTGGCCGCAATCGCCTCGTTGAGACTCGACGCCGTGCTGGACCTGGCCGGCCCGCTCGCGGTTCTGATCGTGCTGGCCGTCGGCTGGACGGCTGTCTGCCTGTTGTGGATCGGTCGTCGCGTGCTGCCGGGGGATCGCTGGATGGAGTTGGGATTGATCAACTACGGCATGTCGACCGGCACCACGGCGACGGGGTTGCTGTTGTTGAGGATGGTTGACAAGGACCTGGAATCGGGTGCCGCCGAGGACTACGCGCTGGCTGCTCCGTTGTCGGCCCCGTTCATCGGCGGCGGCCTGTTGACGCTGATGATGCCGTTGTTGCTGGAGTTCGTGTCGCTGGGCGTTGTCGCCGCGGTCGCCCTGGCCACGGTTGTCGGCCTCGTCCTGCTGGGAGTTCTGCTAGGACGCCGCGCCTGAAGGCTCGGTTTTTGGAGACTCGTCCAGGTCCCGGTGCTCGTCGGCCAGCACCGCCCGGCGGGTCCACCTGAGTTGCTCGGGCGACGGACGCGAGGGAATCACCAGCGACAGGACCAGGGCGATGATCATCGTGGCGGCCCAGGCGGCCGGGACGATCAGATGGGGCGAGAACGGCACTCCGAAGAACTGCATGCTGTAGCTGCTGCTCACACCGACGATCTCGCCGAGTACAAAGGCGGGGACCATGTGCGTCGAAGAGACCCGGCGGGAGAACATGCCGAGCATGAAGGTGGCGCCCAGTGGGCCCAGGAAGCAGTTGAAGCCCCGCTGGCACAGGTCGATGATGTTGGTGCCCTTGGCCAGGTGATAGAGACCGAGAGTGTAGAGGACGACGACGACTCCCATCGCGGCGGTCAGCATCCGGGCCCGGGCCAGTTCGCCGGCCTCGGTCGCCGGGATCTTCGAGAGCGGGCGGAAGAAGTCGACCGTCAGGATGGTGCTGGTCGAATTGGCTCCCGAGTCGATCGTCGACATCGCGGCGGCAAACAGTGCGGCCACCACCAGCCCGCGGAGGATCGGCGGCATGTAGTGCCGGATGAACTGCGGGAAGATGCTGTCCTGGGCCTTGTTGAGCGTCTTGAGGTTCTCGGATCGAGAGTCCTCGTCCAGGTCCTCGTTCTCCAGCGCGGCCGACGAAGTGTTCATCGCGATGCTGGCCGGCAGCGGATGATGCTGGATGTAGTAGGCCAGCGAGATGCCGACACCGGCCAGGATGATTCCGATCCCAAAGCTGGCCAGGGCACTGACGAGGTAGCTGGTCCGTGCGGCGCGGACCGTGCTGACCGAGAAGTACCTCTGCAACGCGACCTGGTTGGCCCCGTGCGTGCAGACGAACCAGAAGAACATGCCGATCGAGATCGTGAAGACCGTCGAGCGGTTACCGACGTCCCAGTCGAACCACTGCACCTGTTCGTGCTTGACCTGCTGGGAGTGGTCGATCCAGTCGCTCAGGCCGCTGCCGGTGTCGTAGGCAATGAAACCCATGGTGAACAGGGCTCCGGCCATCAGGACCAGAAACTGGATCACGTCGGTCCAGATCACCGCGCGGATGCCGCCCAGGGTGGTGTAGAGGATCGAGAACATCCCGACGGCGATGATCACCAGGTGCATGTCGGCGTCGCGGTATTCACTGGTGAGGTCGTTGGTGCCCAGGAACCAGCCGATGTCCAGGTGAGCGATATCGACCAGCGCCGAGGCGGCGGTCAGCACGACGACCGAGATCCAGCCGAAGAGCAGCAGCAGGCAGAACACGGCCGAGAGGGCGCGGACGGTGTAATTGAACCGCCGGTTGAGGTACTCGTAGGCGCTGGTCAGATCCAGCCTCATGAAGAACGGGATCCACAGCAGCCAGACCACCGCCAGCACCAGCGGGATCGGCAACTGGCGGGTCAGGAAGGCGACCCCCGTGCGGAACATCTCGCCGGGCATCCCCAGGTAGGTGATGGTGGAGAGCAGCGAGGCGAAGATGCTGATTCCCACCGCCCAGGCCGGCAAATCGCGACCTCCGAGGAAGAAGTCGTCGGTCGACTTCTGGCGGCGGGCGATGGCCAGGCCCATCCCCATCATCGCCGCCAGGTAGATGACGATCACGACCATGTCCGAGGTGCTCAGCCCCCCCTCGGGGATCGGGACGACCGTGTCGGGTGCGGTGGCGTCGGCGAGCAGGAGCATCGCGGGAGGACCGGGGGGGCGGATGAGTCGTCCGAGAGTACCCGAGAAGGCGATCGGGACGCCAGCCAGCGGGTTTGGTTGCAATCGGGACGGGTCGGTTGCACGATGAGACGCCTTCACGGGAGCCCCGTCCGGTTCCCGGTGCAGCCGCAGGCGGTAACCAGGAGTATCCGACGATGAGCACCAGCAACCCGACCGGTGCGACCGAGGCGAAGCTGGCCGAACTGGGAATCACCTTGCCGGAGGCACCTCCGGCGGTGGCCGCCTATGTGCCGTGGGTGCGGACCGGTTCGCTGGTCGTCACCAGTGGTCAATTGCCCTGGGTCGACGGCGAGTTGTCCCACACCGGCCGGATCGGTGCCGAGTTGACCGACGAGCAGGGATACCAGGCGGCGCGGAACGCGTTGATCAACGCGTTGGCCCAGTTGAAGGAGGCCGTTGGTGACCTGGACCGCGTGGTGAAGATCATTCGCCTGGAGGGCAACACGCACTCGGCACCCGGGCACCGTGGCCAACCCCAGGTGCTCAACGGAGCCTCGGACCTGTTACTGGAGGTCTTCGGCGACCGTGGTCGGCACACGCGGACGGCCCTGGGCATCAGCGAGATGCCCCTGGATGCGGCGGTGCAGATCTCGCTGTGGGCCGAGGTGGCCGACGGGGAGGATTCCCCGGCCTGAAACGGCGACGGGCGGCACCCCGCCGGGAGGAGCCGCCCGTGTTGAGCCGTTGGCCGAGATTCTACTTGGCCGCGGCGGTGGTGGGCGCCTTGTAGCCGGGAGCGGCGACGAAGGTCACCGTGCCCTTGCCGTCGGCGGCGTTCCAGATGCGGATCTCGCCGTCGTAGCTGCCCGTGGCGATCAACTTGCTGTCGGACGTGACGGCAACCGAGTAGACCCAGTCCTTGTGACCGGTGAGGCTGCGGATCTGCTTTCCGTCTCCGATGGTATGGATCCGCGCAGTCTTGTCGGCGCTGGAACTGTAGACCTTGCCGTCCTTGGCCACCACCACCCGGAAGACCTCGTCGCCAAAGCCGCCGATGGCCCGGACCTGCTTGGCGTCCTTGGTGTTCCAGACGCGGATATTCTTGTCGCGTCCGCTGGTGAGGACCTGGTTGCCGTCGGCGCTGAAGCCAACGCCGAAGACCGGCTGGCCGTGGCTGTTGAAGGTGACCAGCGAATCACCGGTCGTGGCATCGAAGACCTTCGAGGTCTTGTCGCGGCTGGCACTGGCCAGTTTCTTGCCGTCGGGAGACCAAGCGATATCCATCACCCAGTCGGCATGGTCTTCGATCGCCAGCAGTTGCTTGCCGGTGGCGAGGTCGTAGACGCGAATTGCCCGGTCGGCTCCGGCGGCGGCGAGTTTCTTGCCGTCGGGGCTGTAGGCGACGGCGAAGACCGAGTCACCGGTGCGGACCAGGTCGCCCTGCAGCGACCCGTCGGCGGTCGAGAAGAGCTTGATTTCCCCGATCTGCCCGGGAGTCCCGGCGGCGATGGCCATCTGCTTGCCGTTGGCCGAGTAGGCGATGTCGTAGACCCGCTCGGCGACATTGGTGATCCGGCGGATCATCTTTCCGTCGGCGGGGTTCCAGAGAATGACCTCGTGATAACCCGAGCTGGCCAACTGCTTGCCGTCGGGGCTGAAGGCGACCGCGGTGACCGGCACCGGGACGCGATAGGCCTTGGGTGGCATCGGCTGGGGCAGCTTGGGGACGATCGCGATCAGGGGATCGTTGAGGCCGACCCCGGCGTTGAGTCCCGCGCCGGTGTTGATCCACTTCTTGATCAGCGCGATCTGCTCGGCCGTCAGCGGGTCGGCGTCCTTGGGCATCGAACCATCTTGGACCAAATTCAACAGGGTGCTCTCGTCGGCCTTGCCGATTTCGAATGTCGGGCCGTTCTCGCCGCCCTTGAGTGCGGCGGCGAACGAGTCGAGGTTGAGCCGGCCCTTGGCGGTCCGGGCGTTGTGACAGGCGACGCAGCGCTGGGCGAAGATCGGGGCGATCGAGTCCGAGAACGAGACCATCTTGTTGGTGGCGATCAGGACGCTCTCGTACTGCTTGGAGGCGGCAATCGAGGCGATGGTCTGTGATTCAAGTGTGGCCTCAACCTTGGCCAGTTCCGGAGCGAACTTGGTGATCGCCGCTTCGGTCGACTTCACCTTGACGTTGGAATTGGTGACGGTCTTCTTGGACGAGGCGATCGTGTCGTTGGTCTTCTTCAGCGTATCGCCGGCGGCCTTGGCAGCCGTCGTAGCCTTGTTGGCCTTGTCCATGGCAGCCTTGGCCCGTTTCTGGGCGTCGGCGAGTGCCTTGGCGGCGATGGTCGCTTCCTTGTCGGCGGCCGTCTTGGCGTCGGTGGCTTTCTTGGCCGCATCGGTCTGCGGCTTGACGTTCTTCTCGGCGGCCTTCTGGTCGTTGGTTGCCTTGGCGACGGCGGCCTTCAGTTTGGCCACTTCATCCTTCATGCCCTGGGCCTTGGTCCGTGCGGTCTTGGCGATGGCGGCTGCGGCCTTTTGCTGAACAGCGACCGCATCGGCCTTCTTCTTCAATTCGGCCTCCTGCAACACGGCAATCTTGGCCGTGGCGGCCTGCTGGGCCTTCAAGGCCGCAGCAGTATCGGAGACCGCTTTCTGGGCCTTCGCGGCATCGGCCTTGAGCTTGTTGAGCTGAACCTCGAGCTGCTTCGCCTTGGCGACAGCGGCCTTGAGCGCTTCGGCCGGAGACGGCTTGCCCTGGGCGACGACCGGGAGGTTGGGGCCGATGACCACGGCCAGTGCCAGGCCGCTGGCCAACAGGATCGGAGTAATACGTCTGGAGAGCCGGTTGTCTCGCATGTCATTCCCTTTGAGTCGATGAAGCCCGTTCCGCGGGTCTCAGACGGAACGATCGCCAAAGTCTTTGTCGTTTACCGGAGTTCCGCAACCGAATCCATGTGGGAATCTCGGCGAGGCGGGAGAAGTTGGACGGTTCTATGGGTGGGATGGTCTGGGTGGGTTGGTCCAGCATCCGCGCAGCGGGGGGCATTGTCAAGAGGTGCTCGGCGGCGGGGCGGTGGGCGCGGACCGATGGCGCGGGAGCAGGAGTCGATGGGCCGCGCCGAGAGACCCCGGGGCCGTTCCGAAAGCCGTCAGACTACTTCTTGCGGTGGCGGATCTTGCTGCGCATCCGTCGCTTCTTGCGACCGATCTTGCGACGACCCTTGCCTGATTTCTTTGTACCCATGAGGCTCTTCGTTGGGAATGTGTCCGTCCCGCATCTGGGCACGGTGACACGCCCACCTTTGCCCGCAAGCCGGGACTCTAGCAGGCTCGGGCATGTCGTTCAACTGCCCCACGGTATCACATCCGGCAGGCCCGCATGGCGGCAAACACGGTTGGGGATCGCTATCATGGCGTCTCGCGGGTCGCCGATCGGTCGACAATTCGGGACGACGCGGCAAGCCAACTGGGAAATACGGGGCGACGGCAATGAAATACCGACTGCTGGGACGGACCGGATTGCGGGTCTCGGAGGTCTGCCTGGGCACGATGATGTTCGGCGGGCGGACCGATGAAGCTCACTCCAACGAGATCATCTCGAAAGCGATCGACAACGGGATCAACTTCATCGATACGGCCGACATCTACAACGCGGGGGTGTCCGAAGAGATCACCGGACGTGCGATCGCCGAGCGTCGTGACCAGGTGATCCTGGCCACCAAGGGTCGCAATGCCATGGGCGAGGGAGTCAACGACAACGGGGCCAGCCGCGGGTACCTGGTGCGGGCCCTCGAGGCGAGCCTCCGGCGGCTGGGCACCGACTACATCGATCTCTACTACGTTCACTCTCCCGACTACGACACGCCGATGGAGGAAACCCTGCGAGCCCTGGACGACATGGTCCGCTCGGGGAAAGTCCGCTACATCGCCTGTTCGAACTTCCGCGCGTGGTACCTGGCATTGGCCCTGGGGATCAGCGACAGGAACGGCCTGGACCGCTTTGCGTGCATCCAGCCGCTCTACAACATCGTCAACCGCGACGTCGAGGTCGAGGTCTTGCCGCTGTGTCGTGACCAGCAACTGGGAGTGGTCAGTTACAGTGGGCTGGCCCGCGGGATCCTGACCGGAAAGTACGCGACGTTCGGCGAGTATCCCGAAGGGTCGCGGGCCTCGTTGGACGATCCGCGGATGGTCCAGGCCGAACTCCGCGAGGCGAGCATCGTCGTCAGCCAGCAGATCAAGGAGTACTGCGATGGCCGCGGCACCCCCTGCAGCCATTTCGCCCTGGCCTGGTGCCTGGCCAACCCGATCCTTACCTCGGTGATCATCGGGCCGCGGACGATGGAGCAGTTCGACGACAATCTCGGTTGCCTCGACGTCGAGTGGACCGACCAGGACGAAGCGGTGGTCGACGGGCTGGTGCCGCCGGGTGAGCACTCCGGTGCCGGGTTCCAGGACTCGGCCTATCCGATCACCGGACGCGGGCGGAGCTAGTCACTCGTAGATCTCGACCACGCGGTCGTCGCGCAACTTGATCAACTGCTCGAGTCGTTTCCGGTCGAGTTGTCCGTCGGGTCGGCTGAGAATCTCCGCCCGGCCCGGGCCGGGCCGGGCCGGGGAACCGAGCAGTTTCCGGATCACCGTGCGACGGTGTTCGGCGGTGCCGTCGAAGTCGTAGTCAAATTTCGTGATCCCCGGCAGCGACTTCAGGCTCTGCCAGCCGACCCAGCGGACCGCCGGGTAGGGGTCGTCGAGAACGTGGGCCAGCCGGGGGGCGATCCAGTCGGTCCCCAACTCCTTCCCCGACTCCTTGACTGCGGGGCCCCAGCCGAAGTGCCAGGCGGCGATCACCCGCTGGCCCGCGTCGCCGGTGAGCAGCCAGCCGAGCGCGGCCGAGACGTCATCGCGGTCCGACTCGGGCAATTCCACCCGCGGCTGGTCGTACCACTCGGCGAGATGTTCGGAGGTCCACCCAAGGGTGCGGTCGAGGTGGCAGAGGTTGCAGGCGTTGGGGCGGGTGTTGGAGCCGGTTGGAGTGACATGAGGGCTGTCGATGTGGTGGGAACGGATGGCCGTGAACAGCGCGTAGCTGGTGTGGGGCATGTGGCAGTTGTAGCAACTGCTGCCGGTCGACTTTTCGCCGTGGTGGGTGTGCTCGGTCAACCTGCTGCCGGTGAACTCGGTGTGACACTGCAGGCAGGCCCGGTTGCCCCGCATCTCGACGGTCAGTTGGTCGTTGGGGTCACTGTCTCTGCCGTGCATCGAGTGACACGAGAGGCACGACATCTGTCGCGAGTGGTCACCGGTGCCGGCGGGAACCTGGTAGCAGGGTGATCCCAGCAGGCCGTTGTATTCTCGTCCCCCGCTGCGGCAGTTGCCGTCGGCCCAGAAGCGGAACTGGTTGCCCGGGTAGCCGTCGTCGAGCCGCAGGAAGCGGGCGAATTGATCGAGATCGTCGCCGGGTCGGTAGGCCAGGCCGGTCTTGAGAAAGTTGCGGCTTCCGTCGGTGTCGTCGTCGTGATTGACCATGTGACTGTGGCACTGGCCACAGACCTGCGAGGTCAGTCGCGGCGTGGTTTTGGCGGGATTGACCACGTGGTGGGTTGGTGACTTGTCCGAAGTCCCGCCGGTGACATGTTGTTTGAGACGTCGGCCGAGGTCCCGGTATTTCCTCACGTGGTCCTCGGCCGGACCATGACACGACTCGCAGGCGATCCCGATCTCACCGACACGCGTCTCCGAAAAGATGTTCTTCGGCGGTGGTCCCAGTCCGGGTTCCCCACCGGTGGTGTGGCAGTGGATGCACTGGTGGTTCCAGGTGCGGAAGTGAGAGAGTGCCGGCTTGTCGGGCGGCTGCAGAAACACGTCGTTGCGATGGACCCAGCGGTCTTCGCCGATGTGGTATCGCCACGGGAACTGCCAGAGTTCACCGGTCCGGTCGCTGGTGATCCAGAAGACCTGGAAGTGGTGCGAGCCGGTCGTCAGCATCACTCGCCGTTCGGATCGCGGCGGATCGTCGACGGCCATCGCTTCGGGGATCCCTGCCGCCTGGGCCATGTCCCACTCGGGATTGACCATGTCGACCCAGAATTCCTCATCTCGCCGCGACAGCCTGGCGGCCTGCCCGTGGGTCTCGAGCCGGTGCCGCTCGTCGAAATCCCGTTGCGCTCCGGGAACGACCGTGGATGGTGCGGCCACCTGGGTCATCGTACGGTGGTAGGTCTTGTGCCAACTGGCGTACTCACCCGGGTGGCAGCTGCGACAGGTCTGCGACGAGACATACCCTCGGTCATCGGACCGCGGCGGGATGTAGGTCTCGGCGAGGACATCGGGCGGAGCGGAGGCGAGGGTCCAGTAGAGCGTGCCGAGTCCAAAGGTGGCCAGGGGAATCAGGACCAGTCCCGGCGTCTGCCACGGGCCTGGCAGGACACGACGGGTCAGCAGAGTGGTCACTGCGGTCACGGCCAACAGCGACAGCAGTTCGCCCATGGGCAGTTGGGACAGGTGATGAGCAACATCGGGCATGGCAACCCTCAGAATAGGTTGGCATGTGGGCGGGTGGCAACGGATGTTCGAGCAGGAAGGGGGTGGCTCAGAGTCCACCCAACTGGCGGACAGCTTCGTAGATCACCGCGGTGGCGGTGCTGGCCAGGTTGAGACTGCGGACTTCCGGGTGCATCGGGAGACTCAGCGTGCGTGCGGCGTGGGTTTCGAGCATCGCCGCCGGCAGGCCCCGGGTTTCGCTGCCCAGCACCAGCACATCGCCTCGCTGGAACGACGCCTCCCACATCGTGCGTCGTCCCGACTTGGTCAGGAACCACATCGGGCGGTCACCGAGTCGATCGAGCAGCACCGTCCAGTTCTCGACCGCTTCCCATTCGACCTGCGGCCAGTAGTCCATGCCGGCCCGTCGCAGGTGTTTTTCACTGAGCCGGAAGCCCAGCGGGCGGACCAGCCACAGCTTGGCACCGACCGCCAGGCAGGTGCGGCCGATGTTCCCGGTGTTCTGAGGGATGTCGGGCTGGTGAAGCACGACATGGAGCAGCGGTGCGGAGCACCCGCCAGTCGGTTCGGGGACCGTCTCGGACATGTCGGGCTACTCTGTGGTTGCGATCCAGACCTGGATCGTCACCGAACCGGTCTTCACCTCGCGGGCTCCGTCGGCCGGAGCCGTCTCGAAGCTCTCGAGCGCGTCGGCGAGTGTCTCGCTCCGAATCGTCTCGGCCCACTCCCGGATCGCCCGCTCCGCCTCGGGGTCATCGACGCGGTAGCCCAACCGGATGCGATCCTCGATCTCGAGTCCCGAATCCTTTCTCAGCTGCTGCACGCCCCGGATGCAGTCCCGGGCCATTCCCTCGCGGAGCAGTTCGTCGGAAAGGACCGTCGAGAGGGCGACCTGGACGTCGTGGTCGTCGCCGCAGATCCATTCGCTGGACTGCTCGGTTTCGGTCAGCACGTCTTCGGGCAACAGCGACACGTCCTGGCCATCGAAGCTGAGCGTGACGACCTGTCCGTTGCGGAGTGGGGCGAGCCGTTCGGGATCGATCTCGGGCAGCTGCTGCCGGATGGTTCCCAGCAGCTGGCCGTACTTGGGGCCGAGCGTCCTGAGATTGGGCTTGTAGACGTAGCGGACCAGTTCGTCGAGTGATTCGCAGGCGGTCACCTGCTTGACGTTCAGTTCGTCGGCGATCACCTCGGCCAGTTGCTCGACGGCTTCCAGTTCTGCCGGATTGGCCGTCGAAAATCTCAATTCCGGCAGCGGTTGCCGGACCCGCTGGTTGGATTCGTCGCGGAGCCGGTGGCCCAGGCGGACGATCTGCTGCACGGTGGCCATCCTTTGGTTGAGTTCGGGGTCGAGCAGCGCCGGGTCGGCCTGGGGGTATTCGGCCAGGTGCACGCTGTCGTCGACGTCGGGGTCGTTTCCGTTGACGAGATTGCGGTACATCCGCTCGGCCAGGAACGGGATCATCGGGGCAACGAGTTTCGAGAGCGTGACCAGGACGCTGTGAAGCGTCTGGTAGGCGGCCAGCTTGTCACGGCCTCCGTCGCCGGTGTCCTCGTCGCGTGAACGCCAGAACCGTCGTCGATTGCGGCGGATGTACCAGTTGGAGAGGTCGTCGATCAGGGCGGCGGTGGCCCGGCAGGCTTCGGCCGCGTTGAACTCAGAGAGCGATTCGTGGCAGGTGGTGACCAGGGCCTGCAGGTTGGAGAGGATCCAGCGGTCCATCTCGGGACGCTCGTCGACGGGGACCGCTTCATCGGTCGGATCGAACTCGTCGAGCCGCGCGTAGTTGACCAGGAAGGCGTAGGAGTTCCACAGCGGGATCAACAGCTGCCGACGGACCTCGTCGGCGGGCCGACTGGTCACCTGGCAGGTCGGCACGCCCTCGGCCGTCTGGTCAATCGGCCCGTCGGGGGTCTCGATGGTGACCGGCTGGTCGGGGTGACGGGTACCGAACCTCAGGTCGACCGCGGGATTCTGGGCCAGGTACATCCACCGCATCGTGTCCACGCCCAGTTGCTCGGCCGCTTCTTCGAACCAGATCGCCGTCCCGTCGGACTTGTGCATCGGTTCTCCCGACTCGTTTATCACCAGCCGGTGCCCGAGCAGGTTCCGGAAGGGGGGCGAATTGTCCATCATCGTGGCCATCGCCAGCATGGCGTAGAACCAGTTGCGGAACTGCCCGGGGAAGCACTCGGTCACGAAGTCCGCCGGATACTGTTCGGCCCAGGACTGGCGGTCGGAGTTGTACTGCATCGTCGAGAAGGGAACGATGCCGGCGTCGAGCCAGGGGTTGCCGACGTCGAGGATTCTCGACATCAGGTTGCCGGTCTCGGGGTGGGCGATCTTGACGCTGTCGATCCAGGGCCGATGCGGCGTGTGTCCTTCGAAGTCGTCCCAGCCTTCAACGGCTCGTTCGCGGAGTTCTTCGAGCGAGCCGATCACCTCGAAGTCGCCGGTCTCCTCGTCGACCCAGATCGGCAGGGCCAGGCCCCAGAAACGTTTCTTGGAGATCATCCAGTCCCGCATGTTGGTCAGCCACTCCAGCTCGCGACTCTCACCGTCGACGGCCTCGGGCAGCCAGCGGATCTGGCGAGTGACCTCCTTGATCTCCTCACGCCAGTCCATGTTGATGAACCACTCGTCAACGAGTCGGAACACCAGTTCGTCGCCGGTTCGCCAGCAGTGCGGGTAGATGTGCGGATAGGCTTCGGTGGCCACCAGCAGTTGCTGTTCGCCGAGTCGATCAAAAACGGCCTGTCGGACGTCGGGATCGGTCGCTTCCCGGCCGGCCAGGAAACCGAATTCCTCCGTGAATCGTCCGTCCTCGGCCAGGGGGGCCAGGGCGACCAGCCCGTTGTCTCGTCCCAGCTGGAAGTCCACGTCTCCACATCCGGGCGCGATGTGGACGATCCCGGTCCCCTCGCCCGCGACGACATGGGGATTCCCCTTGCTGTCGCGGCCGCCGTCGATCACCCGGTGGCTGTCGGCCGCCGTCAGCTCGGACAGGTCGTCGACCGCAGGCAGGCCTCCGGGGGCCTGCTGGGCGGGCAGGTCGTCGAACGGGCCGCGATACGAGCGACCGACCAGTTCGGCTCCCTTGAGCGTCCGTTCCACTTCGTATCCCCCCTGTTCCTTGAACAGTTGGGCAATGGTCTTGAGCTTGGGCACCTCCTCGGGCCAGCTCCATTCGGGACGCCCGAAGCCCTCGCGGAACTCACGGTCCAAGCGGGCAGACTCGAGGTTGTCGGCGGCGAAGTAGTAGATTGCGCCGTCGCGCTCGGCCCGCAACCGGACATAGTCCAACTCGGGGTTGACCGCGCAGGCAACATTGGCCGCGAGCGTCCAGGGGGTCGTGGTCCAGATCAGCAGGTACTCGTTCTCGACGTCGGTCAATGGAAACCGCGCGAAGACACTTTCGTGGACGCTCAACCGTCGTCCGTCGGCGACCTCCATCTGGCTGTACGCGCTGCCGCCCCGGCCCGACCAGGGCATCACGTCGTGACCTCGGTAGAGCTTCTTGCGGGTGAAGCACTTCTTGAGAAACGCCCAGATCGTCTCGTTGTTCTCGGTCGAAAAGGTGAAGTAGCTGCCGCCCCAGTCGGGGTTGCCCAGCCGGGCGACCAGTTGGTGAGCCGGCCCGCTGACTGTCTCACCCCGCGGGGTTTCGATGGTTACCTCCTGGTCGGTGCCGATTGTCTCGGCAAGCCGGGTCAGGGTGTCCGGCGCGTCCCAGTCCATCCAGTAGCCCAGGCGGACCGATTGCTCGGTCTGCCGGGCCGCGAATCTCAGCACCCGCCGTTTGCACTCGGTGACGAATCGGTCGATGCCGAACTCGTGGACGTCGCTCTTGGTCGACAGTCCCAGGTCCCGTTCGACCTCGACTTCGACCCAGAGTCCCTGGCAATCGAAGCCGTTCTGGTACCGAAGTCGGTGGCCGGTCATCGCCCGGTACCGCTGGAAGACGTCCTTGTAGGCGCGGCCCCAGGCGTGGTGGACGCCCATCGGGTTGTTGGCGGTGATCGGTCCGTCGAGAAAGCTCCACAACGGACCGTCGGCGTTCTTCTCGATAAGTCGTTCAAAGACCCGTTGCTCGGTCCAGAACTTCAGCACGTCGTGCTCGCCGCGGACGAACGCCGCGTCGGACACCTTCTGGAAGCGATCGGAGGAGGAGGGCTGCTCGGGCATGGTCGAGCCGGCTGAGGGATGCGCGCGAGAGGCTACTGTATGGGGTGATTTGACATTGGGGCAAGACCGGGAACCGGTGGCCGCCGATGGCGTGAGCCGGTTCGGCTAGCTCAGCCGGGCCACGATGCGTGGAATCAGTTCGGCCAGCCTCTGGCCACCGCGGGCGGCCTGCTCGAGAACCATGTCGATGTCGACCGGGTGGAGTTCCTCGGGCAACCCCATGTCGGTGACGATCGAGAAGCCCAGCACTTTCATCGCCATGTGGCGGGCCACCAGACATTCGGGCACCGTCGACATCCCGACCAGGTCGGCTCCCAGTCGTCGCAGCATCCGGTACTCGGCGCGGGTTTCCAGGTTGGGGCCGGCCACGGCGACGAAGACACCGGATTTCAGTTCCCAGCCCAACTCCGAAGCACACTCGCCGGCAATCTCGATCAATCCCGGGTCGTAGGGGTCGCACATGTCGGGGAAGCGGGGCCCCAGGCTGTCGTCGTTGGGACCACGGAGCGGGTTGTCGCTCAGCAGGTTGATGTGGTCGGAGATCGCCACGATGTCGGCGAGTTCAAACTCGGGGTTCATCCCACCGGCTGCGTTGGTCAGGACCAGGGTCGCGGCTCCCAGCGAACTCATGACCCGCACCGGAAATGTCACCTCGGCCAGGGAATACCCCTCGTAGAAGTGGAAGCGGCCCTCCATGGCGACCAGTGGGACGCCCTCGAGCGTGCCGCAGACGAGTTGGCCGGCGTGCGAAGGAGCTGTCGAGACAGGAAAGTGCGGGATGTCCGCGTAGGCGAAGACCGTGGCGTTCTCGATCTGCTCGGCAACACCACCCAGCCCGGTTCCGAGCACCAGGCCGATGGCTGGCGGGGTGGGCCATTTTGTGGAGATGGCCTGGCAGGCCTCGTCGATCCGCGTCCGCAATTCGCTCATCGGTTCCCTCGGCTGTCAGACAATTCCACGTTGAAGCCGGCAACCGACGCTAGCCCAGTTGATCGAATTCGTCATCGCGGAGATCGTCATCCTCGTTCTCCTCTTCGAAGTCGTCGTCCTCCGCCTCCTCCTCTTCGACGAAGTCATCATCTTCCTCCTCGTCGTCCTCCTCGTCGTCCTCGTCGTCGTCCTCGTCGTCCTCGTCGTCGTTGGTGATCATCACTCCTGCCGCTTTCGGCCATGGGGGGTCATGGCCGGTCGAGACGGTCGTCCAGTCGTCCAGTCTTGTCTGCCGGGTCATGCTTTTGCTCCAACCTCAGCTCGTCCTCAATCGTGTGGGTTTGGCGAGTGGCCGTTGGCGGTGTCCGTCTGGTGGGACCCGGGGGACGTGTGGTCTCGGGAATCGCGGGTCCCTGAAAATCGCTTGTCGTGTTCAGTGCCCAACTGATTATTCGACGGTCTTCGACTTGTCAAGGATCCCGTCCGGACGAATACGTTGGCTGTGGACACCCGCTCTTGAACGGCCCGCCGCCCCTGTGCTATATGCCGGCGATCTTCGGCAGTTTCTCCCCCGTCGGCCATCACATGTCCACAAGCGATTTCGAACCGCAAGGGTCCGAGTTGCCGGAGGTGCCGGAGGTGCCGGAGGTGCCGGAGGTGCCGGAGGTGCCGGGTGGACGGCCGGGACGGATCGTGGCGAGTCATGTCCATCGCGGTCGACGCGTGGCGGCGGCCGGCCTGGTCGTCCTGCTGCTGGCGGTGATCTCGATCACCACCGGGCTGTTCGACATCCATGACGAGGCTGCGCGGGCCGAGGCCCGTCGACGGATCGAATCGGCCCTGGAACTCCAGGGCGTCAAGCTCAAGCCGATTCGCCCTCACCAACTGGCAGCGGAAACGCAGGGGGGGGGCGAGGTGACTCTGGTGAGGCTGGCTGACGAACATCTCGAAAACGGACGCGTCACCGCCGCTCTCCTGAAACAACTTGCAGATCTCGGACCACTGGTCATCAACCTGGCACAGACCAGCGTCTCGGGTGATGGGATCGAGACGATCGTGTCTCGTCCGGACGTGCTGGGCCTGATCCTGCTGGGGACCGGAATCGATGACGAGTCGCTGGCCGCTCTGCGAGGACGCTTTCAGCTGAAAACGCTGTCGTTGGAACGCACCGGGGTCTCCGACCAGGGCCTCGTGCATCTCAGTCGGCTCACCGGGCTTCGCCAACTCTACCTCACCGGGACACGGATCACCGACGACGGTCTCGGCCAGCTCGCCGACCTCACCCGACTCGAATCCGTGAAGCTGGGTGACACCGAAATCGGTGACACGGGGCTGGTTTCCCTGGCCCGGCTGCCCCGACTCAAGTTCCTTTCGCTCGACCGGACCCGTGTCACCGATGCCGGCGTGCCCGTGCTGGCCGAAATTCGGTCACTGGAATTCCTGGATCTCCACGGCACCTGGGTCACCGACGACGGAATCAAGAGGCTCCGTGACGCGTTGCCCGGTTGCCGGATCGAATACTGAACAGGGCGGTTGGTTGAACTGGGCTGCGGAGTGGTTGCTCGATTGCACAGCGTCGAGCGGGCGACTAGCCTGATCGCCGGTGGGGTCCCGCAAACGAAGGGGAGAGGTGGCATGGGTCGACAGCCGTTCTTCGAGGAGCACCAGGAAGTTTCGCGGAGGTTTTTTCTGCGGCAGAGCTTGGAGCTTGGGGGTGGAGTCGGGGTGTTGGCCTTGAGCGGCGGGCGACTGCAGGCCGCCGGCGAACCGGATGCGGCGGCCAAGTCACAGGCCGCCTTGGACCTGCTGGTCAAGGACCTGCAGTACCTGACTCATCCCGAAGCGTTCGTCTCGGTCGAGCGGGGCAACCCGTTGCCGTACAAACTGCCCCCCGAGAAGCTCAAGGCCGCGGGTTTGACACGCGAGTCGTGGCGTCTGGAGGTGCTGCCCGACCCGGAATCGAATTCCCGGGTCGAGCGTCCGTTGAGGGTGGCCGACGGCACGGCCCTGACATTCGACGGCTTGATGAAACTGGCCGAAAAGCACTCGATCCGTTTCCTCAAGACGATGACCTGCAACAACATCGGTTCGCCGCTGGGCACCGGTTTGTGGGAGGGCGTGCCGTTGCGCGAGGTGATCTGGGCGGCCAAGCCCACCTCCAACGTCCGTCGGGTCTGGTTTTATGGGTACCACAACGAGGATCCCAAACAGGAATTCCGCGGTTCGTTGTCGGTCGGCCGGGTGCTCGAGGATCCCCCCGGTATCCCCCCGGTGATCCTCTGCCACAGGCTCAACGGCGACTGGATCTCGGGCAAGCGGGGTGGCCCGGTGCGGATGGTGATCCCCGAGAGCTACGGGTTCAGGAACATCAAGTGGCTGACGAAGGTCTTCCTGACCAACCGGTTCAATGCCAATGACACCTACGAGCGCGGCAACAACGACATCGACAGTTGGATGAAGTCGATTGCCCGATTCATCAGCAAGCCCCGACGCGGTTCGGCCGGGACACCGATTCCGTTGACGGGCCTGGCCCAGGTCGGCATCAACGGCGTGTCGAAGGTGCAGGCCTGGCTCCATCCCAAGGACAAGCCGTTGCCGGGCGGGGATCCGTATTTCCAGAAGGCACCGTGGCAGGACATGAAACTGCTGCCCCCGCCGGACGTCTTCGGGGGCGGGTTGCCCAAGGACGCGATCGGACCGGGCGTCTCACCGCCGGTGCACGGGTTTGACCCCAAGACAGGCCGCCCCACGTCGTGGCCGCAGGCGTACTCGCTGGTTCACTGGGCCGGCCTGCTGCCGGGAGTCCCGGCCGGACGCTACGAACTCAGGTGTCGGGCCATCAACAACCGGGGCGTGGCTCAGCCGCTGCCTCGGCCGTTTCGCAAGAGTGGTGCCAGCGACATCGAGCGGGTGAGCCTGGTCGTGCGAGACTGAGTGATTGCCGGCCTGTCTGGACCCGACGGACTCGAAGATGAAGCTGCTCGATCGCCTCGAACGACGCTTCGGACGCTTTGCAGTCCCCAACCTTGCGTTGTTGATCGTGATGGGCCAGGGGCTGGTGTTTCTGATGAGCATGTTGAGTGCTGATCAGGCCGCGGCCGACGTGAAACAGGATTGGCAACTGAAGGGCAGCGAGGTCCTCGGGGGCGAATGGTGGCGACTGCTGACGTTCGTGTTCGTGCCGCCCGGCGACGAGATCCTGGTCCTGTTCGCGTTGTACCTGTTCCTGATCATGGGTGGTGCTCTCGAGCGTCAATGGGGCGCGTTCCGTTTCAATGTCTACCTGATGCTGGGCTGGGTCGCCTCGCTGGTAGCCGCCTTCATCGCGCCCGCCGAAGCGGCAACGGTGGGGTACCTGGGCAGCAGCGTCTTCCTGGCCTTTGCCTGGCTGTTCCCCGACTTCCGGCTTTACCTGATGTTCGTGTTCCCGGTACCGATCAAGTACCTGGCCTGGATCACCTGGTTCTTCTACGGCTTGAATCTGGTCTCCGGCGACCTGATGGACAAGCTGCTGGTCCTGGCCGCGACTCTCAACTTCGCCCTGTTCTTCGGCTCCGACATCCTGTTGAAAATCCGTTCCGGTCAGAGACGCCAGCAGCATCGACGACAGGCGACACGGGACGAGTCGACTCCGTTTCACACGTGCAGCCACTGCGGGCTGACCGAAAAGGACGACTCCGAGATGCTGTTCCAGTACTGTTCGCAGTGCGAGGGTGACCACGAATATTGCCAGGACCACCTGCGGGACCACGAGCATGTCGTGACCGATGGCGGTTTCGTTCTCGACAGCTAGTTGTCGAAATAGTCCTCGGCAAAGAAGACCAGCACGGCGGCGACCGCCTTCTTGCCGCCGTAGCTGCCGCAGCAGTTCGACGCGGAGCCCCATGACGAGCCCTTCTTGCGGATCGTGCCGCCGCTTTCGATCCGGCCGATCGACGATCCGCGTCGCCGCACCGTTCCGTCCGACTCGATCTTGCCGACCGCACTGCCTCGCGCGCGGATCGTGCCGTCGTCGTCGATCGATCCGACCGAACTGCCTCGCTTGCGGACGGTGCCGTTGGACTCGAAACGGCCCACCGAGCGGCCGCGGATGCGAATCGTGCCGTCGTCGTCGACCTTCGCCCACGACGAGCCGCTCTTGCGGATCACGATTTCCGCCCCGACGTCGATCGCCGTCACGCCCAGTGCCAGGATGGTCAGCAGTGATGTGAAATGGACGTTCATGGGAATTGTCTCCTGTCTGCTGGTGATGATGTCGGCGGTCCGATGGTCTCCAAAGATCTGCAAGTCACGTGCCGAAGTCGGTGAACGGGACTGTCGGGGTTTCGGAGCGGTTCGGTGCGTATCGGATCGATGACAGGTGTCTCCGGATCGGGACACCGACGGCGAGGAACGTCGCCGGGTTTCCCCGGTGGGGGTGTCCTTTCTAGACTGGTCGACCGGTTGAGTGTGTGATGCGTGATGCCGGTGAACGGAACGACGTGGAGAGGAATGCATGAGTGATCCTGGCGTGTCCGGACGAGTGGCGTTGGTGACCGGTGGGTCTCGCGGAATCGGTCGCGCGATCAGTGAGCAACTGGCGGCGTCCGGAGCCCGGGTGGCGGTCAATTACCGGTCGGATCACGATTCGGCGGCGGCGACGGTTGAGGCGATCGAGGCGGCTGGAGGCGTGGCAGCGGCGTTCGCGGCCGATGTTTCGGTCGATGCCGAGGTCGAACGGTTGGTTCGGGAGGTGACCGGTGAACTGGGGCCGGTCGACCTGTTGGTCAACAACGCGGGGATCTTCGACTACGGAGGCCACCGGGAGACGACGGCCGAGTTGTGGCGGCGGACGATCGACGTGAACCTGACCAGTGCCTTCCTGGTCAGTTGGGCGGTCAAGGACGGGATGATCGAGCGGGGGTACGGACGGATCGTCAACGTGGCGTCGATCGCCGCACTGCGGCCGCGACCCAACTCGATCGCCTACGCAGCCAGCAAGGCGGGAATGATCGGTTTGACGCGGAGCCTGGCCGAGGCGGTGGCCGCCGACGGGGTGCGGGTCAACGCGATCGCGCCGGGGTTGGTCAAGACCGATATCCTGGCCGATGTCGACCAGTCGGTGCTCGACGAACTGGTCGAGGCGACACCGATGAAGCGGATCGGGCGTCCCGAGGACATCGCCGGGGTGGTCGTGTTTCTGCTCGGCGACGACTCGAACTTCATGACCGGGCAGACACTGGTCGCCAGTGGTGGCCGCGTGACGTTGCCGTAGGCGGACCGGAAGGAACTCAGTCGGCGGCGGTCTCGGCCGGCTCCCCGTTCATCAGTTCGGTCACCTTGGCGCGGTCTTCGGGAGACGGCATTCCGTAGCTGAGTTCGTATCCGAACAGCTGTGGCACGGTGGCCGAACCGAAACGTCCGTCGAGGATCTCGAGGTATTCGGAGGTGATCAGCGCCGGGTGAACGACTCCGCAGGCCCGCGACAGTGCCAGCACTTCCTTGCGGAGCGTCATCACGTAGTTGGCCAGCCGGTCGGCTTTCAGTATCGGATCGAGTCCCCGCACCAGCCAGCGGTTTTGCGTGGCGACGCCGGTGGGGCAGTGGCCGCTGTGGCACTGTTGGGCCTGGATGCAGCCGATCGAGAGCATCGCCTCGCGGGCCACGCCGACCATGTCGCAGCCCAGCGCGAAGGCGAACAGGGTCATCTCGGGGAATCCCAGCTTGGCCGATCCCTGGAATACGATCTTCTCGTGCAGGCCCCGCTCGGCGAATACCCGGTAGACGCGGCTCATCCCGATCTTGAACGGCAGCGCCACCCGGTCGGTGAAGACCAGCGGCCCGGCCCCCGTGCCGCCCTCGCCCCCGTCGATCGTGATGAAGTCCAGGCCGCGTTCGGTGGTGTCGGTCAGCCGGGCCAGGTCATGCCAGAGATCCATTTCTCCGACGGCCGACTTGATTCCCACCGGCAGCCCGGTCGCCTCGGCGAGTTGTTCGACGAAGTCCAGCAGGCTGTCGGCATCGGAGAACGCTGAATGGGACGAAGGGCTGATGCAGTCCTCTCCCATGGGGATCCCCCGGATCTTGGAGATCTCGGGAGTGATCTTCGAGGCCGGCAGGATGCCGCCCAGGCCGGGCTTGGCTCCCTGGGAGAGCTTGATTTCCAGGGCCCGGATCGACGAGTGCTTGTTGGTGGTCTCGACCAGGAGATCGAGACTGAAGTCTCCGTGGTCGTCGCGGCAACCGAAGTAGCCGGTGCCGATCTGCCAGATCAGGTCACCTCCCTGAAGGTGATGGGGCGAGACACCTCCCTCGCCGGTGTTGTGCAGGCACCCGGCCAGGCAACTGCCGGCGTTGAGCGCGTGGATGGCGTTGCCGCTGAGCGATCCGAAGCTCATCGCCGAGACGTTGACGATCGACGGGGGGCGGAAGGCGCGGCGGCGGTCCCGGTAGCCGCCGAGGATCTTGGCCACCGGAACCGTGTAGTAGGGGTCGTAATCGGGCTCTCCCGGCCGCGGACTGCGGACGGGGAAGGAGGAGTGCTTGATGATGAGGTAGTTGGAGGACTGTTCGAGTTCGCTGTCGGTGCCGAAACCGAAGTAGTTGTTCTGTTTCTTCGACGAGGCATACACCCAGCGGCGTTGGTCACGGTTGAACGGAAGTTCCTCGTCGTTGCTGGTGACGATGTACTGACGCAGTTCCGGTCCGATCGCCTCGAGCAGGTAACGGAAGTGTCCGACCACGGGGAAATTCCGCAGGATGGCGTGTTTCCGCTGGGTGAGATCGTAGAGGAGTACCAGCAGCAAGCAACTGCCGATCACCACGGCTGTCCAGACGAACCACATTGACGTTTCGCTCCTGTCCCCGGCGTCCTCGGCTTTCCGGACACAGTATCGACCGGTCGTGACGGCGTGGCAAGTGGGTTACGGGCGAGTGCTTGACGCAGGTGTGCCGATGGGGTGAGATGACTGTTGAATTGTGCTGGGGCGGGATTGCTCCGCTTGCGCAACACTCGAACGGGGAGACGACCCGATGTTGGTGATTCTTGGCTTGGCCGCCGGTGTGCTCGCGCTGGCTTTCGCGGTGGGACAGGTCCAGGGCCGTAACCCGGCCTTTTGTGCCGGGGCAATGGGTTGGGGATTCTCGGTGGTGCTTGCCGGGGGAGCCTGCGGGCTGGTCGCGATCGGCCTGATGCAGGACGCTTCGTCGTTGCAGGGTGAACGGGATCGGGTGGCGGCGCTCGAGAAGGAACTGGCTGCTCAGAAGGGGGCGGTGCCTGCCGGCGCATCCGTGCCGGGGACGCCCAAGCCCGGGGGGCGGACCGAAGTCGTTTCCACAAAGGGCGGCCGGAAGGGCGGCCGGAAGAGCGGCAAGAAGGGCGGCAAGAAGGGCGGCAAGAAGGGGGGCAAGAAGGGTGGTTGGGGACGACGCAGCCGCAGCCCACTCGTGCCGTTGACGCCCGAGCGTGAAGAGCGAATTGCTGCATTGAGAAAGACGGGGGCGAGGTTGCAGGCTCGCGGTGGCCAGGTGGTGCGACTGCAACTGGCAGGACTGGAGATCACCGACAAGGACCTCGAGTTGCTCGACGGCCTGAGCGACACCACTTCGCTGCACCTGATGGCTCCCAATGTGTCGGAAGCCTCGCTCGCTCACCTGGTCACGATGACCGGCCTCACCGAGCTCGACATGACCGGAACCCGTCTCAGCGACGAGTCCCTGGTGCACCTTTCTGGCATGACCAAGCTCGCAGACCTCAAACTCGCCGATCAGGCGATCACCGACGACGGGGCGATCGTGCTGGCCAAGTTGACTGCCCTGAAAACACTCGACCTGACCAACACTCGGCTGACCGACAAGGGAGTCAAGCGTCTGGCCGGACTCAAGTCGTTGACCCGGCTGGTGCTCAACGGGACACAGGTCGGGGACGACGGCATCGGGGCGCTGACCGCCATCACCGGTCTGAAGCAGTTGGAGTTCTGCCACACCCAAGCGACCGACGCCGTGGTTGATCACCTGCTGAAATTCCGGGACGCCGAGTTGTTCCGGTTGACCCGGGGCGCCGACGGTGTCAGTGACAAGGCGATTGCCCGGATCCGCGTCGATCTCCGGACCTGCGTGGTGAGGTTTTCGGCGGTGGAGCTGAAGGGCAAGCTGCGTGACGGGGCGGCTGGCGGGGGCGAGTGAGTCAATCGCCGGATTCGAGCCGCAGCGACAGCTCGATTTCGGCACCGATCGCTTCCTTCAGTTTTCGCAGCGCCCGCACCCACATCGTGCGGACTGCGCCGGATGATCGTTCCAGTCGTTCGGCGATTTCCTCGAACGGTCGTTCTTCGATGTGACGCAGCACCAGCAGTTCGCGGTAATCCTCGGGCAAGCGGGCCAAAGCGTCGGCTAGCAGCACGGCGCGTTCCTTGCGGACGGCAGCCAGTGAGGGACTGGTGATCGAGGCTTCGAGCCAACCGGCCAGGATCTGGCTGGGGTTCTCTCCACCCCCGTCCCCCGCTCGGGCAGGACGTTCGCGACCGGCGTCCCGGCGCGCGGTACCGAGGTGACGATCGACCTGTCTGAGCACTTCCCGTTCGGCGATCCGTCGCAGCCAGCCTTCCCAGGCCAGTTGGTCGGTTCCCTGGAACGTCTCGATGTGTCCGGCCACCCGCATCAGCACGTCCTGGACGATGTCGGAACTGTCGACCCGGGCTGCCATCCGGCCACCTCGGAAGCGGGCACGCACCAGCAGCGAAATGAAGTGTCGATACCGGCCCAGCAATTCGTCCAGGGCTTCGGATGTGCCTCCGCGAGCCTGCGCAACCAGGGAATCCAGTGGTGGGCGATCGTCGGTCATCTCGAATCTGTTCAACGAGTTAGGTCAACTCGTCGGGTCGGGAAAAGAAAAATGGAGAAAAACTCGCCGGGCCGCGTAACAACTCCGGGCCGTTTCCGTTCTGTGATTGTAGAGCGGGGCAGACCTGCAACAACCCGGACCCGTGGAACGAAAGGATCTTCATCATGTCTATGATCACCACACACGTCAGTTACCTGGTCATCAGCGTCGGCGTCACCGTTTGGGTCGCCCGCACGCTGCGGAAGCACGGAATGATCTACCTCTCCGACAAGACGGACTCGAAGCCCGAGGTGGCCGAGTCGTTCAGCAACCTGTTGATCGTCGGTTTCTACCTGATCAACCTCGGGTTCGAGAGCCTGGCGTTGAGGTACGGGGGAGCGGCCCACGACGCGGTCAGCGCGATCGAGTTGTTGAGCACCAAGATCGGGTTCGTGCTGCTGTGCCTGGGGGCGATGCACTTCATCACCGTTGCGGTCCTGACCAAGAGTCGCCGTTCGGTTGTTGCCCCTCCCCCGGCCGCACCAGCCTACCTTCGCTAGGACGGTGAACCACGGTCCGGGCCCGGTGGTCCGACCCGGTCAAGTGATCGGGCGGGCCATCGGAGCCGCAAGGAAAGGAGCCGGAACGATGTCTTCGATGGCCATCACCTACATCCTCTACCTGGCCTTCTCGCTGGCGATCACCTTCTGGGTCGGACGCACGCTGTTTGTCAACGGGCGGGTGTTCCTGATCGAGATCTTCGACGGGGATGCACTGCTGGCCGACTCGGTCAACCGCCTGATGCTGGTTGGCTACTACCTGGTCAACGCCGCCTTCGTGACGCTGATGCTGAAGACGTCCGAACGGGCCACCGACCTGCTCACGTCGATCGAGATGCTCAGCAGCAAGGTTGGACTGGTGATGCTGGTGCTGGGAGTGTGGCACCTGTTCAACCTGTACGCCTTCAGCTGCGTCCGTCGCTACAACGCCTCGCGGCGTCCGGCGGTCACCTGAGCCACGTCGACGAAGTCGACGGGTTCCAGCAAAGGGGTCGGATTCGCCGCTGGCGGATCCGGCCCCGTCACCGGTGTGGCCCGGGGTCACTCGCTGCCGACCAGGCTCAACAGGTTGCCCGCAAGCGTGGTCACCACGATTCTGCCGTCGCGGTTGACCAGCAGTCCGCCCGGCAACGGCTCGTCCTTGACCTCGTGTCGCCACGTCGCCTTGCCGGAGGCCTGGTCAAAGGCCACCACGAACCACTGGGGTTGGGCCCGGTACTTCTGCTGGTGCTGGACCACGGCCACGATGGCGTTGGGCCCCACCACCAGCGACATCGCCTCGAACTTGTTCGTTTCGCCCAGAGAACTCTGCCAGCGAATCGCCTTGGTCTTGCTCAACTCCGAGGCGACCGTGGCGCGGCCCCCCTTGAGCGGTTCTTCGGCGTTGATTCTCTCGAGGACCTTGCCGATGTCACAGCAGGTCAGCAGTCCGTGCTTGAAGTTGACCAACGCCACGGTTGACTCGTTCCAGGCCGGCGGGATCCCGCCGAAGTTGAGCCTGAGGCGACGCTTGGCCGTGTGGACTTCGAAGCTGCCCTTGCTCGAGACGTTCCGCGGCGAGGAGAACAGGATCCGGCCACCGGCGACGGGAACCTTTCCGCCGAGTACTCCGACGTAGCGTCCGTGGTTGGACTGGGGCCGACCCTGCGATTTGGCCTTGGCCAGGCACTTGCCGGTCTTCAGGTCGAAGGGAGCCGGAGAGATCTGGTTGCCGCCGGCCAGGATCAGGCGGCCGTCGTGGATCGTCAGGTTGCCCTGGGCGCTGATGCCCTTGCGGATCGCGGCATTCAGGTGGCCGGCCGAGTTGTTCTGCCACTTCAAGGTCCCGGTGACGGCGTCGATCGCGTAGACGTAGGTGCCGTCGTGGTCGATCATGCCGGCGGCGAAGTAGGCGACGCCATCGGAGACCAGCACGCCGGTGTTGACTGGCCAGGTCGATGTCAGGCGTCCGTAGACCATGATCTGTCGTTCGACCGGGGCGGCGCGGAACCGCCACAGGGGGCGACCGGTGGCCGCTTCCAGGCAGTAGACGAAACCGTCACCGGCTCCGACGTACAGTCGCCCGCCGGCGATGGTCGGTGGCGTGCGAATCGGCGCATTGGCCGGGAAGTGCCAACGGATCTCACCCGAGCCGGCATCGACGGCGCGGATCACGCCGTCGAGACCGGTGGTGAAGACCAGGCCGGCCACGGCAACGGCGGGCACCGGCTGCGATCCGGCCGGGTGGTTGAACCGCCACGACGATTTGACCGATGCCGGCAGTTTCACCGAGGTGCTCGAGGAACGGTCGTTGTCGCTGCGGTGTGTGCTCCAGTCGGATTCGGTCACGTCCAGGGGGGCCTTGAGCCGGGTCGGGTCGGCGAAACGTTCGAGTCGTTCGGCAGTGGTGGCCACGCGGGCGAACCGGAAGTCACCGGCCGAGCACCTGGCGACGTTGCCGATCAGGCTCAGGTTGCAGTCACACTGCCAGGGTCCCAGGTACAGCAGCCCGTTGGCCGGCAGCGCCCCGTCATTGCACGCCGGACGGATCGCTCCGTCGACGGTCGGCTTCTTCGTCCTCCGGTCGTAACGCAGGGTGCCTTCGCCCCGGACAAAGAACGAGTCCGAGCTGGCCGTCAGCCGGGTGCAGGCGACCTTGCGGAACCCGAGGTCCTCGATCACCCGCCCGGTCGACGGTTCGATGGCGACGTGGCTGCCGCCCTTGCCGACCCCCAGGATCACTCGCCCGTCGACGAAGATCGCGTTGGGATTGTTGGTGATCTTCTTCTTGTGCCACAGCTTGTACCCGTCGGCGGTCGAGATGGCCACCACGTTCATCCGGGTCTGGCCCTGGATGATCACCGCGTCGGGCGTGAAGACCGCCAGGCACGCGCTGCGGAATCCCGGGGTCGAGCTGAGTCCTTCGCCGGGCTGCTCGATCAACCCCAGCACGTCCTTTTCGTCGTTGGTCCAGATCGCCTTTCCCGTCTTGGCATCGAGACAGCGGATGTGCTGGTCGGGGCAATACAGCACCAGCTTGTTCTGGCCCAGGCTCATGCCTCGCGAGTCGATCGGCTTGCCGGTTTCCTTGTGGACCCACAGCACCTTGTTGGTCTTCAGGTTGATGGCTGCCAGCGCGGTGCCGAATCCCCAGGGCACCCGCGGCTTGCTGTAGTAGCCGCGGCTGAGATCCGACCAGCTCCAGCCACCGAACGAGCGGTCGCCCTTGGTGGTGACCACTCCCTGGTCGCGGGGGCCGGCCAGCGCGTAGAGGATGCCGTCGCGGATGACCATCCATTTCCAGTGGCCCACCAGCCCGGGGATCCGCAACCGGCCGAGGTCGGCGCCGGTCTGGGGGTTGATCCTCCGGCAGCCGGGCCCGTCGATCATGTAGAAGGTGTCGCGGGTGGCGACGAAGGCCGAGCGGTGGACCAGGTAGCCCTTTGGCAGCGGCTTCTCCCACAGGATGATGCCGTTGTAGCCGTTGCGGGCGATGAGCCTGTTGAGCGTTTTCCACTCGCGGCGGTGGTGCGCGATGTGGCCGATCGCCAGGAAGGTCCGTCCGGCGGCGGCGGTGGTGACGCTGGGCATGCCGATGTAGAACGGCCGGGCCATGAACTGGGTCATGTACGGTGCCTTGATCACGCTGTCGGTGGATACCGGGTTGTTGTCGGGACCGTGTTCCCAGTGGCTCCAGTCACCGGCCCCTTTCTGGGGCGGGCGGCGACGGGTGACCAGTTGCTTGCCGTCGGTGCGGATCAGGACACCCTCCGGACGCAGCGCCCGCATCGCTTCCTCATCGCCGACGTCGGCGGTGGCGGTGATCACCGCGTCGACTAGTCGATCGGCGTAGGGCAGTTGCCTGGCGTCGCCGGCCTGGATCACCAGCCGGTCGATTCCCAGTCCGGCTTCGTCGGCGGCCTGTTGCAGGCGAGCCCGCGCCTTGGCATCGGGTTCGCGGACCAGCACCAGCAGGTCGCTGGATTGGACCAGCTCCAGAACGACCTCGGCCTCCTGTCCGACGGTCACGCACAGGCCGCGGTTGACACCGACCTGCTTGAGCAGAGCAGCGGCCCGTTCGGCCGCCTGCTGGGGATCGGCCGCGTGGACGGCGGCCAGGCCGGCGTGTGCAAGAGCCAGCGTGAGCAGCAACAGCCCGGTTCGGCGTGCGGTCGGTCGAGAGCGGTTCATCGGTGGGTCTCCGGCCATGATGGAGGATCGACCCGGCAGTCTACTTCGTGCCCGCCGCCCGTGCCACGGATCGCCAACTCGGCGGTCACTCCGTCTCGGCGATCCGCTGCCAGAGTCGCGACCAGGCCACCTGGCCGCGACGGAAACTCGAGAGCCGGAAGAACTCGTCGGGAGCATGAGCCCGCTCGTCGTCGAGTGCGAACGAGAAAATCACCGTGTAGACGCCCAGGTGTTCTCGCAGCACGCTGCAGATGGGCAGCGTGCCGCCCGAGCGTGTGAAATAGGGCGCGGAGCCGTAGAGTTCTTCCAGCACGTCGCCGGCGGCCAGGTTGCCGGGATGGTCGCCGGGCACCAGGTACGGTCGGGCGCCCGATTCGCTGATTGTCGTGGTCGCGGTCACTCCCGGCGGAACGTGTTGCTGGACGTGGCGGCGGATGCACTCGGCAACCATCGCCGGGTCCTGGTCGGGCACCAACCGGCAGGTGATCTTGGCGTGGGCCTCGGATGGCAACACGGTCTTGACCCCGTCGTCGGTGAACCCGCCCCATGTCCCGTTGACCTCGAGGGTCGGACGGCACCAGGCACGTTCGAGCGTCGAGTATCCGGGTTCACCGAACAGCTCGTCGACTCCCAGCCCGTCGGCGTAACTCGCGTCGTCCTGGGGGATGGTGGCGATCTGTTCGCGATCGGCCTCCCCGGGCGTGATCACCTGGTCGTAGAAGCCGTCGATGGTGATCCGGCCCTGGTCGTCGCGCATCGAGGCCACCAGTCGGGCGAGGGCATGGATCGGGTTCTGCACGGTGCCGCCGTACTGTCCCGAATGGAGGTCACGGTTGGGTCCGACCAGGTCGATTTCCACGGCACACAGGCCCTTGAACCCGACCAGCAGGTTGGGCTGGTCCTCGCTCCACTGTCCGCCGTCGGCGCTGACGACGTAGTCGCAGGCCAGCCGCTGGCGGTGCGCGAGAATGAACTCCTCGACATGCGGGCTCCCCACCTCCTCCTCGCCCTCGAACAGAAACTTCACGTTGATCGGCAGCGATCCGACAGTCTGCAGCCACGCCTCGGCAGCCAGGATCGGGATCAGCATGTTCCCCTTGTCGTCGGAGGCCCCGCGGGCGTAGATCCGTTCGTCGCGGATCACCGGTGTGAACGGCGGGTCGGTCCACAACTCGACTGGGTCGACCGGCTGCGTGTCGAAGTGGCCGTAGACGAGGATGGTGGGAGCCGCCTCGCCCGCCGCCAGCCACTCGCCGTAGACGGTGGGGATGCCACCGGCGGAGAGCACTTCGACGGTGGGCACTCCGGCCTGCCGCAACCGGTCGGCCACCCAGTCGGCGGCGGCGGCCAGGTGTGGGGCGTGGTCGGGCAGGGCCGAGATGCTGGGGATCGCGAGAAATTCGAGCAGTTCGCGGGTGAACCGCTCGTCGTGTTCGGCCAGGTAGTCGGCCGGGTTGCTGGAGCCGGTCATCGGTCGCTCTCCGGGGCACGGACGGTCCGGGGCGGGCCACTCTAACCGTCGGGGATGAATTCGAAAAACGTGAAGACGAAGTGGACCGTCAGCACCAGCAGGGTCGACCAGAGGATGGTCCGGGTGACGCCGTTGCTGACGTCGTGGCTGGAGGACTTGGGTTGCATGCCCAGGTGGTAGGAGATCAGCCCGACCCCCAGGCCACAGCACAGGCAGCGGGCCAGCACCCAGGTCGTACCCCTCCACAGGCCGCCGCCGGTCAGCAGGTCCCAGTGGAAGTGCTGGTGCCAGAAGTCCGGACCCAGTTCGGGGAAGCGGGCGGTGAAGACGACCAGGCTGGTCCAGCGGGCCAGGACGAAGGCGGCGGCGACCAGCAACGGCGTGCCGACCAAAAAGGCCCACAGCGTTCCGGTCAGCAGGTAGCGGTCGGGTCGGACACCGAAGGACCGCAATGCGTCGACCTGCCGGCCGTAGGACTTGCCGCCGACGTCCGAGGCGACCGCGGCACCGCAGCGTGCGGCGATCAACAGCGTGGCCAGCACCGGCACCAGCACGCGGAACAGCACGAAGCCGATCGCGTGCAGCAGGTTCTCACGCAGCAACGGCTCGGTGTACCGCGAGAAGGGCAGGAAGTGGAACGTGAAGAAGGTGGTGACGTAGCCCAGGATCATGCCGGCGATCGCGATGTAGATCCACGCCGAGGGGCCGGCGACCAGCCAGGCCGAGTGGCCGGCGAACCTCAGGCCCCAGCGGATCGACGGCCAGCGGGGCACCAGCCGCAGGGGCGTTGCCACCAGTTCCTCGGCCACCCGCGAGGTTCCCGCCAGCAGATCGCCCACTCGACTCCTGGGCACGGGACCGGCCGGGGCGTCGGCGGTCGGCGGAGGGATCGGGACCAGGAAGTCCGCGGGAGACTCCCAGTTGTCCCGGGGAACTTCGACGAGCTGTTGCGTGGCGGGATCGAGCAGAAACAATACGTCGGCGATGCCGACGAGTGCGGCGAGATCGTGGGTGACGACGATCGAAGTCCGGGGATGAGCTCTGTGGGTCTTCTGGATCAGGTCGGCGACCCGCGAAGCGGTGGCGGTGTCGAGTCCGGAGGTGGGTTCGTCGTACAGCAGGCAGTCGGGATCGGCGGCCAGCGTGCGGGCGATCGCCAGCCGCTGCTGCTGGCCCCCACTGAGGTGGCGGGTCGAGACCGACCGGGGGACCTCGAGTGTCTCGAGCAGGTCTCCACCGTTGTCCCGGAACAGTGGTTGTCGGCGGCGGCGGCTGTGATCACTGGCGAACTGCACGTTCTCGGTCGGTGTCAGTTCGTCGAAGAGGGCAAAACGCTGGAAGACGATGCCGATCCGCCGTCCGGCCGCCGCCCGCGTCACCGGGTCTCCGTCGATCGTGATCCGGCCCGAGAGCCGGACATTGTCGGGGTCGTCGGAGGGCAAGCCGGCCAGTGCCCGCAGCAACTGCGACTTTCCGGATCCGCTGACACCGACGATCAGTACGATGCCGCCGGCCGGCAGGTCGACGGTGACATCCCGCAGCAGTGTCCGCCGCCCGGCGACCAGCGTGACGCTCTCCAGCGACAGGCCGGCACCGACGGATTCGATCTCCTCGCCGGCAGACGCGATTTCGGACGATTCGACGGTGTCGAGATCCGGTTCGGACTGGATCCTGTTCACCGTTGTGGTTCCCGTTGGGTCGTGGATTGTCCCCGGTCATCGAGTCCATCGAGGCGGGCCAGGAAGGGGTGTTTCCCGGGGCGATGGCCTCGCACGACCGTCAGCGGCTGTTTGGGCCGAAGCGGCTGTGTCGACGGAGTGTCGGCAGCAGATTCGAGTACCAGCCAGCGACGGTCCTTTCCCAGGACCTGGTGTCGCAGCACCAGGGCGAACTCGGGAGTGATCCCCGTCTCGGGTGTTCCGATCAGCAATTCGGCGATCCGTCGCACGGTCGGTTCGAATTGTCGGCTGGCCCGAGCCAGCAGGATACGGGCCTCGGCGCCCGTCCAGGTGTCCTTCAGCGCCTGGCGGAACTTCGGGTTGTCGACGGCCGTGCGACGGACGATTTTCCAGAGCAGGCTGCGAAGCTCGGGGTCTTTGAGCAGCTTGGAGCCGCTGCGTCGCGCCGCCTGCTGGACCTCGGGGTGAGCCGCCGCGTCGCGGATCACCTGTTCGACCACCTTGACGATTTCGTTCGAGTGCGCGGCCAGGACGGGGACCGCCTCCTTGTCGACGAAACGGTCGAACTCGTCGCGGAACTTCCCGCGGTTGGGCAACAACGGTGTCTTGTCGTAGAAGAACCGCCAGGTGAACCGCCACAGCGAGACACGACTCCAGAGGTCGCTGCCGATCCGGTCGGCGATCGGCTTGGCACGTCGCCGCACGATCGGCCAGATCTCGCGGCGGACCAGCGGCAGCACTTCCTTGTCGATCAACTGCCGCTGGTACCGGTTCCCGATCCGGTCGAATTCGGCACGATGCGCCTGGATCGCAGCCGGCAGTTCGGATTCGACGATCTCGAGAGATCGATCCAGCGATTTTGTGGCCAGCGGTTGCAGGGCCTGCAGCAGGCTCTCGTGGTGAGCTTCGACGGCCTGCCGGATCTGGGCCGACACCTGCTGTTGCTTGGCCTCCGGCATCAGGGTCGAGACGATCCAGGCCATCGAATTGGGCGAGGAGTACCAGGCCAGTTGGTCGGTGGATGTCGGAGTGGGGGCCGAGGAATACAGCAGGGCCGTGGGAGTCTCCTGGCCGGCGGTGTACCGGATTTCACCGATCTGCACCAACCGTCCATCCTTGGGGAACAGAAAAATCGGGTCGCCACCACGCAGATCGAGCTGGTCGGATATTTCGAGCGGTACCGAGGAGCGGCTGCCCGAAGCGTACTGCCACAACTGGGGTGCCACGCGTTGGCCCAGAGCCTTGTCAGCCTGGTTGTTGGCCAACCACCCGATGCCGACCAGGCCGCCGCCCCAGGCCATCAACCCCACCAGGATTCTCAATCGTCTACGCATCCAACTTCTCCTTTGACCGGCGACACCCCGACGGACCCCGTCTGGGTATTCGACGACGGACCGTTTGTCTTGGGCGCCTAATCCATAAACTGGTGAGTTTTTGGCCGGTTGTCTACAGGAAACGGTCGACGGCAAAGCGGATGATCCGACGAGTGGTGTGACCGTCGAGGACGAGGTCGGCCAGGATGTCGCCGACGAGGATCGAGAACTTGAAACCATGGCCGGAAAACCCGCCGCCGAGGACCAGGCGATCGTCAGACGGGTGCGGCCCGATCAGGAAGTCGTGGTCGGGGGTGTTGGTGTACAGGCAGACCTCGCCGCGGCCGTCGGCACCGACCAGGCCCGGCTGCCAACGCTCGACCCAGTCGTACAACCGGCGAACCCCCTCGGCGGTGACGTCGCGGTCGACCGCATCGGGATCGACCCGGCGACCTGTGTGGTCGGCCGCCACCTTGATCGTCCGGCCGTCCAGGGTCGGGAAACCGTAGTTCGAGGTGTCGTATTCGCAGAAGCAGGGAAAGACATCCGAGGTGACCCGGGTCGGGTCTCCGACCGGCAGGTAGATCTTCTCTTCGCGGGTGACCTCCAGATCCCAGCCGAGATCCCCGGCCAGTCGATCCAGCCAGGCTCCTGCAGTGATGATGACCCGTGCCGTGTCGATCGTGCCCTGGTCGGTCGTCACCCGCAGCCCGGAGTCCAGCTTCTCGATGGATTCGACCCGGCACCCGTCCCGTCGAACGGCTCCGTGGGTCCCGGCACGGTTCCGCAACGTCTCGAGCACGCGATCGGCTCGCAGGAATCCGTTTTCACGGGCGAAGAAGGCGTGCTGTGTCTCGGTCAACCTGAAGCTCGGGAATCGCTGCGAAACGTCCGGGCCGGCCAGCAGGTCATGGGGCAACCCGGCTTCGGCCAGCATCCGCAGCGTGCGGGCGAAACGGTCGTTGTCGCGTCCGGCGAAGATCAACAGGCCGCACAGTTCCAGCAGATCGACCTCGGCTTCGGTTTCCAGGTCGCGCCACATGCCCAGCGACTCGCGGGCCAGTTCGACATACAGCGGATCGTCGTAGGTGGTGCGGAAGACCCGCGAGTGTCCGTGCGAACTGCCGCGGACGTGGCCCGGTTCGAACTGCTCGACGCCCACGACGTCGGCACCGCGACGCGCGAGGTGATACAGCGCCGAGGACCCCATGGCGCCCAGGCCGACAACCACGCAATCACTGGTCTGAACTGATGTCGAGATGGTTGGTCTCCGGGGGTCTTCTCGGCTCGCTCGTCTGCGGTGTCGTGACTACTGCCTCTGAAAGACGGCCCCGAACTGGCGGGGGTCGGGCAGCGTGTCCGGATCGAATTCCCGTCCGTGGGTGTACTCGGAAATGTCGATCATCGTCGCGTCGGCCTCGGCCGATTCGTAGGCGGCCATCAGCACGGCCATGGTGTCCCAGGCCATCAGCGGCCCGGATTGCGGGGCCCGGTCGGGGTCCAGTGCGCAGTCGACCGCATCGTTCATTTCGTTGACGTATCCGTGAGCATGAAACTGGTTGGGTTGGGGGAAGCTGGTGCCCTGGGCGGTGGGAAGTTTCTCACGGAGTAGCAGGTCTCCGGCGGCCGCGGCATCGGGCAGGAACAGCTCGTTCTCGTTGTTGGGATTGATCCGCATGTCGTACTGCGCGAAGTCGGTGATCACTCGCAGTTCGTTGCGGATGCCGCTGATGCTGAGGTCCGATCCGACGACCTCGGCCACGGTGTGGTCGTCGAAGACGACGGTGATCCGTCCGAAGTCGTCGACATTCTGCAGCACCCGAAAATGTCGGCCCGAGGCCTCGGGCTGGTGCTTGAGCACCTGTAGGGCGACGGCGGTGACCGAGACGGGGCGGATCGGACGCCCGTCTCGGATGATGCCCTCGGCCTGTTTCAGGTACAGGCAGGGTCCCAGCGGGTGGCAGGCCTTGTTGAACAGGGCCCCGCCGCCGGAGAGCGCGGGGGTGTCGTAGGCGGGGGCGTGGGATCCCTGGTGGGCGCAGACACCCTGCTGCCACAGCACGCGACCCTGTCCACCGGCGATCGCCTCGATCAGCACCTCGACCAGTCCCTTCACACCATCGACGTAGACGAAGTCCTCGGCGTAGAGCAGTCGGCTACCCGAGCCGGCGACCTCGTCGAGCACCTCGGCCAGGTAGTCCATCGACTCGCGTTTGCGGGTCGCGGCGTCGGCGGTGCGATCCTGGGTGTAGCCCGGCCAGACGACCGGCGGTTTTTCGAGCACGATCACCGGCACACCGGCCCGGGCGGCCTCGATGGTGTACGGCCCGTGGGCCGCGTTGGCGCAGGCGATGTTGTCGATGGTCGGTTGCACCGATTCGAGCATTTCTGCGTGCGTGGCGTAGGCGGTTTCGACACCGTGTGAATCCGCAAACCGTTCGGCGTTCTCCATCCGGCCGCTGGTGACGCCGGCCAGACGGATGTCGACGCCGTTGCGGTGGGGGATCAGTCCGTAGGTGCGGGCGGTGTAGTCGCCGGCGAACCCGGTGCCGTTGATCGTGACGTTCAGCGTGACGGGGTCGGTCATTGCGGATGTTCCGGGCGTCGTGAGCGGACCGGCACGATGACCGACGGCTGGCCGAATTGCAATCGGGCGATTGCATGCGGGGCAGTGGCTTGGAATCGATCGCCGGGTCGTTCATGCTGCCCTGTCGGCCCCTGTCGGGTCCGATGGCCACGCCTCGTTTCGGAGCACTCGCCGGTGGCTCTATCCAACAACCGCACGCACCGAATCATCACCTTCTGCGCGCTCTACTTTGCGCAGGGGATTCCTTGGGGATTCATGGCAGTAACGCTGCCGGCGTTCCTGGTGACCGAGTACGGTGTTGGCGAATCCGAGATCGGTTATCTCAAAGGTGTGATCCTCTGGCCGTGGTCGCTGAAGCTGATCTGGGCCCCGATCATGGACACGTTCACCTTCCGGCCGATGGGTCGGCGGCGGCCATGGATCCTGGCGGCCGAGTTGTTGATGTCCGTGACGCTGCTGGGCATGCTCGGCATCGAGGACCTGCCGGGCAACATCGACCTGCTGGTCTGGATGTACGTCATCCACAACATTTTCACGTCGATACAGGACGTGTGCACGGATGCCATGGCCGTCGACTTACTGCCGCCCGACGAGCAGGGGAAGATGAATGGCCTGATGTGGGGGGCGAAGATGGTCGGCCGCGGCGCCGGGATGACCGGGTTGGCATTTGTGTTGGAGTTCCATGGGCTGGATGCTTGTATCGCGATCCAGACCGTGCTGCTGCTGTTCATCATGCTCATTCCGCTCTTCATTCTCGAGCGGCCGAGCGAGTGGATGTTTCCCTGGACCGGGTGGTGGCGGGCTCGGGGAGATCAGTCGTTGGCGGACTTCGGCGAGGTGCCGGCCGACGACCGCCGTCGCGAGGTCAGTGAGAGTGGCCCGGTCGAGGCCGGCGCACCGGGAATGGATCAACAGCAGCCAGAGGCACACGAGAGCGTACGGAACCCGAAGGCACTTTGGGCTGACATGAAGCGGGCCTTCTCGCTGACGCCGCTGTGGGTCTTCGTGATCTTCACACTGACGAAGCTGCTCGGATCGGGAGTCAACGAGACGATCGCGCTGACCTTGTTCACCAAGCAACTGGGCTGGAAGCACACCGAATACTCCACAGCCTCAGGCATGTATGCGTTGCCGGCGATCATCCTGGCCGCAGTCCTCGGTGGATTCCTGGCCGACCGGTTCGGTCGGCGGATAATTCTGATCGTCGGATTTGGCGGATTCGCGATGGTGACGATACTGTTCGGGTCGCTGCCGCACTTGTGGCACGACCGGATGTTCACGACCGCCTACGTGCTGGCGTTCGAAGGGCTCAACGTCGTTGGCTCGGTCGGGTTTCTCTCGCTGGCGATGCGGATCACGTGGACCCATTCGGCCGGGACTGTCTTCACGGTGTACATGACTCTGAGCAACGTCTCACACATGGCCGGGAACTGGTTGGCCGGACCGCTTCGTTCGGGGTTTTATCAGCAGTTCGTCAACAACGATTCGGTTGTCGATCCGATCACGCTTTCCTACCAAGCGACCTTCTGGGACGTCGGTGTCCTTTCGCTGGTGCCGTTGCTGCTGTTGTACTGGGTGCGATCCGACGAGGTTGATACGGCCAAGGCGCAAATCGAGGCTGAGGACGGACCATCCGATCCGGAACCGGGGAAGATTATCGGATGACGAAGGGGGGGGTGGAAAGCGTTTCGGTCCTCGTCGACCCCAAGCGGCTTCAGGGCCTGGCCGCGGCGATTCTTGAGGTCGCCACGTTCTTCCCAGTCGACGCGGCGTTGGTGGCCGAGGTCCTGGTCGAAGCGGATCTGCGGGGTGTCGATTCTCATGGCGTGACCCGTTTGAGCGGGTACCTGGACATGATCGACGCGGGGCACGTCCGCCCTCGACCCGATGTCACTGTCGAGCGGGAATCGGGCGCGACGGCTCTGATGGACGGTGACAGCGGCATCGGGATCATCGCTGCCAAGCAGGCGATGGACCGCGCGATTGCGCTCTCGGCCGAAACGGGCATCGCCTGCGTTTCGTTGCGGAATGTTTCGCACACCGGCCTGCTGGGCTGGTACACGATGCGAGCCGCCCGGCAGGGGCTGATCGGGATCGCGATGAACAACGGCCCGTGCATGACCCCGCCCTTCGGAGGACTGGAACCGGTGGCAGCGACCAACCCGATCAGCATCGCCGCCCCCTCGGGCGGGCCGCACCCGGTTGCCCTGGACATGGCCACCACGACGGTGGCCGCAGGCAAGATCCGGCTCGCCCGAAAACTTGGCCAGCCGATTCCGGCTGACTGGGGGCTGGATCGCGACGGGCAACCGTGTACCGATCCGGCCGAGGTGATCGACAACGGGTTTTACCAGTGGACCGGGGGCTACAAGGGGTTCGGGCTGGCGATGATGATCGAGATCCTCACGGGGGTGCTTTCCGGCGGGCTGTTCGGTCGGGACGTTCCCACGATGATTGCCTACGGGCAGGACCCGCTGATCAGCAACGGGTTCTACGTGGCGATCGATGTCGAGCGGTTCCTGCCGTTGGACGATTTCTGCTCGCGGGTCGACCGGCTGGTCGAGCAGGTCCGCGGGACCGAGCCGATCGATGCGTCGCAGCCGGTGATGGTGGCCGGCGACAAGGAACT
>CAUZRQ010000036.1:0-45729 GCA_963582065.1 Planctomycetota bacterium | reverse complement strand
ATGCCGGTGCCCTTTTTTAATCCGGGGTGCGGACTCCGGCCACCGAGAAGAACCGGGCCGGTTGCCTACTTCTTCTTCTGCAACTTGGCCCACTGGTCGCGCAGCGTGACGGTGCGGTTGAAAACCGGCTTCTCGGGACAGCTGTCCTGGTCGACGCAGAAGTAACCCAAACGCTCGAACTGGTACCGCTGGCCGTCGGTCGCCTCACCAAGTGACCGCTCGAGACAACAATCCGCAAGCGTCTCCAGGGCGTTGGAGTTGAGGTGCCGTGTCCAGTCCTCGTCCCGAGCGATCACCGACGGATCCGGTTCGCTGAACAGGTGGTCGTACAACCGCACCTCGGCTCGCACCGCATGCTCGGCCGAGACCCAGTGGATCGTCGACTTCACCTTGCGGCCGTCGGGAGCCGACCCGCCACGGGTCTCGGGATCGTAACTGCACCGCAGCTCGATCACCTCACCCGATTCGTCCTTGATCACTTCGTTGCAGGTCACGAAGAACGCGTAGCGGAATCGGACCTCGCGTCCGGGAGCCAACCGGTAGAACTTCTTCGGGGGATCCTCCATGAAGTCGTCCCGCTCGATGTAGAGCTCCCGTGAAAACGGCACGCTCCTGGTCCCGGCCGACTCGTCCTCGGGGTTGTTGATCGCCTCGAGTTCCTCGACCTGTCCCTCGGGGAAGTTCTCGATCACCACTTTCAACGGTCGCAGCACCGCCATCCGCCGCTGGGACGTCCGGTTCAGGTCCTCTCGCAGACAGTGCTCCAGCAGCGCGATCTCGGTCACACCGTCGAACTTGGTCACGCCGATCCGGTTGCAGAATGACCGGATCGCTTCGGGAGTGTACCCCCGCCGTCGCAGCCCGCGGATCGTCGGCATCCGGGGATCGTCCCAGCCGGCGACCATCCCGTCGTTGACCATCTGCAGCAGCCGCCGCTTGCTCATCACCGTGTGAGTCAGGTTCAACCTGGCAAACTCGGTCTGCTCGGGAGCGTAGATTCCCAGCTGCTCGATGTACCAGTCGTACAATCGCCGGTTGTTCTCGAATTCGAGCGTGCAGATCGAATGCGTCACACCCTCGATCGAGTCGGACTGACCATGGGTGAAGTCGTACATCGGGTACAGGCACCAGTCGTCGCCCTGTCGGTAGTGATGGGCGTGGCGGATCCGAAACATGATCGGATCCCGCATGATCAGGTGAGGCGAGGCCATGTCGATCCTGGCTCGCAGCACCTGCTCGCCGTCTCCGAACTCGCCCGCCCGCATCTTCTGGAACAGGTCGAGATTCTCCTCGACCGGCCGATCGCGAAACGGACTCTCGACCCCCACCTCTGCCGACGTCCCGCGATTCCGGCGGATCTCCTCGATCGACTGGCTGTCGACGTAGGCCTTGCCCGAGTTGATCAACTGCACCGCCCACTCGTAGAGCTGTTCGAAATAATCCGATGCGTAGCGGACCTCGCCGTGCCAGCCGAACCCCAGCCAGGTGATGTCCTGCTGGATCGCCTCGACGAAGTCGACGTCCTCCTTGGTCGGGTCGGTGTCGTCCATCCGCAGGTGGCAAACGCCTTCGTATTCCTCGGCGATCCCGAAGTTCAGACAGATCGACTTGGCATGCCCGATGTGCAGGAACCCGTTGGGCTCCGGCGGGAACCGCGTCACAACGCGCCGGTCGAACTTGCCCGACGCATTGTCGGCCTCAACTTTCTGACGAACGAAATCAATCGAACCGCCGTCGCCCTGGTCGTCGGTCGGGTTGCCAGCCTGGTCGTTCATTGTCCCACTCCCTGATCTTCTGCAGGTGTCTCGCACAACTCCAGTGCCCGTTCCATTCTCCGCAGCACACGCTCGCGGCCGAGCAACTCGAGGCCTTCGAACATCCCGATCCCGGACGACTTGCCGGTGACGGCAACCCGGACCGGGTGAATGATCTGGCCAAGCTTCATTTCCTGCCGCTCGACCCACGACTTCATCAACTCCTCCAGACCCGCCGCCTCGAACGATTCCGCCGAGGCCAACTCGTCGCGGAACGCCGACAGCCAGCCAGCCACCCCGTCCTTCCTCAGACGCTTGTTGACCGCCTTCTCGTCGTAGACCAGTTGCATGTCGTCGACGAAGAACTCGTCGTAATCCAGCACATCGCTGTAGACCTTCAACCGCTCGCCCATCGCCGCGAGCAACGCCTCGACGAATCTCCTGGTCTCGGCCGCCGAGACGTCCTCGACCAAGCCGGCCCGGGAGAGGTAGTCCAGGCACCGTTCGAGCCGCTCGTCGGGACACGACTCGTTCATCCAGTGCCCCTGCAGGCTGATCAGCTTGTCCGGATCGAGCCCAGCGGGGCTCTTGACGACCCGGTCCAGCGTGAACGCCCCCACGATCGTCTCTCGCGACATCACCTCGGTCTTGTCGTCCAGCGACCAGCCCAACCGGGACAGTGCGTTGAAGACCGCTTCGGGACGGTACCCCATCACCTCGTAGTACTCGACCATCACCGGGTCCGGCCGGTCCTCGCCGTCACGGCCGATCCGTGGCAACACGCGATCGGCCGCCTCGAACAACCGACGGAACTGGGGATTGTTGCGGTACTTGTCGAGCTTCCGCTTGCTGAGTTTCTCCTGGGTCCCCGGTGCAGCGACGTAGGGAACATGAGCAAAGACGGGCAACTCGTGACCGAGTGCCCGGTGGAGCAGGACCTGGACAGGCGTGTTCGAGAGATGCTCCTCGGCACGGATCACGTGAGAGATCTGCATCGCGGCGTCGTCGATGACGGTGGCGAAGTTGTAGAGCGGACTGCCGTCGCCTCGCTGGATCACCGGGTCGGGAATCAGGCCCGCATCCCATTCGACCCGCCCCCGCACCGCATCCTCGATGACCACCGACTGGTCGCGGGGCACCTGGAAACGAACGACGAACGGTCGGCCCTCGGCCACGTACGCCTCGACGGTCCCGGGATCGATCTCCAGTGAACGGCGGGTCCCGAGAAACGGACTCTCCCGGGCCTCGGCCTCGGCCCGAGCCGACTGGATCTCCTCGGGTGTGTCGAAACAGCGGTACGCCCGGCCCTCGGAAAGCAACCGCTCGGCCGCCGCCCGGTACAGGTCGCCCCGCTGGCTCTGAAAATACGGTCCCAGATCCCCACCCACCTCGGGGCCTTCGTCCCAGTCCAACTCAAGCCAGCGAAAGGCATCCAGGATCGGGGCCAGGGCTCCGTCGACATTTCGTTGACGGTCGGTGTCGTCGATTCTCAGCACAAACGTGCCGCCGTGGTGACGAGCGAACAGCCAGTTGAACAGGGCTGTCCGCATCCCGCCAATGTGCATGTAGCCGGTCGGACTGGGAGCAAAACGGGTGCGGATCGACATCATCGTGGGGTCCGGTATACGGCAGGAGCGGTCGATCTTAGGGAAGGATTTCGGCAAGGGTCAATCCGGCAACCGGCGAAAGACCCAATGTGAGTCTCCGGGAATCAGCTCAATCCGAGCATTCCAACGGGTGCCGTCGCAGGAGATCACACCGCCGTGTCGGACCACCTCGGCTCCGACATCGGATTGGTAGCCGCCCGCATCCCAACGCGTGACCGTTCCGCGATCACCACCGACGGGACCCTCGTAGTCCAGGTAGACACGACGATGGGCCGGAAGCGATTCGGCTCTCCACTGTGTCCCCTGTCCCGGATCATCGAGGATCCGCCAGGTCGCCAGAGGACTCTCGTCATCGAGCTCCAGCAGCAGGTCCCAGTGCAGGACCGGGTGGTCGTGGCTCAGGATCACAAAACGGGACACGGGCACCACGGAGCGGGAAGAGCGGCCGATGGAACACCATTTGCACACCTCATACCATAGACAACCCGGACGTGCGAACCGTCGACCACGCGACGACACAAGTACCCCGTTTTGGACACCTGTCCCATGACCCCGCGCGAAGTCCTCGCCCTCTGCCGAGAACGAGAAATCCGGTCCGTCGACCTGCGATTCATGGACTTTCCCGGTACGCAGAAACACTTCACGATCCCCGTCGATACCTTGACTGAAGTGTCTTTCGAGGAGGGGCTGGGGATCAGCGGATCGAGCCTGCAGGGGTGGCAGGCGATCAACGAGAGCGACATCCTGGTCGTTCCCCAGCCGGAAACCGCCTTCGTCGATCCCTACCGGCCCGGCACGCTGGCGATCCTGGCCAATATCCAGGACCCAATCACCCGCGAGGACTATGCCAAGGATCCGCGCAATGTTGCCCGAAAAGCGGCACATTACATGCAGTCGCTGGGCCTGGCCGACGAGGCACGAGTGGGACCTCGGATCGAGTTTTTCGTCTTCGACGGGATCGGTTTCGGTCAGAACGAGCACGAGGCGTTCTATCGTATCGAGAGTCGCGAGGGCCAGTGGCGCGGCGGTGACCTCACCGAAAGCGGCGGCACCGGAATCCGCCACCGTCAGGGTTACCTGGCCGTCCCCCCGACCGACACCCTGCAGGAACTCCGCAACGAGATCCTGCAATCGCTGACCGAGTGCGGGGTCGCCGTCAGTGGTCACCACCACGGAGTGGCCTCGGCCGGGCAGTGCAAGTTTGATCTCGCCCCCAAACCGCTGGTCACCGCAGCCGATCACCTGGTCCGAACCCGCTACCTGGTCAAGAACGCCGCCAAGGTGGCAGGACAGACGGCCACCTTCATGCCCAAGCCGTTGTGGAACGACAACGGCTCGGGACTCCATCTCAACCTCTCACTGTGGAAAGACGGAGAACCGCTGTTCGCCGGCTCCGGCTACGGCGGGCTCTCGCAGACGGCGATGCACGCGATGGGCGGTATCCTGGCCCACGCCGCGGCGCTGTCGGCCTTCTGCTGTCCGACCACCAACAGCTACAAGCGACTGGTTGCCGGCTTCGACGCTCCCGTCAACCTCACCTACAGTTACCGCAACCGCTCGGCGGCAATCCGCATCCCCGTTCACGCCGTGCGTCCCGAGGACAAGCGGTTCGAGTTTCGTTGTCCCGACTCGTCGGCCAACGCCTACCTGGCTCCCGCCGCCCTGCTGATGGCCGCCCTGGACGGCATCCAGAATCAACTCGAACCCGGTCCCCCGCTCGACAAGGACCTCTACGACCTCAGGCCCGAGGAACTCGGCGAGGTGCCCCGATTGCCGGGATCACTGGCCGAGGCGCTGGCGGCGCTGGGGGACGACCACGAGTTCCTGCTGCGGGGCGACGTCTTCACCGAGGACGTGATCGACACCTGGACGTGGTACAAGACCGAGCACGAGGTCGACGCGATCCGGCAGCGGCCGCATCCGTTCGAATTCTCGCTCTACTACGACGTCTAGCAGCACCGCGCGGGCAGCTACTTCGTCGTCTTCTTGGCCTTCGCCTTCTTCTTGGCCTTCGGCTTCACCACCCGGGCGGTCTTGATGTAGTCCATCCGCGGAAACTCGGCCTTCAGGTACTTGTTCCCCTCACTCTGGATCGCCCCCTGGTTGGCCTTGCCACCGTACTCGGCGTTGATCTTCTCGATCGCCTTCATCCCCTCGACCACTTTCCCGAACGGGGTGAATCCCATCTGGTCGAGAAACCCGTTGTCCTTGAGATTGACGAACAACTGGGTGGTCCGGGTGTTGGCTCCGGAGGTGGCAAAGGTCACCGTCCCCTTCAGGTTGCTCTTGTCCGCCGCCCGATCATCCTTGAGATTCGCCCGTCGCCACCTCCGCTGCACCTTCGGATCCCCGTTGATGCCGAACTGGACCACGAAGTTGGGGACGACGCGGAAGAACCGGCACTCGTCGTAGAAACGTCCGGTGACCGCCTCGTGGAACCGGTCGGCTCCTGTCGGTGCCCACTTGCGGGTCACCTCGACGACGAAGTCCCCACACGAGGTCACGAACTTCACCCGGTAGGTCTCGGGTCCCTTCGGAGGTGTCGGCTTGGGCAAAGCCACCCCCTTGGCATCCTTCGCCGCCGGCTTCTTCTCGTCGGCCGCTCCGACCAACACCGCGACCAGGACGATTGCCGCCAGAACACTCGTGAACCTCTTCATGCCAATCTCCTCCGGTCGGTTGTCAGTTCTTCTTTTCAGCCTTGTCGGCCTTGTCACCACTGTCGGTCGCTGCGACCACGGCCGTCTTGACGTGGTCGAGGTTGGGGAACTCGCGTTCCAGGTACACGTTGCCCTGCTGCTCGATCAACTGCTGCTGGGGCCGCTCACCGTATTCGGCGGTGATCTTGTCGACGGCTTCCATCCCCGAAACGACTCGGCCGAAGGGCGAAAAGCCCTGTCCGTCAAGCGAACCCGAGTTGTCCTTGAGGCTGATGAACAGCTGGGAGGTGCGGGTGTTGGGACCCGAGGTGGCAAACGTCAAGGTGCCCCGCTTGTTGCTCTGCGTGACCGGATCGTCGGAGATCTTCTTGTCCCACTTCGAATGGACCGCGGGATCACCGTTGATCCCGAACTGGACCACGAAGTTGGGCACCACGCGGAAGAACCGGCAGCCGTCGAAGAACCCGTCTTCGACCAACTCGCGGAACCGTGCCGCTCCCAGGGGAGCCCATTCGGGGATCACCTCGATCACCACCGTCCCCTGTGTAGTCTCCATCACCACCTGGAAACTCTTCGAGTCCTGTTTCCCCGCCGCGGCCTGTTTCCCCGCCGCGGCCTGTTTCCCCGCCGCGGCCTGTTTCCGCTGTGCGGCCTGGTCCGACCGCGAGGGTCTCACCTTCGGAGCTTCCAGGGAGTTCCCGGCACATCCGGCCAATACCAGCCCGGTCAACACCGTCATCCACGTCGCTCGGCTCGTCATCACTCTCTCCCCTGGCTTTTTCACAATGTCAGACATGTCTTTTAGACCAGCCCGGCCGACCATTCAATCGACCACCCGGGTTCCCTCGACGGCGGTCCGCGAGGCGAACAGTTCCGAGAGCCGCCGGGTCATCGCTCCGGGTGCGGCCTCGGCGCCCCCGCCGATCGGCCGACCGTCCACCTCAACCACCGCCGCCAACTCGCCCATCGTACCCGAACAGAACATCTCGTCGGCCCGGTAGACATCCGTCAGCGACAGGTCGCTTTCGCTGCAGGCGATCCCGTTGTCGCGACACAGTTCCAGTACCGTCTCGCGAGTGATCCCCTCGGGACACGCCACCGCCCGGCTGGTCAGCACCGTCTCGCCCGAGACCAAAAACACGTGCGTCGCGTTCGTCTCGGCCACGAACCCGTGGTGATCGAGCATCAACGCATCGTCGGCCCCCGCCGCATTCGATTCGATCTTGGCCAGTATCGACTGCACCAGGTTGTTGCTGTGGATCTTCGGGTCGAGACAATCGGGCGGAAACCGGCGAATGCTGCTGGTGATCAATCGCACGCCCGCCTTGTCGTAGACCGGGGGCTTGTGCTCGGCCAGCACGATCAACGTCGGCCCCGCCTGGTTCAGGCGGGGATCCATGCCCGAAGTGATCTTCAGGCCCCGTGAAAGCGTCAGGCGGACATGGACGCCATCGCGCATCGAATTCGCCTCGAGCGTGCGAGTGATCTCGGACGTGATCTCCTCGTGGGTGGGGATCGACTCGAAGGCCAGCGCCAGCGCCGAACTGCGAAGCCGGTCGAGGTGCTCGGTGAGCTTGAAGATCCGACCGTCGTAAAGCCGCAGGCCCTCCCACGCCCCGTCACCGCCCTGGACCAGCGAATCGAAGGGACTGATCCCCGCCTCGTCGCGGTGGATCATCCGTCCGTTGATGTTGATCAACAGGTCACGGTTCTTCTCGTTGAACTTCTGCTGCATGTCTCTACACCAGGCGGTCAGCGTACAACCGGTCATAGCACGCCTGGCACTCGGCGAGCAAACCGGCAAGATCTTCGGGAACATCTTCGGACTTGGGACGGTAGCCGCGGAACCCGGTGGATTGTTCGACCTGGTCGTACCAGTGCGGAGCCCAGACACCGTCACTGTCGCGCCGCCCCGCCGGCCAGGTGAGCATCGCGTCGACGAATTCCACCCCGACCGACTCGCACAGCAGGCCCAGCACCCGGCGGGGATCTTCGAGCACGTCTCGGGAATCGACGATCGGCGGCGGGGCCCCCGTCCGCTCCAGTACCCTCTCGTAGACCTCGACCAACTGGCGAATCCCCAGATCCTCCATGTCGGGAATGTCGTTCTTGACGATGTAGGAGGTGATCATCTCCCGGGGGTCACGGATCAACAGGCAGTTGGTCAGGCGGTCGATCCAGTCGCGGCCCATCTCCGGCAGCAGGTGGTGCGCCATGTGCTTCTGGTAGAAGACCCCCACCCCGTCGGGTTCCGATCCCGTCAGCCACTCGACCGCCTTCTCCCAGTCGGTCTCGCCGGCCGCGATCACCTCGGCAGCCATCGGGTGGTCCTTCCCGGTAACGGCCAGGAAGTGTGCGTAGAGCGGTTCATCGACGACCACGCTGTCGGTTCGATTCTCCCAGGCCCGCATCATGGCGGTCGAGATGTTGCGGGGACCGGACCACATGGCAACGCGGACCAGGCCGGTGGAATCCGGTTTCATCGCAAGGCCTGTCTCAAGATGCACACCACGGACCATTCTCGATCAAACCGGGGAACCGATCCGAGAGATCGGGCATCCCGCCCGGCCGCGAGGCAACCAGGGCTCCGACCCGGTTGGCCAACTCGGCCGAGTCGGCCAGCGGCCAACCCACCCATTGCGCCCAGATCATTGCCGCCGTGAAGGAATCACCCGCCCCGACCGTGTCGGCCACGTCGACGTCGATCCCCTCGCACTCGACCAGTTCCTCGCCCCCCCGCACCAGGCAACCGTCGGCACCACGGGTGATCCAGACACCCTCGAGCTGGTAGCGAGCCTGGAGATGACCTGCGATCTCGGCCGGATTGGTACCGACCCAGTCGAGCCCCTCGGCCAGCACCTCGAGTTCCTCGTCGTTGAGTTTCACGATGTCGGCGCGGTCGAGTGAGGCCTCGACGGTGGCCAGTTCCCAGGACGCCTTGCGGAGGTTGATGTCGTAGACCTTCAGGGCTCCGTCGGGCATCGCGTCCAGGCAGGAGTTGATGGTCGCCCGCGACGTCGGCAGACGCTGGGCGATCGTCCCGAAACAGACCGCGGCGACATCCGTGAAGAGAGTCGCCAGCAAGTCGGTCCACTCCAGGAAATCCCAGGCGACCGGTTCGTGAATCGTGTAGTCGGGTTGTCCGTCTGCGGTGGTCGTGATGCTGACGGTGCCGGTGGGTTGATCGGCATCCCGCTGAACATAGCCCGAATCGAGTCCCTGGCTGTCCAGGAACCCCACCAGTTCGTCTCCGAGCTGATCCCCACCGACCCGCGAAACAACCAGGCCCCGCGCACCCATCTGGTTGGCATGCCAGGCGAAGTTCGCCGGGGCGCCACCGGGCCGTCGCTGGTCGGGAAACACGTCCCAGAGCAATTCGCCCAGGCCGACGATCTTCGGTCGAAAAGACGTCTCGTCGGTCGCCGTCGTCACGTTCGGACCACCCCTGTTCGAGATCCGTGCAACGAAGTCACTTCGACCGCCGACACGTCTTCGGGTCACACGGCATCTAGCAACCCGGCAAGGACTCGAACCTTGAACGGCAGGACCAAAACCTGCTGTGTTACCTATTACACCACCGGGTTGAGCATCCGCGGGGGGGAGTCTATCCCTCCGCGGGGGAATGGCACAAGAGTCGGGACCGGGGGCAAAACAACGGTAACAACCCGCTAATCATTGCGGAGCTTGAGATCGAGTTCGTCGAGCTTGCCACGGATCTCGTTGAGCGAGGTGACACCGAAGTTCTTGCTCGAAAGCAGCTCGTCGGGTGTCCGCCGGACCAACTCGCCCATCTGCGTGATCCCCAGCCGGGCCATGCACTTGCGGGCCCGCACCGAGAGGTTCAGGTCGGCGACGGGCTTTTCGATCAACTCCCGTTCCTCGGGAGAAAGATCTGACGGGGCGAACGTCGGTTCGAGCTCCTGCTCCTTGTTGATGTTCTGGCCGATTGCCAGTCCGTGCATCGTCAGCAACTCGCGGATCTCCACCAACGACGTCTCGCCGAAGTTCTTTCCCGAGAGCAGTTCCATCTCGGTGACCTCGGTCAGGTTGCCCAGCGACTTGACGCCAATGCCTTCCAGGCAGTTCCGGCTGCGGACCGTCAGCTCGAAGTCGGTCACCGGACGGCTCAGCAACTGCTGCATCCGGAGTTCCTCCTTGGCGAGGTCCTCGTCGTAGTACATGTCGGAGGTGGCCTCGATGTCCTTGAGATACAGCCCGGCCTGAGAATGGTTGGGATCGGTCGCCAGCACCCGCCGGAAACAGAACTCGGCGGCGGGGTAGTTCTCACTGTCCTCGTAGAGCAGCCCGAGGTTCAGCAGGGCACCGAGAAACTGGGGGGGGCGCGAGAGCGATTGTTCGTAGAGCCTGATGGCCTCGTCGTCGTTGCCGTGGCGGGCGTTCTCCAGAGCGAGGTTGAACAGGGCGCGGCTGTGGTGCGGGTCCATGTCGATCGCCCGCTCGAACGACTCGACCGCCGCCGCGGTGTTGCACTGTTCGGTCAGGATACAGCCCATCTGGTAGGAGTACTCGGCACGGGAGGTTGAACCCGACGGCACGTTCTTCAAGGCTTCTTCGGCATCGGCGAGTCGACCGTCGCGGCGGATCGTGCCAACCCTCCTCAGGGCACACTCGACCTCGTCGTAACCAGCCCGGGCGGCCTGCTGAAACCGCTCACCGGCAGCCGGATTGTCGCCCAGTGACTCGAGAGAACAGGCGTCGTAAAAAATGCCGAAACCGTCGTCACTGACCGTGCCCAGCAGGTCGTGGGCCTTGGCATGCCGACCCAGCAGGTACAGACCGATACCGGCGCGAACCGCCATCGAACCCAGTCCGCCGGATTCCTCGACCAGCACGCCGACTTCCTGGCGAACCTCGGTAATCTGCGGTCCAGCGACCACCTCACACAGTATCCGCACCTCGTCGATCCCAAACGACGGGCTCGTCCGCAGTAAACCACGAACATCAATCGGTTCAGCCAATTTCACGGTCGAGACTCCCACATTGAGTCGGCGAAGGACCGGGGCGCGGATTCCACACCGAGCGCGGTGCCACCGGCCACACCCCGCCAGTATAATGACCGCTCGTTCTCTTGCAACACGCACCGACCCGGGCCATCGCTCGCAATGCTCAACGACATGGCCACGTCGCTGTCGCTCGGCAGGCCACCTGCCGGTATGAAGTGGGCGAGGGTCGTGGTGTTGCTGGCGGCGTGGGGGGCCGCCGCGTGTTCGGCCACTCTGCCGGCGGCCGAACCGAGCTCGGCAGACTCCGGATGGTGGGCTTTCCAGCGACTGGTTCGCCCCGCGGTCCCCGCAATCAGCGGCGCGGCGGCCGACGATGTCGATTCGCCCATCGATGCCTTCCTGCTCGAGGCACTCCGAGTCCGGCACCAGCGTTTCGCACCCCCGGCCGTCCCCCGGATCAGGCTCCGCCGTGCGGCCTTCGACCTGCTGGGGCTGCCCCCCGGCTCGCTGCCTTCCGGTCTCGGGCTCCCCGCCGGTGACGACGAACCACCCGACTGGTGGTCGCGGACCGTCGACGGCCTGCTGGCCAGCCCGCACTACGGCGAGGCCCAGGGCCGCGACTGGCTGGACCTGGTCCGCTACGCCGAGACCGACGGGTTCAAGACCGACGGCCTCAGGCCCCAGGCGTACCGTTACCGCGATTACGTCATCCGGGCCTTCAACCAGGACCGGGCCTACTCGCGGTTCGTCCAGGAACAGATCGCCGGGGACGAGCTGTTTCCCGAGGATCCCGAAGCGGTCGTGGCCACGGGATTCAACCGGATGTGGCCCGACGAAAGCAACGCGTCGAACATCCTGCTGGCCCGCCAGGATGCGCTCAACGATCTCACAGCCAACGTCGGCAACGTCTTCCTGGGCCTGTCGATGGGCTGTGCGCAGTGTCACGACCACAAGTTCGACCCGATCCTTCAGAGCGACTTCTACCGACTGCAGGCCTACTTCGCCGGCATCGTGCTGGCCGACACCGTTCCGATCGGATCTCCGGCCGAGTTGAGGAAGTACCAGGAGGCGATGAGCGGTTGGCTGGCCGAGACCCGGCCGCTGCGTGACCAGGTGCAGGCCATCGAGCGATCGGCCCGGGCCAAGGCCTTCGCCCTCAAGCGGCGGAAGTTCCCCACCGTGGTCCTCGACGCGGTCGACACTCCCGCCGAAGAGCGGTCGACTCGACAGCACCAGCTGGCGTTCTGGACCGAGAGACAGTTGCCTGTCGACGAAAAGAAACTCGCCGCGGCGCTCTCGGCCGCCGACCGCAAGCGGCGAGCCGAGTTGAAGACACGACTCGCCGAACTGGCCAAGCGACGACCCAGGCCACCCGGACAACTGTCCGCCATGGCCACGCTCGAAGTCGCCTCAGGACCGGCACCGACGTTCGTCCTGGGCGGCGGCAACTACGAGGTGCCCCTCGAGGAGGTCTTACCCGGGCCGCCAGAAGTCCTCGACCGGACACCGATCACACCCGCCGATGCCCCCACCCGCCGCCCCGGCAGCTCGGGCCGCCGTGCCAGTCTGGCCCGCTGGCTGACCGCCGACGATCACCCGTTGACGTCCCGCGTGATGGTCAACCGGATCTGGCAGGGACACTTCGGAGACGGGCTGGTCGCCAACGCCAACGACCTCGGACGCCAGACCGCGCCCCCCCGTCATCGAAAGCTGCTCGACTGGCTTGCCGTCGAATTCGTCGCGAGCGGCTGGAGTCTCAAGCACGTGCATCGGTTGATCATGAACTCGCGGGTCTACCAGCAGGCCGGTCGCGAATCGGCCACGGCCGCCGACCCGCAACCCTATTCCCACTTCCCCCGCCGCCGCCTGTCGTCCGAACGCATCCGCGACGCGATGCTGGCCGCCGCCGGCCGGCTCGACACGCGGCTCTACGGCCCCCCCGTCCGTCCCAAGCTGCCGCCGGGTTTCGGAGCCCGCTACACGTGGGAGGCCAGCAAGTCGGCGGCGGCCCGGTCACGCCGCAGCATCTACATCCACGCCAAGCGGAACCTGCCGTACCCGCTGATGCGCGTCTTCGATCAGCCCGACATGCACGAGAGCTGCGCCTGCCGGCCACAGACGACCGTCGCCCCCCAGGCCCTGGTCCTGCTCAACAGCGAACTCGTGCTCGACCTCTCCCGAGGAATCCTCAAGCGAGTCCAGGACAGCACCTGGTCCAAGGACATCCCGTCCCGGGTCCGCCGCTCGTGGCAGCTGGTGCTCGGACGTGAGCCGGACGGCCAGGAGCTGGCCGAGGCGATCTCGTTCCTGGACGAGCAGGCCTCGCGTTCGACGGCCGGCAACGATCTCGACCGTGCCAACGACGCGCTGCTGGACCTCTGCCACGTGCTGATCAACACCAACGAATTTCTCTACATCGACTGACCACGATGCGACCAACCCACACCACATCTTCGATCCCGCCGGGACGACCTCACCACGAGCCGGCGGCCTCGCGGCGGGACTTCCTGCTGCGTTCCGGAGCCGGCTTCGGCGGGCTGGCCCTGGGAGCGTTGATGGCTTCCGAAAGCGGTGCCGCCGAATCGATGGCCGCCCGCTCCGGACACAACCGGACCCCGGCCCGCAGCGTGATCTTCCTGTTCATGGACGGTGGGCCGAGCCACATCGACACGTTCGATCCCAAGCCCGAGGTCAACCGGCTGGCGGGACAGCCGTTGCCCGGATCGATCGAGCGGGTGATCACACCGATGGGGGTTTCGGAGAATCCCCTGCTGCCGACCCGTCGCAGGTGGCAGCGTTACGGCGAGAGCGGCCTGCCGGTCTCCGACTGGTACCCCCACGTCGGCCGTCACGCCGACAAGCTCTGCATCATCCGCTCGTGTCGTGCCGACGGACTCAACCATGTCGGCAGCGTCTGCCAGATGAACACCGGCAGCATCCTGGCCGGACGGCCCAGTCTCGGGGCCTGGGTCGCCTACGGACTCGGCTCGGCCAGTCGCAACCTGCCGGGATTCGTCGTCCTGCTGGACAACGACCGCGAACCACCCGGCGGGACCCGTGTGTGGGGAACCGGGTTCATGCCCGCCACCTTCCAGGGGACCCGCTTCCGCCAGGACGGCACGCCGATCCTGCACCTGACACCGCCCAAGTCGGTCAGCACCCGCCGGCAACGCGGCAAGCTCGACTTCCTCGCGCGACTCAACCGCCGACACCTCGCCGCCCGCAGGGGCGACGACGAGCTCGAAGCCCGGATCGCCACCTACGAACTGGCCTACCGGATGCAGTCGCACGCTCCCGAGGCCGTCGACATCGCCCAGGAAACCGCCGCCACGCAGTCCCTCTACGGGCTCGACAACAAGACCACCGCCCCGTTCGGCCGCAACTGCCTGCTGGCCAGGCGACTGGTCGAACGAGGCGTCCGCTTCATCCAGCTCTACTCGGGATCGGGCAGCAAGTGGGATGCGCATTCGAAGATCGAACAGAACCACACCGCCCGCTGCCAGGAAACCGACGTGCCGGTCGCCGGACTGCTGGCCGACCTCGAGCAACGCGGGCTGCTCGACGAGACACTGGTGGTGTGGGGAGGCGAATTCGGACGGACGCCGATGTCAGAAAAGGGCGACGGCCGCGACCACAATCCCTACGGGTTCACGATGTGGATGGCCGGCGGTGGAGTCCGGGGCGGCCAGGTGATCGGGTCCACCGACGACTTCGGCATGCACGCCGTCGATGCCCCCGCCCACGTCCACGACCTGCACGCGACCTTCCTGCACGCCATCGGACTCGATCACCAGAAACTGGTCTACCACCTCCAGGGCCGACCCGAACGGGCGACCGTCAACGAGGGCGAGGTGATCGCCGGGGTGATGGCCTAGCCACAGGCGGCATCAGTGCCGCAGCAGGAACTCGTTGGAATTGATCAACGCGTGCTGGATGTCACGCAGCCCCTCGGCCCGATCGGGCAGGCTCGCCACGTGGCCCAGGGCCAGCTTCCGCTCGGCAGCTGACGGCCGACGCGAAATCGTCGCCAGGTACAGGATTTCGACGATCTCGGCCGTCGGCGTCTTCGCCGACAACATCCGACCCAGCCGACTCGAATCGGCGTCGAACCGATCGAGGATCCCGGCGTTGTTGATCAGGTGCACGATCTGGTTGAGCGTCGGATCGGTCTCACGGGCACAGTCGCAACGGACATCGCGGACCGGCTTGGTGAAGGCCTTCAGGAAGTTGTGGTCGACGGCCCCTTCGGCCAACTGCGTCGCCCGAGTCCCCAGCGGATACCCCTTGTACTTCTCGGGAACACCGGTGGCCTGCGAAATCGCGTCGAGAATCTGTTCGGCGGCCAGCATCTTGACGACCGCCGAGGTGACGTAGCGGACCGGAGCGGCCGAATGCGGAGACTGGACGACCGGACGGGCTCCCAGGCGGTAGGCCTGCGAGGTGACGATCGAACGGATCACCGGCTTGAACCGATAATCCACGCCGACAAACTGACGGGCCAGCTCGTTGAGCAACTCGGCGTTCGACGGCGGATTGCTCTTGCGAAAGTCGTCAACCGGCTCGACGATGCCCAGGCCGAGGATGTGAGCCCAGATGCGGTTGACCGTCGATCGGGCGAACCAGCGGTTCTCACCACGCACCAGCCAGTCGGCCAACTGGGGGCGGACGTCCTGGCCGACGGCGACGTCGCGGGCCACCTTGCCGAACGCGGTCGGCTTCATCACCGCGCCCGACTCGGCGTGCTTGACCTCGCCCTCACGGCCGACGTAGACGATTTCGCGGTCGAGACCGAAGACACGCCCCTTGAGCTTCACGCGGGCGAAGTAGGCGGCCAAGCCGTAATAGTCGTCCTGGGTAATCGCCTCGTAGGGATGATTGTGGCACTTGGCACACTGGATACGGACTCCCAGGAACAGCTGGGCCGTCGACTCGGCGGCGTCCTCGGGGGTCCGGGCGATCCGGAAAAAACTCGCCGTGGGATTCTCGATCGTGTTTCCCCGACTGGTCAGGATCTGTCGGGCCAACGTGCCGAACGAACGGTCCTCGGCAAAGTGACGCACCAGGTAGCGGTGCAGCTTGTGTACGCCCCGCTCGGTGATCGATTCGCGGTTGCCCCGCATCACGTCGAGCCATTTCATGGCCCAGAACTCGGCGAACTCGGGCCGCTTCAACAGCCCGTCGACCAACGCCAGGTGCTTGCTGGGATCCTTCGAATCCAGGTACGACCGGGCTTCTTCCGGTGACGGCAGAACGCCCAGCAGATCGAGGTAGACCCGGCGAAGATAGGTTCCGTCGGAGGCGGTCGGCGAGGCCTTCAGCTGCAGCTGCCGGTGCTTGGCGAACACCAGCCGATCGATCGCGTTCTCCTCGGCTCGCTTCTCGGCCACGAACTTCGGGTCGGCCCGGACGTAGGCCAACCGAACACTGACCATCTGCTTGAGGTACCGGACCAGCACGGCCACCTCGGCCGTCCCGTGGAACTTGACCAACCCGTCATCGCTGACCGACGACGCATCGATGTCGCTGGTGGTGAAGACGGCCAGGTGCGTCACGTCTCGGATCGAACCATCGGCAAAATGCGCCCGGGCGACCAGTTGCTGCTGCGGGCTGGTGGTGTGCAGGGTCTGTTGACCGGGCAGCACCTCCATTTTCACGACCCCTTCGGGCGACTCGCTGACCCGCGTCCCTTCGAAGATCCACTGCCTGAGCACACCGTAGGCGGGCTCGGTGCCCCGGAACCGTCGGCCGCCCACGTGAGGCACGCGGTTGGCGGCCTTGGCCAGGATCAGGCTGGCATCGGGATTCTGAGGACTCGTCCTCCGCCCGAAGATCTCGCGGGTCAACGTCATCCGATCCAGGTCGGGCTTGTAGCCCCGCAGGCTCAACCGGAACCCGTTCTTCCCCTGGGGCGACCCGTGACAGGCCCCCTGGTTGCAGCCGCCCCGGGACAGAGCGGCAATCACCTCTGTATGGAAATCCACCGGATTGGCCACTCCGAAGTCCTTGACGCGGACGGTGATCGTCTGCGACCGGCCTCCGAAAGCGACCGTGACACGGCTCTGGCCGTCGGCCACCGCCGACAGCCGTCCGTCGGCGGTCACCGCCACGACCCCGGGATTCTCGACCGTGTACTTTGCGACCCGCGAGAGATCCGTGACCCGTCCGCCGTCCTGTCGGCCCAACACCGACAGCCGAGCCACCTCGCGACGCCCGACCAGGTCGACCTCCGCCGGCCGCACCTCGATCGATTTCGGCACGGCCGGTTTCCCGGCCGCCGGCTCATCGGCAGCGACACCCGGCGTCATGCCGCCCAGCACCAGCAACACCAGGCCACCCAGGGTCGGCCATCCTCGTTTCACGGTCTTCTCCATCATCTCACTGTCCATCTCGGCTGTGTTTGCCGTCACTTCGCCGCGGTCACCTCGACCTCAAGCGCCTCGCCGCCGGCCGATTCCTGGAACCGTTCGACCCGAGCGATCCCCGAAAGTGACACCTTGTAGGTCCCCGGCTTCAGGTCCGCCGCCGCCTTCACCTCGACCTCGACCTCCTTGGCACCCGCGGGAACCACGACCGTACCGGGCAACTCCAACCCCTTGACCTGTCCGAGGGAGAGCATCACCGGGCCGTCGAAGGGAGCCAGTCGGTTGGGCCGCACGGCGACCCGCACCGACGAACCCGCCGCGACGGTGACCTTCTTCCGCGCCGGTCCCGGCCGGAAGGCGACCACGATGTCGATCTCAAATGTCCGCGTCAGCGACAACTCGCGGCCCCGGTAGACGGTCGTTCCGGTCAGGACCACCCGCTGGCGGTGTGTCAACGTGTTGACGTAGGATTCGAGCGTCCCGGTCGTCGTCGAATTGTCGGCGGTCGCCTCACCGATGTGCAGTCGGACACGGGGTTTACGGAGATTGTTCTGGTCAAGTTCTCCCCCTCGAGCGACGAACCGGATCGGGCTCTCAAAACCGGCAATGCGGGTCGTCTTCACGTCGACCTTGGCCGTCTGGTAACGGGGCAGCGTGACCAGCGGGCTGACCAGTTCGAAGTCGAACGGCGATGTGGGCAGCACCACCACGGCGATCCGTTCGGTGAGCGTCGGGGGCAGCCGCCGCTGATCTTCGCGGAGTTCGAATGGCTCGCCGTGAGGCCCACGGCCGGTCGGGCGGCGGTCGATCAGGGGCCGGGTGGAAGCCAGGGTCGTGATCTTCGAATTGGCCTTCGAGACCGCCTCGATCTGGATCGTGTAGACACCCGGCTCCGTCGACGAATCACAGAGCAGGTAATTGTCGATCTCGCGAGTCCCCTGCTTCACCTCGTTGATCTTCATCGTGATCCCCTTGGGGGCTCCCTTCAGCCGAAACGCGACGTCGCCGGACAGGGCGACCTGGTTCAGCGACAGCGGCAGGGGCTGACGGGTTCCCAGGGGCAGGGCCACGCGGGTGATGCCCGAGGAAAGTGTCAGGCCGGGGGTGCGGGGCGCGAAGCGGATCGCGTAGGCGAACTCGGGACCGCCCCAGTTGACCAGTTCTCTCACCACCAGGGTGTACTCGCCGTCGGCCGGCGGGGTGATGTTCATGCGGGCCTCCTCGAGGCCCGAATCATCGGCACGGGTGACTTCCTTGCCTGCCGGATCGAGCAGGATCAGCTCGATGTCGGCCGGCGACCCGATCGTGTGTGTCTCGACCTGCACCTGGTACAGCTGGCCCTTCTTCAGGGACACGCGGAAATGGTCCATGTCACCCGGCTTGCCAATCACCCCATGCAGGGCACCGGGGATCTTCGCCGCACTGGCCTGCTTGACCACGTCGTTGGGTTCGACCTCGATGACCGTCTCGATCGGGCTGATCCTCAGGGGGAGCCAGGCCGAAAGGTCGTCGCCGGGACGTTTCAGGGCGAACAGCATCCGTCCGTCGATCACCCCCGAGGGAGTCACTCGCCCGGCTTCGGGACTGGCCAACGCGCCCAGTTGCGGAAACGTCAGCGTGGTCGCCTTGCCCGCGGGCACCGTCGCCGGCACCGCCACGCGGGCCTGGGGGAACCGCCCCATCCGCAGAACGTAGCCCCAGTGATCGGAACCACGGAACCGCGAATCTCGGACTTCGACGGTGTATCGACCCGCATCGGCAAACTTGTGGGCAAATCGCAGGTCGTAGAACAACCCGACATCATTGTCTCTCTGAAGGATCACCTGCCCCCCGGCGTCGCGGATCGTGACCAGCGGGTCGAGTCCCTTGCCCAGGCGACTGCCGACGACCTCGAAGGTCACCTCCTGGCCGACCTGGGCGTCGAACGCAAACAGGTCGACGTCTTCCTCGAGAATCGACCCGGCGATCGCCACCGGCAACTCGACCACCTGGGGAGCCTGCATCGGCGAGACCCCCGTCGGCACCGCCAGCTCCTCCTCGGGCACCGTCGCAATCTCATCGACCAAGAAGATATGGGCATTCGACAGGCCACTCTCGGTGGCCAGCCGCAGGCCGTAGAAGCCCAGGGGCATTCCGGCCGGAACCTTGATGTCGAAAACCGCCCGCTCGGATGTGCTCTCACCGACCCGGGTCGCCTTCATGCGTCCCTCGGGCACCGAGATCCACAGGGCGGTGGCCAGTTCCAGCCGACTGCCGTGAAGGATCACGCGAGTTTCCTCGCCGCGAGTCACCGCGGCCGGTTCCACCCGCTGGACAAACGCCTGGCCGAAACAGGGTGATGGCTGAACCCCAAGCAGGCCGAGGAGGAAACAAGAGGCCAACGAGGCAAGACAGCGAGAAATCCGGTTGCGCATGTCGGTCGATCCCGATCAATGGGCCTTGGAAACGGCGGGAGCAGACCACGTGATCCGCCGAGCCATTCTCCGAGACGCATCGACGTTTGTCAATTTGTGTTGAGGGTCTGACGGCGTTCCAGTATCCTGACCGGGTGAGAGTCTCTTTGGTGTGAGACCCTGACGGCGCGGTCCTCTCGACCGCATCTCTCCGATATTCCAGAATTCCACAGAGTCGCCGTTGGCGGCGAGGTGACACAATGCTTTCGATCAACGGACCGGCTCCTCGGTTGTGCGACGGGACAACGCGTCGCGAGGCATTGAAGATCGGTGGCCTGGGAATGACCGGGCTGACCCTGCCCTCGCTGGTCGAACTGAGCACCGCTCACGCCAAACCGTCGGCCGACAAGGGTTCCAGTCACCCGGCCAGCTTCGGCAAGGCCAAGAACTGCATCATCCTGTTCCTCTCCGGCGGTGCCTCGCACCACGACACGTTCGATCCGAAGCCGAACGAGCCGGCTGAGATCCGCGGCGAGTTCGACCAGATCCAGACGTCGGTGCCTGGACTGGTCATCGGCGAGCACCTGCCGCGGACGGCCAAGTGGATGGACCGCGTCGCCCTGATCCGCTCGATGACCCACGAGTCATCCGGTCACGCCGGCGGCGGTTACTACATGTTCACCGGTTACAAGTACCCTCGCGGAGAGGGCGCGGCAAACTTCATGGGTCGCGACGAGGCTCCGCACATGGGCTCGGTGCTCTCGAAGGTCTCCCCGGGCCCCGGCCCGATGGTGCCCTTCTGCATAGTCCCGCGTCGGCTGGATGCCGGCAGCGGCCGACGCGCCGGCCAGTGGGGTGGGGCCCTGGGTGGGAAATACGACCCACTGCAGACCGGCGGCAACCCCAACGACAACGACTTCAAGCTCAAGCACCTCCCGCTGATCGCCAACCGTCCGGCGGCGGTGATCCAGCGAAGGAAGAAGCTGATCGACCAGTTCAACAGCCAACTCGAATTCCTCAACGACAACCCGCTGGCGCGGACGATCCAGCAGAATCAGCAGAAGGCCCTGGACGTCATCACCTCCGACGCCGTCCGCCGCGCCGTCGATCTGTCAACCGCCGACAAGCAGCTCCGCGGCCGCTACGGCCGCAACCTCTTCGGACAATCGGTGTTGCTGGGCAAGAGATTGCTCGAGGCTGGGACTCGCCTGGTGCAGGTCAGCTGGTTGCGGACACAGGGCCAGATGGGCTACGCCTGGGACAGCCACTGGAACAACTTCCAGGCCCTGCGCGAGGACCTGATCCCTCCCTTCGACCTGGCCTTCACCGCATTGATGAGCGACCTGGAACGCGAGGGGCGGCTGGACGACACGCTGGTGGTGGTGGCCGGCGAGTTCGGTCGCACCCCGAAAGTCACGCTCAAGACCGCCGGCCGCGAGCACTGGTCCAACGTCTTCAGCGTGGTCCTGGCCGGGGCGGGCATCCGTGGCGGACAGGTCTACGGGGCCTCGGACAAGATCGGTGGCTTCCCCGGCGACCGTCCCGTCTCCCCGGGTGACCTGACCGCGACGATCTACCACTGCCTGGGCATCGATCCGCGGACCGAGGTGCATGATCAGAACGATCGTCCGTTCTTCATCAGCAGTGGCGACCCGATTGCCGACATCATCGGCTAGACCCAGCCGTGACCGTCCTGCTCCTGGCCACGCTCGACACCAAAGGCACCGAGGCTGCCTTCCTGCGCGACCGGCTGGTCGAACTGGGCGTGGGGGTCCGGCTGGTCGACACCGGCTGCCTGGGCGCTGCGGCGGTCAAACCCGACATCACCCGTGACGAGTTCTATTCGCTGGGACCCGACCCGCTGGAGGACCTCGTCGAGGCCGCCGACCGTGGACGGGCAATCGCCGCGGCCGCCGATTCGGCCCGGGCACTGGCTGTCGCCGAACTCGCCGCCGGCACCCTCGAGGGAGTGATCGGAATCGGTGGATCGGCCGGGACGACGATCGCCACCAGCGCGATGCGAGCCCTGCCGCTGGGGGTACCCAAGCTGATGCTCAGCACCCTGGCCAGCGGCCAGGTCCGCCCGTGGATCGGCGACAGCGACCTGTTGATGCTCAATTCGGTCGTCGACATCCTCGGGCTCAACCGCATCAGCCGCAGCGTACTCGATTCTGCCGCCCGGGCGATGGCCGGCCTGGTCACCCTGGCCCCGGCACCCGCTTCGAGCGACGACCGGCGACTGGTGGCGGCGACGATGTTCGGAGTCACCACGCCGTGCGTCGAGCGGGCTCGCCGCGGATTGGAGGAGGCGGGATTCGAGGTGCTGGTCTTTCACGCCACCGGCAACGGCGGCCAGGCGATGGAGGCGTTGATCGCCGACGGACTGATCTCGGGCGTGTTGGACATCACCACCACCGAGCTGGCAGACGAACTCGTCGGCGGCATCCTCTCGGCCGGCCCCGACCGCCTGACGGCCGCCGGCCGCGAGGGCGTGCCCCAGGTCATCAGTGTCGGAGCCACCGACATGGTCAACTTCGGCCCCCGCGACGACATCCCCCCACGGTTCGCCGACCGGCTGTTCTACGAACACAACCCGACGGTGACGCTGATGAGAACCACGGTCGAGGAGAACCGGCGGCTGGGCCGGGAGATCGCCGAAAAGGCCGCCGCGTCGACCGGTCCCACCACGTTGATGCTGCCCCTGGGAGGGGTTTCGGCCATCGATCGTGCCGGCCAGCCCTTCGATGACCCCGAGGCAAGAGACGCACTGTTCACCGCGATCCGCGACCACCACGGAACGGCCGAACTGCTCGAATTGCCACACCACGTCAATGATCCGGAATTTGCCGATGCCGCCGCCACGCGGTTGATCGAGTTGATCAACCGCCAAAGCAAGTTGTCCTGATTGTCTCGGCAGAACCGCGAAGCGGCTCCGCCGGATCGTTCGACGTCATTCGGAAGCCGTTCTAGAATGCGCAGCGGTATCAACACGAACACGCCGGGCCCGCCCGTTCTCTCCTTCGCTCACGGACACACGCCTCCATGACCAGATTCGCACGACAGGACATCCTCGATCGTCTCCGCGCCAAGGTGGCCTCGGGCGAACCGATCATCGGGGGCGGGGCCGGGACGGGGCTGAGTGCCAAGCTCGAGGAGGCCGGGGGGATCGACCTGATCGTGATCTACAACTCCGGCCGCTTTCGCATGGCCGGCCGCGGCTCGCTGGCCGGGTTGATGCCCTACGGGGACGCCAACGCGATCGTGATGGAGATGGGCGGCGAGGTGCTGCCGGCGGCCCAGGACACCCCCGTGCTCGCCGGGGTCTGTGGCACCGATCCGTTTCGGCTGATGCCGGTGTTCCTGGAACAGGTCCGCGCCGCCGGGTTCTCCGGTATCCAGAACTTCCCCACCGTGGGACTCTTCGACGGCACCATCCGCACCGGGCTCGAGGAGACCGGGATGGGGTACGGGCTCGAGGTCGACATGATCCGGCTGGCCCGCGAAATGGACCTGCTGACAACGCCCTACTGCTTCAACCCCGACGAAGCGACCGCGATGGCCGAGGCCGGAGCCGACATCCTGATCCCCCACATGGGACTGACCACCAAGGGCCTGATCGGGTCCGGTACCGCCGTGTCGCTGGAGGAGGCCGCCACCAGGGTGCAGGCGATGGCCGATGCCGCCAGGGAAGCCCAACCCGACATCCTGGTCCTCTGCCACGGCGGACCGATCGCCGAACCCGCCGACGCCCAGTACATCCTCGACCACACCGAAGGCGTCGTCGGATTCTACGGGGCCAGCAGCATGGAGCGACTGCCCGTCGAACCGGCGATCACCGAACGGATCCGAGAGTTCGGACGGTTGCGGGTGTAACCGGGCGGTTTGCATTCCCCCGCCACCACCGACACACTCAGCCTGTGCCGACACCTCACCGGAGGCCTCCCCATGTCACGCTCGAGATGGGCCGTCGCCCTCAGGGCCCTGTTGATCTTCATCGCCTGGAGCACCTGGATGTCCGAGGAATTCTCGCCGTTTGACCCGGCCGAATCCGCCGAAGCCGGCCAGTACGACCGCCCGGCCAGGAACCCGCACCAAAGCCGCTCGGTCGTCATCGCCAAGCACGGCATCGTCGCCACCAGTCACCCTCTGGCCGCCCAGGCCGGTCTCGACATCCTCAAGAGGGGCGGCAACGCCGCCGACGCGGCGATCACCGTCAACGCCATGCTGGGACTGGTCGAACCGATGAGCTGCGGGATCGGCGGCGACGTGTTCGTCATCTACTGGGACAACAAGACCAAGACCCTCTCCGGACTCAACGGCAGCGGCCGCAGCCCCCACTCCATCTCCCGCAAGGTTTTCCGGGACAAGGGACTCGACGAGATCCCGATCAACGGGCCACTGGCTTGGAGCGTTCCCGGCTGTGTCGATGGCTGGGAAATGGTCCGCAAACGGTTCGGGACGCTCGCGTTCAAGGACCTGCTGGCCGACCCGATCAAGACGGCCGAGGAGGGTTTCCCGGTTTCGGAGATCATCGGTCGCAGCTGGGCCGGTAGCCGGGCCGTTCTGGCCGAGTGGCCCGACTCGGCCCGCACCTACCTGCCCGGCGGCCAGGCCCCCCGCATCGGACAGGTCTTCACCAATCCCGACCTGGCGTGGAGCTACCGGCAGATCGCCGAACACGGCCGCGACGCCTTTTACACCGGAGAAGTCGCCGGGCGAATCGTCGACTTCAGCAAGGACAACGGCGGCTTCTTCTCGATGAAGGACTTCGCCGACCACCACGGCGACTGGATCGACCCCGTCTCGACCAGCTACCGGGGCCACGACATCTGGGAACTGCCACCCAACGGCCAGGGCATCGCCGCCCTGCAGATGCTCAATGTGCTCGAACACCACGACATCAAGTCGCTGGGACACAACTCGGCCGAGCACATTCACCTGTTCGTCGAGGCCAAGAAACTGGCCTTCGCCGACCGGGCCCGGTTCTACGCCGATCCCGACTTCGGCAAGCTGCCCACCACCGAGTTGATTTCCAAGGAGTACGGCCGCAAACAAAACGCCCGGGTCGACCTGAAACGGGCGGCCACCGACGTCCCCACCGGCGACCCCAAGCTCGAACACGGCGACACCGTCTACCTGACCGTCGTCGACAAGGACCGCAACTGCTGCAGTTTCATCCAGAGCAACTACCACGGGTTCGGCTCGAAGGTCGTCCCCGGCAAGGTCGGTTTCTGTCTGCAGAACCGCGGCCAGCTGTTCGCTCTCGACGACGAGCACCTCAACCGCCTCGAACCCCACAAACGCCCCTTCCACACGATCATCCCGGCCTTCGTCACCCGCGACGGCAAGCCGTGGCTGTGCTTCGGCCTGATGGGCGGCGACATGCAGCCCCAGGGGCACGTGCAGGTGCTGATGAACATCATCGACTTCGGCATGAACGTGCAGCAGGCCGGCGACGCTGCGCGGATCCGTCACATCGGGTCGGCCACGCCGACCGGCCGACCCGCAGACGCCAAGGGCGGCTTCGTGGCACTGGAAACCGCCGTGCCCGCCGAGTCGATCCGAACCCTGCAGCAGCTGGGACACCGGATCGTGAGGGCTCCGGGGTCGTTCGGCGGTTACCAGGCGATTCGGATCGACCACGAGAACGGGGTGCTGCACGGCGCCACCGAGCCGCGCAAGGACGGAGCGGCGGTGGGGTACTAGGGCTTTGCCCGCCTCGACAGTTCGGCGACAATAAGCAGTCAGACAATCCACCCCAGGCCGCCGACCCCATGCCGCGCCACCTCCCACTGCTGGCACTCCTGACGCTGTTGCCCGCCCTGCTCTCGGCAGAAGCCGACAAGCCGGCCGCCAATCTCGCCGGCACCGTGGCAGACCGCAGCCCGCTCTCGCTGGACCTTTCGCCCGACAGGTCACTTGTCGCCACGGCCAATTACACCTCCGGCACCGTCTCGCTGGTCGAACTCGACTCCGGACGGGTCCTCTACGAAGCCCACTGCGGCCGTCGACCAATCGACGTGGCCTGGTGGGACGCCCGGACCCTGCTGGTCAGCCTGCTCCAGGACGACGCGGTGGCGGTGCTGACCTGGCGTGACGGGCGACTGCAACTTGCCCGGACGATTCCCGTCGGCGACGCTCCCCGTGGCCTGGCCATCGTCGGATCGGGAACCCAAAAGAGTCCCCGCCGCGGCTTCGTGGCTTTGTCCGGAGACGATGCGATCGCCGAGATCGATGTCTCGGCCGGCCGGGTCACTCGCCGGATCCCCACCGGGGGCCAGCCGGGATGGCTGACGCCGGCCCCCAACGGCCGCTGGCTGGTCGCCTGTGCCAACGTGCCCGGTGAGGTCTGGGTTCACGACATCGACAGCGGCAAGAAGCTCAGCCGACGCACGATCTTCGACGACGGCTTCAACCTCGGACGCCCGGTGATCCTCGGTGACAGCGCGAGGATCATCCTGCCCACGCCGATCAACCGCAGCTTCCCGGTCAACGAGAACAACGTGCAGCGAGGCTGGGTGATCGACAACCGGCTGACCCGCATGCCACTGCCCACCGGCGAGTACTGGCAGCAGAAGCAGATGAACCTCGACGAGCACGGTGCCGGCTGTGGCGACCTGAACGCGGTCGCCCTGAGTCCCGATCGGAAGTGGCTGGTGGGCAGTTGTGGCGGCTCGCACGAACTGGTCGTGCTTCGTTTCTCCGAACTCCCGTGGCCGTCGGCCGACCCCGGCGACTTTCTGCCCGAGGCGATGCGTGACAACCCGCGTCTGTTCCGGCGCGTCGAACTGGGCGGACGGCCACTCGATCCCGTGTTCCTGGACAACCGCCGCGTGCTGGTCGCCAACTACTTCGAGGACACGCTGCAGATCGTCGACGCCGTCAACGCCCGCAACGTCAGGATCATCAAGCTGGGCCGGGCTCCGGAACCCACCCTGGTGCGTCGAGGGGAGCGGATCTTCCACGACGCCGATCGATCCCGCGACGGCTGGTTCAGCTGCAGTTCGTGTCACCCCGACGGCCACACCAACGGCCAGACCTTCGACACGCTCAACGACGGCAACCACGACACCTACAAGCTGACCCCGTCGCTGCGCGGGGTGACCCGCACCGGGCCGTGGACCTGGCACGGTTGGCAGCAGAGCCTGCCGGCCAGCATCCGCAAGTCGTTCCACGACACACTCTCGACCGAGTCCAGGCCGACTGACGAGGACATCCGCGCGATGATCGCCTACCTCGGATCTCTAGAGCATCCGGTCAGCCCGCATCTCCGGGCCGACGGCCAACTGGATGATGCCGCCCGTCGCGGGAAGCGGCTGTTCGAGACCCGGGCCGGGTGCACCGATTGCCACGCCGGGAAGGACTACACCACCGCCGCCACCTACAAGGTCGGCCTCGAGTCCCCTCGACTGTTCTACCCCGAGTTCAATCCTCCCAGCCTGCGGGGACTTCACACCAAACGACGGTTCCTGCACGACGGGCGTGCCCGCAGCCTGGAGGACGTCCTGGGCAAGCACCACCGCCCCGAAAAACTGACCGGCAAACCACTCTCGAAATCACAGCTCGATGACCTGATCGCCTACCTCAGGTCGATCTGAATCCGCAAACCCCGCACCAGCCACCACGAGACTCCTGCCATGCGAATCTTCACCCTGCTGTTGCTTGTCCTGTCGGTGACGCCCCTGGTGACTGCCGAGCAGAAGGGCGAAAAGGCGGAGCCCGCCGAGGACGTGAAGACCGAGGCGCTGGCCAAACGGCCCCGCGTTCCCGGTCGCCTGGCGGTCACGCTGAGGGACCGGCAGAAAACACCGGCCGGGACGCTCCGCCCGCGGACACGTCGGGTGGAATGGACCGCCTCGGAAACGGCCGTGATCATCTGCGACATGTGGAACGGCCATTACTGTCTGCTGGCCGCTCAACGTGTCGACGCGATGGCACCGAGAATGAACCGGGTGATCACCGCCGCGCGGGCTCACGGCATGCTGATCATCCACGCCCCCAGCGGGTGCATGGACGTCTACGCCAAGACGGCGCACCGCTGGCGGATGAAACTGGCTCCGGCCACCAAGACACCGGTCCCGTTGAAGGGATGGTGTTACCGGGATCCCGAGCGAGAGCCCGAGTTGCCCGTGGATGTCTCGAAACAGCCCTGCGACGACCCCGTCGTCGGCAAGGCCGTGCGGAGATTCTCGAAGCAGCACGACGCGATCAAGATCACGGGTTTCGACGGCGTGAGCCACAGCGGCCAGGAGATCTACAACGTGCTCCACCGCGAGGGCATCCGCAACGTGGTGCTGATGGGCGTGCACACCAACATGTGCGTGCTGGGCCGACCGTTCGGCATCCGCCAGTTGGTCCGCCTGGGCTTCAACGTTGCACTGGCCCGCGACCTGACCGACGCGATGTACGATCCCCGGCAGGCCCCGTTCGTCAGCCACACCCGGGGGACCGAACTGGTCGTCGAACACATCGAGACCTACTGGTGCCCGTCGCTCCTGGGAGCGGACCTGACCCGGATCGTGCCCGGTTCGGCCGACCCGGTCGTCGGCAACAAGTGAGACGCCCCGCGTCAGTCGGCTTCACCGTCAAGTTCGGCCCGCAACCGGCTCAGCTCCTCCTCGATCCGCTGCGCCCTCGCCGAATCCACACTCTCGGGCTCCCGCGGCACGACCATCTCGGATTCGGCCGGTATCGCTCCCTGGACGAGTCCCTGCTTGCGGCGGCGGGCTTCGGCCAGCCGGGCCTGCAGCGCCCGGAAGGTGGTCGACATGTGGTCACACGTCGCGGTGGCAGATTCGAGTTGCTGGGTGAGCCCGGCCACCAGGTCCTCGACCTCGCTCTTGCAGATCAGGCTCAGCCGGGCCTGTCGCTCGTCTCCGGTCTTCAGCCAGTCGCGGGCCTGGTCGTTCCAGTGGTCGATCCGTTCACAGTGCTCGTCGAGTTCGCGGCGGAGCCGTTCCCGGGTCGACGACGCCGTCGTCATGCTCCGCTCGGCACTGGCCACCCCACGTTCGATCTCAACGATGATCTGCGTGATCGCCGCCTGCGGATCGGATTCTCCGTCGAGGAGATCCGAAAGGTTGCAGGTCACGATGTCGGTCAGCCGTGTGAAGTAGCTCATCGCCGCGTGCCTCGATCAGCTGATCCCGGTGGCTGACACGTAAAGAGCCGACTGTAGACAACGAACGCGGACCCAAAAAAGATCACCGGCATTGATCAGATTGTGACCGGTTTCTTCAATTCGAAAGCATTCGCCCGGGACCGGCCACCGGCGGGATTCGGCAACACGGGCCTGGCCCAACGGCGGACGACCGGATGCCGGTCGGACAACATCCCGTGCTGGCCCAGCAGATCGGCCAGCCGCCGACGTGCCAGCCTCAGGCGGCTCTTGCACGTCCCCAGCGGAATCTCCAGGGCCGTGGCGATCTCGCTGAGCATCATGTCGGTCTGCTCGACCAGGGTCATCACCAGCCTCTGCTCTTCGGGAATCTCGAGAATCAGTTCGCGAATCCGAGCCACACTCTCGACCGACGCGGCCTGCTGTTCGGGACGCGATCGCGTCGGTGCTTTCCCGTCGAATTCCAGTGTCTCGACCACCATCACCTCGCTCGGCCCATCGAAGACCCGCACCGAATGAACCAGTGCGTCGCGGGACATGTTCCGGATCGAGTCGACCAGGAGATTGCGGGCGATGCGAAACAGCCAGCCACGAAACCGGCCACACGGGATGTAGTTCCAGGCCTTGTTGAAAACACGCAGGAGCGTCTCCTGTGCAAGGTCTTCGGCAAGGTGCACGTCGTTGGTGTTGGCTATGAAGAACCGCTGCAGTGGCCGTTCGAATGCGACCACCAGAGACTCGAACGCCGCAACGTCCCCCTGCTGCATCCGGACCATCAGCCGATCGGGATCAACCGTCACCGGAACATCGGCCGATCCATCCGTGCCGCTGTTGATCGTCGATCTCATCTCCACAGCTTGCAGCCATCCGCGAGGTCGGATTCTGTTTGGTGACTCGGTATAACCGGCAAACGGGTGTCCCGCATTCGGCGCCGCCACCTGACGACCCGAGAGTATAACCGGAATCGCGACGAGATTGACGGCCGCCTGCCTCCAGAAGCCCATCCCAAACCGGTGAACAAACCCAACCCCCTCACTGTTGACGTGCGATATGGCCGCGCCGGCCGTATGGCACTGCCGGTCGATGCCGATCGACTGGTCGCCCGCCGTGAGGCTCCGGAGCGACTCGAAACGCTCGAGTCGGCGGTCCGCGCCGCACTGGCCGCTCCATTGGACTTCCCGCCGCTTGAACAGGCCGTGGTTCCCGGCGACGACATCGTCATCGCCCTGGATGCCGACACGCCCGCCGCCGACGTGATTCTGGCGGCAATCTGGGACGTGCTGGCCCGCCGGGATGTCGAACCCGACGACGTGCTGGTGCTGCAACCGCGGGGGTCGCAGCCGGGAACGTCGGTCGATCCTCGCAAGGGGCTGCCCGAAGATGTCGCCGAGCGGATCTCGTGGCAAGTCCACGATCCCGACGAGACCGAGGGAGGACAATACCTGGCCACGTCCTCATCGGGGGAGCGAGTGTACCTGGCCAACGAGTTGATCGAGGCGGACCTCGTGATCCCGGTCGGCCCGGTTGCCTTCGACTCGGTGCTCGGTTACCGGGGCACCCACAGCGTGCTCTACCCCGGCTTGTCCAATTCCGAATCGATCACTCGGGCACTCGGAGAAGGACACCGTGAACTGGAACCGGCTGACCAGCGGCCCATCCGGCAACTGATTGACGATGTCGGCTGGCTGCTGGGCGTGCAGTTCTGCGTGCAGGTCGTTCCGGCAGCCGGGGCGGATGTGGCCGGAGTGTGGGCCGGGTGCCCGGATTCGGTCTTTCGAGCAGCCCGGATGTGTCTCGAAGACGCCTGGCGGGTCGAGCTCGAGGAACGCCCGGACATCGTCGTCGCCTCGATCGAATCCGATGCCGGCGGACACGGATGGAACCAGGTCGGCAGGGCACTGGCGGTGGCCCGCAACCTGGTCATGCACGAGGGTCGGATCCTGCTGCTGACCGACCTCGACGAAACACTCGGCGACGGATTGCAACTCATCCGGGGTGCCGATGCCCCCGCCGAGGCCCTCTCGCCACTGAAATCCCTGGCCCCGCCCGACCTCGTGCCCGCGACTCAGTGCATGGAGGCGGCCGACTGGGCCCACGTCTACCTGCTGAGCCGACTCGACAACGATCTCGTCGAAGACCTCTTCATCACACCGCTGGAGCACCCCGACGAGGTCGGCAGGCTGCTCGAATTGCCCGGACAATGCGTGATCATCGAAAACGCCCAGCACGCCTATGGACGAATCCGAATCAGTGAGTGACCAACGGCCGGTTGATCCGCCCGGCCAGCCACGGCTAAACTGAACGATCGCCTTCGGCGACAATCGTGTCCCGCGGCCGGACAACAACAGCGACGGCCGCCCCCCGGGATCACTGAAACAACAGGACAAAGACACCTCGACCCACAAGTCACAGGAGATTCGGACGATGGCACAAAAGACACGTCGTGACTTCCTCGAACAGTCCATGCTGACCGCGGCCGCGGCAGCCGTCGCCGGAGCGCCGACCTTCGTGCCGGCAGCTGAAAAGCAGTCGAAGAGTCCCAACGAGCGGCTGCAGGTGGCCGTCGTCGGCGTCCGCGGACGTGGACAATCGCACCTGAGTGCCTTTTCGCGTCGGAAGGACACCGAGGTCGTGGCCGTCATCGATCCCGACGAGGCAATCGGACGCCAGCGGGCCGAAAAGGTCGGCAACAGTTCGGGCCGCAAGCCGCAGTACCTCAAGGACATGAGGAAGGCATTCGAGGACAAGTCGATCGACATCGTGTCGATTGCCACTCCCAACCACTGGCACGCCCTGGCCGCCATCTGGGCCATCCAGGCCGGCAAGGACGTCTACGTCGAGAAGCCGGTCAGCCACAACGTCAGCGAAGGCCGACGGATCGTGCAGGCGGCCCGCAAGTACGGCAAGATCGTCCAGACCGGCACCCAGTGCCGCTCGATGGGCGGTACCATCCAAGCCATCGATCACGTCCACCAGGGCAAGATCGGCAAGGTCAGCGTCGCCCGCGGACTTTGCTACAAGCGGCGCGGCTCGATCGGAGCTCGCGGCAAGTACAAGGCCCCGGCCAGCGTCGACTACAGCCTGTGGCTGGGACCCGCCTCCGAGAAGGTGCTCAGCCGGCCTCGTTTCCACTACGACTGGCACTGGCAGTGGGACTACGGCAACGGCGACCTGGGCAACCAGGGCATCCACCAGATGGACATCGCCCGCTGGGGCCTGGGCGTCGACCACATCGGTCACTCGATCTACAGCTACGGTGGACGGCTGGGATATGTCGACGCCGGTGACACGGCCAACACCCAGGTCAGTATCCACGACTACGGCGACAAGCGGCTGGTCTTCGAGGTTCGCGGCCTGCCGACCGACCGGCTCAAGGGTGCCGGCGTGGGCGTGATCTTCGAAGGCTCCGAAGGCTACGTCGTGCTCTCCAGCTACAACGGCGGTGCGGCCTTCGATCCCGAAGGGAAGATGGTCAAGAAGTTCAGCGGCGGTGGCGATCACTTCGCGAACTTCCTGTCGGCTGTCCGCAGCAGGAAGCACGCCGACCTCAACGCCGACATCGAGAACGGCCACCTCTCCAGCGCCCTGTGCCACCTCGGCAACGTCTCCTACCGCCTCGGCCAAGCCATCTCGGTGGCCGACATTCAGAAGCGGTTCGACGGCGACGACGAGGCGACCGCGACGCTCGGTCGCGTGGTCGGCCACCTGGCCGGCAACAAGGTCGACCTGGCATCGCAACAGTTGGTCTCCGGCCAGTACCTGCAGCTGGACCCGAAGAAGGAAATCTTCGTCAGTGCGGGAGCCAAGCAGGCCAACCCGCACCTGACCCGCGAATACCGCAAGCCGTTCGTCGTGCCGTCGGCCAAGGACGTCTAGAGACCGACGCAGGTGACAACCACGGGACCGGCTTTCGCCGCCAGGCGGGGCCGGTCCCTTTTTTCTTCTTGAGCCGACTCGCCGGTTCCTGCTACAAGCCCGACCAGCCGGGGGGCTCGAGGAACCGTCGGATGTCCGCAACAAACACCCCCGTTCCGACTTCGGCCCGGGCGATCGCCTGGTGCCTGTTGGCACTGCTGCCGGTGGCCACGGCCGTCGGCTTCGACGTCGCCGGTCCCCGACCGCAACCGATCGTCGTTGGTCCCGAGCCCCGTCCAGGCCTCGCCTTCGACCAGTACCTGGTCAACCTCGGACAGGTTCCCGCCCAGGCCGAGCACCGTGCGTTCTTCGCCTTCACCAACACCGGCTCGACTCCGGTCCAGGTGACCGCCCTCCGCCCCAGTTGCGGGTGCCTGGACCCGAAACTGCCCAGGGCCACCTGGGAACCCGGCGAACGGGCCGTGTTCTCCCTGAAGATCCTGGCCACTCGAGAGCCACCCGGACCCAAGGAATACACGTGCCGGGTCGAATACAACGACGGAAAACCCCGCGAGGTCCTGCTGCGGCTGAAGGTGGACCTGCCTGATCAGAAACTGGTCGTTTCACCCAAGGCACTGATCTTCTACCAGAACACGCCCGACCCGGTCACCCGGCCCATCACCCTCTCCCGTCATCACACCGACCGGCTCAGCATCCTCGACGTCTCATCCTCCTCCTCGATTGTCCAGGCCGTGATCGGCCGCGACCGTGTCAGCGCCGAGGGCCAACGGACGGCCGAGGTGCTGGTGACCGTCGGAGCCGTACCACCGGGAAAGCACCAGGTGTTCGTGGAGATCGTCACCGACGACCCGGAATACCCCCAGGTGCGTGTGCCGGTACTGGTAATCGGCCCGCCTGTAGCCAAGTCGGCCGCCCGGGATGCCGAAAAGAAGAGGTAGCAGGGCACAACGTCGCCACAGCCCGACTCGGGTGATAAGATGGGATCCCGGGGCGGCCCTGTCTGCCCGATTCCCCACGGTTCCCCCTCCGGCACTCCGATGCTCCACATCGACGGCAGCACGCAACGAGGCTTCTGCGACGGGATCTCCCGCCGCCGGATACTCGAGGTCGGCTCGCTGGCAACCGCCGGCCTGGGACTGCCCGGCCTGCTGGCTCGGCAGGCCGTCGCGGATCCCGAGGGCAATCCGACTTTCGGCCGCGCCAAGCGGGTGATCCTGTTGTTCATGTGGGGGGGGCCGGCTCACCAGGACACCTGGGACATGAAACCCGATGGCCCGATGGCCACCCGCGGCGAGTTCCGACCGATCGGGACCAACGTCCCGGGACTCCATGTCAGCGAACACCTGCCGCTGGTCTCGCGCCACGCCGAGAAACTGGCCATCATCCGCTCGGTCGGCCAGGAAGACAACAACCACTCGACCGGGGCCCACGCCGGGCTGACCGGTCGCAAGCACGAGTTGAAACAGGAATCGTTCAACGCCCGCCGGTCCGATTTCCCGCATTTCGGCTCGGTGCTCAGCTACCTCCAACCCAACCTGGGCGGCCTGCCGACTTTCGTGGCACTGCCGGAGATGATCCACACGACCAACGGGGCGATCACTCCCGGCCAGGGCGGCGGGCTGCTGGGACGGCAGTTCGATCCGTTCCAGATCACCGAGCACCCCGACCGGCGGGACTTCTCGATCGAGAGCCTGAAGTTGCCAGAGGGCGTGGGACTGGGCCGGATGGCCGGTCGACGGGCCCTGCTCGAGGGCGTCGATCGCATCGCCAGGCTGGCCGACCGGTCCAATTCCAGCCAGTCACTCGACCAGTTCTACCAACGCGCCCTCGACATGGTGCTCGCGCCCAAGGTCCGCCATGCCTTCGACCTGGCCAGTGTCCCAGAGGACGAACGGTGGCGTTACGGCTACCACGCATTTGGACAGGGCGTACTGATGGCTCGGCGGCTGGTCGAAGCCGGCGTCAAGCTGGTCACCGTCTACTGGCACCGCGAACGCAAGACGATCGATTCGAGCTGGGACACGCACCTGCTGAACTTCACCGAACTCAAGCACCGGCTGCTGCCGTCGGTCGATCGCCCCATCTCCGCCCTGCTTGATGATCTCCAGGCCTCGGGAATGCTCGACGAAACGCTGGTCATCTGGAACAGCGAGTTCGGCCGCACGCCGAAGATCAACAAGAACGCCGGCCGCGACCACTGGGGTCCGTGCAACAGCGTGGTGATGGCCGGTGGGGGTGTGCCCGGCGGACAGGTCTTCGGAGCCACCGACGAACAGGCCGCCTACCCCACCTCCGAAAAGGTTACCCAGGACGACATCGCGGCAACGATCTATCACCTGCTGGGTCTCGAGGCCGAGACCCGCGTCCGCGATCGGCTCAACCGCCCCCACGCAATCGCGCTCGGGGAACCGATACACAAGCTGCTGGAAGGTCATTGCCGAGTCGAGCCGACCCGCGACCCGGTCCCCCGGATCCACGTCCCGGTGATCGGTCCGTTGGAGACGATGCTCAAGGAAAACGGCAACCGCTTCCTGTGCCTCGAACCGGGCAACCCCGACAACGAGACACACTGGACGTTGAAGGAACTGGACCCGGCGTCGAGCGACGGACGCAAGCCGCCGGGCCGCTCCCTGGGCGATTCGGCCGCGACACTGACCTACAAGGGCATCTTCTGGAACCACCTCGACTACACCAACGTGTTGATCCGCTGGTCGGACCCCGCAACTCTCGAGGGCGTTTCGCTGTCCCTGGCCGGAAAACCGGTGCCGATCCCCAAGGCCCCGGCCTCCGCCAAACCAGCCGCCGTCTGGCAGATCCCGATTCCCTCGGGACTGGTTCCCTCGATCTCCACCGGACCGGGCAAACTGGTTGTTTCGCTGACCGCCCCCGGACGACGGCTGGCCGGATTCGCAGTGACCGGCGACCCGGTGCGGGACATGGTGCTCAAACGGTTCGACATCGCCTGAGCCCCCCGCTCGGCGGGCTGCCCACCCGTGTCCGGACCCATTGCGTTCGGCCCCGGCACCCCGGACAATCGCCCCTTTCCCCGATCGGCTCACTGGGACTCTCGCCGAGACAGCCATGACGATTCCTTCCCGAGACAGCAGCCGGGCCCATTTCGTCCGTGCCCGGCAATCGATCCCCGGCGGGGTCAACAGCCCGGCCCGGGCTTTTGGATCGGTCGGCGGCGATCCGCTGATCATCGACCGCGGCGAGGGCGCCTGCCTGTGGGACATCGACGACAACCGGCTGATCGACTACGTCGGCAGCTGGGGGCCGCACATCCTGGGGCATCGGCACCCCGAGGTGATCGAGGCGGTCGAGGCGGCGTTGGCCAAGGGGACCAGTTTCGGCGCCCCAACGGCTCTCGAGACCGAACTGGCCGAAGCGGTGATCGCCGCGGTGCCGTCGGTCGAGAAGGTCCGCATGGTCAACTCGGGTACCGAGGCCACGATGAGCGCCATCCGGCTGGCCCGCGGACACACCGGCCGCGACAAGGTGATCAAGTTCGCCGGCTGCTACCACGGTCACGTCGACAGCCTGCTGGTCCAGGCCGGGTCGGGTGCGCTGACCCTGGGCGTGCCATCCAGCCCCGGTGTCCCGGCCGGCTGCGCCGCCGACACCGTCGCCCTGGCCTACAACGATGCGGCCGGGCTGGCAGCGACGATGGACGAGATCGGCAGCCAGGTCGCCTGCGTGATCCTGGAACCGGTGGTCGGCAACATGGGCGTTGTCGCTCCTGTCGATGGCTTCCTCGAAGCCTGTCGGGAACTGTGCACGGCACACGGATCCCTGCTGATCTTCGACGAGGTGATGACCGGGTTCCGCGTCGCCTACGGAGGAGCCCAGTCGCTCTACGGCGTCATGCCCGACATGACCACGCTGGGCAAGATCGTCGGCGGCGGCATGCCGGTGGGAGCCTACGGCGGACGGGCCGAGATCATGGACTCGATCTCGCCCGACGGTCCGGTCTACCAGGCCGGAACGCTCTCGGGAAATCCCCTGGCAATGGCCTGCGGCCTGGCCACCCTGAAGGTGCTCCGCGAGCAGGACCCCTACCCGCGACTCGACGAGTTGACGTCACGGCTGACCGGCGGGCTCGACACCGCCGCCGCTGACGCGGGACTCGACCACGTCGTCGCACGAGTGGGCAGCATGTTCACCCTGTTCTTCAACACCGAACCGGTGACCAACTACGACGTCTCGGCACGCAACGACACCGAGCGATTCGCCGCCTACCACCGCGGGATGCTCGACCACGGCATCTACCTGCCGTGCAGCCAGTTCGAAGCCAACTTCGTCTCGGCAGCTCACACCGACCACGACATCGACGCCACGGTCGATGCGGCCCGGGAGGTCCTGGCTGGACTTGCCGGTTAGGCGGCCGGGATCACCGACCCACCGCGTCCAGAAAGACCCGCGACTGCTTCATCACGTACGCCTCGGCCCCGGCGTAACCGATCGCCCGGTACCCCTGCTCGGCCGCCCACACCGCTTCCTCGGGAGTCCGCGCCGGGTACCCGGCCGCCACCCCGTGCTCCAGGCACGCCGCCAGGATCCGCTCGGCCGCCGCCTTCACCTCGGGATGATCCCGTTCTCCGGGATGCCCGTAAGCCATCGCCAGGTCACCGGTGCCGACCCACAACACGTCCAACAACCCCGACCCGGCAATCTCCTCGATGTTCTCCACACCCTCGATGTCCTCGACCAGTGCCAACAGCGCCACCGTGTCGTTGATCTCACGAAAATAGTCTTCCGAGGACACCCGCCCCCACTTCATTCCCCGCGCCGGCCCGAAACCACGGTTTCCCTGCGGCGAATACATCGCCGCGGTCCGCAACGCCCGCGCGTCATCGACCGTGCGACAGTGAGGAATCAGGACCCCCTGTACACCGAGGTCCAGCACGTGCATCACTGCCTCGGCGTCGTTGTTCTTCAGCACTCTCACGATCGGCACCGTGCCGCCGGCAAAGCACCCCTGGACCAGCCGGTCGATCGACGAGGGATCCATGGCTCCGTGCTCGCCGTCGAGCAGGACAAAATCGAACCCGGCATAACCCAGGATTTCACAAAGACCCGGATCGGTCAGGCGAACCGAACTCGAGTAGATCGTGCCACCGGCATCGAGAGTCGTCTTGACGGGGTTGGGACGAACTGAGGTCATTGCGTGATTCCCTGGGCCGGTCCGTCTGTCAGCACGTCACCGCTTGCCGGCAAACGGTGACGCCAGCCACGGCTCGATGGTCAGCACCACCCCCAGCATCGAGACCAACTCGCTCTTCACGTCGGCCGACTCGGGGACCGTGGCTGCCTGATTCAAGCGGTCCGAACGGAGTTCTTCAAGCAAGCCGGCGATCCGGCCGGTCATCGCCGCGCGGAAGGCGGCCAGTTGGTCGTCATCGAGATCGTGCCGCAGCAGTCCGACGTGGCCCCCCGACGAGCGGTCACGTACCAGTTGGGCCAGCGTGCTGCCCTGGGTGCGAAACAGCAACCCGTCGACGTAGGCCCGACGCAGACGGCCCTCGGGACCAAACTGGTAGACCGGATCTTCGCCGAAATACACCGACAGGCTGCCATTGCGGCGGAAGCCCGCCACCAGGGGCGGTTCATCACCAGGCCGGCCGGCGGTCGCCGCCACGAATTCGGCCCGACGAACCAGGGCCGTCGCCTCGGCAACCAGGTCCTCGCGATGACCTTCATCGCGGGCCATCAGGTTCCAGCAACCTGCACGACCGACGTCCGGACGGGGGCCGTCGTGCCCGGGAGCGACCCGTCCTCGATCTCCGCCCCCGACCGGGCCGGGCCGGACCGGTCAATATTTCCCAGTTCCGCCAGCCGGCACATCATCAACTCGGTCACCTCTTCGAGCAATTCGCCCCGGGGCCGTTGACCGTAGTACCGAGACAGATCGATGGGATCTCCGTAGTGCACCCGGACCTGGCCACGAGTCAGAAACGGTGTGACCATGCTGGACCCGCCCGGGACATTCTCGAGGAAGACCGGGAAGACCGGGACACGGGACTTCAAGGCCAGCCATCCGACACCCGAGTTGCTGTCAAGCAGGCCGTCAGTCTCGACGTTGATTCTTCCCTCGGGAAAGACCCCCACCAGGTGCCCACGCTGGAGCAATCTCAGGGCCTCTCGCAGTGGCCCGGTGTCCTTGCCGTCCCGGTTGACCGGAATCGCCCGCATCGAACGGAAGATCCATTGGACCCACTTCACGGAGTAGTACTCTCGAGCCATCAGGAAACTGATCGTCCGCACGTTGTAGCGGCCGGGACCGAGGTGGTGGTTCATCCACAACTGCATCGGATCGGTCGCACTGGTGTGGTTGGCGATGATCAGCGCCGCCCCATCGCTCGGCAGCGGGCAGGGTCGATTCGAACGCCACCGCCACATCAGGCCGACAAACAGCCGATCGACGCAGTAGAGCATCCAGGCCAGAACGTTGACGTCGTAACGCCGAATCCGCCAGGCGATCGTCAGAACCGTCACCACGGCATAACCGGTCAGCAGCAGAATTGCCGTAGCGTCGGACATCAGCGGGCCGGGCTCTCGGTGTTTACCACGAAGCGTCCGGCTGCAACCCGCACCCGGTCACGAAGCGACGAGGCTACCGTGCAAAGTGATATTCTCCAATAGGGGATAGGCGGATTTCTCGTGGAACTCGGGGAGATCGACCCGAAAACATCTGCCAACCGGTCCCCGTCCAACTGGAGAGCTTCCCCGAAGACGGACATAATCCAGTTCCCTCACTACAGGATCCAACGTCATGCAGATCGCCATCCTTCACGGCCCCCGTGACCTGAAAATCGAGGACCACCCGCTCGAAACCCAGAACCTCGGCCCCCGACAGATCTGGACGCAGACCCGGATCAGTGCCCTGAAGATCGGCACGGATCGAGGAAACTTCGAGGGAGCCGAACAGGTCCCGGGAGCGCCCGACTTCCCCCGCTGGGTCGGCGACAGCAACCTGGGAATCGTCCGCGGTGTCGGCAGCGAGGTGACCGAGTTCGCCGTCGGTGACCGGGTCGTATTGAACCTGCCTCACCAATCCGACCTGGTGATCGATGCCGACGGGCCGGTGGTGAAGGTGCCCGAGGGAGTTGCCGACGAGGACGCCGTCTACGCCTGGCTCTCGGCACTCTCGGCACTGTGCTACCGCAAGGCCGGATTCCAACCTGGAGAGAACGTCGCCGTTGTCGGCCTGGGCGTGCTGGGCCTGGGAGCCGTCGCCCTGGGTCCCCTGTTCGGAGCCCGCACGATCGGCATCGGCAACAGCCCGGTCCGGCTCGAAATGGCCGCAAGTGTCGGAGCCCACGCGGGGTTCCTCTACAACGACCCCGACCTGGCGGATCGACTCGACGAGTTCACCCGGGGCGAGGGCGTCGACCTGGTGATCCTGACGGCCAACCCGTGGCCGGCTCACCGGACGGCACTGGAAATCGTGCGGCCCGGTGGCCGGGTCGCCATCGTGGCCCTCTCGGGACGAGGCGAACCGCCGCTGGATTTCAACCCGCTGTCGATGGAACTCTTCTACAACAAGGGCATCTCGCTGGTCGCCGTCTCGCACCGCGCCGGTGATTGCTTCCCCGCCGACGAACGGGACCGTTTCGGTCGCAAGACCGCCGTCGCCTACGTGCTCGAACTGATGGCCGACGGCACGCTCAAGCCCGGCCGGCTGATCACTCACCGGATGCCCTACACCGAAATGGCAACCGCCTACGAGATGATCGACCGCCGCGAGAAATCGATGCTGGGAGTGATCTTCGAGTGGAACCTCGAGGACACCTGAACCCGGTGGATCACCCAGCCGACAACTCGTCGCGAACCGCCACGAACTGTTCGATCGCGAAGTCGACATCCTCGGTCGAGTGAGCGGCCGAGAGTTGAACCCGGATGCGGGCCTCGCCCCGCGGCACCACCGGGAAACTGAAGCCAATCACGTAGATCCCCCGAGCCAACAACTGCTCGGCCATTGACTGGGCCAGCACGGCATCTCCGAGCATGATCGGCACGATCGGGTGTTCACCCGGCGGCACCACGAACCCGTTGGCCTCCATGCCGCCACGGAACCTCGCGGCATTTTCGCGCAACCGGTCGAGCAGCGTGGTGGATCCCGAAAGCAGGTCCAGGGCCTTCACCGCCGCGGCGGCGATCATCGGGGCCAGCGAGTTGGAGAACAGGTAGGGTCGAGACCTCTGCCTGAGCATCTCGACGATCCCGGCACGGCCGCTCGTGTAGCCACCGCTGGCTCCGCCCAGGGCCTTGCCCAGCGTCCCGGTGACGATGTCGACCCGGCCCAGCACGTCACGGTACTCGATCGAACCGCGTCCCCCGCCGCCGATCACTCCGACGGCGTGAGAATCGTCGACCATCACCAACGCGTCGTAGCGATCGGCCAGGTCGCAGATCTCCCCGAGCTTGGCAATGAAGCCGTCCATCGAGAACACGCCGTCGGTGGCAATCAGTCGATGACGCGCACCGGCCGCCTCCTGCAACTTCGATTCCAGGTCATCCATGTCGTTGTTGGCAAAGACAAACCGCCCCGCCTTACACAGCCGCACGCCGTCAATGATGCTGGCGTGGTTCAATGAATCGCTGATCACCGCGTCCTCGGAACCCAGCAGGGTCTCAAACAGACCGCCGTTGGCATCGAAGCAGGACGAATAGAGGATCGTGTCGTCGGTGTGCAGGAACTCGCTCAACCGCGCCTCGAGCTCCTTGTGCACCTGCTGGGTGCCGCAGATGAAGCGAACGCTGGAGAGTCCAAAGCCCCAGCGGTCCAACGCGTCGCGGGCGGCGGCGATCACCTCCGGATGATCTGACAGGCCCAGGTAGTTGTTCGCGCAGAAATTCAGCACCTCCCCGTCGGACACCTCGATCCGGGCCCGCTGCGGCGAACCCAGCACCCGCTCGGACTTGTACAACCCCTGCTCACGGATCCCGGCGATTTCGCCGGCCAGATGCTCCCGGATCGTGTCGACCATGGCTGTCTCCTGGTTCTTCCGACTGCCGCAACCGTTCAGCTCACGCTCGACCAATCGAGCACCACCTTGCCGCATTCTCCCGACTGCATCGTCTGGAAACCCTCTTCAAAGTCGCTCCAATCGAGCCGGTGAGTGATCACGCCGCTGATGTCCAGGCCGCTCTGGAGCATCACCGTCATGTGGTACCACGTCTCGTACATCTCGCGGCCGTAGATCCCCTTGATCGTCAGCATGTTGAAGATCACGGTGTGCCAGTCGATCACGATCTGCTCCGACGGGATCCCCAGCACGGCGATGCGACCGCCGTGGCACATGTTGGTGACCATCTCCTCGAGTGCCGCCGGCTGGCCCGACATCTCGAGCCCCACATCGAAGCCCTCCTTCATGCCCAGTTCAGCCTGGGCATCGCCGACCGACCCGCTGCGGACGTCGACGGTGTGAGTCGCCCCCATGCGACCGGCCAGTTCCAGCCGGTAAGGGTTGACGTCGGTGACGACGACAAAACGGGCCCCGGCGTGTCGCACGACCGCGGCAGCCATCACGCCGATCGGACCGGCCCCGGTGATCAGCACGTCCTCGCCCAATACGGGAAACGACAACGCCGTGTGCACCGCGTTGCCGTAGGGATCGAAGATCGCCTGCACGTCACGATCGATCGACTGGTCGTGATACCAGACGTTGGTCTTGGGCAGGGCGATGTACTCGGCGAACGCCCCGGACCGGTTGACCCCGATCCCCTGCGTGTCCTTGCAGAGATGCCGTCGGCCGGCCAGGCAGTTGCGACAGTGGCCACAGACGACGTGCCCCTCGCCACTGACGATGTCCCCCGGCCGGAAGTCCTTGACGTTGCCACCCACCTCGACAATCGACCCGACGAACTCGTGGCCGACGACCAGCGGCACCGGAATCGTCTTCTGCGCCCACTCGTCCCACTCGTAGATGTGCAGGTCGGTGCCGCAGATCCCCGTCCGCTCGACCCGGATCAACACGTCGTCGATCCCGTACTCGGGAACCGGTACCTCCTCGAGCCACAAACCTGGCTCCGACCTCGCCTTGACCAGTGCCTTCATCGCCGCCGTCCCGCCGTGGAGGTGACGTCCCGTTTCGTCGCGTGAGTGTACCCAAGCGGTAAGCAAAAGGGCACCGGGCGAGTCCGCACCGATTAGCGGTCGACTTCCAGGCCGGGGATCGCCTCGCGAAGCCCGGCGACACCCATGTCGGTCGTCGCCGTCAGTGTCAGCACCAGTCGTTGCAGGCTCGAGACTTTCCGCAGTGCGAGCAGGCCCGAATCGGTGACACGACTGGTGGCCAGGGACAGTCGCTTCAGGCTCGTCAGCCGGGCCAGTGCGAGTATGCCCCGATCACCGACCCGCGTGGCCGAGAGTCCCAGCCGTTCGAGCCGTTCGAGACCGACCAGGTGAACCAGCCCCGCGTCGCCGACGGTGGTCCCGTCGAGACCGACCTGCACCAGCGACGGCATCGTTCCAAGAGCCTTCAGACCGGCATCGCTCACCCGGGTGCCCGACAATTCAAGACGCGTCAGCCCCTTCACCTTCGAGAGATGGACCAGCCCACCATCGCCGATCCGAGTTCCACACAGGCTCAGTGATTCGAGACCCGTCAATCCAACCAGTCGGGACAGACCCGGATCGGTGACACGAGAGAGGTTGAGGCTGAGTGACTTCAGCTTGTCCAGCCCGGCAAGGTGTTTCAGCGTAGCGTCGGTGGTCTGAGGACCATCGAGGCCGAGCGTCTCGAGTCGCCGCAGGCCCGGCAGACCGCGACCCCGGACATGGGTGAACCCGACACGCAGCGACGTCAACCGGGGCAACCCGGCCAGCGCCGACAGGCCGTCGTCGCTGATCCGGGTCCGCGAAAGATCAACGGCCTCGAGGGTCGCGCAACCGGCCAGGTGCCCGGCCCCCGTGTCGGTGACCAGTGTTGAGGACAGGTCGATCTCGGCCAGGTGCGGCAGGGTGACCAGTTGATCGAGATCGGCGTCGCTGACCTGAGTGCCGCCGAGTGCCAGCCGCACCCGGGCGGGCTCATCCCCGACGGACAACTCGACGATTCGTCCCCCGCGGCGGGCAACCAGTTTCGCCACCTCGCCGGGCTCGGCACCTCGAGCATCGACCCCCGGCCACGCAACAGCGATGGCCCAGACAAGCAGTCGTCCGGCGTGATTGCTCACCGGCCACCTCCCCCGGCAGCCGTTCCGCCGATCGCCTTGAGATTGGTCTGAGCGTCCTGGTACTCGGGATCCAGCGCCACGGCCTTCTCGAAGTGTTCACGTGCCGGTGACCGCCGCCCCTGCTGCAGCAACGCTATGCCCAGCAGGTTGTGAGCCTGGGGGAAACGGGGGTTGATCCGCACAGCAGCTTCAAGATGCCTGACGGCATCGAAGACACGCTGTTGCTGCAGGCAGATCGAACCCAGGTTCATACGGGCCTGCAGTTGATCGGGATCCAGGACGATCGCCTGGCGGTAGGATCGTTCGGCAGAACGCAGGTCGCCGCGGCGCAGCCGGATGTTGCCCAGGTTGGTCAGGGCCGCGGCGTCGTTTGGGTCGGCCTGCCGGGCCAGCAAGAAGGCCCGCTCGGCGAGGTCCAGCTTCTTCCCCCGGTCCCACGCGTTGCCCAGGTCGATCAGTGTTCCGGCTGCCTTGTGGGACAGATCGAACGGGTTGCCGTTGCGAGTGGCCAGGTCGGCAGCCAGCATCGCGTAGGGGAGAGCCGCATCGAGATGACCACGGCGGACCATACGATCGGCCACCCGGACCGCCACGCCGCCCAGGCCGTGCGGCCGGAGGAACCAGCGACCCGGGTAGGCGACGGCGAGATCGGTGGTTGACGGCCCATTGGCGTCGGAGACCAGCGACACGTCGGCCAGCAGCATGTCGACGGTGACCGGTCCCTTGTAGATCACCGCCAGCCGCCCCGAGGCATCCAGCAGGAAGCTGGCCGGGACCGGCAGCGTGAACTTCTCATCGAGTTGCGTCCGGGTGGTCAACACCACGTCGTGAATCACGTCCAGCCGGTCGACCGAAACACTCGTCGCACGCCGCGCTCCGAACGGCAGGTCGTGCTTGTCGATGAAACCGCGAACCAGGTCGAGTTCGCCGTTCTGACCGTCCTTGAGACCGTCAACCGAGAGAGCCAGGATCTCGAGCCCCGCCTTGTCCAATTCGCCGAGGCGTTCCTTGAACTGGTGGAGTTCCTCGACACACGGCAGGCACCATGTTGCCCAGAGGTTGATCAGGGTCGGCCGCCCCGAAAAGGACAGCGTGCGGACCGATCCGGTCTCGTCGAGGTATTCGATCGAGGGCAACGGCAGCCGTTCGAGCAACGGGATACGGGCTCGGCCGGTCGGTTCCACCACCGCCAGGCTGCCCTCGGCGAGCCGGATGTCGCGGGCGTCCTGTCGAATCGCCTGTCCCGAGGCCTCGACCACCCGGTATCGACCGCCCGCCGCCAGCCCCTCGAGCGTCTCGCTCTTTCCACCCGGCCATCCGATCGTCAACCGGAAGGGACCCTCGGCCGTGCCGACACCAAAGTGCACCCACTTGCTCGATTGCGCCAGGTACCCGCTGCCGGCGGTGACGAAGCGGACCAGTGGGCGGGCCTCGCTGTCGGCCGCGGAGAGCTCAAGCCGTGCACCGATCGCGTCACGGTTTCCCGAGGTGCCCCGCAGGCGAACCATCAGGCCGCGTTGACCCGGTGACCCGTTGTTCCTGAGGAACCTGAGCCGAGGCGCCGTGCGGTTGGTGATCCACAGGTCCAGGTCTCCGTCGTGATCCCAGTCGACCGACGCCACGGCGCGGGCGTCATCAGGAAAGTCGAACCCGCTGGCGTACGACACGTCGGCGAACGGAATGTCACCACCAAGATTCAGGTAACAGCAATTCCGCTCGCGACCGCTCCACGACCCGCCCGTCTCGATCAGATTGGTGATCCGGGACCAGCCGTCCCGGTAACGCGGATCGACCGGCTTGCCGGCAATCCGGAT
>CAUZRQ010000035.1:0-46356 GCA_963582065.1 Planctomycetota bacterium | reverse complement strand
TCCTCGGCGGCGGCTGCCTCGTCGCTATCTCCAGTTGTCTCTTCCCCGGCCGAAGCCTCCGCGTCGGTGTCCTCTTCGGCAGTCGTTTCATCGCCACCGTCCTCAGCCGGCGACTCTTCTTTGGCCTCCTCTGCGACCGGCTCATCGCCACTGTCGGCTTCGGTGGCCTCTTTCGCGGCGGTGGCCTCTTTCGCGGCGGTGGCCTCTTTCGCGGCCGTGGCCGCGGTGGCCGTTTTCGTCACCTCGTCCTCGGTCCCACCACTGATGGCAGCCACCAGTCGGTCCCACATGATCTCGGGGTGTCGGATCACGATATGACGCAGCACGAGATCGGAGAGTCTCACCTGTCGTGCGATTTCGGTGTTCGCGTTTCCGTCGCCCTGGAAGTAGACCAGGAAGTGCACTCCGCGTCGTCGCCCGTCGATCGGGTAGGCCAGCTTGCCGTCCATCCAGACCCGGTCGTCGCGGATCGAGGCTCCGGTCTTGGAGAGCAGTTCGCGGACGTGTTTCATCACTCCGTCGGAATCGTTGGCGAACTTGCCGCTGTCGACCAGGAACATTCCTTCATAGTAGTTCTGCGCCACGGGTGTCGTTCCTTGGGCTGGGGCCGGGGAGAGCCGAGAAGTAAGAAAGCCAGGCCTGCCGATTGGTCTTGGGAGTGGTCCTGCAAGTGGCAACCGGTGGGGCGGGCTGCGACGCCGGGTCCGACGGCCAGACGGCCACACGCAGTCTTCCCGTTGTATCGTCTCTACAGCGATTTGCAATGTTGAAGCCGATCGCGCCGGTTCACTGGTTGTCGGTGTCCGCGTCTTCATCGGGAAGTGCGGACGGGTTGAGTCGATTCATGGCGGCGGCGGAACCCTGTTGGGCCCAGAGCAGCACACCGTCGACGGCTTCGGCCACCGCCGTCTCGATCGAGATCCGCTCGTCTTGAGTGAATCGTCCGAGCACGTAGTCGGAGGCGTCGAAGCGTGGTGGCGGTTGCCCGATCCCGATCCGCAACCGGGGCACCTCCTGGGTGCCGAGTCGCTGCAGGATGTCGGACAGCCCCTTCTGGCCGCCGGCCGAACCGTGCTCTCGCAACCGCAGTCGGCCGAGTGGCAGGTTGAGGTCATCACAGACGATCAGGACTGCGGCGGGGTCGAGCTTGTAGAAGTCCAGCAGCGGCCCGACGGTGCGGCCGCTGTTGTTCATGAAGCTCTGCGGCGCGACCAGCAGCAACCGGGTCTCCGCAACGGTCAACTCGCCGATCTCCGCATCGAAGCGGGTTCGGGTCGGGATCGGCCCGAAGCGGCGGCCGAGTTCCTCGAGTACGTCGAAACCGACGTTGTGGCGGGTGCGGCGGTAGCGAGGGCCGGGGTTGCCCAAGCCCACGATGACCTTCATGGCCGGTTACTCGTCGTCGTCGTCGTCGCCGTCGCCGTCGTCGTCCGCGGCGCGGCCGATGACTTCCGGTTCGATCATCCCGGTCTCGAACTCGCCCTCCTCGCCCAACTCTTCTTCAAGTTCCTCGCGGATCTCCACCACCCGCGCGATCACCGTCGTGGGGTCGAGTGTCGCTTCGGCGTCGCCTTCGAGGTCAAGGTCCGCCACGGTGATCGCATCTCCGATCTCGAGGTGGTTGATTCGTATCATCAGCCTCTCGGGGACCGCGACAGCCGAGCAATTGATCCGGACCGTGTGCAGGGGTTGCTCGAGTTGTCCACCACTGTTTGTGCCCGGAGCCGTTCCACGCAGTTCGATCGGCACCTCGATCTCGATCCGCTGGTCGGCATCGATTCGCAGCAGGTCGAAGTGATGCACTTGGGTGCCGAACGTATTCCACTGGACCTCACGGAACATCACCTTCTGGGTCTCACCGTCGATCGCGATGTCGAGCACTCGGATACCCCGGTCGATCAGTGGCCGCAGCGTTCCGGTCTCGGTCTTGACCGAGACCGTCTCATTCTGGTTCCCGTAAAGGACTCCGGGGGTTTGGCCGGCGGCGCGAAGTCGCTCGCAGGCCGCCGATCCGGTCTCTTCGTCGGTTCGGCCGATCAATTCAATGTGCACGTTACTGGACATGGCGGAGAAACCCGAGTGCGTGCCGGGAAGAGTTGAATGCGAGGAGAGCGGCGTCTGGCCGGGGTCTCCTGCGGGCGGTCTCATGGAGATTTTTGCGGATGGATCAACCGAATTCGATCGGTTCGTTTGGGAAACTCCCCTCCGCTCGTTACCATGCAGGCGCGTCAAGATAGCTGCTGGAAGCAGAAAATTCAACGGTCACCGACGACGGTCGAGGCGCGGGCGAGAGGGATGCCGGGGCAATTCTGGACCGAAAACGAGATCGAACAGCTGTGGGGTCTCCTGGCACAGGGGTTCTCCGCCAGCGAGATGCAGATCGGCTCCCGGTCTCCGGCGGCGATCCAGAATAAGGCTGCGCGGTTGAATTATGTCGGGGACGGCATTCCGCGGAAGCGGTGGACCGCCGAAGCCGAGGCGGTGCTCAAGCGGTTGATCGGCGAGAGTTGGACGGCGGCCGGCATTGTGATTGACCCGGGGATGCTGGCCGGGTATTCGCGGAACGCCATCCAGAAGAAGCTGGGTCGGCTGAGCCTGATCGACCGTGGCCGGTCTCGCCGAGCCCGCGATGCTGTTCGATTGACCGCTACCCAACTCGACCGCTTCCAAACCTTCCTGCTGGCTCATGCGTCGAGGTGCACGCCCGAGCAGATCGCCCTGCTGTGGAATCGCGAGCACACTCCGTTGGTGTCTCGACGTCGCGTCGTCTACCACCTGCAGAAGATGGGAATCAAGCGGTCGTGGGCCGAGGTGATGCAGATGCCGTTCTCGAAGGCCAAGCAGCGACGAGTGTCGACGAAGGCGGCCGCGGCCAGCAAGAAGCGATGGGAAACCTACCGTGATCAACAGGAGTCAAAACTGCGGGACCTGGCCCGCAAGCGCCGCAGCCAAACCCGTTCACGCGGGCAGTCGTTGGCCGTTCGTGCCTGTCGGGACTGCAACAGTCGCTGGCCGGCGGTGGAGCCGTTCTACGTACTTTACAAGAAGCAGACCGCTTCGGGCCGCCGCCGTTATCTCGGACGTATCTGCCGCATGTGTCGCAACAAGCGCCGCCGCGAGAGCAAGAACCGCCGCCGCAGGGGACCGGCGACGGCCTGAAGCTGTCCGGGCGGCAGGCCGGAGTGATCCCAGACAGGACCAGCAGGCGGGCCATGTCGTTGGTCGAGCCCACCCGGGAGCAGCTACTCCAATTCGTCGGCCCAATCGGTGAAGACAATCGCGCAGCGATCAATCTCATCGACGTCTCCGATCGTCTGGTCACCAGGATCGACACACGGTGTGGTGTCAACTGATCGCCTGGATCGGGCGCTCTGCTGGGGAACCGGGCTGCCGTTGCCGCCGCCGGACTCCACCCGGACGATCCGCAACGCGTCGGCGATGACGTACCCGTTGGCCGCATTGGTCAGTTCGGCCGCCAGCACCTCTCCGGAAGAGATGCTGATCGTTCCCAGCTCCTCCCACCGGACGCCGTCGACCAGGTCGCTGGGCTGCACCTTCTGGTCGATCTGTCCCTGGGTCCGGGTCACCCCGTCGACCGTCAGACGGAACGGCGTGTTGCTGGCACGGTTGGCGTGTGGAGTCCACGTGGCCGACACCAGGTAGTCACCGGCCACCAGGTCCGACATCGAACAGGTTGCCACCGCGGTGCCATCCCCGGCGGGGGCGAAGTCCAGGCTGCCGCCGTATCCCTGACGGTTGTACGACACCCACGACCCGGTCGTCGTGCACAACGCGTTGGTCTCGTCCAGGATGAGGGCGACCGGTGAGGGGACGACCGCCGCGGGGGTCTCTTCGTTGGCGGGTTGTTCCGGCGAGGCGCTCTGCTGGGGAACCGGGCTGCCGTTGCCGCCGCCGGACTCCACCCGGACGATCCGCAACGCGTCGGCGATGACGTACCCGTTGGCCGCATTGGTCAGTTCGGCCGCCAGCACCTCTCCGGAAGAGATGCTGATCGTTCCCAGCTCCTCCCACCGGACGCCGTCGACCAGGTCGCTGGGCTGCACCTTCTGGTCGATCTGTCCCTGGGTCCGGGTCACCCCGTCGACCGTCAGACGGAACGGCGTGTTGCTGGCACGGTTGGCGTGTGGAGTCCACGTGGCCGACACCAGGTAGTCACCGGCCACCAGGTCCGACATCGAACAGGTTGCCACCGCGGTGCCATCCCCGGCGGGGGCGAAGTCCAGGCTGCCGCCGTATCCCTGACGGTTGTACGACATCCACGACCCGGTCGTCGTGCACAACGCGTTGGTCTCGTCCAGGATGAGGGCCAACCCGGTTTCGACGGCGAGTTCGTCGGTGGAATCTGCACCGAGCAACGTGTCGTGGTCGTCACCATCGAGCAGTTCGACGGGGCGAAGGCTGTTCGAGGCGTCGATCCGGTCGCTGCCGGCCCCGGAAACGACCCACACGTCGCCGGTGATCTGGTCGACCGGCACCTCGACGGTGTGCGGGTCGGTGGTCGACCCGACCGTGGCGGCCAACACGTGTTCGGGCGTTGCGATGATCACCATGTCTCCCTCGGTTCGAATCAGGACATGATCGTCCTGCCCGTGAAGCGAGGTGTCGGTGATGACGAGGTTGCCGCCAAGGTCGAGATCGACGGCGACCGTAGCCGTGCGGGGAGTGAAGTGCAGTGAGTACGCGGTGGTGGCATGGCCGCCGGTGATCTGCAGGGTCAGCTGTTCGCTGGCTCCACTGGCGAGGTAGTCCAGCGACTGCGTGCCGTCGCCGGTGACCTGGTCGATCAATTGCCCGCTGGCGCCAAGGACGGCAAGTGTGACCGGTTGACCCATTGGTGTGGAGATGTCGAGCGAATAGAGGGCCGATGAGGATCGTCGCGGGGTGTCGAGGGTGAACCAGTCATCTTCACCGGCGGCGACGCCCAGTCCGGAAAAGACCGAGTTGCTGCCGATTGTTCCGAGGTGGAAGGCCTTGGCCTGGGTGCTGTTGGCCCCGGCCCAGTCGGACGCCGCGTTTCCGTCGGGCGCGTCAACAAGCAGGTTGTACGCGGTGATCGCCGTCGCCTGTGGCGCGTCGATCCGAACCAGGTACACGCCGGCAGCAAGTCCGTCGAGGCTGACTTGCTGGGGGCCGGGTCCGATGGCCGAGTCATCCAGCGATGAGATTCCCATCGAGTCGAACAGTGCCACGCGGACTGCCGCGGTCGCAGTCCCGGAAGGAGTCACGGTGATTCGGTCGTCGGAAGTGCCCGCATCGGTGATCTCCAGACGAAACCAGTCGGTGTCGTCCGCAGAGTGGAGGTTGAGTGCCGAGAACGCGTGGCCGCTGCCGACCAGCGTGTTGAGGTCGTGAGCCGACGCGGGGATATCGTTGTGTTCACCCCAGTCGGGTCCCGAGTTCGAACGTCCGGAGTTGTTGCCGCCGCCGTTGACTCCGCGTCCACCCATCGCGTCGATCAGGTCGCTCCAACCGGTCGACTGTTCAAACGACGAATACGGTGAGGTGTACCACGTGCCGGCGGTTGTGGCGTTGTCTGGCAGAAAGATCGAAACGCCGGAACTGTTCCGGTTGTCGTCGGAACGAGCCAGGATCATTGCATCGATCGCCTGCTCGACAGAGACAGCCGCGTCGTGGAGAGCCACGGAGGCATCGTCGCTGTCGGCGACTGGTCCGACGAAGCTGCCCAGGTCGCGGAGGAAGGAAATGTCGTAGGTGATCGCGTCGGCGCGGGCGTCCCGGAGCAGATCGATATCCTGGTCGGTGCCGGACAGGGCGGCGTCGACGAATTCGCCCAGGGTCTCCAGCAGCAGGCCGTAGCCGCTGGTTGAAATCGCACTCTGGGTGTCCCAACCCCAGAAGTCACCCTCGTACTGTTCCTGGTAACTGTCGACAAACCCCGTAGCCAGAGCCTCGGCACCGATTGTCTGGGGATGTTCCTCAAGCACCTCGAACAGCGTCGTGTAGTCGTAACCGTCGGCGCCGACGACCTCCTGTGAAGCGACGAACACCTCGGTGTGTTGGGCCAGGCTGAATCCGACTTCGGCCATGGCCATCAGACAGGCGTCGAAAGCGACGACATCGAAGTCGGGGCGGTTTGGGGCGGAGAGCACTTCGACCAGTTCGGGAGTGGTCATGTGGTCGCTGGTCGTCCCGTCCATGTCGTCGTAGTTGAAACCCTGCAGTCCGCTGCCATGGTCCCACATGATCAGGGCATAGTGTTCGGCCGGAGCCTCGGCGACGGTCCAGTCGATGAAGTTCGCCAGCGTGTCGGGGTCCCCCGTGTTCTGTTCGCCGAGCAACTCGAACTCCGTTGAGATCACGTTGGGGTTCGAGTCCGGAGAGATGAACGCGCGGCCGGTGTCGCCCCAGGCCGATTGTGACCCGCCGCCGGTGGGGAACGTGGTTCCGGCAGCGCTCTGGTCCCACAGCACCGAGAGGTTGACCGAACCCGGAAGTGCCGCGGCCGCCGCCTCCATTTCGTTGATGTCCGAGTGCGCGAAGCTTTCGAGATTGCTCGCGGTGACGTAGATCATCACGGTCCAGGCATCCGCACCCTCGACACCGCCACTCTCCGAATTGGGGGCATCGAACCCGATTTTGTAGACGTTGGTTTCGCCCTCGAGTCCCGAGACTCTCGCGTGCCAGGTGCCGGCATCGAGTCCATCGAACGACACGCGGGCGTGTCCGTCGTGACCGGTCGCCACGGTGACCAGGCCGCCGTTGTTGTCGAGCAGTTCGAGCACCAGGTCGCCGTCGCCGTCGCGGTACTCGATCGACAATCCGTGAGCGGTGGTGCCGGGAGCGACCGAGGTGAAGGCGAACACGTCGACGTCGGTGCCGGAGTGGATGGAGAGTTCCTCGAGTGTGACCGTTCCCGAGAGAGTGCCAGTGCCGGCGTCGGTGCGGACCACCGTCGCCGTCTCACGAGTGTCATTCTCCTCGAATCTGTCCGGGTTCGGGTCGCTGTCGACCGGGGCTTCGATCGTCAGCGAGTATTCGGGATGCGTATGGCCGGAGTACTCGTAGATCTCGATCCAGTAGGTGTCGGGGACCAGTCCCTCGAGGCTGATCTCCTCGTAGTCGTCGACGAAGTCCGAGAAGGCCAGTTCGCCCTGTTGGTTGTAGAGGGCGAGGTCGAGGTCACCGAGATCGTGTTCGAAGTCAATTCTCACCGAGTGGCCCGCGGTGGCGGTTGCAGCGGTGGTGAACCGGAACCAGTCGACGTCGTCGGACGAGTGGATCGAGAGGTCTTCGATCGTGGTTCGTCCTTCGACCGTTCTCAGGTCGACCGCCTCGTTCATGGTGTCGTTGGGTTCACGGCCATCCGGGGGGTAACCGCTTCCGGCTTCGCCTGCATCCCAGTCGGGTCCGTCGATCACCAGGGAGTATTCCGGGTTGTTCGCCCCGTCGTGACCTGTCACCTGCAGCAGGTAGGCCCCGGCAGGCCACCCGGCCAGCGAGATCTCCTCGAAGTCACTCACTCCGATCGACTCGGCCAACGGCACACCGGATGCGTCGAACAGGCCCAGTTCGAGATCTCCTTCTCCGTGTTCGAAGTCGATAGCCGCGTAGTGGTGGATGGTCCCCTCGGCGAGCAGTTCGAAGGCAAACCAGTCGACATCGCTCTGATGGTGGATCGAGAGTTCCTGCCAGGCGTTGTAGCCGTCGATTTCCCGGAGGTTGGTGGCCTCGTCCGGCGAATCGTTCACCTCGGCCCAGTCCGGTTCGAATGTGGCTTCACCGTGGTGCCCGTGGGGCGCGTCGATCCAGAGGCTGTACCACGGAACGGTTGCCGCGTCGTACCCGGTCACCTCCAGGTAATAGGTTCCCGCCCCCAGTCCGTGCAGTGAGATCTCTTCACCGTTTTCGATTCCCGACGAATCGGCCAGCGGTTGGCCGTCGGAGTCGAACAGTGCCAGGTCGAGATCTCCGGCGACGTGGAAGAAATCGATCCCGACTGCGTGGGACCAGTTGGCCTGGGCCACCAGGTCGAAGGCGAACCAGTCAACATCCTCGGCATCGTGGATCGAAAAGCCGTTCCAGGTCGAGAAGCCGTCGGCGTTGCGGAGTTCGAAGGCGGCCTGCCTCGAGTCATTCTGTTCGGCAAAGTCGGGTTCAAGCGGTTTCGGGGCAGTGATCGCCAGAACGTACTCGGGATGGACCGCGTCGTGAAAACCGGTGACCTGGACCTGGTAGGTCCCGGCGGGCAATCCCTGGAGATTGATGTGTTCGAAGTCCTGGATGCTCTCGGATGTTTCCAGCAGGGTGCCCGCGGCGTCGTAGAGCGCCATGTCGAGATCACCCAATTCGTGGTTGAACTCGATCCCGACCGCACTGTCGGCGGTGCCCGCCGCGAGCGTGGTGAAGGTGAACCAGTCCTCGTCGCCGGCTTGGTGGATCGAGAGATCTTCCCAGGCACTGTCGTGTTCGATCTCGCGGAAATCGTAGGCCATTTCCGAGGAGTTGTTCGGCTCGGCAAAGTCGACCACGCCCCCACCGGTGGTGCCGGGGTCCTCGGGTGCGGTGATCGTCAGTACGTATTCGGGATTCGTGTCGTTCTCCCACCCCCACACCTCGGCGTAGTACACGCCGGCGGGCAGTCCGTCGAGGCTGACCAGTTCGAGCCCGTCGACCCCTTCGGAGCTGCCGATCATCCCACCCGCCGTGTCGTAAAGGGCCAGGTCGAGGTCTCCCATGTCGTGGAAGAAAGTGAGCGAAATCGTGTGCCAGGCGGTCGCGTCGTCGAGGGTTTCGAAGCGGAACCAGTCGACGTCGCCGGCGACGTCGATCGATAGACCGTCGATCACCTCCAACCCCTCGATGGTCCGCAGGTCGTAGGCGTCGGAGATCGATTCGTTCGGCTCGGAAAAATCGCTCTCGGTCGGCTCCGGAGTGTTCAGCGTCAACCAGTAGTCGGGGTTGGACGCGTCTTCGAATCCGCTGACTCGCAGGAAGTACGCCCCGGCTGTCAGGCCTTCCAACTCGACCCACTCGTGGTCGTCGATCCCGCCGGAGACGGCGAGCAACTCGCCGTGGCTGTCGAACAACTCGAGGTCCAGGTCTCCCTCTTCATGCCAGAAGGCGATCGCCGCGCCGTCCCAGGAGGTGGCGGTGGCGGCCGTTTCGAATCGGAACCAGTCCTCGTCGCCAGGCTCGTGGATCGAGAGCGGCCCGAGTTCCTCGAAGCCCCACAGCGTGCCCAGGTCCCAGGCGGTTTCGATCGTGTTGTTCGGTTCACCCTCGTCGGGTTGGTACGTCCCGTTCTCGTGATCGAAATCGTGAGGTGCCTCGATCACCAACTCGTAGTCAGGGTTCGCATCGCCGGCGAACCCATAGACCTCCAGGTAGTACGTCCCCGATTCGAGACCCTCGAGCCAGATCATCTCGAAGTCGTCGGTGCTTGCCGAATAATCGACCTCGTCACCGAAGGTGTCGTAGAGGGCGAGATCAAGGTCACCCTCGTTGTGGTTGAAGAGGATGGCGGCAAAATGGACCCATTCGGCGTCTTCGACCAGGTCGAAGACGTACCAGTCGTCGTTGCCCGAGTCGTGGATCGAAAGGTCCTCCCAGTAATGGAAGCCCTCGAGTTGACCGAAGTCGTGGGCGGTTTCGATCGAATCGTTGGCCTCGGCGAAGTCGCCGTCGGTGGTCGGAGCGTTGTAGTGAACGGTGTACTCGGAGTTGGTGTCCCCGTCGTACCCGAAGACTCGCAGGAAGTACTCGCCGGCCTGCAATCCCTCGCCCCCGATCTCCTCGATGTCATCGACGCCGGCGGACCACGCCAGCAATCCGCCTGCGGAGTCGATGAGTTCCAGGTCGAGGTCGCCATCCCCGTGGTCGAACTCGATCGCCAGGTAGTGGCCCGGTCCGCTGGCCGCTGCCAGTTCGAACCTGAACCAGTCCTCGTCGCCGGATTCGTGGACCGAGAGTTCCGCGTTGTCGATCTCGCCGTGACCGCTGATGACTCCCAGGTTGGTGGCCGACAACAGAGTGTTGTTGGGTTCGAGGAGATCCCCGGCGCTGAGCAGCGTACGGTCCTCGAGTCGCTCGACCGTCGCAGCGGTGGCGTGGTGGAACGACCGGGGACGGCGAGTGCCCCGGCGGCTCGTGCCACCGCGGACTCGCCCCAGGGTTCTTTGGATCGCTCGACGCCAGAAGAGATGTGAATCAAGCCACATTGCGGCTGCCTCCTCGATTCCCGGAAGAGGGAAGTTCCAGGAGTGTCCCGGGCTGCCTCACGCCGCACCGACCGGGCGATTGGCTCGGTGGTCGAGACTCGGCACGACGGTTCGTCCCGGGCCACGCAGCGTCAGGCCAATTGGCCGGCGTGGGGCGGGGCGAGGTGAGAGGGCGACTGGCCATCGAGGCCTTCCGTCCCGGAGGACTCCACAGGGCAATCAACGGTTCACTCGGAGATCCATCGTGATCTTGAGTGCGCGACTTCCCGTTCCTAGTGGCCCACCTTTTCCCTGCAGCAGCAACCCGAGCCTACACGGACAAATTCGGATTGAGGAGACCAGTTCAGGACATTTTTTTATTTTCTTCCCAGTTCGGCAGTGAGTCCCCGTCGGCGGTGTTCCGGTCTCGCCCGGCCTGGCCGGTGCAACCCGCAGAGCCCCCGCCACTCGCCGGATCGCTTGTCCAGCGGCACCGAACAAAACCTCGCGCCGTTTCCATTCGTCTGGTAGGACCACCCCTCGGTGGCGGCTATACTGAGCGGAACACCGACCCGACGATCCCCACCCTAACGTGGCACAAATGTTCCGTCTCTCCCCGTTGCCCAGATTGCGTGGACTGGGCTCTCTGCTGGTCGCCGCTGTCGTCCTTGGTGGTCTTGTCGATCACAGCGCAGCGCAACAGAAAACGTCCAAGCAGGCAGTGCCGAAGAAAGCCCCGGCCAAGAAGCCTGCGACGAAACAGCCTGCGACGAAACAGCCTGCGACGAAACAGCCTGCGACGAAAAAGCCTGCGACGAAAAAGCCTGCGACGAAAAAGCCTGCGACCAAGAAGGAGACTCCCCAGGAAGCCGCCAAGCGTGTGGCGGCGGAAGCCGTCGAGCGGCTGCTGCGGCAGGTCTTCGGCGGTCGTCCGGCGGCCGCCAAACTCAGGCCTCCGCGCCCACCGGGTCTGCGGCCCGCGAATCTCAAGAAACCCAAGAAACCCAAGAAACCGGTGGGCAACGGCGACCCCACGGCTCGAGATCGAATTGATCTTCTGGCGCCCCAGGATCCTCGTCAGGCCAAGCTGTTGCGGCAGGCTCATGATTGGCTGAAGGCTGGCCAGCACGCCAGGGTTCTCGAGGCAGTCTCGGTGTTGCTCAATCCCCCGGCGGCGGCAAAGTTCGAGGACGATTCGTTGTTCCACAGCCAGGGGGGGCGTTGGATCACGGTCCACGACGAGGCGAACCGGATGCTGGGGGAATTGCCCGAGTCGTTCCGTGCGACATATCGGACGCGTTTTGGCGGCGAGGCGACCAAGCGGCTGGAAGAGGCCGAGGAGTCCGGTGGCGAGTCGGAGATGGTCGAGGTGGCTGATCGGTTCTTTCATACAGCTGCCGGCCGGCAGGCGGCCAATCGCCTTGCGTCTCGTCACGTCGACCGCGGTCGCCTGGGCCTGGCGGCATTCTGGCTGGACCGTTTGCTGGAGGCGGGCGATCCGGTGGCATCGGCAGCTCCGTGGCGATTGAAGGCCGCCTGGGTCTTCCACCGGGTGGGGCAGCCCGAGCGGGTCAAGACGTTGCTGGACGGACTGTCCAACGCCGGTCGGTTGACTTTGCCTGGCGGTCGCGAGGTGGACCGTGATCAGTGGCTGGGTCCGGCGCGACCGGCGATACTCCCCGAGCCGGTGTTGCAGGACTGGCCGGTTTTCTATGGCAGCCCGGGCCGACGCGGCCGCGCCGACGGTGGAGCTCCGCTGTTGCTCTCACGGTGGCACCGCCGCATGAGCCACCGCCACGCGGTTGCCGCGGTGGTTCGTGAACTGGTCGAAGACCTCGGGGATCTCGGACAATCGATGATCCCGGCATTCGTTCCGCTGGTGGTCGGCAACAAGGCGATCTTCCGCACGCTGCGAGGGATCGAGGTTGTCGACATCGACAGCGGGCGGGTGTTGTGGGAGACCCGTCCGGACGTGGCGGTGGAGAGCATGATGGCGGGTCGGCGAGGGGGCGTGTCGAGAAATGGTGTCATGGGTGGCGGGTTCGTGCCGCAGGCGGTGCGGTTCGGTGGCGGCGTGGTCGGCAACGTCCGTTTCGGAGCCGTCAACGGGGCCGCGATGAACCACCCGCTGACCGGTTTGCTGTTCCAGCACGCCCTCCATGGAATCCCCTCGAGCGACGGCCGACAGGTGTTCCTGGTACAGGAGCGGATGCTGCTGCGGGGTGCACCATCGTCGAACCGTTTCGGTGGTTTCAATCCCTTTGGTGGAAACGGCGGCAAGCAACCCGGGCACTGGAACACGCTGGCGGCCTTCGACCTGGTCAGCGGACGGCCCAGCTGGGAGGTGGGCGGGGCGAAGATGGACGAGCCCTTCGACCTGCCGTTGGCCGGAACCCGGTTCCTGGGAGCCCCGGCTCCCCAGGACGGCAAGCTGTACGTCGTCGGCGAACAAAACAACGAGGTCCGACTGTACGTGCTCGAGGCCGCCACCGGACGACCCGTCTGGTCACGGCGAATTGCCTACGTCGATGGCCCGGCACTGGGCGATCCGAACCGCCGCTGGGCCTCGTCGCATGTCGCCGTTTCTGACGGAGTGGCCGTTTGTCCGACGACGGTCGGATGGCTGGTTGGGGTCGAATGCTCGAGCCGGCGGATTCTCTGGGCACACCGCTACGCACGTCCGCAACCGGATGCCGGGTCGGGGAGGCCGGGCATGATGAGAGTGGGGATCCCCGGGGGCTACACTCCCGGAGCCCGGATGGCCTCGGGATGGGCCGCCGCACCGCCGGTGATCTGCGGTGACCGGGTCGTATTCACACCGCACTCCGAACCTGTCCTGAACTGCCTGGATCTCTACACCGGCGGTTTGCTCTGGAAGAAGAAGAAGGAGTCCTTCCTCTATGTGGCCGGGGGCTTTGCCGACCGGATGGTGCTGGTCGGAGCGGACTCGGTCGCGGCATTCGACCTGGCCGATGGAAAGGCCGCCTGGACCCACAGTCTGCAACCGTCCGAGGGCCGCCCGTGCGGTCGCGGCGTGGCCACCGATGACCACTATCACCTGCCTCTTTCGTCGGGACAGATCTGCACGCTTGGCCTCTCCGACGGCAAACTGGCCGGCCGGACCTACCTCCCCGAGTCGACCGAAGGGGGGTCGGTGCTGGGGAACCTGGTGATGTCCCGAGGGCTGGTGCTGGCACTGGGGCCCGAGGGGCTGACCGCATACGAACAGCGGGAGGCACTGGAGATTCGGATCAAGTCCGCACTCGAGAAGGACCCCGCCGATGGCTGGGCGCTGCTGAAGCAGTCGGAACTGGCCCTGTTGGGGCGTGATTATGTTGCGGCGATGGGGCGTCTGGAAGCGGTCGACCGTGGGACACTCGGGCAGGACCTGGTTCCGCGATTCCGCGATGCTCTGCGAACGGCGCTGGCCGGGGCGGTGCGAGCCGAATTGGCGGTTGGTGAGGCACGGGTCGACAAGCGGATCGAGCAACTGGCCGGGCTGGCCGATTCGACCGACCGACAGCGAGCGGTCCAGAGGCTGAGGGTCGAGCGGGCCGTAGCGCGGCAGGAGTGGGGTGATGCGGTCGCCGGCTTCCGTGAACTGGCCCGGCGGTTCGGCACGCACCGGATCGCTCAGGGTGACCAGGACTCGGTCCGGGTCCGTCTGGACAGATGGGTCAGCGGGCAACTGGCCGACCTTTGGCCGAAGCTGCCCGAAGAGCTGCGGACCGGGTTGGACAAGCAACTCGCGGCCGACGCGTCCGCGGTGATCGGCGGAGAACGGCGTCAGCAGAGGGAGTTTGTCGAGGTGTTCGCCTTCCATCCGGCCTCGCGAGCGGTCCGCTTTCACCTGGCCACGGTTGCCGCGCGGAACGGGCGTATGGGCGAGGCCGAGATGACCTGGTTGCGGCTGGCCGAGGATCCCGATCCGGCGGTCGGCGGGCGGGCCCGCAAGGCCCTGGCTGATTTCCGCAGCAAGCGGGGGCTGGGGGGGCCGGCTCGTCGAGCGGATTGGCCGCGGGAGGTCGAGATCGTGCGGGCGGCCGGGTCCTCGCAGACCGTGCGACGCCAGGACCTGGAACTCAATCGCCAGCAACTTCCGTGGTTCGACTCGCATCGCACCGTCTACGACAGCAGCCGTCAGAGGTTGATCGTCGAGCGTGCCGAGGATGGCAGGGTGGCCTGGTCGGTGCCGTTGCCCCAGTCGGGGCGGGGTGGCACCTCGATGTACCTGCCGGCTCGGGCTGTCGGACATCAGCTGGTTGTTTATCACTGCGGGGTCGTGCAGGCCCTGTCACCGACCACCCGGGAGCTGCTCTGGTCGCACTCGGTCGATGCCGGATTCGCCAGGTCGATGTCGGTACGACCCCGGCCGCCGGTTTTGGTTCCCGTAGAGAACGCTGCGATGCAGTTGAATCTCGCGTTCCGGAATGCTCGGCGAGGGCCGTTGCGAGTCGTCAACCGTGAGATCGTTTGCGTTTCGGGACGCCGCCGACTGACCACCCTCGAGCCGCAGACCGGCGAAGTGCTGTGGCAACGCGACCGCGTGGCGTCCGGGATTTCGGTGATGGGCAGCGACAAGATTGTCTATCTGGGCGGTGGCCCGGCGACGTCCAAGAGGCCGCCGACCGGGAGACCGATCGCGCTGGGCACCCTGATGCCGCTGACGATGAGGCTCACCTCGAGGCCGCCGGTAGCGCTGCGGGCCCGCGACGGGCGTCTGCTGGAGGTCGCCGGACTGGCTCGCAAGTTGCAGGGGGCGTTGCGGCTGGAGGGGACCACGATCACCTGGATCCGCAACGGCGGCAATTTCAACGTGTTCGGATTGAGTTGGAGCCACCTGTCGGTGCAGCAGGACGACGTGGTCAGCGGCAAGACGCTGTGGCAGCACAAGCTCGATGCCGGCTCGCGGCTTGGCATGATCGGCGAAAACCAACTTGTGCTGCTGGCCGCGACAGGGCGACTCGATCGCCTCGACCTGAGGACCGGCAAGCTGGCTGCCGTCGGCCAGATCGCTCCAGGAGACCTGAAGGGGGCCACCAGCATCTACGCTTTCCACGATTCGGAGAATCTGTACGTGGCGGTCAACCGGCCGATCAAGGGGAGCTTCTACTCGATCAACCTGCATTCGATTCGAGTCAACGGGCCCCTGTTGGCCTTCTCTCACGCCGCCGTCGGCGGAGCACCTCGTTGGAGGAAACAGGTTGACGGACTCAATCTCGTTCTCGATAAGCTTGAACACGCTCCGCTGCTGCTGTTGGCCTCCCGTCAGTACTTGCGAGAGGGCAACCTCAGGTACTACCTGCTGAAGCTGCAGGCTCTCGACAAGCGGACAGGGCAGATCCGTGCGTCGCTGGAGACGCCGTCGAACTACTGGAGCTTCAACGGTTTGAGGTTGAACCTGGCCGAGAGGTATCTGGAGCTGGGTTCTTACAACCAGCGGATCCGGCTGAATGTCGGCGGGCAGCAGAGGGCATCGGCCAAGCCGTAGCCGGTGGTTGACCTGACGGCCGGTTGCTTGAAGCGGCCCGATCCCGCCGCTACCCTGTGGACGCTCTGCGGTTCCCGGTCCGCCTGGATCCAGTCCTTTAGCTACCGACCCCCCCGACGGGACAACCCACGAGATGCGTGATTTCGAGTACGAGGCCCCGGTGTCGCTGGACGACGCGGTGGCGTTGTTGTCCGAGAACCCCGCTGCGGCCAGGCCGTTGGCCGGCGGGACCGACCTGATCGACCACATTCGCACGCGGCGTCTTGAGCCCGACCTGGTCGTCGACGTCAAGAAGATACCCGACCTGAACGTGCTCGAACTCACCGACGACGGTCTCCGGCTGGGGGCGGCAGTGCCGTGTTACCGGATCTACGGTGACCCGCAGATCGCTGCCGCCTATGCGGCGGTGGCCGACAGTTGCCAGATCATCGGCGCAGCGCAGATCCAGAGCCGGGCCAGTGTCGGCGGAAACCTCTGCAACAGCGGCCCCGCCGCCGACTCGACTCCTTCGTTGATCGCCTTGGGTGGTCGGGTGGTGATCGTCGGTCCGGAGGGACGTCGCGAGGTGGCCGCCGAGGACTTCTGTACGGGGCCGGGGCAGAACGTGCTGGAGTCCGGGGAGTTGGTCGTCGAGATCATCTTCCCGGCTCGGCCGGCCGTCGGTGGCTCGCACTACCGCCGTTTCATCCCTCGCAATGAAATGGACATCGCCGTGGTCGGAGTCGCTGCCGCGGTGGAACTCGACGAATCGGGCCAGTCGTTTGTCTCGGCCCGCATCGCGCTGGCCGCGGTGGCCCCGACACCTCTCTTCGTCGAGCCGGCCGGAGCGGCTCTGGCCGGTCAGGCGGTTTCTGACGAGGCCATCGCTGCGGCCGCGGCCGCGGCCCGCGAAGCGGCCACCCCGATCGATGACATGCGGGGAACCGTCGAGTTCCGCAAGCACATCAGCGGCGTGCTCACCGAGCGGGTGATCCGCGAGGCGGTGGCGCGGGCGCGGGGAGAAGAGACCGGTTACCGCATCGGACAGTGACAGGCACGTCCTTGATTCACTCGAGACGATCGACATAACGGACCAGAACAGATGGCCAAGCAACGCATCGTATCTACCTCGATCAACGGCGACCCGGTCGAGTTCCTGGCGGCACCGCGGCAGACGCTGCTGGAGGTGCTCCGCGACAACCTCGACCTGGTCGGCACCAAGGAGGGTTGCTCCAACGGCAACTGCGGTGCCTGCACGGTGATCCTGGACGGACGTCTCGTCGACAGCTGCCTGGTGCTGGCCGTCGAGGTCGAGGGAAGTGAACTCGAGACGATCGAGGGGGTGGCACCGATCGATGGGCTGCACGTGATCCAGGACGCCTTTCTGGACCAGGCGGCCCTGCAGTGCGGCATCTGCACGCCCGGGTTCATCATGTCGACCAAGGCGCTGCTTGAGGAGAACGCCTCGCCGAGCGAGGACGAGATTCGCTTTCACCTGGCCGGCAACCTCTGTCGTTGTACCGGCTACGACAAGATCGTGCGGGCCGTCCAGCAGGCGGCCGAGGGAGTGACCCACTGATGGCGACCGTCGAAGACCGCCAGTTCCGTATCGAGCCGTTTCCCGGGGGGACGCCCGGCAACCTGCGGCTGGTCGAGGACGGCCGACTGCCCGACTACGACGTGGTCGGCACCCGTCCGATCCGACACGATGGCACCGACAAGGTGACTGGACGGGCCCGCTACGGGGCCGACATCAAGCTCTCCGGACTTCTGCAGGGCTATGTGCTCAGAAGCCCCCACGCGCACGCCCGCATCAAGTCGATCGATACGTCCAAGGCCGCGGAGGTTCCCGGCGTGCACGCGGTGTGCACCAATGCCGACATGCCGTCGGCGGATCACCGCGCCGGGGACCTTGGCGAGGGGATCGTCGACTGGTACCACCTCAACCAGAACGTGCTGGCCAGCGACAAGGTGCTCTACACCGGACACGCCGTCGCGGCGGTGGCGGCCGATTCGGTGCACATCGCCGAGGAAGCGGCAAGGTTGATCGAGGTCGAGTACGAGGTGCTGACTCCGGTGCTGGACGTCCGTGAGGCCCGTACCGCCGATGCCCCGGTGCTCAACGATGATGTTCGCACCGACCTGCAGCCGGCCGGAGAGCAGGGAGACACGCCCACCAACGTCGCCAAGCACTTCCACTACGAGAAGGGTGACGTCGACGCAGGGTTTGCCGCCGCCGAACTGGTCATCGAGCGTGAGTTCACCACCAAGACGGTTCACCAGGGGTACATCGAGCCCCACACCGCAACGGCACTGTGGTCGCCGGACGGCAAGATCACCGTCTGGACCAGCACCCAGGGCTCTTTCATGATCCGCATGCAGGTGGCCGAACTGCTCGGCGTGCCAATCTCGAAGGTCAAGGTCGTACCGATGGAAATCGGTGGCGGCTTTGGCGGCAAGATCGCCGTCTACCTGCAACCGGTTGCCGCGGTGCTCTCGAAACTCTCGGGTCGCCCCGTGAAACTCAACATGGATCGGTCGAACGTCTTCGACGCGACTGGTCCCACGCCGGGTTCGTACATGAAGGTCAAGATCGGTGTTGACGCCGACGGGATGATCACCGCCGGAGAGGCCGAACTCCTGTTCGAGGCCGGAGCATTTCCCGGGTCGCCGATCAACCCCGGCTGCATGTGCGTGTTTGCCTGCTACGACGTCCCCAACGGACGGATCGACGGCTACGACATCTGTGTCAACAAGCCGCGGTCCAACGCTTACCGCGCCCCGGGGTCGACCCACGTGGCATTTGCCACCGAGACGATCGTCGACGAGATCTGCGAGGCCCGGGGGATTTGTCCTGTCGAGTTCCGCTTGAAGAACGCGGTCAAGGAAGGGGACGAGCGGGTCGACGGGGTGACCTATCCGCCGATCGGGATGTGGGAGACGATCAAGGCGGTCGAGTTGAGCGACCACTGGCAGTCGTCCCTGGACGGCCCGAACCGCGGTCGCGGTATCGCCTCGGGGTTCTGGTTCAACTTCGGGGGCAATTCGGTGGTCACGGCGACGGTCAACGAGGACGGCACGGTGTCGTTGATCGAGGGATCGACCGACATCGGAGGCACCCGGGCGGCCGTGGCGATGCAGTTGGCCGAGATCCTGGGAATCGCTGCCGAGGATGTCACGCCGACGGTCGTGGACACCGACAGCATCGGTCACACCGACGTGACCGGCGGCAGCCGCACCTGCCACGCCACGGGGCTGGCGGCGATCAAGGCGGCCGAGGACATCCAGGCTCAACTGTGTCAACGGGCGGCGATGTTGTGGGATGTCGAAGCGGACCAGGTGGAGTACGACGGCAGGGCGACATTGAGCGGACCCGAGGGTAAGACGATCAGTTTCCAGGAGATCGCCGGCAAGCTGACCCAGACCGGGGGACCGGTTGTCGGCCGCGGCTCGGTCAACGCCGACAAGCACGGCGGCGCCTTCGGCACGCACATTGCTGATGTCGAGGTCGACCCCGATACCGGCAAGGTCCAGATCCTGCGGTACACGGTCGTCCAGGACGTCGGCACGGCCATCCATCCCAGCTATGTCGAGGGCCAGATGCAGGGCGGTGCGGCCCAGGGCATCGGCTGGGCACTCAACGAGGAATACCACTACGGCGATGATGGCCACCTGCACAACGCCACCTTCCTCGATTACCGCATTCCCACCTGCTACGACCTGCCGGACATCGAGACGATCATCGTCGAGGTGCCCAACCCGGGGCACCCGTTCGGCGTTCGAGGTGTGGGCGAGGTGCCGATTGTGCCACCCCCGGCGGCGATGGCCAACGCGATCTACCGTGCCGCCGGAGTGCGGATGCGGAGCCTGCCGATGTCGCCGCCGAAGGTGTTGCACGAGTTGCTGGCCAGCGACGAATAGACCACCGGTTGAGAGCCGATGCCCCGCGTCCACATTCCCGCTCCCGCCCGTGATCTGACCGGGGGAGAGGTGGAACTGGAGGTCGAGGCGACCAGCGTGCGACGGTTGATCGGGGCACTGGACGAGCGGTATCCGGGGTTCGCCGAACGGGTGCTTGAGGACGGTGAGTTGAAGCCCGGGTTGCGGGTCGCCGTCGACGGGCACATCAGCGCGATGGGCCTGCTGGCACAACTGGAGCCCGACAGCCAGGTGCATTTTCTGCTGGCGATCGGTGGGGGCTAGCTGACGGTTTTCAGCAGCCCCGCCGCTGTCTCGAGCAGAGATTCGATGTCGAACGGCTTGCGGAAGAATGCGTCGGCACCGTGGTCGTGGGCGAACCGCTCGTGCCTCGGGTCGGAGTTGCCGGTGACGACGATGATCGGGGGGTGCGTGGCGTGGCGTGGCGTTGCCGGAGCCGGTCCAGGACGGCGAAGCCGCTGCGACGGGGCATGACCAGGTCGAGGACCACGAGATCAGGTGCGTCTCGCTCGGCACGAACCAGGGCCTCGGATCCGTCTCTTGCCTCCAGCACCCCGTACCCGCGGTGTTCGAAGGCGGTGGAGATCACTTCGAGGATTGACTCGTCGTCGTCGACCAGCAGCACGCGGAATCCTGTCGGGTCGTTCACTCGGCTCGCCTTGCTCCCCAACCGGATGGTGATCGAGTACACTAGGCCAGACCGGTGGGGTCGACAAGATCAGAATCGGCACTTCGGTGAGTGAAATTGCCGCCGACCGCGCAGATGGCAACCGGCGACTCAACGCGACCCCCTCGCCGCCAGAATTGACTCGAATCGACGGAATCGCGACGCCGTGCCTGCCACTTCCGTGATCGGTCTTCAGTGGGGCGACGAGGCAAAGGGCAAGATCGTCGACCTGCTGACCGAGGATCACGACATCGTTGTCCGCTACCAGGGTGGCAACAATGCGGGCCACACCGTCCAGTTCGACGGCCAGACCTACAAGCTCTCGCTGTTGCCGGCCGGGATTCTCCGGCCCGGTGTCGAGTCGGTCGTCACCGGTGGCGTGGTGATCGATCCCCGGGCTTTCCTCGAGGAACTCGACGGGATCGCCGATTTCAACGGCGGCATCGACGGAAACCTGTTGATCAGCAGCAGGGCTCACGTCGTTTTTCCGTGGCACATGGCCGAGGAGGCCGTGCTCGAGAAGAGCCGGGGCAGTGATGCGATCGGGACCACGATGCGGGGGATCGGCACCTGCTACCGGGACAAGGCGGGACGGACGCACGCGATTCGCATGGGCGACCTGGTCCGCGGCGAGTCACTTCGAGACAAGGTCGAGACGGTTGTCGGGCACAAGAACCGCGTGCTGCAGGCACTCGATCCCGAGTTCGAGCCGCTCGATGCCGAGGAGATCTACGGCGAGTACAGTCAGTACGCGATCCGGTTGGCGCCGTTCGTCACCGACACCACCTCGCATCTTCACAGGGCCCTCGCTGCCGGTCGGCGTGTCCTCTTTGAAGGTGCCCAGGGGTCGTTGCTCGACGTCGACCACGGCACCTTCCCCTTCGTCACTTCGTCGAACAGTTCGGGGGCCGGCATCCACTCCGGCAGTGGTGTGCCCGAGCGGGCGATCGATCGGATGATCGGAGTCGTCAAGGCCTACACGACCCGCGTGGGCGGTGGCCCGTTCCCCACCGAACTGGACGACGAGATCGGTCGGCACATCCGGGACGAGGGAAACGAGTACGGGACAGTGACCGGACGGCCGCGACGCTGCGGCTGGTTCGACGCGGTGGCGACCGGTTACGGCGCCAGACTTTCCGGAGTCGATTGCCTGGCCGTGATGCTGCTGGATGTTTTGGGCAAGCTCGAGGAGGTGCAGGTCTGTGAGGCCTACGAGATCGACGGTGAGCGGACCACGGACTTTCCCGCACAACTCGAAGATCTCGCCCGGGCCAGACCGGTGCTGAGATCGCTGCCCGGGTGGCAGGCCGACCTCACCGGCATCCGAAGGCTCGAGGATCTGCCTGTCGAGGCCCGGAACTACCTGGACGTGGTCGCCGAACTGGTCGGCTCCCCCGTCGACATCGTGTCGGTGGGTCCCGATCGTGAACAGACGATCATGGTCGACCGGGAATGAACCGGTCGCCATGACACCAGGCAGTGTTCCCGTTCCTGATTTCCACACGCCTCCGAGACTGATTCGACGACAGGACACGCGATGAAGATCCACGAGTACCAGGGCAAGGATCTGCTGAAAGCCGCCGGAGTGGCGGTGCCGCGCGGCATTGTTGCACGCACGGCCGAGGAGGCTGCTGCCGCCTTTGAGGAACTTGGCGGTGAACTGGCTGTCGTCAAGTCGCAGATTCATGCCGGGGGGCGGGGCAAGGGGCGGTTTGCCGAAGAGCCCGAACAGCCCGGAGTGGTGCTGGTCCGATCGGCCGACGAGGCCCGCGAACACGCCGCCAGGATGCTCGGCAATACCCTGGTCACGATCCAGACCGGTGAGGCGGGCAAGACGGTCAAGACTCTTTTCATCGAGGAAGGACTCGAAATCGCCCGCGAACTGTACCTGGGGATCGTGATCGACCGCGAGACCAGCAGCCCGGTGCTGATCACCTCGACCGAAGGAGGGATGGCGATCGAGGAGGTGGCTGCCGAGACACCCGAGAAGATCCACAACGAGCCGTTTGACGTCATCGACGGACTGGGCGCCGACCAGGCTCGCACCGTGGGCGAATCACTGGGGCTCGACGGGGAGGCGATGGAGAACGCCGTCGAGTTGTTTCCGGCATTGTGTCGGTTCTTCGTCGAGAACGACTGCAGCCTGACGGAGGTGAATCCCCTGGTGGTCACCGGGGGTGGGCAGTTGCTGTGCCTGGACGCGAAGGTCAGCTTCGACGACAACGCGATGTTCCGGCACGAGTCGTTCGACGACCTGCGGGATCTGGACGAGGAGGATCCGGCCGAGGTGCAGGCCGGCGAGGCGGGGTTGAGCTACGTCAAACTGGATGGAAACATCGGCTGCCTGGTCAACGGGGCCGGATTGGCGATGAGCACAATGGACCTGATCAAGCTGCACGGCGGGGAACCGGCCAACTTTCTCGATGTGGGGGGCGGAGCCAATGTCGAGGCGGTCACCGAGGCGTTCCGGATCATTCTCGATGACTCCAACGTCAAGGCGATCCTGATCAACATCTTTGGCGGGATCATGAAGTGCGACACGATCGTCGAGGCCCTGTTGGGAGCCTACGAAAACGTCGGGATCACCGTCCCGCTGGTGGTGCGACTGGAGGGAACCAACGTCGAAATGGCCCGCGAGATGCTCGAGGGGTCCGATCGTGACATCATTTCAGCCACCGACCTGACCGACGCGGCCCAGAAAGTCGTCGCCACGCTGGGTGCCTGAAATCCCGGCCCGACGGGCAACCGACTGCTTTCAGAGACTCACTACAACGAACGGCAACTTGATGAGCATTCTTGTCAACGAACAGACGAAGGTTCTCTGCCAGGGCATCACCGGCCGCGCCGGGTTGTTTCACAGTCAGCAGTGTCGCGACTACGGGACGCCGCTTGTGGGGGGAGTCACCCCCGGCAAGGGCGGGACAGAGATCGACGGGTTCCCGGTCTTCGATTCGGTCGCCGAGGCGATCGAGGCGACCGGGGCGAACACGTCGATGGTCTTTGTGCCGCCGCGTTTCTGCGCCGGCGCGATCACCGAGGCGGCCGATGCGGGGATCGAACTGATCATCGCGATCACCGAGGGCGTGCCGGTGCTCGACATGGTGCGGGTCCGCCAGCACGTCGATGGCCAGGACAACTGTCGGCTGGTGGGACCGAACTGTCCCGGAGTGATCACGCCCGGGGTGGCCAAGATCGGGATCATGCCCGGCTACATCCACTCGCCGGGCTCGGTCGGGCTGGTCAGCCGGTCCGGCACTCTGACCTACGAGGCGGCGTGGCAGTTGGGCAACGTGGGACTCGGCCAGTCGACGTGCGTGGGGATCGGCGGCGATCCGGTCAACGGAACGAATTTCATCGACGTGCTCGAGTTGTTCCAGGCCGATGCTCAGACTGAAGCGATCCTGATGATCGGCGAGATCGGGGGCAGCGCCGAGGAGCAGGCGGCGGCCTACATCGAGGCCAACGTGACCAAGCCGGTGGCGGCCTTCATCGCCGGAGCCACGGCACCCCCGGGGAAGCGGATGGGGCATGCCGGAGCGATCATCTCCGGTGGCAGTGGTACCGCTGCCGACAAGATCGCCGCCCTGCGGTCGGCCGGAGTCGAGGTTGCCGAAAGCCCGGCCGAGATGGGGGCAGCACTGAAACGGGCGATCGAGAAGGCGTCCGGGTGAGGGGCCGCTACTTCTCGTCGTCGGCGCAGACCCAGCCGCCGAGGGTGGGGTCGTGGTCGCACAGTTCCTCGGGACGGAAGTAGATGTCGATTTCGCGGGCGGCGACCTCCGGGCCCGTGTAGAGTACCTCGCCGGTCTCCTCGTCGATGACCTGGTCGCTCCCGTGGATCAGGTTCATCTGCCGGCTGGCTCCGTAGTCACCGCGGATCGTACCCGGTGCCGCATCGCGACCGTTGGTCGGGCCCATCAAGGTCCGCATCACGCCGATCGCCTCGGGACCTTCGACCACCAGTGCGATCACCGGTCCCGCCGTGATGAACTCCTCGAGCAGTGGGTAAAACGGCTTCTCGACGTGCTCGGCATAGTGCCGGCTCGCCAATTCCTCGGTCACCTGCAGCATTTTCATGCCGACGATCTTCATGCCCTTGTTCTCGATCCGGGAGAGAAGTTGCCCAGCCAGGCGGCGCTGGATGCAGTCGGGCTTGAACAGAATCAGAGAACGCTCGGTCGCCATCGTGGGAGTTCCTTGGTCGTTGGAGAATTCGTCAGTCGCCGCGATCGGCAACCGGCCGAATGCCGTGCCGGAGATTTCCGCCCGTGCCCGGGGGGCGGGTACTCTAGCGACACGTCCCTAGCCAAGCAACATCTTCCGGAAATCGCCGAAGAGGTAGTGACTGTCGTGTGGCCCGGCCGAGGCTTCGGGGTGGTATTGCACACCGAAGGCGGCCAGCGAGCGGCTGCGAATCCCTTCGACCGTCTGATCGTTGAGATTGACATGGGTCACCTCGATCTCCTCGCCGAGGCTCTCGGCTTCGATCGCAAATCCATGGTTCTGAGTCGTGATCTCGACTTGACCGGTGTCGCGGTTGAGCACCGGTTGGTTGGCTCCCCGGTGACCGAACTTCAGCTTGTAGATGTCGCCGCCCAGCGCCAGGCCCAGCAACTGGTGGCCCAGACAGATCCCGAAGATCGGTTTCCGCCCCAGCAGGCCACGGATCGTCTCGATCGCGTAGTCCAGCGGCCGGGGATCGCCGGGACCGTTGGAGAGAAATACGCCGTCGGGTTCGTGCGACAGCACCTCGTCGGCCGTCGCCGTTCCCGGAACCACGGTGACGCGGCAGCCCAACTGGCGGAGATGGCGAGGGATGTTCCATTTCATCCCGTAGTCGATGGCGACCACGTGAGGACCATCCAGCGGGTCGGAGGGCACTTCGTGCAGGCCCTCGTAACCGGGTGTCACCGCCGATTGCACCATCTCGTCCAATGACTCCGACCACTCGAAAGTCTCCTTCGGGATCACTTCCTTGACCAGGTCCTGGCCCACCAGTTCGGGGCTCGATTGCGCCTTCTGGACAAGCGACGCATCGTCGGTGTCGATCGTCGAGAGCACCCCGGTCATCGCCCCGTGGATCCGGATTCGACGTACCAGCGAACGGGTGTCGATGCCCTCGATCCCGATCACGCCGTTCTCGGCCAGGTACTCCGCCAACGACCAGTCCAGCCGCTGGTTGCTGGGATGACGGCACAACTCGCGGACCACGAATCCCCGCAGCGCCAACTGACCACTCTCGACGTCGACGGTGTTGGCACCGTAGTTGCCGATCAGCGGGTAGGTCATCGTCACGATCTGGCCGCAATAGGACGGGTCGGTCAGGATCTCCTGGTACCCCGTCATGCTCGTGTTGAACACGACCTCCCCGTAGACCTCACCGGTTGTTCCGAATCCGGTCCCGGTGAATACGGTCCCGTCAGACAGCGCCAGCTTGGCAATGCGATCGTCCATGTGCATTCCTGCTTGCTCGCCCGCACGTCGGTGGGGACCCGCGGCCGACACAACTCCGCACGCACTCCCCGTGATGCGACCGAGACAATCTCTTTACCAGATCGAGAACCCAAATTGAAGAGACCGCCATGGCTGATGCCACGGCGGTCTCCGGTTGTCTCCGGCGTCGAGGTGTCGGCCTCAGGTCGTCGACAGGTCGCTACGGACTCAGACCGCGTCGTTCTCGTTGCCGTGCAACAACACGAATTCCTCGAAGCGGATCTCGGGATTGTCGGGATCCGCAATCGACTCGAACAACCGCTCGATGACCGAATGGAAGTGTCCCTGCTTGAGCGAGTAGAAGTTGTGCTTGCCGTCCCGCCTGGCCTCGATCAGCATCGACTCACGCAACAATGCCAGGTGGTGGCTGACAGCCGGCTGGCTCTGGCCCAACCGGGCGCACAACGCTGAGACGTGCAACTCCTGCTCACGTCCGAGGTACAGCAGGATTCTCAGCCGTGTCTCATCCGACAGCAGTTTGAAGATCTGCAACAACTCGTGTTCGAGTTCGTCGGAGAGAAACAGGCCCTGGGTGGGGGCTTCCATCAAGTTCGTACTCATCGTCTCGCCTGTCTTTTCGGTTGTCTCTGGAGAGGGGGGGCCGCTGCCGGTCCCATCCGGCTGACCGACCTCCCCATCTGGTACAGAGGGGTTGGAGTTGCTCCGGTCACTTGGTTCAATCAACTTTGTGGGTTCCTCTTCTTTCTCTTGCGGTCTTTTGACCAAACAGTCCGTTGGTACGATCAGTTTCGGTGGTCCGCCAATATCTGACGGAAAATTGTCGAAACCAATCGATGTCTTTCGCTGCAAAAATCGGCCTGGCAGACCACAGACCGACTCACGAACCCGGTCGGTGAAGACGAGCACCATTGGCCGATCCGAACGAAACGAATGGACCAACAGTACTGACTGTCAGTTGGTCGGTTTAAACGACCTAAATTGTCGGGATGAATGGTGTTGTGTCAGAAATGGCGTCTCAAATTTCCGGCAACAGCGACGTACCCGAGTGGGCCGCGGTGGTTGTAGTTGAGGGGGTTACGTAAGACAGGAAGTCTAACGGCTGTTACCGATATCGGCCTGAGGTCCCGGAATCGGGCCAAGCTGACCGAACGCCCACATTATGGAGGTGGCACGGAAGCCCGTCAATGAGTTGAATGGGGAATTCCGAGTGAAACTGCGATGAAGATGTGCGAGAGGTTTGCACGTTGAGACGCGGGTCAACAGGCGGGTGTTTTCAGCAATGCCAGGCAACGATCAGGACAGGTCAGCGGATTTCTGTCGGCTCGACGGGACCGCCGCGGTGGTCACCGGTTCGTCCAGTGGCATGGGACGGGCAATCGCTTGGGAGTTGGCTCGTGGAGGCGCCCGGCTGGTTGTTCACTGTCGGAACTCGATCGATTCGGCTGAGGAACTGGTTGACTCGATTCGGTCATCCGGCGGTGAGGCCGAACTGATGGTCGCAGACCTTTCGGATCCGGTTGAGGCCGATGCGATGCTGGAGAGCAGTTGGCAGGCGTTGGGACAGGTCGATGCCTGGATCAACAACGCCGGAGTCGATCTGCTGACCGGAGCCGAGGCGGGGTGGGAATTCGATGAGAAGCTGGCCGCATTGTGGGAGGTCGATGTGCGGGCGACGATCCGGTTGGCGCGAGAGGCGGGACGTCGAATGCGGGCGGCTGACGGTGGCACGGTGCTCAACATCGGTTGGGACCAGGCCGAACGGGGGATGGGGGGAGACAGTGGTGAGTTGTTCGCGGTGGCCAAGGGGGCGGTGATGTCCTTCACACGTTCGCTGGCACTGAGCCTGGCTCCAACCGTTCGCGTCAACTGCATCGCCGCCGGGTGGATTCGTACCGCCTGGGGTGAAACGGCCTCGGACGAGTGGCAGCAGCGAGTCCTCGACGAGACTCCGCTGGGCCGCTGGGGGGAACCCGAAGACGTGGGCCGCCTGGCCCGCTTCCTGGTCAGTCGAGAGGCCGATTACCTGACCGGACAGATCATCAATGCTAACGGCGGGGCCGTGCGATAGAGGCCTTGAATCCGAAACCTGACCTGACGCAACCGACTGGAGAAATACGATGGCAGACGACGTGGTGTTGAGTGAAGCGGAAATCCAGGAGGCCCTCGTGTCTCTGCCGGACTGGGAATCAAAGGACAGCTGGCTGCAGCGCAGCTACCAGACTCCCGGTTGGCCCCACACCCTGGCCTTGGCCGCGGCGATCGGTTTCGCCGCAGAGGCCGCCTGGCATCATCCTGATCTCGAACTCGGCTATGCCCGAGTCAAGGTCAAGCTGCAGACACACCGCGTCGGTGGGATCACCACCCACGACACGGCGCTGGCGGCGCGGATCGAGGAGATCGCCACGTGGATGCCCGGAGAGGACTCGCCACTGGACGGGTTTCCCAAGAACTGGGTGAAGTGAGTGGTGGCGTCCCGGATGTTCGCGGCCGGGGTCCGTTAGGGGAGAGCGGGGAGAATGTCGGCCAACGAGCGGATCCTGTTCGTGACTGGGCACCTGGCCGAGTCGCCGCTGCGCGAGGTGCTGGCTGGCTCGTCGGAGGGAGCCGACTGGTCGTGGGAAGTGGCCGTTCTGGGGGTCAGCGTGGCGGCGTTGTTGCACACCGACCTGGTCGCGCGGCGACTGGACCTTCCCGACGGTGTCGACCGAATCGTGTTGCCCGGATGGTGCCACGGTGATCTGCAGGCCCTGGGACAGTCGCTCGGACTCCCTGTCGACCGCGGACCCAAGGACCTTTATGACCTGCCCGGGTACCTGGGGGGGGAGAGCCGCAGCGAGGTGTCGCTGGAAGCCTATTCGATCGAGATCCTGGCCGAGATCAATCATGCCTCTCGATTGAGTGAGGCCGAACTGATGGCCGAGGCGTTGCTGCTGGGCGAGTCGGGGGCCGACGTGATCGATCTGGGGATGGTGCCCGGCGAGAGCTGGCCGGGGGTGGAATCGGCGACGCGGGGACTTGTCGAGGCGGGCTTTCGGGTGTCGATCGACAGTTTTGATCGGGCAGAGGTCGAGGCTGCTGTGGCCGGGGGGGCCGAGTTGGTGCTCAGTTGCGACCCGTCCAACCTCGATTGGCTCTCTCCCCTGGCAGCCGACTCGGACATCGCCGTCGTTGCCATCCCCGAAATGACGGCCAGCCTCGATTCACTCGATCCGGTTGTTCAGCGTCTCGAATCCGACGGCGTCGACTTCCGCATCGACCCGGTTCTCGAACCGATCGGCCTGGGGTTTGCCGCGTCGCTCGAACGGTTCTTCGAGGCCCGCCGACGGTGGCCGGAGGCCGAGATGATGATGGGCACCGGCAACGTGACCGAGCTGACCGAGGTGGACAGCGCGGGCGTCAACGTCTTGTTGGCGGCCATTTGTCAGGAACTGAGGGTCGGCAGCGTGTTGACGACCGAGGTGATCAACTGGTGTCGCACCTCGGTGGCAGAACTCGATTTCGCCCGCCGTCTGCTGCATCACAGCCTCGAGCGGGGTGTGCTGCCCAAGCACATCGATTCGAGCCTGGTCACGCTGAGGGATCCGTCCGAAAAAGGTGAGCGGGCCGACACACTTGAACAACTGGCGGAGGCCTTGACCGATCCGAATTTTCGGATCTTCGTCGAGCACCGTGACCGTCGCCATGGAATCCTGCACGTGATGAACCGCGACGGGCACTGGCAGCACACCGACCCCTACCAGCTCTTCGACACGGTCCTGGCGGCCACCGGCATCCAGTTGTCTGCCGAACACGCCTTCTACCTGGGCTACGAATTGGCCAAGGCCCACACCGCGTTGACCCTGGGCAAGCGGTATGTCCAGGACCAGGCCCTGTCATGGGGCTGGCTGACGGTCGAGGAAACCAGCGCCGTGCACCGGCGGCTTGTCGGGGAGGGCCAGTGATGGACCGGGATCCGTCGCATGTTCCGGTGGTCGTCGAACTCGACCCGATGCCCGACGTGTTGGCGGCGCTCGAGTCGGTGTCCGATCTGCCGGATGTGGTGCTGTTGGAGAGCCGGATCGACCGCGAGGAGGTCAGCCGGTACTCGTTCCTGGTGGCCGATCCGGTAGAATTCGTGGACTGCGTCGAGCCGGCGACGGGGACGGATCCGTTCGGTCAGCTCAAGGCCCTGCTCGATCCGTTTCGGACCGGCCGGGTTGCCGGATTGCCTCCTTTCCAGGGGGGCGTGGTCGGACTGCTGGGCTATGAACTCGGGGCGGCCTGGGAAAAGGTTCCCCGTCCTCCGCATGACGAGTTTGCCCTGCCGGCGTTGGCCGCGGGCGTGTACGACCGGGTGTTGGCCTGGGACCACGTCCTGGGCCGGGCCTGGATCATCTCGCAGGGATTCCCCGAAACTGATCTCGGGGTGCGTCGGCAGCGAGCCGAACAGCGTGCTGCCGAGTTGGTGTCGCGTCTGGAAGCGGCCGACCGATCGGTCGTGGCGGTTGCGGAACCGCCACCGGGATCTCTCGACCCCGAACAACTCGCCCCGCTCTGGCCGGTCGACGGTCACGACGGGCTCTTCAGCGACTTTTCACGGGAGGCCTATCTCGAAGCGGTCCGCCGCGTGATCGAGTACATCCACGCCGGCGATATCTTCCAGGCCAATCTCTCGCAACGACTGCTGGCTCGGCAACCTGCCCCCGCCCGCGAACTCTATGCCCGACTGCGTCAGCGCAACCCGGCACCGTTTTCCGGCTACATGGCTCACGCCGACTGGGAGATCGTCAGCGCGTCGCCCGAGCGGTTCGTTTCGCTCAGGGACGGGTTGGTCGAGACCCGTCCGATCAAGGGCACCCGGCGTCGACCGGGCGATCCCGAGACGAGGGTGCTGGTGCAGGGAGAGTTGTACGAGAGCGAGAAGGACCAGGCCGAGAACGTGATGATCGTGGACCTGCTCCGCAACGACCTCTCGCGTGTCTGCCGCCCGTCGTCGGTGACGGTGCCGCTGTTGTGCGGGGTGGAGGTTTACGAGACCGTGCTGCACCTGGTCTCACAGATCCGCGGAGTGCTGCGGGACGGCCTGGTCGCGTGGGACCTGCTGGAGGCGGTCTTTCCCGGAGGGTCGATCACCGGGGCGCCGAAGGTGCGGGCGATGGAGGTGATCGCCGAACTGGAACCGACCGTCCGGGGTCCGTACTGTGGCAGCCTGTTCTATGTCGGCTGCGATGGATCGATGGACAGCAGCATTCTGATCCGCACCTTTGTTGTCCGCTGTGGCTGGGTGCAGTGTTCGGTTGGTGGCGGCATCGTGGCACAATCGGACCCGGTGGCCGAGTACAACGAAACGATGGACAAGGCGGCGGGGATGCTCAGAGCCCTGGCCTGAAGAGGATGCTGATGATTCTGCTGATCGACAACTACGACAGCTTTGTCTACAACCTCGCGAGGTACTTCGAGGAACTGGGCATCGAGGTCGAGGTGGTCCGCAACGACGCGGTGTCGGTCGAGTCGGTGATCGAGCGGTCTCCGGAAGCGATCGTCCTGTCGCCGGGACCGTGTGGGCCGGACAACGCCGGGATCTCGGTTGAACTGGTTCGGGCGGCGCTGGGCCGGATTCCGCTGCTGGGCGTCTGCCTGGGCCACCAGGTGTTGGCGGCGGCCACGGGTGGACGTGTCGTCAGGGCCCCGATGCCGGTCCATGGACAGGTGGCCCGAATCGAGCACGACGAGGGTGGACAGGACGGCGGGGGGCTGTTCGCCGGGATCGCGAATCCGCTGATCGCGACGCGGTACCATTCACTGATCGTCGAGCCCGAGGCACTCCCGGCCACGTGGCAGGTCACTGCCCGGACCGGGGACGGCCTGTTGATGGCGATGTCCCACCGCCAGCACCCGGCCGTGGGTGTTCAGTTCCACCCCGAGAGCGTGCTGACCGGTTCGGGGCACCAGCTCTTGTGGAACTTTTTGGACCTGGCCGGTCTCGTCAGCGGTCCGATGCCGGTGGTGCTCAACCCCGAACCGTCATCCCGCGGCCACCATGTTGTCGGATCTCTCGATCGCTACCGAGTCGATGCGGTCTTTCCCGATATCGAAGCGCCCGCCTCGACCGTGTTGCATTGGTAGCGCAGCCGTCAGGATCCCCCCAGCCGTCATCTCCGGTGGTCCCGCCAGTGGTCCCGTGACCGTCGTGTCCGGTCGAGCGGAGAGCCGAGAGCCGGGTTGCGGCGTGATCACGCAGATTGCAGGCATCCGGGTCGGGGTGGGTCGCCGATAAGCGGCGAGGTGTCTGCCGACGGTGGACGGCCATGGCGACCGCCCGGAGGAGATGACCACGATGCGGAAGATCCCGACACGGTGTTCGGTCCTGATCGCAGTCCTGGTCCTGGCGATCATGATTCCGGGAGTTTCCTCGGCGGAGGTCCGTGTCAAACGGGTGAAATCGCAGCGAGGTCTGTCATGGCACAAGACCTTCGCCGCCGCACAGACCGAGGCACGGCGGCGGGGACTGCCGTTGCTGGTCCACTTCCATGCGAGTTGGTGTGGTGCGTGCCGCAGGATGGAACGCGATGTCCTGGACTCGCCCGAACTGGCGACTCGGCTGGCAAATCGCGTGGTGGCGGTCAAGGTCGATACGGACCGCGAGCCGACCGTCACGTCGCGTTTCCGGGTCAAGCTGCTTCCGACCGACCTGGTGGTGACCGCCGACGGCAAGGCACTGGCCAGGACGGAGGGATACCAGGGATTGAGGAACTACCTGGCGAAGATGCTGCCGGCGGTGACCAGGCACCTGGCCGCACATCCGCCGAAGCCGGCCACCGGTGGATCTGGCGAGGGCCAGACGGTGATCGCGAAGAAGTCCGGAAAAACGGCGGCTGCCGGAACGACCGCCAGGACCAAGTCGGCACCCCGACTCGGTTTGGCCGGTTACTCGCCGGTGGCGCTCTGGACCCAGAAGCGGTGGCACCGTGGTGACAAGAAGTTCACCTGCCGGGTGGGCCGGGTGGTCTACCGCCTGGCTTCGGCCGCGGAACTCGATCGGTTCCGATCGGAGCCATCTCGATTTGCACCTCGGCTGGAGGGCCATGACGTGGTGCAGCACCTGGACACCGGTCGCAAGGTGGCCGGGAGCATCAAGTACGCTTACTTCTACGGGGATGGGCTGTACCTCTTCGTTGACGCCGAGAGCAAGGCACGCTTCTTCAAGTCACCGGCCCGTTACGCGGCAGCGGCTGGCCGGCGCTGAGTCGGCATCGAACCGGGCGGGTCCGACACTGCTCTCACTTCTTCCCGGCCTTCAGTCTCCGGCGATATCGCTGATAGAACCGTGTCTGTCGGCTCTCGGGCCGGAACGGACGACCGTCGACGAAGACACCCTTGACCTGCGAGGTGACCTGCAGGGGCGAGCCGTCGAGGATCACGATGTTGGCGTGCTTGCCGACATCGAGTGATCCGACCTGTTTGTCGATCCCCAGCACGCGGGCGGCTCCCAGCGTGACGCTGTGCAGGGCAGCAGCTTCGGGCAGTCCGAAGGCCACCGCCATTGCCGCTTCGAAGGGCGCGTTGCGGCTGTTCGAGGCGTTGTCGCTGCGGATGCAGAAGCGGACACCGGCCTCGTGCAACCGTCCGGCGTTGGCGTAGGGGGCGTCGGAGGGGTCCCAGCTCTTCACCGGGGCCCGCATCACCGGGCCGACGATCACCGGAATGTCCCGCGTCTTCAGCGCCGCGGCGACCTTCCAGGCATTGGTCCCGCCGGTGATGACCAGTTTCAGTTTCTCGGACTCGGCAAACTGGATTGCTTCGACGATCGCCTGCCGACTGTGCGCTTCGATCAGCACCGGCTTCCGGCCGGTGATGTAGGGACCCATCGCGTCGAGCCGAGGGTCACCGATCGGGCCGGGTCGCTTGGCGGCTCGGGCCGCGGTGAGCAGCGTGTGGTACTGGCGGGCCTGGGCGATCAGGCGGCGGAACTGGTCGGCACGTTGTTTGCGTTTTGCGTTGTTCGAGTCGGTGGGCCAGTGGACCCGCAGCCCCAGTTCGTATTCGACGACCATCTCGGGCGCCGTCCAACCGGCCAGTTGCACCAGCGACGCCTGTCCGGCGACCAGGCCGCCGCTGGGGTGGACCAGCGCCGAGGTGATCCCGCCGGCGCGGGCAACCGGGAACAGTTCGCTGTCGGGGTTGATCGCCACGCCGGCCCGCAGGTCAGGTTGCAGGTCGCCTCCTTCGCTGAAGTCGAGAGTTTCGCGGACCTTCTTGATCTCGGCCAATCCCAGGGTTGTCCCGGCATCGATCAGGCCGGGGTAGACGTGCAGTCCCGAGACATCGATGACACGGGCGCCATCGGGTGGATTGACTCCGGGACCCAGGGCAGCGATCTTGCCCTCGTCAATCACCAGCGTGCCGGCCACGGCGGGGCCCGACACCGGGTGCAGCGTGCCGCCGACCAGTGCGTAACTTGCCCGGTCACCGTCGTCGGCCGGCAGAATCGTCGCGGAACGCCGCCTTGCGGGATCGATCAGACGGATCGGTGCCGGCGACACCGTCCGCCGCCGGGCCGTCTTGGACATCGCCGTGGGATGGGTCTGGCGCGAGAAGAACACCTCACCGTCGATCAGGGTCAACTCGCATCGGGCAAAAGAGTTGAGGGGATGAGCATTGAAGATCGCCAGGTCGGCATCCTTGCCCACTTCGACGGACCCCATCCGTTTGTCCAGCCCCAGTTCACGGGCGGAGTTCAGGGTGACGGTGGCCAGGGCGCGGTCGGGGTGCATGTTGCCGTAGCGGATCGGCTTGGCGGCTTCCTGGTACAGGTGCCGGATCAACTCCCTGTCGTCGCTCTTGATCACCACGTTGGCCCCGGCTTCCGACAGCAGAGCCGCGTTGTAGGGCGTGGCGTCGTAGGCTTCGACCTTGTACGCCCACCAGTCGGAGAAAGTGCTGCAACTGGCCCCGTGAGCCGCGATCTCCGGCGCGATCTTGTACCCCTCGAGCACGTGCTGCAGCGACCAGACTCGAATGCCCAGGTTCTCGGCCACCCGCAGCAACATCAGGATCTCGTCGGCGCGGTAGCAGTGGCTGTGGATGAACTTCTGGTGGTTGACGATTTCGGCCAAGGCCTCGAGACGCAGGTCGCGTCGCGGTGGCAGCAGCTTGTCCCCGTCGGCCGACTGCCGGGCCATCCGGTACTGCTGCCAGCGTCGGCGGTAGTCGATCGCTTCGAGAAAGGCTCGATTGAGCGTGGCTTCGACACCCATCCGCGTGTTGGGGAAGCGGGTGGTGCGGAACTTGACGTTCTCTCCGAGGGCGAACTTGACTCCCTGGGGTGCGTCGGCGAGGACCTGTTCGGCGACCGTCCGGCCGTACTTCAACTTGACCACCGCGTCCTGGCCGCCCACCACGTTGGCTGAACCATGCAGCAACCTCGCCGCGGTCACTCCGCCGGCCAGGGCGCGGAATTCCGACACATCCTCGGTATTGACCACGTCCTTGATCCGGACCTCCGGGACGATCGACTGGGTCGACTCGTTGATCCCCTGGGTGATCTTGATGTGGCTGTGAGTGTCGATGATCCCGGGCATCACGAATTGGCCGGTGGCGTCGATGACCACGGTGCCACGGTCGGCGGCCAGGTCGCTGCCGATGGCTGCGATCTTGCCATTGCGGATCAGGATCGAGTGGCCCGGCAGGGTGCGGCCGGTGCCGGTCAGGACCGTCGCGTTCCGGATCAAAAGGTTGCCACCGGTCGTCACCGATCTCGTCAGGCGGTCACGCTCGATTTCCGACGGTCGAGTCGGTTCGTCGGTGGTCGTTCGCGACAGGGGGGGGGGAGGGGGCGAATCGGCTGTCGGAGCGGCGGGGTCGGAAGTGGCCGAGGGACGTGGCTTGGCCGACTTGTTGTATTCGAACAGAACCCCGTCGACCAGCACGTAACGGACGCGGCTGCCGGAGTCTTCGAAGCGGCCGGTCCAGAGCACGACGTGGCCGAGGCGTCCGGGGTCGAGGGTGCCGAGGCGTTTGGGGAGGCCGAGGATGCGGGCCGGACCCGTGGTCAGTGCGGCGAGCGCATCGGTGACGGACCAGCCGTGCTCGATCGCCCTGCGGACTTCCCGGAGCAGTTCACCCCGGTCCTTGAGTCCACGGGATCCCACTCCCAGTCCCAGGCCACGGCGTTGCAGTTGGCCGACTCCACGGACCCGCTTGACCCATTTCTGTTTCTTTGCTTGCTGGACCTTCAGGGGCTCGGCAAGCGAGGCGGTCAACTTGCCCGCCGACGACCCGGGACGAAGTTTCGGTTCGGTACCGAATCGCATCGAAAGCAGCAGGTCGAATCGACCCTTCTCGAGTTGATCGAGGCACTCGGTGGCCGAGTCGACTCCGAGCAGCACCGGCTGGATCTTGTGTTCACCGCAGAAGGCGATGGCCCGGTGAATGTCGTCTCGCGTGCTGACCCGAAACGCGGGGCGTCGGCGACGATCGAGAACCTCGTTGAGAGCTTCGAGCACATCATCGGCCGGCGGTCGCGGGACGTCCGGGATGGCTTCGGCGTAGAGCCGCCGGTGCCGGGCAAATCGCCGTGCGTCCAGGAAGGCCTGTCGAAGGTGTGCGTGAGCTCCCATCAGGGTTTTCGGGTAGCCGTTGCCGCCCGGCGGACGCAGGGCGAAGGTGGCCAGGGTCGGCTTGGTGACGATTGACTCTCGCGGTGGCAGGCCGGCGGTCGATACCAGGGCGGTGGTACCGCTGGAGATGCGACCGTCGGGAACCACGTGGACGCTGGTGAAGCCCTGTTGGCGGATACCCGTCAGGCGGCCGGCATCGAGGTGGAGCGCCGATTCGGCGGCGAACTGGGGCGTCAGGCTCTTTCGATTGTCCGGCCGAGTAGCGGCCAGCACGTAACGCGAAAAATTGACCGGCCGCCCGGGGGGGCTCGGTAAGGCCGCCTTCTCGGACAACAGGTCACCGGCGTCGGCATCGATGAACCCGGCGTAGGCGATCAATCCACTGCCGTCGACCGTCACCGCCTCGGGCGGGACGACCGCTTCAGGGCCGGCAGCCACGATCACGCCGTCACGGATGACCAGGATGCCGCGGCGATCTTCCCGGCCCGGCGATCGTACCAGCCTCGCTCCGGTGATCGCGTAGACGCGAGGACGAAACCCGGCGACCCGTCCGGTGCGGTCCTGTGCCAGGCCGTCATCCGGTGACAGGCACAGGTTGCCGAACAACATGACGGCAACGGCCGGCAGAAGGGACATGTGGGGATGTCGAGAAGCTGCGTGTGGGATTCGCATCGGCGTGCTCGAGATAACGAGGCAAATGGGGGCGTTTGATCTGAAACCCAGCCTAACAGCGCGTCGAGTCGGCATGCCAGCGGGGGTGAGACAGGAGATGTGTCGGCAAGCTGCGCGGGGAGGGCCATCTCTGGAATTGACACGTCAAGACGATGCAGTATCATGGTGTCAGTCTGAGAGTGGGCGGGAAATTCGAGGTTCCTGCTGTCGATTCCAGGCGGTTACCGTCCGGAAGCGACGACGACGGATGACGCTCGAAGGCTGGCTAAATTCCCTACACGGGACCTCTCGACACCGGGCGCCGGCTCGGGTTCTTCAGCAGGGTCTGGATTGTTCCGATCTCGGCTGCAGACTGAACTGGACTCGGAATTGGGTTCTGTCGGGTTCACGGTGCGGGCGTGTTCCTGTGCCGTGGATCAACCTGAACTGACAGGGTGCTGTCGGTCACCGGAGCGAGTCGGCAACGGCTGTGGACGGGATACGACCGGTTTGCTCATTCAGCGCATGTTTTGCAACGACCTGGAAAGGCTAGATGGCTGACCAAGATAACGGGCCCTCGTCTGAAGAGCCCCAAGAGACACCCGGCGAGCCGGTTTCCGAGACCTCCTCGGAATCCGCCTCCCCGACTCCTTCGTCCGAAGATCAGGTTGACCAACCTTCTCCGGTTGAGAGGCCCTTGCCGGATGGGGCCGTCGTGTTGACTGACGACGATGGAGAAATCCCCGACTCCAATGATTCGGGGATGCAGCAACCAAACCGACGACGTCGCCGTCGCCGTCGCCGCCGCGGACGCGGTGGTGGTGGTGGCGTCGGTGGCGGCGGTGGTGGCGGCGGTGGTGGCGGCGGTGGTGGCGGTGGTGGCGGTGGTGGCGGTGGTGGCGTCGGTGGCGGTGGTGGACGAGGCGGCGGCGGTGGAGCCGTGTCCGGCCAGAGCCGTTCTCGACAGGACATTCCAGTCGTAGAGGGTGTAATCGAAGGCGTGCTGGAACTGCACCCCAAGGGGTACGGTTTCCTCCGCGACCCACAAAAGAACTACGCCGCGCAGGATTCTGACCCGTTCGTCTCCAGTTCGGTTGTCGAACGCTTCGGTTTGCGGCCCGGGGGGCTGATCAGGGGCGAGGTGGGACCGGGGTCAAAGGGCCAGGGGCCGCGGTTGAAGACGATCGAGACGGTCGACCGGTTGACTGTCGAGAACCACCAGGAGTTGCCTCACTTCGAAGATCTGACGCCGATCACTCCTTCGGAGAAGATCCAGCTCGAGACCGGACCCAAGCCGGTGACAATGCGTGTGATGGACCTGCTGACACCCATCGGAAAGGGACAGAGGGCCCTGATCGTCGCGCCGCCGCGAACCGGCAAGACGATGTTGTTGCAGGAAATTGCCGACTCGGTCAGTGAGAATCATCCCGAGTTGCACCTGATGGTGCTGTTGATCGACGAGCGGCCCGAGGAAGTCACCGAGATGCGTCGGCGCGTCAAGGGCGAGGTGATTGCCAGTTCGATGGACCGTGAGGTCGAGAGCCACGTGCGGATCGGTCAGTTGATCATCGAGCGGAGCAAGCGGTTGGCCGAGGCGGGGCATGGTGTGTTCGTGTTGCTGGACAGCATCACGCGGACCGCACGGGCCTTCAACAAGTGGGTCGGCAACACCGGGCGAACGATGAGCGGCGGGCTGGATATCAAGGCGTTGGAGATCCCCCGCAAGATGTTCGGTACCGCGAGGCGGTTCGAAGAGGGCGGGTCTCTGACGGTTGTCGCCACAGCCCTGATCGAGACCGGCAGCCGGATGGACGATGCGATCTTCCAGGAGTTCAAGGGCACGGGCAACATGGAGATGATGCTCAGCCGCGATCTCGCCGACCGCCGCATCTGGCCGTCGATTGACATCACCCGTTCCGGGACGCGTCACGAAGAGAATTTCTTCACCGAGGAAGAGTACGAGTACGTGACGATGATCCGTCGTCACTTGATCACGCTGACACCCGCCGATGCCATGGAGAAGCTGATCAAGATGATGGAGAAGTTCCCGAGCAACGCGGAGTTCTTTGAGAAGGTCCGCTTGTTGATGTGAGGCCTGCTGGTCTCGCACCAGCGGGGCCCCGGGAGTCGCCACGCTGTCGGGGTTTTGGCCCGAATCGGCAGCCGCGTCTCCTTAGACGGGCCGTGGGATCAGGGCACGGCGGAGCCGTTCGTACTGGCCGGGAGCGACCAGGCAGACAAAGACCGTGCCCGAATCGGTGTCGGTCCAGGCGGTCGTGCTGAACCGCCCCGATTTCGAATACCTCGGCCGGGCACTGGTCATGTCGTCAGCCGTGGGTGTCTCGGCCACCTCCTCGATCGGCACAGCCAGCAGCAGGCCGGCGATCGCGCCACGTCGTGCGAGTGGCACTCGGAAGGCCATCACCGCGACCGAATCGCGGTCGGGCCATCCGCGGGCGGGCCGATGCAACCACGACGGATCCCAACTCGACGGCAGCGGCGGACCGCCCTGTGATTCGAGCCACTCGGGCAGCGCCGCCAGGGCTTCGTCGTCATCGACCGTCTCGAATCGTGTGTCTGGCCAGTTGCGGATCTGCTCGACGGTCAGCAGCCCGGGAGAAACCAGGCTCAACCGCCACGCCACGCCGACGCCGACCAGCAATACCAGTGCCACCGCCGCGCTCCAGAGGGGACGTCGAGCGGACGTGCGTTCCGAAGGGCCGTCGTCGGAAACCTCGATGTCGGATCGAGGTGAACTGTGGGCATCGACCGCCGAGAGGATCCTGCCGGCCAAACCATCAGGTGGCGGAGATGTCTCGGATGCGATGTCGGCTGCGGCGTCGAGGAAGGCAAGATCCCAGTCGCGGCGCTGAGAAACCGTTCGCCTGCAGTCGGGGCAGCTATCCAGGTGCTGTCGCGCGGCAGCGAGCTCGGAATCGTCCCAGTCCGATCCATCGGGTCGGGCGGCGTCGAGTTGCTGGAGGGCGTCGTGGCACTTCATGAAGTTGGGGCCTGGGTTATCCGGTGTGAGCGACGTTGTGATCGGGCAGCGGAACGAATTCGCCGAGTCGGTCGCGGAGACGCGTCTTGGCTCGAGACAGTCGGCTCATCACGGTCCCGATCGGCAGGTCGAGCGATTCGCCAATCTCCCGGTAGCTCATCTCCTCGAAGAAATACAGCACGATTGGTACCCGGAATTCCTCGGGCAGGCAGTCCAGTGCCAACAGAATCGCCTCGCCGTCGATTTCCGTGTTCGAGTGTTCTGGGGCGGTGGGTTCTCCGAGTGCATCGAGCGAGATGGTGGAGGCCCGCCGTCGGCTGCGGACCAGTTTCAGGAATTCGTTGCGGAGAATCGTACATAGCCAGGCACGAACCTTGGTGGTGTCGCGGAGCTGATCTCCGTGTGCGTGGGCCGCCAGGAATGTCTGCTGCACCAAGTCCTCGGCATCGGTCGGACAACCGGACAACCGCCGCGCGAGCCCGAAAAGCAGGCCGGCGTATTGCTCGACCAACTCTTCGAGATCCAGCGACGGGCCGGGAATGTGGTCCCGAGACGTTGCCATTGAAACTGAAGATCCGTGAGTTCGTGAAGATATTCCCGGGAATCGGCTCTCGGTGACAAGTCACCGTCGTTTCGCAGTTCGAGGACCACACCCTTCTGGATGGGACGCGAAAATTGCTCACCGAGTTCCGCTCGGAATTGGGGTTTTCAGGGTATCTGCGCGACGAACGAATTGCCAATTTGACGAGCGAATTGCCGATTTGGGGGTCGAATCGAAGTGGTGTTGGTTGTCAGTCGAGAAAAAAACTGGATAGACTCGGGAACATTCCAGGGGTTCTTGGGATCAGGAGGAGGGACGGCGGTGTGAAATCCGCCCGATCCGAAACGGGTGGGATCCGATCCCGCTGGGACGTTTTCAGTAGAACAGGAGTGTGTGGTCATGCGTTTCTTTTCGATCCTGTTGGCCAGTGCTTTTCTTGCAGTGGTTGGCTGCGGTGGCGGTGATGAGACAGATGGTTCGACCAGTGGAGTCAAGGGACCCACGGGTTCGGATCTTGCTCCGGCCGGGATGGATCCCAAGAACATGCCGGTCGACGTGGTCAAAGATGACGACGGAAATGTCGTCGATCCTGGCGGCAAGGAGGAACCGCCCGAGGGTGCATCGGTGATCCCCAAGCAGGTCATCAGCAAATTCCAGGGTGGCGGCAAGAAGAAGGCTTCGAAGGACGTCAAGAAGGAAACTCCGAAGAAGGACAAGAAGGCCGACGGCGGCAAGAAGGAGACTCCGAAGAAGGACAAGAAGGCCGACGGCGGCAAGAAGAAGGAGAAGAAGAAGGGCTAGCCCCTCTCTTTCTCACTGCGACTTTCAACACCCCCGTGACCGCCGACCGGTTGCGGGGGTGTTGTCTTGTCGAAACCCGGACCGAGTCGCGATCGGGTCGGCCTTACTACCTGATCGTCGCCGTCTGGACGGCCAGTTGCTCGAGCCGTTCGGGGACGGGGTCGGGCAACTCGGTCGAAGCGATGACCGACGGACAGCCGTCGGCGTCGGGGACCAGTTCCAGCGGCGGGTCGGCCATGTCCAGGTGATAGAACCGGGCACTGGGGAAGATGTCGGCCGGGTAGGTGAAGTTGTCGAGCATGGCCAGCGCCACGCAGGCGGCCGAGCCGGTGGCGCTTTCGAGCATCCCGCCGACCCAGCAGGGGATTCCGGCCTGTTGGCAGACATCGTGGATCGCCACCGCATTGGTCAGTCCGCCGACGCGGCCGGGCTTGATGTTGATCCAGCCGCAGGCACCGATGCGGCAGGCCTGCTGGGCCCGGTGCACCGAGACGATCGTCTCGTCGAGACAGACTGGGGTGTCCAGTTCAGCCTGCAGCGTGGCGTGGTCGAGCAGGTCGTCGTGAGCCAGGGGTTGTTCGATCATCGCCAGGCCCAGTTCGTCGACCTCGGCGAAGACCGCCCGGTCCGCCAGCGTGTACCCGCTGTTGCAGTCGATGTGGAACACGTGGTCGGGAAAGGACTCGCGGACGCGGCGCAGCATCGGCAGATCCCAGCCGGGACGGAACTTCAGTTTCACCCGTGGGAACCGTTGGTCGACGGCCGTTCCGATGCCCTCGAGGAGGTCGTCGAGATTGTCCATCACGCCGAAGTCGGCACCGACGGCGACCTGGTCGCGGGTGGCTCCCAGCAGGCGGTGCAGCGGCGTCCCCGTCCGTCGGCTCTCCAGGCCCCACCAGGCGACGTCGAGTGCCGCCTTGGCGAACGGGTTGCCCTTGTAGAGAGACATCCTGTCCTGGAGTTCTTCTCCGGAGGTGATGTCGTGGCCGATGACGGCCGGTGCAAACCAGTCGCGACTCACCGCGAAGGCCCCCCCGGCCCATTCGGGGCTGTAGCACGGGGCCGCAAACGGTGCACTCTCGCCCCACCCGTACAGCGAGCCACTGGACATTCGACACAACACCGCGTGAATCGCCGTGTCTTCGCCGTAGGCCGTCTTCCACGGATAGATCAACGGCATGGCAACGTGGTAGAGGTCGATGCGGTCGATCTTCATCATTGACTCCCGGTACCGAGCCCTCCTGCGGCCGATACCAGTTGGGTCGAAGTCTCAGGAATCGGGCAGGTTCCAGAATTCGTCTTCGGCACTCTCGGAGTCCTGGGACGACTCGAGTCCTGGTGGCAACGGGGGTGGCTTGATGGTCTGTCGCCCGCCGTCCGATTTTCGCCTGCTGCTCGACCGCTTGCGGCCGGGCGTGTCTACGCTGGTTGTCCGCGTCTTCGGCTTCTTCTTGCGACGAGCCCGCTTGCGTCCGCCGGGAGTGGTGCCTGGTGGGGCGGTCGGCTTGGACAGATCGAGGATCTCGTCGTCGTCGTCCGGAAGTTGCACGGCGACCGCATCGGTCGAATCGGCCCATTTCTCGACCTGGAAGTCGTCGAGTGGTGTCCCCGGTCTCCGGTCCTCCGACGGAGACTCCTCGTCGGTTTTCCCGTCGGTTTTCCCGTCGACCTCGGTTGTCACCACGTTTTCGGGTCGGACGATCTCGGTCGTGGCCTCGCGACCTCCGGTGACATCGATCGCGGTGACGTGGACGCGGGCCTGGCCGTCGTAGGCAATCGTCACGGCGATCTCGGATCCTTCGGAGAGATCGGGTGAGAGGTCATCGATGATGCACTCTCCCAGCGGGACGTGTGGTCGACCCTCGGTCGCCGGACTCTCGACGATCTGCAAGTGCACCCGTTTCTGGTTTTCGACGACCGTGCCGAACGTCTGCGTGAACTTCGCCGGCAACGGGCTGTTGGCCGGGATCAGGTAGTGCGGCACGCGGATCTTCTGGTCGTTCTGGACCAGGATGCCCAGGCCGCGGGCATTGACGCTGATCTGTTTCATCCGGGCCAGGCGGCTCGAAACCTCCTTGTTGCGGATCGCCTTGGCAAACTCGGTATTGGTCAGCAGCATCCCCGCGTAGTAGGTGGCTCCATGAGCGATCGACTGGTCAGGAGAGAGGGAGGTGTTGAGCGTGCGGCCGCCGAGTTCCTTGAGCCGGTTACGGATCATCGGCATCCGCGAGGCTCCGCCGGTGGTGAGAATCACGTCGACGTGGGCCCAGCCCATCTGGTTGTCCGCCAACAGTTTCTGGGTGATCACGGCGGTGCGTTCGACCAGCGGCTGGGTCAATTCGGCGAATTTCTGCTGTTGGACCTGGTAGGTCTTGCGGTGCGTGTCGTGCTGCACCGTGAGTGCGGCACGGGGGCGGACCGAGAGGCTCCGCTTGGTCGTTTCGACTTCCAGGGCCAGTGCCTGGAGGCTTCGTGGATCTTCACGCGGGTCGGCCTTGAAGTCGCCCACGAACCGATCGCAGATGGCCCGTTCCAGGGCCGCGTTCCAGTCGATGCCCCCCAGTCGCAGGTCGCCGCTGCTGGCCACCACGCAGACCTCGTCCTGGTGGTACCTGACCAGCGAGAGGTCGAAGGTGCCCCCGCCGAGGTCATAGACCAGGATCCGCTGCTCGTCGGCCAGTTCGGTGAACCACAGGCCCTCGGTGCCCAGCACATAGCACAGTGCCGCGGCAACCGGTTCATTGATGATGTCGACCTGCTTGAGCCCCGCCCGGTGGCCCGCTTCGATCGTCGCTCCGCGCTGCAACTCGCTGAACTGGGCCGGCACGGTGACCACAGCTCGCTCGACCACTCCGATCTGCTCGTTGGCGGCGGCCAGCAGTTTTCTGAGTACGTAGCTGGCGATGTCGACCGGGGTGTAGGTCTGACCGTCGATGGTCCAGTGGTGCGTGGGGTCGCCGATGTGCCGCTTCGAGTTCTGCACGACGCGGTCCGGGCGGACGATGGCGTTCCGCAGGGCCTCGGTGCCGACGACGACCTGTTGGTCGTCGTCGAAGAAGATCACCGAGGGCGTGGCCAGTTCGCCTTCCTGGTTGGCCAGGGTGACCGGTTCGCCGTGCTCGTTGAGGTAGGCCAGGCAGGAATAGGTCGTGCCCAGGTCAATCCCGACGGCGTGCGCTTTTTGCGTCTTCACGTCTGACCGTCCGTCTCTGTCAGCCCGCCTCTCGGTGTCCGCCGCCAGCCCACCACAAGGGACGTGGCACGGCGATTGGCTCCATGCTACCATCACCGCGCCAAGGCCTCCAGAGAATCGCGGTGGGAGGAAAACGAGTGACGCAGGTTGTGGCGGGCAGGAACGGGTCAAAGATCGGCCGGCGGGGGCCGCGGTGCCCGTCGCTGGTCGTGCTGTCGGCCACGTTGGTGGCTCAGATCGCCTGGCTCGTCCCGTCGGTAGAAACCGCTCCACCACGAACCACCCGTGTGGACTCCCCGTTGCTGAGGGGTATCGGTTTCCGCCGGGCTCTGGCCCAACGGGTCTCGGTGGCGTGGGTCAACACCTCGACGGATCGGCTGAACCAGCACACCATTCGCCAGCTCGCCGGCCGGTCACAGGAACTCTGGCGGGTTGCGATCGTACTCGACCGCCGGATCGATCCATCGTCGGAGCTGAAGGTCGAGGTGACCAATCGGCCGGTCCGCGAGGTGCTCGACGCTCTGGCCCGTTCGGTCGGCGGGGGAACCAGCGTTGTGGGGAATGCCGTCTATATCGGTCCGACTGCCGATGTCCGTGTGCTGCGAACCCTGGTCCAATTGCGTGAGACGGACCTTGACCGTGAGATCCAGGGTGCCAACCGTGCGGCTCGAATCACTCGGTTGAGGCGGGAGTCGACGATCCGCTTCGACGACCTGGCCGAACCCCGGGAGGTGCTCGGCCAGATCGCCCGGAAATGGAAGATCGAGATCGACTCGCTCGCTGCGATCCCCCACGATCTGTGGGCCGGGGCCGAGTTTCCGGGGGTGTCGGCGACCGAGGCGTTGTCACTGGTGTTGATCCAGTACGGGATGACCTTCCGCTGGATCCGTGGTGGAAGCGGGATTCGGATCGTGGCTCCGCGTCGACCGGTGGGCCTTTCGGCGAGATACCGGGCCAAGGGTGGTCGAGTGGAGGCCGCCCGGGCACTGGTTCGCAAGGAACTTGCCGCTGTCTCGATTGAACCGGCCGGTCCGGGCGAGGTCGGTGTCCGTGGAACCTGGGAAGAACTGCAGGTGGCTAGATCGCTGATCGAACGGGGCCGCCGTCCAGCCGGTTCGCTCACGCCGCCGCGGTTTCCGCCCCTGGCCCGTCGGCGATTCACGCTCAAGGTCGCCCGTGGCCGAGTCTCCGACATCATGAAGCAACTCGGGCAGACCGGCGTCCGCTTCGTTTTTGACACCAAGGCGTTGGAGGCCGCCGGCATCCGGTTGGACCGGACCGTCGCACTCGATGTCCAGAAGGTCACCGCCGAGGAGTTCTTCGACCGGCTGTTCACGCCGCTTGGTCTCGAGTTCACCGTCGACGGAGTGACCGTCCGGTTGAGCGTGAAGCGGAAACAGTGACTAGTGGTTGGTGATGAACTCGTTGGAGTTCAACACGGCCCAGAAGACATCCTGCAGTCCGGCGATCGGGTCCCCTTTGCCACCCTCTTTGAAGACCTGGTTCAGCGCGGCCATCTCGGTGTCGCTCGGCTTCCTCTGCAGCGCGACCAGGAACAATGTCTCGATCTTGCGGGGGATCGCCTTGTAGCGGTTCTTGAGCTGCTGCTGGGCCCGCAGCCGGGTGACCTTCTTGGTCCGCGATGGTCGCTTCTTGGCCCCGGTCTTGACCGGCCGGATGTCGCCGGAAGGGGAATCGACGACTTGCTGCAGCAGCGAACCGTTTGTGGTCGCCACCGCACTGTTGATCAGTGCGCCGTTCATCATCAGCAGAGCCTGCGGGATCGTCCCGTTGAACGTCGTCGATTCGTCGTTCTCGTCGGTGCCGAACGTTTGCACGAACTGTCTCAGCCAGGTCCGCCGC
>CAUZRQ010000034.1:0-49416 GCA_963582065.1 Planctomycetota bacterium | reverse complement strand
TGCCCATTCCCATTTCACCGCCGTGCATGTCCCAACTCGAACTGGGGGCACCACCGCCGCCTTTCGGAGAGATGCCTGCCCAGCCATTGACGGTCACGAATCCAACGCCCGCCTCAACCAGTCGCCGTGCCAACAGCAGGTTCTGTCCCAGCGGGTGCATGCCGTATCGTTCCCGCACTTTCGTCGGCTCTCGATTCACCTCGAACGCCCGACGTCCATCCGGCGCGTTGGCCAGATCGAACGCTCGGCCGTGCAAGTCGTCCCAGTTGTTCAGCGCCTGGTTCCTGCTGTTCGACGGACTCAGGCTGCTCAACAACCGTTGCCGCTTGAGCATTCGGTCGGAAGGAACCGCGGGAAGCAGTTCATCCGGGGCCTTGAACCCGGGCGTGGCGGGGTTGTTCTTTGCCGACCCCACGAACAGCGGACTGTGGGCCATCCCCAGGTGGCCGCCTTTTCCGATGCCGGCAGCACAGAACACGGGATCACCGACGCACTTGATCAACCAGACATACGACGCGACCGAACGCTGGCTGGGTCGGACCTTGGACATCACCGAACCCAGGTACGGGGCATCGGCCGGTGCCTGTGCCTGACCGGCCAGGCAGTGATGCATGGCATCGAAGTGGTTGCTGATGTTCCCCACGTGGTTCATCGACCGAATCAGGCTGAAGCGGTCTGTCTGGGTTGCCAGCCGCTGATGCAACTCGGTGATCTGCATCCCGGGAACGCTGGTGGCGATGGGATTGTACGGCCCGCGAATCTCCTTCGGAGCCTCGGGCTTCAGGTCCCACGTATCCAGGTGGCTGGGTCCTCCACACAGCAGGATGAAGATGCAGGACTTCTCGGCGGCGCCGTTACCAAGCCCCTGCTTGCCGTCGACGCCGGCAGCAACGATCCCCGGGGTCCCCAGGCTCAATCCACCAACCGCGCCCGCCTGGAGGAGTTTCCGCCGAGAGAAACCGCTGTGCTCGGAGTAATGCAACTCAACCCCCACAAACCCGGTGAATGTGCCGTTGACTTTAAGCGTTTTTTCACTGCATGTCACCCCGGGTACATTCACGGCCCATTCCCATGAACGTGTCCCCCGTGAGGACTCGTGATCCAGTCACTCCGTTTTGCTACGCAACAGGTCGACGATACCCCTGTCTCAGGGCTTGGCCCAACCCCAAACCGATTCCTTTCATTACCACGCCGCAGGACCACACTCACGAAACCTGCGATTGCAATTCTACTCACCGGGACTTCTCTGTTCTCCCTAACCCATCAACTGCTTGATCGCGCCTGCTTGATCAAATTTCTTGCGGGACATTTCCAGATCCAGATCTCCGTAGTGTTTCACCGGATTGCCGTGAGCATTTAGCAGCGTGGTGTACCAGTTGCCGATGGTCTTGTGGCCCTCTGTCCCGTGGCAAGGCAAACGGATGTAACGACCTGCCATATCAAGTTTGCAGTTGTCTCCGGCCATGATGACGAAGGGCGCTTCGGTGCCCCAACTGTGATGTCCTTCGCCATTCTCCGGGAAGTACAGGATCATGGAATTGTCGAACATTGTTCCTTTGCCTTCGGGCACTGCCTTGAGACCTTCGACGATTTTCGTCACCTGCTCCATGTGGCCGATACGATTTTTTCTCTTATCTTCTCAGCCGAAATGCCGCTGTAGCCGCCGTTGTGACCTAGCTCGTGAATGGAAATGTGGTCCCCCTCATTACCCGGCAGGCCTTTGATCGGGGTAGACAGTTCATCGATGGTGTAGGTCACCACGTTTGCCAGGCCGGTGGTCAGCGCAGCGATCAGAATCTCGGTCATCGCCTGCTGCTTCTCCGGCGTGCTGGCATTAGGTCCGCCGCTTACATGAATCTTGTCCAACCTGGGAAGATACCGGGCAATAGCGTCGGACATCTTCGCTACCTTTTGATTCCGAGATTGAATCGAACTGATGTGGTTGCTGAGCTTGAGCTTCTCATGCCCTTGAAGCACCAGGGCCTTGAAAGATTCTTCTCCCTGCAAGAACTTCAACATCGCGTTGTCAGAATCCACCGCGCCTGGATTGGTGACTGATTTGAACAGCTCGTCATACGCCGTTTGGGGGTCAGCGTAGCAGTAATTGCGCTGATGCGGTGCCAGCCGCGCGGACCTGAAATCCATCGTCGAAACGGATCAGACGCGGCCGATTCCCGGCCGGTCCGTCTGGACGTTCAACGTGGCCCCCGACAGTGTCTACGGCGTGGGCAATTCCTACGCGTTCGACACGATCGGGATTCTGCACACCGGAAAGTCGTTCCGGGACTGGCGGCTCGAAGTCGTCAACGTGCCGGTCTCGGTGGACTGATTCTCGAGCCGCCCTCTGCACGGCAGGAGCTCATTTCTTCGGTTTCCGCACGTACACGTAGCATTCGAGTTCCTCGATGCTCACGTTCGGCATCCCGCGACGGGTGGTCTGGTTTCCGAGTACAGCCTTGCTGCCGGGTGTTCCGTCGATGAACAGCCGACCGGTGACCCGGCCGCTTGCGGAGTCCTGCTGGATCGTCACCGCCAGGTGATGCCACATGCCGTCGATGAGTTTTGCCGGGGAACGGGCGTTCTCGTTTTCTCCGGGCCGAACCAGGCCCAGCAGGACCCGCTGTGGTTCCGAGACCTCGACCATGTGGGTGCCCAGCATCGCGTTGGCGACGTTGGTGCTGTAGAGGGGCGAGGGGATTGGTTCGTTGGACAGTCCCCAGATCGTGTGGTTGGCCACCCGGGATGACGACTTGAACCAGCACGAGAATGTCACCGATCCGACCGCGTCGGGCATCAGCCGTTGCATGTCATCGGCGTGCACCTTGAGAGTCGCGTCGTTGGCAGAAAAGTCGCCGGCTCCCTTGCCGATCCGGGGTGCCTTCACGTCCTGGACGACTTTGGCGCCAGCCGGTCCGGTCTGACTGGCGGACTTGCCTCCCTTGGCGCTGTTCCAGCCCACGTCGTCGGGCCGCTCGAATTCGTAGAGCACCTGGAGATCCCGGGCCAGCTTCGACGATTCCGGCTTGTTCGGACCAGCAGTGCCAATTCCTGTGCCGCGGAGTCCGTTGGTGTGCACCGCTCGGATTTCTTCATCGCTGAGGATTCGCGACCAGGCGGCGAAGTCGTCGAGGGACCCGTTGAGATCCACGTTGCTGATTCCCCCCCGGTCGTCGGCCTGCACCCCCAGGACCATTTCGATGAACCGGAACGGTTTGGGTGCCGTGGCACCCTTGGCCGGGATCAACTGAACCGAGAGCGTGTTGTCGCCGAAGGTGAGCGGCTGCTTTCGTCCGGTGGTTTCCCAGTTCATGTCGATCACGAACAGGTCGAACGGCGGAAGCGTGTCTCCCTCGTAGACGTTCTGGCCGTTCTTGTCGTGCACGCGGCTGATGTAGTCGATCGGGACATCGGCATCGTTGATACGGATCTTCAGCCGATCGTCGCGGGACAGGCCGATGGCCTTGAACTGCATGGTCGTCCGCAGATTGGTGTCAGCGAAATCTTCTGCCATCCGAAAGCGGCGTCGGCCCTCGAGGACCTCGTCGGCACGGTCCAGGTAGATGTTGTCGTCGTTGGAGAACCCGGTCGGCGATTTCCGCGGCTTCTTGTAGATTGAGTAGAAGAGGTAGTGGCGGTCCCGCTGCTGGATCTCCTCGGGGTGGCTGAGTTCCCGCAGCCATCCGAGCGCTGCCGGCCAGAAGACGGCCGCACTGGACGAGGACCGGTGAGCCGTGGCCCGCCTGCTGAACGTCCGTTGGAAGTTGTATGGGGAAACGCCGTCGGCACCGAAGCCGTAGAAGTTCTGGGCCGCGGCCCGGTAGTTCGCCGGGGTCATCAGGCGATAGTGTTCGTTGGGCCCGTCCATCGAGATCATCGGGTGAATCGCCGGGTAGATCTTGCAGTCGGTCCCCTGGGCCAGCTTCACGAAATCCTCGGTCTTCATGTTGGAGTCCGAGTGGAAGAAGTCGGACGGCACGACGTAGTCGACCAGGCCCTCCTTGATCCAGGTCGCCAGGTCGAACCCCAGGTAGTCGCATTCGGAGATGTTCTGCGGCACCCGCACGCCCAGGGCCAGCCGACCGCATCCTCGTCGCCGGGCCGCTTCATCCAGCAGTTTCCGGGTCCGCCGGGTGAAGTCGGTCAGCAGGTGGGCGTTCTTCTTGCCCTGGCCGGGCTGGAACATGTGGCACCACCGCATGTAGTCGTATTCGACACCATCGACGTCGTAGGCATCGAGCACCTCCTTGGTGAAGGTCAGCATCACCTCCCGCACACCCTCGATGGCGAAGTCGTTTCCCGATCCCAGCAGCGCCCACTCAGGGTGCGCTTTCGCGGCCCCCTTGCGAGGTCCGCCGTGCCGGTCGTTCATGCGGACGTCGGCGATGAACTGCATGTCGTGGTGGTGACAGCGGTCGATCAGCACCTTCAGGCAATCCACGCCCGCTTCGTCCATCCCGGGCGGACGCCAGGGAAACAACTCGGTCACCTTCGATGACGGCACGTCACTCCAGAACGCGGTGAACAGGCAGTAGCTGATCGTGTCGACATTCGCCGCTGCTTCCTCGTCGACCAGTTCCTCGAGAATCCGCTGGCTGAACTTCGCAGCCGGTTCGGGGATCTCGCGGTTGGGAGACTCGTAGTAGTTGGTGTTGAGGATGGTTGCCCACATCGTGACGCCATCCCAGGCGTGGAGAATTCGCCGTTGCTTCTCTTCGGCCGCCGCGTTGGCAGCCGATGCCGTGGCGGTGACTTCAGCCGTGGTTCCGGCCGGAGTGTTCGCCCCGGTCTCCCGGCAGCCGGTCACGATGCCGGTGGACAACAGTGCCAGGAGGACCAGGCGGAGACTCCACGATGTCCGTTTGTGTGTCGTGTCAGGCATGGGGCATCCGTTGGATGTGGTTTCGGAGCGAGGCCGCACATTGCAGGCAGAACTGGGCCGATTCGGGCCGGTCGGCTCGGCATTGCGGATACGGCATGTTCGGGAATCCGCGTCGGGCGCGAACATCTTACGGCCAGCGACCCGGCCATGCACGTTACGTCGCAACCAGCGAACTCGCCGGAAGACCGGTTTCGAGCCCGGACCCGACTCTGTTACCTTGATTTCATCAGGACGAATGCTGCTTCAGTTGTTTTCTCGACACGAACCGGTGAGCCGAGGCCGCAAGTGATGCTCTCTTTTATCCTGGCCGAGATCGACTTCAACGCTCCGACGGCCTTCGGAATGCCGCTGGGAATGTTGATTCTGTTCCTGTGGATGATGAGCAACAACAACAAACGACGCAGTGACGACTAGTCGCCCGCACTCCGAAGCTCAACCGGCGACGCGCGGGTGCGTGCCGTTGAGGAACTCGTCGAGGTTGGTCCAACCATCGAGATCGAAGTCGGCCGGGCCATCGTCGATGTCGCCGGGATCGAGGTGATGCCGGATTTCCCACGTGTCGGACATACCGTCGTGGTCTCGGTCAGCGTAGCCTGCCGATGTTGATGACGGCGCGTATCCTCTGCCGGCCTCGACCGCGGTCGACGGCCGGTGCGTGTTATCGGGTCCCGAACCGGTCGTGATGTCTGTGAGCAGGCGTTCGTCGATAGGGTCGCGGTTGGTCACCCAGTCGCCGTTTTCATCGAGTCGGCTGGTGGCGCCGATGCCGGCCAGCGACGTGTCGGCCAGCAGGCTGCCGGCGTCGGCAACGGTGATCGGGATCTCTGCATCGGGCAAAGGGGTGAGACGCTGCAGTCGGGCCGGGAGTTCGGTTCGGGCTTCGCCGCTGCGGAGATAGTGGTCGGTGATCATCCGCCAGTTGTCAGCCGTGGCCTCGTCGAATCCGAAGTCAGGAGCCAGGTTGCCCGCGATGTGGATCTCCGCGTCGGGGTAAACCGTCTGGCCATCCGGCGTTGTCGTGGCGTGGAACAGCAACCGGTCGGAGGCGACGTTGGACTGCGGTCCCCACAGGAGGACGTTGCCGATCCAGTCGACTTGGGCATCTCGTTCGGTCGATCCGGCACGGGACTTCCAGTTGTAGATCACGTTGTTGACGATTTTGACGCCTCGGGCGACGACCCGCGGGTTGCGGTGCGTGTTGTGAACGAATGCGTTACCGTGCAGGTCGATCTCCGAGACCTGTCGCCAGCTGTCATCGTCCTTTCGACCCCCGACCAGCAAACCCATCGCGGCGCCGTGTCCGGTGTCGAGTGCTGGTCCGATCAACGAGTTCTGGATGGTGACCCTGCGGATCGGAAGTCCGTCATCCGAGTAGATGTCGATGTTCTCGTCGGTTCCCCAGCTGACAGACACGTGGTCGATGAGCACATCGGTGCTGCCACCTCGAATCCTCAGCGAGTCACCCCCGTCCCCCACCTCGCCACGTCTCAATCTCAGGTGGCGAATGATGACATTGTGGGTCGCGACGGTGACCATTCCGTGCAGTTGGCCGCCGTCCGGACCGCCGTAGGTCAGGCTCACGCCCTCGCCGGGTGCGGTCTGCCCGGCGAGGGTGAGGTCGGGGTGGGCGATCAGCAATTCGCTCAACAACGTGATCGTCCCGCCGACGCGGAACACGATGACCCGTGACCCTTCGGATTCCACCGCGGCCCGCAGGCTGCCGGGACCCTGGTCGTGGAGATTGGTCACCTCGATGACCCGGCCCCCCCGTCCACCGGTGGCCGTGGCCGCGTACCCCTCGGCTCCCGGGAATGCTGGAACCGCGATGTTGGTCAGGGCCGTCCAGTTGACCAGTTCGTTGACACCGTTGTCTTCGAGCCGATCGCGGGTCGTCGAGGGCTGGAAGAACCAGTCACGATCTGCCTCGCCCAGCAGCTCATCGCGGCGGTTGTCGTCATGTACGTTGACATCCGATCCGAGGTACACCGGCATCCGGTCGTCGGTCAGTCGGCTGATCCGGGCGAGGTAGTCGTTCGGATCGGTCCAGACAGCCAGCAGCCGCGCGAGTTGATCCGGCTGCGAATCGTAGGCCGTCACCGAACCGATGAGCAGGTCCTCGCCGGGTCCACCCCGTAGACGGTCCGCGCCGCCCCCGCCGATCATCAGGTCGCGGCCGGATCCCCCCTGGAGCAGGTCGTTTCCGGAAGATCCGACCAGTAGGTTGGCACCGGCGAATTCGACGATCCGGTCGTCACCCGAGTCGCCAAACAGGAAGTCCGCTCCGGCCTGGCCTCTCAGCCTGTCGTCGCCCGGTCCGCCACGGACAGAATCGTCGCCGGCTCCGCCCAGCAATTGGTCGTCACCGGTCCCGCCCCGCAAGTGGTCGTTGCCGCCACGGCCGTTGATCCGATCGGAACCCGAACCCCCGTCGACCACGTCCCGGCCCGAACCGCCGACGATGACGTCTCCGCCTGCATGTCCTTTGGCGCGGTTCCAACCCCCGCCCGTCAGGAGAGAGTCCCGTCCGCTGCCGCCGAACATCTTGTCGTCGTCCGCTTGACCCAGCAGAGTGTCGTTGCCGTGATTGCCGTTGAGAGTGTCGTTGCCGGGTCCGCCGCGGATTTCGTCGTGGCCGTCGCCGCCGGTGATCACGTCGTCCCCGCCACCGCCAATCAGCAGGTCATCGATCCCACTGCCCAGGATGGTGTCCGGACCGTCGTTTCCGCCGACAGACACGTGGGTCAGATTCGGGAACTCCGCGGCGCGAACGCGTCCGAGGTCGATGTTGTGTCCACCGCCGTCTACGCGCACGTCGATCGCGGTCACCGCGATCGACGACAGTTCAACCGGGTGCTCCGGTTCCGGAGAGATCGACACCCGGCCGTTCTCGGAGAAGATCTGGACCGAGTCGCCGAGGACCGCGACGAGGACCTCGGATACCGGCGTAGAGAACACGACTTCCGCGCTCAGCAGGATCCGTGGCTCCAGTTGTTGGACGCTTGAGGTGGCTGGTCGGCGGCGTGACGGTGACCGGTTGCGGAGACCCCACGTGAACAACAACCCGGCGAACCTCAGAGGCCCCCGTCGCAGGAACCGCCATCCACTCCGGATCCACGTGTCCGACAGCCACGTTGTTCTGGAGGGACTGTTCGACCGAAGGTGCGGAAGCATGCTTGTGTTGTCGTCTTTTTTTCTTCATGGATATTAGGGGGGAACAGAAAACCGGGGCACCCGTCGAAGAACGGAGCGCGAAAACCATGACTCCAAGGCCGACTCATCTCCTGCTGCTGGTGGCCGCCGGTCTGTCTGACGCCGGGGCCTGGGCCGGCGACGCAGACGTTCGGTTGCAGGTCGATGCGACAACGACGGTCTATTCGCTCGAGAAGGGGATCGGACACACGATGCCTCAGATCCGCCGGCATCCGGATGGTTCGATCTACATCAACGCTTGCCGCAACGGGCTGTTCAGGAGCTCGGACAACGGCAAGAGGTGGACGCGGATTCCGTGGCGTTTCGATCCGAACGGATTCGGCATCTCGCGTGACGGACGCCTGTGGATCGTCGATCGGCAGCCAAAGAAGGCCTCGAACGTGATCCTGATCGGTCAATCGGCCGATGGCGGACGCACGTGGAAGACCCGCGACCTGGACTGCGGGCCGTTTTCGCCCGGAGGAGCTGCCGATCCCTACACGATCGCCACGCCCCACGGAGCATTCACCAACTTCCTCGAGCAGTCCGATGGAACCCTGATGTTCTCCGTCGGCCTGCGATATCCCGACTGGGCGGATTTCAGGAACAAGGATCAGAGTCGGCCGGGTATCCGTGACGTGATGATCCGCACCAACAACGGCGGCAGGACCTGGGGCGATCCGACCGTCGTCCACCAGCACGCCACCGAGACGGACTTTGCCGTTGACCCGAAGAACCCGAAGACCGTGCTGGCGTTCACCCGGATCCAGAGACAACTGCTGCCGGGTGAGGACGGGTCGAAGGCCGGCTGCAGTTTCGGGTGGCCGTTCAAGAACGGCCTGTTGTTGAAGTCCATCGACGGTGGACGCACGTTTCGTGAGCTGGCCGGTGGGATGACCGAGTGCTACGGGCATCGCGGGTCGATTCTCTGGACAAAAAACAACACGATCATCATCACCCGAAATCGCGGATGTCGTACAATCGAGGAACGTCGAGCCCGCGGTCGCAGTGGTGCCGCCATCGAGGTGCAGATCAGCCTCGACGGTGGTCGGACGTGGGTTGTCGGCGATGCCAACGGAGCGAGTCGCCTGGACAAGGCAACCCGGTTCGTGGTGGTGCCGTTCCGGAAAGCTCACTCGTTCACGTCTCCCACCCTGGATCTCTCCAATAATCGATTCCTGACCGTTTACGTCGTCGGGCCTGGTACCGAGAAGTCGACGGGCATCAAGGTCGTCACCTGGCACATCGACGGGTCGTCATCTCGCAGTTCTCGCTGATCAACTGTCCGCCTTTAGCCTGGTCCCATGTCTCGGCACATCACCGAATGCCATCAGATCGCTTCACCGGCTTCGCCGGTGCGGACTGCGATCCGGACGGTGTGCGTTGTTTTGTCGACGATTGCGGCAATTGCCGGATCGGCAGTTGCTGCTGAGCCGAAACCGGTCACGTTCGCACGTGACATCAAGCCGGTCCTGAAGCGGTTGTGCCTGGGTTGCCACGGCCCCGCCAAGCAGGAGGGCAAGTTGCGGCTGGACACGCTCAGCCCGGACCTGGTCAAGGGTGCCGATGCCGAGACCTGGCACGACGTGCTGAACAAGTTGAATCTCGGCGAGATGCCGCCCAAGAAGGCGAAGCAACCGACCGTCGCCGAGCGTCGTGTGCTGGTGGGCTGGGTGACCGCCGAACTGCAACGCGCCGAACGGGCGGCCCGCAGCACGGGCGGCCGCGTGGTGATGCGGCGGCTGACCCGCTACGAATACAACAACACGCTGCGTGACCTGCTGGGCGTGCAACTCGACTTTGCCGATAACCTGCCGCCCGAGTCGGTCTCGCGGGACGGGTTCCAGAACAACGGCTCGGTGCTGGGTATCTCGCCGATCCAGATCGAGTACTACCTCAAGGCCGCCCGCCTGGCACTGGGCAAGGCGATCGTCACCGGGCCGCGGCCCGAGGTGATCAAGCACCACGCGATCAAGAGCGAGAAGATTCGGCGGGTCAAGGGTCCGGTGTCCAATCGCCTGGGCCCCAGTTCGCGGTTCATCGTCCGCCTGATGGAGTTCCCTCGCGAGGGTGAAGTCGTGGTCCGCGTGCGGGCCCACTCCGTCGTGCCGCCGGGGGCCGGAGTGCCACGGATGCGAATCGGCATGGGCCTGCGGGCCGACGTGCGGGCGCCTGAAAAGACGCTGGCCGAAGTCGACGTGGCCAACAGCGAGCCGCGGACGTTCACCTTCCGCGGTCGCATCGAGTCCTTCCCTCTGCCGGGTCACAACCCGAAGTTCCCCGGGCTGCAGGTCACCGTCTACAACGCCTACGAGGACGGTCGACCGACGACAAAGAAGAAGAAGAAAAAAAAGAAGAAGAAAAAGAACAAGGTCCCGGTCGAGCCCGATCCGACGCAGCCGCTGCTGGTGATCGAGTCGGTCGACTTCGAGGGTCCGGTTTTTGAGTCCTGGCCACCCGCGACCCATTCCCGGATCTTTTTCCCGACTTCCGGGCAGCCCAAGGAACGCCAGTACGCCGGGAAGATCCTGGCACGCTTCATGACCCGGGCGTTCCGGCGACCGGTCGACGAGGCCGAACTGGCCGGCAGCCTGACGCTTTACGACAAGCTGCGAGCCGGGTCGCCGTCCTTCGAGATCGCCGTCCGTGACGTGCTGTCCCTGGTGCTGGTCTCTCCCGAGTTTCTCTACCTGGTCGAACCCCGAACCGGGTCGACCTCGCGTCAGCCGTTGGACAACTTCGAACTGGCGTCACGGCTGTCGTACTTCCTGTGGAGTACGATGCCCGACGACCGCCTGTTCGAACTAGCACGCGGGGGCAGGCTCACCGACCAGGCCGTGCGGCAGGCCGAGGTCCGCCGGATGCTCAAGGACCCCAGGGCCCGGCAATTCGCCAATCACTTCACCGATCAGTGGCTCGACCTGTCGGGACTCGACCGGGTTGCCGTGAACCCCGAGTTCCACCCCACCTTTGACGATCGCCTGAAGCAGGATATGCGGGATGAGACGCGGCACTTCTTTGCCGAGATCCTGAACGCGGATCTCAGTGCCCTGAACCTGCTCAAGTCGGACTTCGCGATGCTCAACCGTCGGTTGGCCGGTCACTACGGCATCCCCCTGCCGCTGGGGGGCGACATGCAACGGGTTGAGTTGCCCGAGGGTTCGCATCGGGGGGGGCTGCTGACCCAGGGCAGTTTCCTGTTGAGCAACTCCAACGGCGAGGATTCGCATCCGATCAAGCGGGCCGTCTGGGTGCTGGACCGCCTGCTGGACGACCCGCCGGCTCCGCCGCCGCCGGACGTTCCCGACCTGGATCCGAGCCGGCCCAACCTGGCCAGGCTGTCACTGAAGCAGCAACTTGAAGTGCACCGCAAGAAGGAAGCCTGCAACAACTGCCACCGTCATATCGATCCGTGGGGCGTGGTGTTCGAGAATTTCGACGCGGTGGGGCGGTGGCGGACGGTCGTCACCGGACCTCGAAAGAAAAAACGGGCCAGGCAGCCGGTTGATGCCACGGTGACGTTGCCCGATGGTCGGCAGGTTGACGGGGTGGAGGGGATCCAGGAATACCTGGTCGAGTCCAGGAGTCAGCAGTTCGCCAGGGCCCTGGTCAAACGGTTGCTGACCTACAGCCTGGGACGGTCGTTGGAGTATTCTGACCGCAGGATGGTCGATTCCCTGACCAGGGGATTCGTAGACAGTGATTACCGGCTGGGTCGGTTGATCGTGGCGATTGCCGACAGCCGCCCGTTCCTGACGAAATAGTGGCACGAGAATACGGTCGGTCCGTGGTGTGATCACCCGGACGTGGCCCGGGAGATACGAGGGACAACTGATGACGCAGCCGTCGTGGAAGATCAGCCGTCGCACCTGCCTGCAGGGACTGGGTGTCAGCCTGGCCCTGCCGCTTCTGGACGGAATGGTCCATGGTGACCAGCAGGCCCGTCAGCGTCCCCGGCGGATGTGCTCCGTCTACTTCCCGTTCGGCGTGGCGATGCCCAAGGACGGTTCACCCGACCGCCAGTGGGGCTGGTTCCCGACCGGCATCGGTGCCGACTACCAGTTGACCAACCCGCTGCAGCCGCTCGCGTCGCTGCGGAAGCAGGTGACCGTTCTCGGCGGGCTGTCTCATCCCAACGGCCGCTCGATGGGTGGCCACGACACCGGTGACACGTTCCTGACCGGTGCCAAGTTGTCCGGCAGCAGTTTTGCCAACACGGTTTCGATCGACCAGTACGCCGCGGCGTTCGTGGGCGACCAGACCCGGTTCCCGTCGCTGACCCTCTCGAGTGATGGCGGCGTCGGCGAACCGACCCGATCGACCACGCTCTCGTTCACCCGCAGCGGCCGGCCGGTTCCCGCGTTGGCCAGCCCGCAGCAGATCTTCGACCGGCTCTTCGGCAAGGGCGACGGGTCGACCGAATCTCAGCGAAGACGTCTCGAGCAGTCCGGCAGCCTGCTGGACCTGCTGCTCGAGAACTCGCGATCTCTCAAGCGTCGGCTGGGAACCCGGGATAAGAAGAAACTGGACGACTACCTGTCGAGCGTTCGGGCCGTCGAGAAGCGGGTCCAGCAGTCCCAGCGGTGGCTGAGCATCCCCAAACCGAAGGTCGATCCGAAGTCGGTCGACCTGGACGTCGACCAGAAGGCGCCGCGCGAGTACCTGCGGGCGATGTACGACCTGCTGTTTTTGGCTTTCCAGACCGACACCACGCGGCTGGCGACGTACATGATCGGGCAGGTCGCCGGTGCGACGACGATCGCCAACGCCTTTCCGGCCTGTATCGGCCTGAAGGGCAACTGGCACGGCTTGGCTCACGGAGCCGGCAAGGCGGGCGGGGCCGAACGGCTGGGGCGATTCGACCAGTTCCTGGCCGAGCAGTTCGGCTACTTCCTGGAACGGTTGCACAAGACACCCGAGGGGGACGGAACGCTGCTGGATCACACCGTGGTTCTCTACGGCAGCAGCAACAGCCGCACGCACCAGAACCGCAACTACCCGCTGGTGCTGGCCGGCGGCACGGGGTTGGGCCTGAAGCATGGCCATTACCGGCGGTACGGGAACAATGTTCCGCTGGCGAATCTCTTTGTCACGATGCTCGATCGCATCGGCGTGCCGGTCAAGGGGTTCGCCGACAGCACGGCCGAGATGTCTGACCTGCTGGCCTGATCGGGCGGACGAGGCGGCGGGTTTTCATCGTAACTTGTGATCCGTGGTAACGCCGGGGGGCCACTTTTCGTAGAGTGTGGTTTACGGACGAGCGCGTGTTGTGCTCCGGTGTGCGTCGCCAATTCGCCGATGAATACCCCGGGGTGTTAGCGAACGCGTGGAATGGAAGAAGAAAGAGGATGCCATGATCAAGCTCCTGGGTAGCCCGCGGCAGAACTGTGACGGGGTCACGCGGCGCGAGACATTGCAGGCCGGTGGGCTGGCGATGTTGGGTGGAATGTTCGGACTGCCGGGGAACCTGGCGGCTGCCGCTGCCAACAACACCCGGCTGGATCGGCCGGGCAAGGCCAAGGGCGTGATCGTGCTGTACCTGCTGGGCGGAGCGCCCACTCAGGACATGTTCGACATGAAGCCGAACGCGCCCAGCGGGATCCGTGGCGAGTTCAGCCCGATTGTCTCGAATGTTCCCGGGATGGACGTCTGCGAACTTCTGCCCAAGCACGCCAACTGGATGAACAAGGCGGCTGTCGTCCGTTCGGTCAATCACAAGGCCGGTTGCCACAACCCGATGCCCAGCCTGACCGGTTACCCCGAACCGCTGCCCTCGATCGGTGTCAACCAGGATGGGCTGCCGCCGAGCATGGGTTCGGTCTGCGAGTTCCTGAACACCGAGAGCGGTGGCATGCCGGATTATGTCCACATGCCCTGCATGCTGGGCTGGGGACAGCACATCCGTCGTGCCGGTCCCTATGCCGGGTTCCTCGGTCGGCAGTACGATCCCCTGTTCACCGAGTGCCATCCAACGTCCAAGAAGCCGGGCACCGATTATCACCCGCAGGTGACGCTGGGGACCCCGTCGCTGCCCAATGCCAGGTTGCCCAAGGGGATCACGCTCGATCGACTCAATTCCCGAAAGAAACTCACCGAGCAGTTTGACGATGCACTTCGCCAGCCGGGTGTCTCCAGTGAATTTGATCGGGTGCAGGACGGGGCGCTGTCGCTGTTGACCTCCAACCGCATCCGCAACGCGTTTGATGTCGAGACCGAGAAGAGTGAAGTCCGTGACAAGTACGGTCGCACTCTCTTCGGCAACAGCGCGCTGATCGCGAGAAAGCTGGTCGAGGAGGGAGTGCGGTTCGTCAACGTGACCTGGGACGCGTTCTGGACTCGCCCGGCCAAGATCGATGGGACGATCTGGGATACGCACCAGAGGAACTTCGGGATCTGCCGCGACACGTTGTTGCCGCAGTACGACCTGACCTTCTCGGGGTTGATGGAAGACCTGGAGAACCGTGGCACGCTCGACGAGACGCTGGTGGTCGTGATGAGCGACATGGGCCGCACGCCCAAGATCAACAAGAACGCCGGTCGCGATCACTGGACCTTCTGTTACTCAGTGATGTTGGCCGGGGCGGGTATCCGGGGCGGTTCTGTCTACGGGGCCTCTGACGGCGAAGCCGCCTACGTGAAGGATCGCCCGGTCAGCCCCGCTGACATCTGTGCGACGATTTACGAGTGCCTCGGGATCGATCCCAACATGCACGTGCCCGACGCCGCCGGACAGCCCGTGAAGGTCAGCCTCGATGGTCGGGTGATTCGGGAAATTCTTGCCTGAACAGCGGTGTTTGGGCGGTGAAATTCGCATTGAGACGAACGGGAGTGAACGGGATGTGGCGGACGGTTGCCAGCTTGATCGCCGTGGTGCTGGTGTCGGGTCAGCAGCTTGTTGCGGCTGTGCCGACTGATGCCGCGGCCCGCCAGGTGGCCATCGGCAAGCCGGTGGCCCTGGAGGTTCTGCCCGGATCGATCTCGTTGTCCGGGCCCCGTTCCACTCAGCAGATCCTCGTGACCGGCCGGTACGCCGACGGGTCGCTGCGTGACTTGACCGGGTTCTGCCAGTGGAAGCCGGTCGATCCTGCGATGGTCGATGTCAACCGGGACGGGTTGGCCCGAGGACGTCGTGACGGTGCGACAAAGCTTGCAGTCCATGTCGCCGGACTCACGGCCACGATTTCGGTGACGGTCTCCGATGCCCGGAAAGACGTTCCGATCAGCTTTCGCCGCGAGTTCATGCCGGTGCTCAGCGTGGCCGGCTGCAGCGACATCCGCTGCCACGGGGCACCCAGCGGGAAAGACGGGTTCCGGTTGAGCCTCTGGGGATTCGATCCCGATCTCGACTTTCAGCAACTGACTCACGACGGGCTGGGCCGCCGAACCAACCAGGTCGACCCCGACAACAGCCTGATCCTCAACAAGGCGCTCTCGCAGATCTCCCATGTCGGGGGCCGGCGGTTTGCACCCGGCAGCGACTTCGCGAACCTGATGCGTGGCTGGCAGGCCGAGGGGCTGCGGGACGATCCTCGCCCGGTGACGCTGAAGTCGATGACGGTCACGCCCGGTCGACGCGTGCTGAAGGCTCCGGCCACGTGGCAACGGCTGGCCGTGCGGGCCGAGTTCTCAGATGGCCAGGTTGCCGACGTGACTCGCCTGACGACGTTTTCCAGCAGCGACATCGCCATCGCCAACGTCGATCGGACCGGGCAGGTGGATTTCAACCGCCAGGGCGAGGTGGCGATCCTGTGCCGGTTCATGGGACGGATGGAATCGGTGCGGATGATGCACATCGCCGAGCCGGCCCCGGGATACGCGTGGCCGAATCCGCCCGCAGCGAACTACGTCGACACGCACGTCTTTGCCAAGCTGAAGATGCTCCACATCGCCCCGTCGGACCCGTGTACCGACGAACAGTTCGTGCGTCGGCTGTACCTGGACCTCTGTGGCGTGCTGCCGACTCCGCAGGAAACCCTCGCGTTTCTGGAAATCAACGGTCCGGACAGACGGGCTCGACTGGTCGAGCAGTTGCTGCAGCGTCCCGAGTACGCCGACTACTGGACGAAGAAATGGTTCGATGTCCTGAGGGTGACCCGGGACGCGATCAACCTGGAGGGTTCGCAGAAGTTCCAGGCGTGGTTGCGGAATCGGATCGAGATCGACGCGCCGTTCGATGACACCGTCCGCCAGATGCTGACCTCGACCGGTCAGTCCTATCGCGACGCACCGGTGAACTTCTACTGCGTCACGATGACACCCAAGACGATCACCGACAAGCAGTTCCTGCAGAAGGACCTGGCCGAGGCGACGGCCCAGCTGTTCCTTGGTGTACGGCTGCAGTGTGCCAAGTGCCACAATCATCCCTACGAGCGGTGGACCCAGAACGATTTCCTCGGACTCGCGGCGCACTTCAACCAGGTCAAGCGGACCCGGATGGGGAAGGCGGGCCCGGGCGGCCGTGCCGAGCGGCGGCAGATCGAGATCACGATCGACAAGAAGGCCGCCGAGTTCACTCGCGATGCCGACGGTTCGGCGGTCGTGCCCAGCCTGATTGGCCAGGCCCCGAAGCCGATTCCCGCCGGCCAGGATCGTCGGCACCTGCTGGCCTCGTGGCTGACCAGGCTCGACAACCCGTATTTCGCCAAGGCGTTCGTCAACCGCGTCTGGTACCACCTCAACGGTCGTGGCATTGTCGAGCCGGTCGATGACTTCCGCGATTCCAATCCGTCGTCCAATGACGCGTTGCTCGAGGCGCTGGCTGCCGAGTTTGTTGCCAGCGGGTACCGGTTGAGGCCCTTGATCCGCAGCATCGTCAACTCGCGGACCTACCAGCTCAGCCCGATCTCCAACACCAGCAATCGCGGTGACAAGCGGTACTTCTCACACATGCACGCGCGTCCGCTGCCCGCCGAGGTGCTGTTGGACGCCGTCTGCAACGTGACGGGTGTGCCCGAGCAGTACGAGATCGCCAAGGACTACACGATCGGGTTGCCTCCCGGGACGATCAAGCTGCCGATCGGTACCCGGGCGGTGCAGTTGCCGGTCAACGACATCGTGACGTTGATCAACACGGGATCGAAGTACGTGCGGTACGAGTCTCATCCGTTCCTGCGGGCCTTCGGCCAGCCGTCGCGAACGCAGACGTGCGAGTGCGATCGCGAGCAGACCTTCGGCCGCAAGCAGGCGCTGGAATTGATCATCGGCCAGATGATGTCCAAGCGGCTGGTCGATCCCACGAACCGGTTGAGCCGGATGTTGGCCGACAAGAGTCCCGATGTCGAGATCCTCGACACGCTGTACCTGCGAGCCCTCTCTCGCAGGCCGTCGCCCAGGACCCGCACCGCGATGCTGGCCCACGTGGGCAACAGCCCCGACAAGCGGCAGGCGTGGGAAGACGTGCTCTGGACGCTGTTGAACTCGCAGGAGTTCATCTACCAGCACTAGGCACGGTGGGCACTAGCGACCGGTGACCGGCTTGCCCAGCGGCACGTCGAAGTGGTCTTCGACCTCGTGGGCGGCCATGCCCCATTCGCCCAGGACGTCCCACGAATCGAGGTGCGTTTGCATGGCGACCGATTCGAGACCACGGCCTCCGCGGGCCGCCGCGTCGGCGGAGATCCTGCCGCGGGCCAGCAGGTTGTCGTAGACCAGTTGCCATTCGTACCACGCGACGTTGCCGTAGCGTCCGGTGGTGCTGGCCGAGGTGCCCCACTTGGAGAGAACCGGGCCGTACCAGCGGGTCTTGGCCGGCACCAGGCCACCGGGATCCTTCAGCGTGAGGATGCCCTGCCTGTCGTTGGCCGAGACCAGCCGGGTGGTGCGGGCGTCGAGAGCCCGGCGGGCCGCATCGACCCGGGCCTGCAGGTAGGCGTCGGCGGTGTAGCAGGTCGGGTTGCTGTAGTATCGCCGCAGGGCCTTGCGACCACCGCGGCGATGTTCCAGCAACGCGCGGCGGACCTGGCAGATCGCGTCGTTGCGGGCCGCGTGGCTGAAGCCACCCGATGCCTCGGGGTGCTTGCCCCCGGCGCGGATTGCCTTCGCCCAGTCGTCGAGGTACCCGAGTTTGTGGGGCCAGGCGGCGGCATCGGCGGTCGACGAGTGGATGAACCCGCCGTACTTCTTCTTCATCGCGTCGGTGACCGGGTACCAGGGGATCAACTTGAAGGCGGTGACCCGGCCCCAGTTGGTCCCGTCGGGCAGGAAGGCGTCGGGCCAACCCGGCCGGTAGTGCATCGGTCGCCCCCCCTTGGCCCAGCTGTCGGCCATCAGTTTCCAGGCCTCGATCTGTTTCGGTTCGAGTTCCTTCTGCCGCATCTGCTCGTGCCAGGCGTAGGCCTTCTTCAGCAGGTCGATGTTCGCTTCGTCACCGGTCATCAGGTACAGCCAGATGAGCATCGGACCGACGGCCCGCGTCAGCGCCCGCGGGTAGGGCAACTCGATCTCATACCTCCTGGCACGGGTCGGGCGGCCGTCATCCAGGTACTGTTCGCTCCAGCCGACGACCTGGCCCTTGCCGAGGTTCGACTTGGCGATGAAGGGGCCGAGCTTGTGGAGCTTGGCGACGTACCTGGTGTCGCCTGTGATGTGGTACATCATCACCATCATCTTCAAGGGCGCGTTGGTGCCGCCGTCGTTGAACGACGTGCCGTGACGGACACCGGTGTGGGGCGTGCCGCGGCCGCTGAAGGTCCACTGGTCGGGCCAACCGCCGGTGGGACGCTGGATGGTCAGCAGGATGTCGCAGCAGCGGCGGGCCGATTCCAGGTACTTCTTCTCACCGGACACCTTGTGAGCGTAGAGCATGATCCAGAAGGGCCAGTCGTTGTACCCGTCCTGGATCCGCACGAAGTCCTCGCCGAAGTCGCCCCACTGCCAGTGCCCCTTGGGCCACTGGTTCTTGAGAATCACCTCGGCGCGGGCCAGGCCGGCCTGCAGGTACTTGCGGTCCCCGAGGATCTCGTAGGCACGGAAGTAGATGACCGCTCCCTGGCGGAGCAGATGGATGTCGCGGCCCTTGTAGGCCCCCGGCACGGTGCCGGCGTGATGCTCGAGCCACTTGCGGATGTCGGCCTCGCAGCGGCCGACCAGTTTCATGTCGATCCGCGCCAGCAGCGACTCGAGTTCCTGCTGTTTCGTCGCCCGCTGTTCGTCGGTCAGCCGACCGTAGTGTACGGTTTCGCCACCGAAGAGCTGTTGGCGTTGGTCGGTGGTCAGCCCGCCGTCGCTGAGCGCATTGTAGGAGAGGTCCTGGAAATGGCCGATTGACCTGTCGAAGACCAGTGGCTTGTCGGCTGCCCCGGCGGACGTGGTGAAAATGACCGGCCCCCCCCAGGCGACAAGTCCGGCCAGGATGGTCAGTCGGGTCGCGTGGATGGAGGTTGCGCCGGTCATCGATTCGTCCCCGGGGCCGGTCGGGCCATTTTGTCGAATTGTGTTGCGGCGGCTGCACGTTACCGAATCGCGGTTCGATCGCAATACCCATGTCCGTGCAAGACGCGCAACGCCCCTGCTTGTGTCGGTGATCTGAGGCGGTACGATTTGGCCGGCAACCGACCGTTTCCATTGCAACCGGTGAGATCATCTCTGCCGTCACGTACACGCTTCCGTTTGCCCACCTGAATCTCCGTCGAAATCCCTTCGGCGAGTTTTCGGTCGAGGAGTGGACCGCGTTGGCGGACGTGGAGGTGGCGGAATTCGACGAGTTCCTCGGCGAGCCGGGCTCGGTCGTGCAGTTCCTTGGAGAAAAGGGTTACGGCAAAACGACTCACCTGCTGGCCATCCGTTCGCGATTTCCCGGAGCCGCTTACGTGCACATTCCCGAGGGGGAACGGGCTGAGGTTCCCGATGGGAATCCGCAGTTGGTCGACGAGGCGCAGCGGCTGACCCGCAGGCAGCAGCACCGCGTGTTTCGCTCGAGCGTTCCGCTGGTGCTGGGGACGCACCGGGATTTCGGTCGCGAGTTGGCCCGGGCCGGACGACGGGTGCGGACCGTGGCGGTCAATGACCGGATGAACTCCGCACGGTTGACCCGGATTCTCAACAGTCGGATCGAGTGGGTCCGCCGAGATGACGGACCGGTGCCGAGCGTACGGCACGAGACGGCTGTGAGGATGCTCGAACGATTTGGCCCCGACGTCCGTCGGATCCAGTACGAACTCTACATGACATTTCAGGATATGAACGACGGAATCCGCGATGTCTAAGTGCGACATATCGATCACGTTCGACCAGCCCGATCGAACTTACCGGGGTGGCGACACGGTTTCCGGTGAGGTCCACGTCCAGGTCAACAAAGACATCACCAGCAACGGGATCCACTTGACCCAGCACTGGAAGACGCACGGGTACGGCAACACCGACGGCGATGATCACCACGGTGAGACGCTGGCCGAGCAAAGCCAGTTGACGGCCGGGCAGACCATGACGTTTCCGTTTTCGTTCGCCGCCGATTGCCAGCCGATGACCTACCACGGTCACCACATCAACGTCGACCATTACGTGAAGGTGGCCGTCGATGTGCCCTGGGCGTTTGACCCGAAGGCCGAGGAGGAGTTCATCCTGGTGCCGGGCAAGCGGCCCCCGGAGATGACCGGAAAGCGGGACGAGATCATCGATTTCACTTCCGAGACGTCGACGCAACTCAACGCCCGGTACAAGACGGCCCTCTACGGTTTCCTGGCCGCCATGCTCCTGATGATGGCGGTGTTCTTCCGCTGGTTGCTGCCCATTGCCCTGTTGGTCCTGGGGGGCTTCTGGGTCCGGAAAAAGATGTTGACCAGTCGTTTGGGGGAGGTGGAACTGAAGACTCCGCACCGGTTGGTTGGTGCCGGCGAGGACTGGCCGGTGGAACTGAAGTTCACGGCGAAGAAGAACTGCCAGATCAACGGGATCCAGGTGAAGATCCGCTGCCGCGAATCGGCAACATCCGGCAGCGGGACCAATCAGACCACCGGGCGACACACGGTCCTCGAAAAGGTGCATATGCTCGAAACGGCCACACAGCTGACCGCCGGCGAGCTCTTCGACAAGAGCTACAGCATTCCGTTTCCCGAGACGCGTGCGTACAGCCTGGACGAGATTTCCAACGATATCGAGTGGACGGTCGAGGTGCGTATCGACATCCCCGTGTTTCCCGACTGGACGAACAAGCAGACGGTGCAGTTGTTGCCCATCGAGTTCCTCGAGGACGCCGGAACGGGACAACCGGTGGCCGCGGCTCCCGATCCCGTTGCGGCAACCCCCGACCCTGTTGCCGCGGCTCCAGAGCCTGTCGCGGCCGAAGCCTCGACCGACTTCAGCACCAGCGACCAGCCTGCTGTTCCGGACGTCACACCCGAGCCGACCACCACTTCCTCAGCGTCCTCACCATCCTCACCGATACTCCCCCTGATCGAACAGGTCTCGGCGGCAGACAGGTTCGGGGACGAACGGGAGAGGATTGTCCAGTCGTGGGCGAACCGGGAACTGGACGTCGCGGTGGAGATCGATCGCGTGTCGTCGACATTCAGTTCGGACGCCGACGAGCCCTACCGGAATGGATGGACAATCACGGGCACCGTTGCCGGAACCGAGCAGGCGATCGAGGTGCTGATTCCCGAGAGTCGATCCATCAGCGGTCTTTCACGTGGTGATCAGTGGCAGTCCAGGATCGTGGTCTCGAAATGGGACTCGCTCTACAATCGAATCTCGGCGCTCGAGGTCCTGGGTACGTGACCTCGGCTCCTGCCTGTCACGAGTCAACTTGAACCGGAAACCCCCACCATGGCTCCTCTTCGCGTCGCGTCGTTGTTGCTGGTCTGCCTGCTGGTCATGTCCGGCTCGACCACCGCCCAGGAGAACTGGCCGCGGTTCCGCGGGGTCGATGCCAACAGCGCGGTGGCTGACGATTCCCGTTTGCCGGACACCTGGGGCAAGACGACCAATGTGAAATGGAAGACCGAGATTCCCGGGCTGGGCTGGGGCAGCCCGATCGTGTGGGGCGACCGGGTGTTCGTTTCGTCGGTCCACAGCGATGCCGACTACGAGAAGCCCAAGGCGGGACTGTACCTGGGTCGAGGGCGTCCGGTGCCGCCGGACACGATTCACCACTGGATGGTGTACTGCCTGAGCCTGAAGACGGGGACGTTGATCTGGAAGCACGAGACGCATTCGGGCAAGCCGAAGATGCCCCGGCATCCCAAGAGCAGTTACGCGGCCGAGACGCCCACGACCGACGGCAAGCGGCTGTACGTGCTCTTTGGCGACCTGGGTCTCTACTGCTACGACCTCGGTGGCAAGCTGCTGTGGACTCACCCGATCGCACCCCGCAGGACGCAGTCCGGCTACGGGGCCGCCGCGTCGCCGGTGGTCGAAGGTGGCCAGGTCATCTATGTCTACGACAACAACGATTCGTCCTACATCGAGGCTCTCGACAGTGCCACCGGGAAGTCGCGTTGGAAGGTCAAGCGTGACGAGCGGAGCACCTGGGCGACTCCGTTCGTATGGAATCACGCCGGTGGGACCGAGATCGTGGTGGCGGGCAAGAAGGAGAACCGGGCGTATTCCCCGGACGGCGAGTTGCTGTGGCATTTCGACGGCCGGATGTCGGTGCTGACAATCCCCTCGCCGTTGGTCTCCGGTGGACTGCTCTACATCACCTCCGGCTACTTCCAGGACCAGAAGCGGCCGGTGTTCGCTGTGGCACCCGGGGGGCGAGGGAACATCGCGTTGAAGACCGGCCAGACCTCCAACGAACACATCCGCTGGTCGTTGCAGAAGATGGGGCCGTACAACACGTCGCCGATCGTCTACAAGGGTCGGTACTTCACGCTGTTGGATCGCGGCATGGCCACATGCCACGACGCCGAGACGGGCAAGTTGATCCACAACCGGGTGCGGTTCCCCCGAGGAGCCTCGTTCACCTCCTCGCCGTGGGCCTACAACGGCAAGATCTTCTGCCTGGATGAACGCGGGACGACTCACGTGATCCCCGCTTCGGGCAAGTTCCGGGTCGAGCGGACCAACCCGCTGGGGGAACTCTGCCTGGCCACCCCCTCGATCGCCCAGGGCCGGTTGCTGATCCGCACCGCCGCTCACGTCTACTGTATCGGTAAGTAAGGCACGCCTCCGGGAGTCGTCACCAGATGCTTCGTCCGCTCGCAGTTCTTGCCACGGCCTGTATCCTCTCCGTACTGCTCCCGTCCCCGGTCCGCGCCGCGGGCCGTCCGAACATCGTACTGATCTTCGTCGACGACCTGGGTTGGAAGGACATCGGCTGCTACGGCAACGGGTTTGTCGAAACGCCCCGGATCGACCGCCTGGCCGCCCAGGGTCTTCGGTTCACCGATTTCTACGCCTCCGGAGCGGTCTGTTCTCCGACCCGCTGTGCCCTGCAGTCGGGGCAGAACCAGGCCCGGATCGGGATCACCGATTTCATCCCCGGTCACTGGCGGCCGTTCGAACGGGTGATCACGCCGCGGCCGACGATGGCGCTGCCGCTGGAGACGGTGACGGTCGCCGAGGCGCTCAAGGCATCCGGTTACACCACCGGCTACGTCGGCAAGTGGCACCTGGGCAACGGTCCGAGGTACCAGCCCGCTCGGCAGGGGTATGACTTTGCGGCGGTGATCAACGGTCCGCACCTGCCCGGACGCTACCGCGTGCAGGGCCGACCCGACCTGAAACCGCAGCCCGGGCAGTATCGCACCGACTTCGAAGCGGATCTCTGCATCGACTTCATCAAGAAGTCTGGAAAGAGCAAGACGCCATTCTTCCTGATGCTCTCACCCTACGCGGTCCACATTCCGCTGGGGGCGATGTCGGCCAAGGCCGAGAAGTACCGCAGGAAAGCGGCGGCGATGAACCGCAAGCTGCCGCACCCGATCTATGCGGCGATGATCGAGCACACCGACGACATGGTGGGACGGATCGTCGACGCGGTCGAGGCCGAGGGGCTGACCGACGAGACGATGATCATCTTCACCTCCGACAACGGTGGACTCTACAAGCGGTACGACTACCAGCCGGCCGCCGACGACATCGTCGCCACGCAGGCCCCGCTGAGAGGAGAAAAGGGCACGCTGTTCGAAGGCGGCGTCCGCGTTCCGCTGATCATCAAGTATCCGCCGCTGACAAGGGCGGGAACGGTCAGCCATGAGCCGACGATCAGCCACGACTTCTACCCGACGTTCGTCGACCTTGCCGGTGGCAAATTGCCGGTGAATCAGCCGATCGACGGCCACAGCCTGAAACCGCTACTCGGCAATCCGGATGCCAGGCTGGCCCGAAAGGCCCTGCACTGGCACTACCCTCACTACCACCACGACCGTCCGGCCAGCAGCATCCGCGAGCGCGACTGGAAGCTGATCGAATACCTGGACGGTTCCGGAGACATCGAGTTGTACAACCTCGCCAGCGACATCGGCGAGAAGCAGAACCTGGCGAGTGAGAAGGCGGGTCGAGCGGCCGACCTGAAGCAGAAGCTCAGGGTGTGGCGGCAGTCGGTGCTGGCCCACATGCCGCTCCCCAATCCCGGCTACGACCCCGGCAAAGCGGCCCAGTGGTGGAGCACCCGATCGGGCAAGCCGGTCCCCAGCAGCCGCCGGAAGCGGTTTCCACCGACCGAGAAGAGTCGGTGAAGCCGTTTTGCTGGATGGACCGAGGGTTCAGCGGTCGCTTGCGAACCTCAGCGAAAACAGGTTGGCATCCTGCATCCGGAATCTCAGCCGGATGGTTTTCCCGGCCAGGCTGCTGAGGTCCACCCCTGCTGACTTCCAGGCGACGGCCTGGTCGATGCGGTCGCCGATCATCTCTCGGCAATCGGCCAGCGCGAAGCCCTTGATCGGTTTTCCCTCGGCATCCTGGATTTCGACTCGCACGTTGCCGACCGCCGACGTGGCGTAGTTGATCTGCAGGGACTTGCCGCTGAAACGCAGCGGCCGGGTGACCAGGTCACCGCCGGCGTAAGGGGCCTCGATCGAAGCCAGGCCATCGGTCCGGAAGACGAACCGCCGGACATGACAACTGGTCTGGCCGTTGTGACGGGTGACCCAGACGGACATCTCGCGCGGGCTGGTCGGATGCAGGCCCCGCAGCGTGTAGTTGGAACGCGTGGTCCAGTTCTCGGCTCCCGGGCCCGGCCGCACGATGGCCTCCATGAACAACCGGTCGTAGTGAGCACTGGCCCGGGTGGTCAGCATTACCGTGTCGGCACAGTCGCCGATCAGCCATTTGAGCGGGTCGTCGACATCGCTTCGCGACGGCTTGAGCCTGGCACCCTCGGCTCGCGACAGAGCCTGGCGTGTCTGGGCCAGGCGGTTGGAGAGTGCGACGTAGATCTGTGGTGCCCGGAAGTAGGGCGTCGTCTGGTTGTTGTAGTGGTGGTCGGGGGGCAGCAGCCCCACCTTGCCGAAGGTCATCGGCCGGGGCCTGGTCCAGTTGAGCAGGTCCTTCGACGACATCCGGGCGACGGACCGGCGATTGGGATCCCGGGGATTGGGAGGGCTGACCTTGATCGCGTACCTGAGGTAGATCACGTACTGCTGTTCGACCTCCGACCAGAACATCGACTCGAACCCGTCGAAGGCGCCGTAGAGCGTGGTGTGGATGATCGGTTTGTCGCGGAGCTTGCCGAAACGGAAGCCGTCGCCGGAAACCCACGCGATCACCCGGGTTCCGCCGCGGCCCTCGATCAGCGTGAACGCCTTGAACCGTTCGGACGGCTTCACCCCCGGTCGCCGGTCCAGGAAGATCTCGGGCATCGGACCCTTGTCAGAGACCATCAGCCGTCTATCGACTGACCCGACCAGGTTGTTCTTCCGGTTGCCGTCGATTTCGACGATGCCCAGCAGCGGTTTCTTCCAGTGCACTCCGTCGTGGCTGACGGCGACCGCCAGTCGATTCGACGCGCTGTAGTAGAGCAGGAACCGCGGCTTGTCATTGGCCGGGTGGGTGTCGTGGATCACCGACACGCCGTTGTAGAAGTGCTTTTCCCAGGGCTGGTCGAGTGTCACCGAGATCTCGGCCGGGCGAGGACGGTGCAGTCGGTGACGGACCCCGTCGAGTCGATCGACCAGGAAGCGGTCGACGAACAATTCGCGACGCGAGCCGATGTCGACGGGCTTGGCCGCAGTGGCCACCGAAGCGACGAACAGGGGAACGATCAGGCAGCCGGGGAGAACGAGGCGGAGTCGTGGGATCATGGAGAAGTCTCGATTAAAGCTGCGCACCGGTCACCGGTTCGCTTGAGCTGGAAGTGGCGGGAACCAGCGGTCAGTCGGCCATCAACTTCAGCATCTGCTGTCCCAGCGAGTTGCCGAAGCGGACGAAGAACTTGCCGCTGCCCAGGTAGTGGTACGGCCGGTCGCTGCCCACGACACACCATTCGGCAAAGTGCTGGGCCCAGCCCTTCTTGTAGACCGCCAGGGAATCGAGCGAGTAGACCTCGTAACTCTCGACCGAGGCGACATTGCCTTTGAATTCGGGAGCCTTGGCCGCTTCACGCTGGGCGACCGAAACGGCGTTCTTGCCGACAGCTTCCTCGGTGATGCCGGTTCCCATCACACCGATCACAAATGGCATCTTCGGGGCCTTGTACTCCTTGCGCACGTCCTTGACGAAGGCGATCATGTTGTCCTTGTAGTTGTCGCGGAAGGCGTCTGAGAACTGGTCGTTGAAGCCCTGGAACCAGACAAACCCCGCCATCTCGTGACCGGCGGAGGCGTCGTATTCGGGATGGTGCTTTCCCAGGTCCTTCAGCACCGCGTGAACCGCCTCGTTCATCATCCGGTAGTTCAACCCGGCGTTCTTCTTGATCTCCTCGACCTTGTCTCCCTCCAGTTCCTTCTTGCTCAACTGGTACGGGCCGGCCGAAGGCGGGCGGAAGTTGTAGTGCAACGACTTGCCGCCCCAGGAGGTCTTGATCAGCAGGATGGGAGCGTCGAGTTCCTCGGCGAGCGAAAGTCCGAAGCCGAATTCCGGGCCGATCTTGTCGCGGTTGCCGCCGAATCCGACGGTGAGCGGACCCGACCGGCGACTCCTGTCGGCGATCGAGGTGATGTGGACCCGCTTGGAGACCACAAAGGCCTGCTTGATCTTGTTGGACTTCGCGGTGAACTCGGCCCCGAGCTTCTTGATCTTCGCCCGGGCCTCCGCGATCGCGTCCTCACCGGTGATCTCCTTCTTGCGGATCTTCTGGTTCAGGTCGTTGCGGGCGATCATCGTGGCGATCTGGTCGTCGACCATCGCCCGGGTCACTTTCGCGCCGTCCTTGAAGACCAGCTTCGCCAGTTCCCGGACCCCCGGCTCCTTGGCCGTGAACAGCGTGGGGATGGTGATGAAGTTGGCGTGACCGACCATGTTGGACTGGCCGGCGAGAATGAAGACCTTGAGCTTCGGCTTGGCGGCCTGTACCGAACTGGTTGCCAACAATGAGACGGCAACCAGGATCAGGGCTGCGCGTGACGTGGGGTTCTTCATGGTGATCAGTCGTCCTGGGGTTTGGGGACGTCCATCTTCGAGGCGAGTTGGCGGGAAGACAACCGACGAGGCCGGTTCCACGCTCACTGGACCGTGCGGTTGGTCCCCTCGAGTTCATTGAGCGCCCGGTTCATGACGCGGACGCGGTACTTGCCCTTGGCGTTGAAGCCTTCCTGAAACTCGAGCCCGACACGCATCTGTTCGAGCACCGGCCGGGCCTGTTCGTCGATTTCGTCCAGGACGATGGCCGCCTGCAGTCGTTCCCACTGGTTCCCGGTCTTCAGTTCGTTGATCAGAACGGGCAGGGCCTTCTCAGGGTGCTCGAGGTGGCAGAGTGCCCGGGCCAGGGCGATTCGCACCGAGGCCGACTTGTCGTCCAGGCCCCGCTTGGCGGCTTCTCGAGCCTTGATCTTCAACGTGCCGGACACGGCCCTGGACTTTCCGGCGGCAACATTGCCGACGCCGGTGGCGGCCCAGTAACGGACCGCTGCGTCCGGGGCGGAGAGTCCGTCGATCAGGTCGGCAAACGCCTTATGTCCCGATGAGGCCTTGGCGGCCATGTCGGCCAGCAGGCGATTGGTCTCCTTGGCACCTTCCTGCCTGAGGATCGCGTAGCTGTTGCCCAGTGTCCGGGTCCGCTCGGTGATGATCCCCTCGGGAACCAGCCCCAGGTCTCCGGTTTCCCGGACCCACCTGAGATGCCTGGCTCTCATGGCGGCCAGGCGGCAGTGATGCTTCTTGTCGCCTGCCAGGTTGTTGAGCTCGTGCGGATCGGCCTGGCAGTCGTAGAGTTCCTCGACCGGTTTCCGGCTGGCGAAGAACCGTTCGGCTTCCGGCGACAACTTCCCCGCCTCGTGCAACCGCCGGAGTTCGCGCATCGTCGCCCCCTTCTCGGGGGTGTTCATGTATTGGTAGAAGGTCTTCAGCGGTTCGTAGTTGCGGATGTACTTGTACCGCTTGCCGCGGACCATGCGGATGATGTCGTAGCGTTCGTCCATGCGGTCGCGGGCTCCGTAGACGTACTTGCGGAGTTGACCGAGATCACGTCCCAGGAAGGGTTGGCCCTGGACGTGGTCGGGGATTTTCAGTCCGGCCAGTTTCAGCACGGTGGGTCCGAAGTCGATCGAACTGACCATTTGATCGGTGACGGTGCCGGGTCGGCCCTGGCCCGGTGCCGGTCCCCCGGCTTCCCGGTACTGCTCGGGGATCCGTACGATCAGCGGAACGTGTGTGCCCGAGTCATAGAGCCAGCGCTTGGCACGCGGCAGGCCGATGCCGTGGTCGGACCAGAAGAAGATGATCGTGTTCTCGTACAGGCCGTCTTTCTTCAGTTGCCCGATCAGTTTGCCGGCCCAGGCGTCCATGGCCGTGATCAATTCGTAGTTCCGCTTCCAGTCCTCGCGGACTACCGGCGTGTCGGGGTAATAGGGTGGCAGGGTGGTCAGCCGGGCGGCGTCCTGCCGCTGTTCGGGTTCCAGGATCTCCGTCACCGACCGGTACTTGTCTGCCCTGGCGATCCCGCTTTCGTGGCAGCCGGTGAAATTGAATACGGCGAAGAACGGCTGGTCCTTGTTCGGGCGATTCCGCCAGTGCGCCGCTTTGCCCCTGGATGCGTCCCAGGTCTCGCGTGGGTGCCGGAACTGGTAGTCGGTCTTTGACCGGTTCGTGCAGTAGTAACCGGCCTGTCGCAGGTAGATCGGGAACGGCTTGATGAAGTCCGGCAGCGTCGCTGTACACCTCATGTGATGCGTACCGAGCGTCGTCTGGTACAGGCCCGTGATGATGCCGCTGCGGCACGGGGCACAGACCCCCGCGGTGGTGAAGGCGTGGGTGAACCGGACGCCTTCACGGGCGAGTTGGTCGAGATGAGGAGTGATCGCGTGCGGATCGCCGTAGCAGCCCAGGTGAGGGCTGATGTCCTCGCACGAAATCCAGACGATGTTCGGTCGTGAGAGTTTCTCGGCCAGGACCGTATGCTGGAGACCGACCAGGAGGCCGACTGCCATGGTCAGTGAGACCGCCGGTGTCGGCAGCTTTGTTTGCCGCATGGGAAGAGACCGCCTGAGGAGATTCGGGTCGATCGAACGGCAGGAGACACATCACGAGTTCGTGGCCTGCACCCGACATGGTAGGCGGTTCCGGGACGGCGTGGTACTAGGATGTGAGTCGTGACACGGAGCAGGCAAAAAACGACCGAACCGCCCGACCCGGGGGTCGGACGGTTCGGCAATCGACAGCCAGGGTCCGGATCAACCGCGGGAACGGCGGTCAACGTCCGAGACCTGCGGGAAGAGACGCTTGATCGAATTGACCGAGTCCTCTTCAGAATCCGAGACGAAATTGGCCGCTCGTTGTGCCAACTTCAACAGTTTCGAGGCCAACCGCCTGAGCACGTCCGACGGCACATCGCCGTCGAGCTCCCTCAACGCCCTGACACCTTCAGTGGCCAACTCGCGGATCTTGCCGTGAGTCTTGTCGCCGATCGACTCGATCTTGTCGATCGCCTGGCCGGCCAGGCCGCGAGCACGCTCGTACATGCCGGCATTCAGCAGGCGAAGGATTCGAGGAGTGGCCTCGTCGACCACGTCGTCCATGGCGTCGGTTCCGCGAAATGTCACCGCGACGATTGCACGGGCGTACTTGGCGTAGACACCGAACGGATCGTCGCAGTCAGTGGCTCGTGCCTGGTTGGGAAGCACCAGGCCCATCGACAACACCGCGACGCCAAGCAGCAGCACTTGCAGTTTACGCATCGTTTCAGTCCTCCAGAACGGAAAGAAGAGGGGAGAGTGAGAATTGCCCCGGTGAGTTGGAGCACCCGATTGGGCTGCATGAACTCAAATGCAACCCCCGTGCCAAACCCTCCTCTTTGGAGAACTCGCTTCATAAGTCGCTATATGACAACCACTTGAAATGTCCATTTTGGCGCAGCCGTTTCCGCACACCAAAAATTTGGGGGCGGGACGGGGTGTTGCATAATGCAACATCCGGCTGCGCATCGTCTCAAATGAACACAGCTGCGGTGATCACGCCGATCATGACGCCGCCGACGAGCAGCTTGGAGATGGTCCCAAGAACCCGTCCGATGGCGGCACCGTGTCCGGCGGCCAGTCGGTCGGGTTGGCTGCGTCCCTTCCACATTTCACCCAGGTAGGCTCCTCCCCAGGCTCCTGCGGCTCCACCCACAACTGCACCGATCAGCGATCCGATCACCGGAAACAGGCCGCTGCACAGCACGGCTCCGACCATGCTGATGACGAACGATCCGAACAGCGACAGCACGATGGCTCGGCGGCTGGCCCCCTGCTTGGCCGCCCCCGCTGCACTGGCGGTCAATTCCAGTATTTCGCCCAACACCGCCAGGCCAACCAGTACGCCCACGGCGATCCAACCGACTCCCGGACCACCGGGTGGTGTGTCAACGGGAAAGAACCAGGCCAGCCCGGCCGCGAGGATCGGGATGCCCCAGTTGCCGGGCAACGAGAACAGGTTGACCAGCCAGCAGACGATCGAGGCCAGGACGACCAGCGAACCGATGATGTAGAAGGTGGCATCGGGCATGGGGCTGGTCGCTGAAGTTCCGCTAGCCGAGTCTCGTGGAGTGACGACGCGCGTGGCGAATCACGACGGGTCGACCGAGTAGTTCTTCGGGCACTTGGTGATCGCGTGGACCTTCCGTTCGGTCCTGGTGATCGGATGATTCTCGGCCTGTTTCATCAACTTCGTCAGGTTCGGGTATCCCTCGGCCTGTTCGTTGGCCCATTCCCTGGCGAACCGCCCGCTGCGGATGCCGTCCATCGCTCGACGGAGCCGGTCTTTCATTGCCTTGTTGGGCAGTTTCTCGGCGCGGGTCAGCGTGCCGTAGCGTGATGTGGGCGAGTGGAACCGGGCCTGGCGGACGATGCCGTCGAGTGCCATCTGCCGGAAGATCTCCGAGGCTTCACCCGAGGCGCAGTATTCGATCAACGCCACCTCGGGCGGGATCCCGGCTTCCACGGCCACCTCGTAGGTCAGCAGCAGTGCCTGCGTGAACAGCGGCCACAGGCCCTGTTCGCCCAGCAGGTTGATGTCCGATTCGTCCTCGAACCGGCATTCGAACACCCCCGCCCTGGTGCAGCCGACTGCCTTGGCCAGGGCCAGGGCGACCTGTCGGGCCTTTCCCGAGACGTCCTGCCAGACGGCGACGAATCCGGGCACCCCCTTGTTCGCCTCGTAGGCCTCGCGGACCGTCACTCCCATCGCCCGGGGCGACATCATCACGACGTCGATGTCCTCTGGCGGCACGATGCACTCGAACCGGATCCCGTAGCTGCTGGCAAAGTCCATCACCTGGCCGGGCAGCAGGTGGTCGCGGATGTGCTTCTCGTAGACCTGCTGCTGGATCTCGTCGGGGATCCCGATGATCAGGATGTCGGCCCGGGGCACGACCTCGCGGATCGGCGACACGTCGAACCCGTCCTCGGCGGCGGTCTTCGCGTAATGATCTCGGCGATTGCCGATGATCACCTCACAACCGCTGTCCCTCAGGTTCAACGCCTGGGCGCGTCCCTGGTTGCCGTATCCCAGCACGCCGATCGTCTTGTTCCGCAGCGGTGCCAGGCTCACGTCCTCGTCGAAAAGAAACTTGCCCATGCCGTGTAGCTCCAGGTGAAAGCCGTGAATTCTATCGGTCGTCGCTTGACGGTTTGCGGCCAGGCAACCGCAACTCGGGGTGGGACAGGTCGAGCTTGTACATGACCTGGTTGTAGTTGTAGCGGGGAGTCGGGTGGTCGTTGCCGGAGAACATCGTCGTGTAGGTTCCCTCGAAGAAGATGACCCGGCCACCGTGCTTGTCGAAAAACGGATGCTGCTTGGGGTTGTAGAAGCTGTAGTCCTGGTGAGTGACGATCTTGCGGGCATCGGTCCACGGTCCGACCAACCGGTCGGCCTCGGCGTACCAGACCTCGCCGAGTAATGACGAGCCGTACTGCTGGACGCCGATCATGATCCACTTTCGGCGGAAGCCGTTTCGGCAGACCGAGCCGCGATGGACCAGGATCGCCTTCCCGTCATCGTCGTGCAGTTGGAACAGGCCCTCGCGCGGCTTGATGTGTCCCTGCTTGATCAGCCGGGCCTGCAGTTGGGTCGTGAAAGCGACCGTGTCGGGTTTCCAGCTCCATTTCAGTTTCCCCCCGATGCGTTCAACATCCTGCGACATCCTGCGGCTCCCGCGGGCCAGGCAGGTGTACGCCTGGTAGTTCGACAGGTCCTGCAGTTTCTTGATCGAGGCTCGAACCCGGACCAGCGGAAACGGGTCGCCGAAATAGACGTATTCGACACCGTCTTCGGTGTGCTTGAAGGGATGCCCGAAGGGGAACAGCGGCGCCCGGAGATCGAACTCGGCCACCTTCTGCCACTCCCGCCTGGCGTCGTCGAATTCGACCAGGCCCCGCTGGTAGACCGTCAGCGGCGGCTTGATCTTGATGTACATTCCGAAGAGTCGTTCGCGTCGATCGTCATCTCGGAGCGTGACCAGTCCGTTGATCCAGGTCGGTCCCTTGCCGGGCAGCCTGGCGGTGGGTTTGGCGAAGCCGTCCTTGCCGGTCCTGTCGAAGAAATACTCGAGATCGACCCCCGTCTCGGGATCGAGTCCACCGTCGTCGGGCCGCCGCGAGGAGGCTCCGGGGACATGGAAGTTGCCCAGGGGATACGACGGACGATTCGTGTCACCCCAGAACCAGTAGATACGGTTCTTGAAGAGTGCCGTGACGACGCTGTCGGATCCGAAGACCTTGCCGTTGAGTACCGGTTGCCTTGTCGGAGTGCGATGGCCCAGCAACTGGCTGTCGCGGTAGATGCCGGCCCCGGTGACCCGGTAGATCCGTTCGGCGATGTTCAACCGCTTGATCTTCAGCGTGGCTTTGCCACCGGGGGTGATCTGCAGGCGGGTTCCCCGGTACCCGAATCCGTCCTTCGCGAATTCGTAGCCGTGGCTGCTGACGTGGAAGAAGACGCGCTGGTTGATCAGCCCCGGCTCGTCGAAGGCCACGCGACCGGCCGAGTCGGTGTGGTAGCGGATGTCGTTGACGGTTCGCAGTTCGACCAGCGGGACGCCTCGCCCGGTCGCCTGGTCGACGACCTGGATCTCGAAGCTCGAGGGCCTGTCGGCCGCCGACACTCCGATGGTGATGCACCCGAGCAGGACCGCCAGGGTGGTCGGAGCGACGAGCGTGTTCCGGGCCGGTGATTCCATGGTGCCTTCCGGTGTGGTGACGGCTGCGGATCAGCCGGCGGGTGTCGCCCGGCGGTCGGCCTTCAGGTCGAGCCACATTCTCATCGTCCGCGACACCAGTTCGGCTGCGTCCTGCTGTACGAAGTGACCGGCCCCGGGCACGGTCACCAGTGTCAGGTCCTTCTCGACCCACTTCCAGGTGTCGTTGAGGGCACCGGGCAACAGGGCCCGGTCGTTGAGGCCATGAAACATCAGCACGGGAGCCTTGACCCGGACGACCGGCGAGGTGTCTTCCTTGTACGGCATCCGCGGGTAGTTCTGCTTGTAGTAGTTGAGCATCGCTTCGAAGTCGGATCGCTGGAACGCTTCGACGTACTTCGCCCGGGCTGCCGTGTTCTTGACCCAACGGGAGAGTCCTGTGGCGGTGAGGGCCTTGTGGGCTCCGGGCAGCTGGAAGGCCCGCGCGTAGGCACTGTTTTTCTGCTGCTGGGGGTTGTTGGCCAATTCGCGTGAGAGGCCCCGGGGGTGCGGCAGGTTGAGGATGACCAGGCGGCTGCATTGTCGGGGGAGTGCCATGGCGAACTGCCACGCGACCATGCCACCCCAGTCGTGGCCGACAATGGTGGCCTGTTTCGCCCCGACGTGCTTGATGACCGCCGCCACGTCACCGACCAGCAACTTGACGTCGTACTGCTCGACGCCCTTCGGCTTGTCGCTGCGGTTGTAGCCCCGCATGTCGATCGCCACGACCTGGTAACCGTCGGCCAGGGCCGTCATCTGGTGCCGCCACGTGTACCAGTAATCCGGGAAGCCGTGGATCATGACGACCAGGGGACCCTTCCCGAGCGTGACGTAGTGGATCTTCACCCCGTTGCTGTCGGCGTGAGCGTGCTGCACGCGTTCGTGCAGCGACTCGTCAGCCCCGGCCGTGGCAGACAGGCCCAGCAACAGGACCAGGGTGGCGAGGTATTGAAGTGGGCGTGTCATGATTGGTCCGTTGTCTGGAAATCACCAAGCCTGGTTCGGCCTGGTTTCACTGGCGGAGGGGTACACGGATCAACCGACGATGATCGTCGATTGAATGTAGATAATCGACTGTGTTAGTGGTGGTGGATGGAAATCCCGTCGGCGGTGCATGGTTGGAGTGAACGGATGCGTGGTGTTTGTTTCGGCGTGTTGTTTCTGCTTGTCACCGTTGCGCCGCCGTTGAACGCGGCGGAGAAGATCGACCCGGAGAAGTTCCGAGGGACGTTGACGACCAGCCAGGGTGGCAGCGTTGTCTGCTATCGCACTCATCCCTTCAATCAAAGCCATCCGTCGGTCCGTCGGGTCGTCATCGTGGTACACGGTTTGGGCCGGACGGCCAACGGCTACTTTCGCTCGGTCCTGGAGAGTGCTCGGGCGGACCATCGGGGAACCGGAACCGCGATCGTGGCACCCCGGTTTCCGATCGCTGCCGACAAGCCCGCGGCCGGGATGCACGTCTGGAAGGGTGGCTGGGCCATCGGGCATCGTTCGCTGGCACCCAGGCGGATCAGTTCCTACCAGGTGATCGACGAGGTGTTTGATCGACTTCGGGACCGGAAGCGGTTCCCCAACCTGTCCCAGGTCGTGCTGGCCGGGCACTCGGCCGGTGGCCAGTTCGTCAACCGGTATGCGGCGGGAGGCCAGGCCAGGGTCAACCAGGGGGTGCGGTTGAAGTTCCTGGTGATGAACCCGTCGTCGTACGTTTATCTCGACAAGCGGCGACCGGTTCTCGGAAAGGCGGGGATGTTTGTCGAGCCGAAGGGCGTCAAGGATTTCAACCGGTACAAGTACGGACTCGATGACCTGAACATCTACATGAAGACGCGTGGCCGCGAGGCGATCCTCAAGCAGATGCAGGCACGGCGCGTCTATTACCTGGGCGGTACCAAGGACATGGGCTCGAAGAACCTCGCCACGAGTCCGCCGGCGATAATCCAGGGCCGACATCGTTTCGAACGCTGGCGGAACTACCGGATGTACGTGAAGTTGTTTCCCGAGTGGTCCAGGAACGCGGTGTTCCAGCCGGTTCCCGGAATCGGTCACTCCGGACGACAGATGTTCAACTCGTCGGCGGCCCGGCGGATCCTGTTTCACTGAATCGGACGGTGGTCACCCGGCTGCCGATCGGTTTCGAGACGAGTTCAAGGACGTGGGCACGGTTACTTGACCCCGTGTCGCTTGAGCAACTCTCGACATCGTTCGCGGCCCGAGGCCAGTGATGTCGGTTCCGGATAGGGAATCGGACGAGAAACCGGGCAGGGCCGAGGAAACCTTGCGACGGAATCCTGTAGAATCGTGTCAGAATCCCGGACGGCTGGAACTGGTCCAGGTCGAGTTGCTGCCGCCGCAGGAGAAGGTCCAGTCGAAGGGGTGGTGGCAGAGCGTGGTGGACTGGTGGGTGGAGTTGGCCAGCTTCGACGTCAGCGAACCTGTCACAGAACGATCATCAATCCAAGACGGTAAGAAAAAGGAAAGCCGCCGATGAAGACCACGATTCGACTCTCGACTCTTGGCCTGTGCCTGGCGATGTTCGCCGCGGTGACCGCTGACGATTCGGCCACCAGGCCCAAGGCGGATTCTGCCGCATCGCCGGCGAAGAACCCCAAGGCAACAGGCAAGGCTGTTGATCTCGAGGCGTTGGCCACAAAGCTCGAGGAGGCTGTTGCCGACGGCAAGCTGACCAAGGAGCAGGCGGTGGCGGCCTACAAGAAGGCCGCTGCGGCTGCTGCTGCGGGCAAGAAACCGAAGGCTGGCAGGAAACCGGCCGGCCAGAAGTCGGTCGACCGGGAGGCACTGCGTCGGAAACTCAAGGCGGCCGTTGCGGCCGGTGAACTGACTGAAGCGAAGGCGCGGGCCAAGTTCAAGGCGGTCGTTGCTGGTAGCACCGGCAAGAAACCGAAGGCTGGCAAGAAACCGAAGGCTGGCAAGAAACCGAAGGCTGGCAAGAAACCGAAGGCTGGCAAGAAACCGAAGGCTGGCGAGAAACCGAAGGCTGGCGAGAAACCATCCGGTGAAGAGGAGATCGACCTCGAGGCGGTGGGCAGGAAACTCAAGGCGGCCGTTGCCGCAGGCAAACTGACCGAAAAAGAAGCCTTGGCCAAGTTCAAGGAGGCTGCTGCGGGCGGCACCGGCAAGAAAACGAAGTCCGGATTCCAGAAGCTGGCACCCGTGCCCCTGACGGCGAAGCTGACCTACAAGGGGGTCAGGGGCGAGGACTACATCGTCGTGTTCGAGATCCTGTCCAAGGACGGTGAAGAGGAATCGAAAATCGTCTTCGTCGGCGAGCGGTTCCGGAAGCAATTCGCCGGGACGAAGGTCGGCACGGTCACGTCGATCGGGATCGGCGGTGCCGGTGCCATGGCGATGAAGGGAACAGGCAAGGGTGGTAAGAGGCGGGGCAAGACGGGTGGAGCCGAAACGTTCTATTCGATCGTTATCGGACGCCTGAAGTCCAAGGATGTCGAACTGGGCGAATTCACGATGGATGTCGACTACATCACGGCGATCTACGGGGATCGGACGCTGAAGCAGACGGTGCTCGGCAAGACGGTCAAGGTGACCGGCATTTCCGGGTCGTGGCTCGACACCCTGCTGCTGATCAAGCGGGGCGAGACCCTGAAGTTCCGTTCCGGGACACTGCAGGGCACCACCTTTTCGCTCTCGCCCAAGGCCACCGTGCTTGAACGGGCCATTCCGTTCGATCCCGAGTCGTACCCGGTGCCGGCCGAGTCGTTCCGTGGGTTCCGTGGCGTGGTCGTCGGGACGATCACCGAAAAGTCCGAGCAGGGGTACGAGCTGACCCTGAAGATCAATTCGATCGAGCGATCGCAGCCGACCAGTCGTGCGACCGATCCCAAGGCCAGCATCGGGCGGTTGATGAGCATGCGGGGTTTCTTCAACGATCCGTTCCGCGAGAAGTTCGGCGATCTGAAGATCGGTGACCGGATCCGCCTGGGGGCCGTGCACACCGACCCGACAGTGGATTCGTTCACCGTGGTCGAAGAACTCGAGAAAGTGCCGGCCAAGAAGGCTGACCGAACCGAACGAAAGTCGGGGCGATGAACAGGTCACCAGCCTGTCGAATTGTTGACCGGTTGCCACTGTCGATGGTTGCCGTGGCGTTGCTGGTCGGCTGCCCGGTGCCGGTCCAGGCCGGCGAAGCGATTCGGCCGGTCTCAGAACGGTTTGCCGCGCCGGGTGTTCGCGAGGTGCCAGACTTCCAGAAACACGTCATCCCGCTGCTGGGACGGCTGGGATGCAACTCGGCCAAGTGCCACGGGTCGTTTCAGGGGCAGGGGGGATTTCGGCTGTCGCTGTTCGGTTTCGATTTTGCCGGCGACCACGCGGCATTGACTGCCGAAGCCACATCCGAGGACGGGACCCGGGTCAAGACGACCGCCGCGGCTGACAGCTTGGTGCTCCGCAAGCCCACGTTGAAGACCGACCACGAGGGCGGCAAACGACTGGAAGCCGGAGGCTGGGAACACCGCCTGCTGCAGAAGTGGATCGAGGCGGGAGCCAGGGGCAGCGAAGCGGCCCGGGACCTGGTTCGCCTGGATGTTTCGCCTGCCGAGATCGTTTTCCGTGACAAGCGGGCCGACGTGTCCCTGGAGGTCGTCGCCACCTGGAAAGATGGTTCACGCGAAGACGTGACCGGGCTGTGCCGGTTTCGCAGCAACGACGACTCGGTGGTCACCGTCGACTCGAAGGGGCATTCGGTCGTCGCCGGCATCGGCGACACGCACATCGTGGTGTTCTACGACAACGGGGTGAGGGCGGTTCCGGTGATGAGGCCCCGCGATGGTCGATCGCTCGACCCGCCCGGCCAGGCATTTGCCAACCCGGTCGACGGCTTCGTGGCTGCCAAGCTCGCCAAGCTGGGAATGCGGCCGTCGGCAGTGTGCAGTGATACCGAGTTCCTGCGGCGGGCCAGCATTGATATCACCGGTTCGTTGCCGACCCCGGACGAGATCGAGTCGTTCCTGGCCTCGAAGAAGCCGGACAAGCGTTCTCGCAAGATCGACGAACTGCTCGATCGGCCTGCTTACGCCGCGTGGTGGACCAACAAGATCTGTGACTTCACCGGCTGCAGCCCGACGGCCCAGACCGCAGTGTTGGAGGTCGGGCAGGCCATGTCGATCCAGTGGTACCGCTGGGTGCACCGTCGCGTGGCCGAGAACCTGCGGTATGACAAGCTGGTCGAGGGCATCGTGCTCTCGGAGGGACGCCAGGGCGATCAGACCGCCGGCGAGTATTCGGCCGAGATGTCGTCGTACGTCAGGCGACAGGATCCCGCCGACTTCTCCACGCGGAAGACGATGCCCCACTACTGGACCCGCAACAGCATCACCCAGCCGAAGGCCAAGGCCCTGGCTTTTGCCCACAGCTTCCTGGGGATCCAGTTGCAGTGTGCCGAGTGTCACAAGCACCCGTTCGACCGTTGGACACAACAGGACTTCACCGAGTTCACGCGGTTCTTCGAAAGTGTTCGGGCTCGCGGAAAAGGCCCGGGGTTCCCTCAGTTTGCCGCCGCGCGGGCCGGTGAAGTGATCCGCTGGCCGTACCTGGTGTCGCGGACCGATGAGCCGCTGGAACTGCAGTTGCTGGGAAGTGGGACCGTGACGATCGAAGCGGGTTCGGATCCGCGGCGGCCGATCATGGAGTGGATGAGTGATCCCGGGAATCCGTGGTTCGCCCGGGCCTTCGTCAACCGGGTCTGGGCCAGCTACTTCCACGTTGGCATCGTCGATCCCCCCGACGCCTTCACTCCTGCCAACCCGCCCAGTCATCCCGCGCTGTTGAAGTGGTTGACCAGGAGGTTCATCGACAACAAGTTCGACATGAAGTGGTTGCATCGCCAGATCACTGGCAGCCAGGCGTATCAGCGCAGCTGGAAACCCAACGCGACCAATCGCCAGGACCGCCGGAACTTCAGCCGGGCGATCCCCCGGCGGCTGCCCGCCGAGGTGGTCTACGATGCAGTCAAGCAGGCGACCGCGGCCACCGATAAGCTGCAGGTGGTCCGCAGCAACCTGCAACGTCGTGCGACCGGCTTCCTGTCGATGCGGATGGCCGGGACCTACGCGATGAACGTCTTCGGCAAGCCGTCCCGGTCGCTCAACTGTGACTGCGAACGGGTCAACCAGCCGTCGCTGCTGCAGGCCGTGTTCCTGCACAACGACCCATTGATCCGGATGCGGCTGAGCGAGAGTGGCTGGATCGACGAGGTGGCCGAGGTGGCGACCGGGCCGAAGGCCAGGGCGACGGCGGCCGATCGGGCCAGGTGGATCCGATTGGCGTGGCTGAGGACGGTGGGGCGGCCACCGAGTGAGACCGAGGTGTCCCTCGCCGAACGGTACCTGGCGACGTCCAAGTCGATTCCCGACGGACTGCGGGACCTGTTGTGGGCATTGATCAATACCAAGGAGTTCGTGCTCAATCACTGATCCACCCGACCGCCGTCGTTGACGCGGCGGTGCGGTTTCCGGTATCCGGCACGAAGAGAATCATGAACTTCCAGACCGATTCACTGATCTCTCGCCGTTCCCTGCTGCAGGTCGGTGCCCTGGGCGCCGGGCTGACACTGGCCGACGGCCTGAGGCTAAGTGCTGCCGGCAAGGCCAAGGGTGGCCTGCGGTCGGCGATCTTCGTCTTCCTCGAGGGCGGACCGTCTCACCAGGACACCTTCGATCTGAAGCCCAAGGCCGCGGCCGAGTTCCGGGGCGAATTCCGCCCGATCGACACGTCGGTGGCGGGCGTGCAGATCTGTGAACACATGCCGAACCTGGCCCGGGACTTCGGCCGCTACGCGATCGTCCGCGGCGTGACCCACAACCTCGCCGATCACGGGATCGGCAAGAAGTACGTGTTGACCGGCAACCTGCCGACACCGGTTCTGCAGTATCCCGAGTACGGCAGCGTGGTCGCCCGCCAGCATCCCTCGGCCCGCGACCTGCCGACTTACGTGGCGATCGACGAGGCGTTCGTCGGACCTGGTTACCTGGGCACGCAATACAGCGCACTGACAGCCGAGAAGCCCCGGCACGGTTTTCCTTACCGTGTCCGTGGCGTGACGCTGGAGGACGGCCTGACAGTGGCACGCTACAGCCGGCAGAAGCAGTTGCTCGATGACCTGGACACCGCCTTCCGCGGCTTCGAGAAGCTCGACGACGAGGTGCGGTCGCTCGACCGGTTCTCCGAACAGGCCTACCAGATCGTCAGTTCGCCTCGCACGCGGACGGCCTTCGACCTGTCGAAGGAGAAGCCGTCCGAGAGCGATCGGTTTGGCAAGCACGAATTCGGGCAGACGCTGTTGCTGGCCTGCCGCCTGATCGAGGCGGGCGTGCACTTTGTCACGGTCCGTCTGCGGCCGGCCGAGTTCGACTTCGACACCCACTCGAACAATTTCTCGAAGCTCCGCACCCTGCTGCCCCCCTTCGACCGTGGCCTCTCGGCCCTGCTCGATCGGCTCAACGACCGCGGCCGGCTGGGCTCGACTTCGCTGTTTGTCACCGGCGAGTTCGGCCGGACACCTCGCGTCAACGGTGGTGGTGGGCGGGATCACTGGGCGCGGGCGATGTGTGCGTTGCTGGCCGGTGGAGACATCCGGGGGGGTAGCGTGGCGGGGGCTTCCGATGCGACGGCCAGTGCTCCCAGCGGTGACCCGTTCTCGCCTGACGACCTGGCCGCGTCGTTCTTCCGCAATTCCGGAATCGATCCGAAGACCGAGTTCCAGACCAACGTGGGACGGCCGGTCACGCTGGTGCGAAACGGGGATCCGATAGAATCGCTGTTCGCGTGACATCCAGGCCACCTGGACTCATGTCCGTTTTCGCTGCCGAGCGTCGCGGTTTCGGGCTGCTTTGTGTTCTCGTCGCCCTGTCGGCACTGGCACCGGGATCGGTGCAGGCTGACGACCAGTCACACCGACAGGGAGCGGTCAAAGCCAGCGAGCGGCCCGGTGTCCAGGCCAGTGACAAGATCGCCGACTCGGATGATCAGCACGACAACAAGAACGGCGGCGAACCCGACTTCTGGACAGAACTGGAGGACTCGCCGCTTTTTGTCTGGTTCCTGGTAGGCGGCATCTTCCTGTTCGTGCTGATGTGGGTCGAGGTGGGCCTGGCGGTCATCTGCCTGATGATCAAGCCTCTGCTGGACGCGTTGCCCGAGGAACATCGCCAGTTGGAAATGCGGCGAGTCTGGTGGCTGCTGCTGCCCCCGCTCATGCCGTTCTGGAATTTCTACGTGTTCGGCCGGTTGTCCCGTTCGTACGCGAGTTACCACCGGTCCCGTGGCAGGACCGACTCGGACGGAGCCGTCCAGTTGGCACATGGCTATTGCATCGTTGTGCTCTTCGTCCTGTTGTTCGGATGGGCCGGCGGGCAACTGCCTCATACCGTGGCGACGGGTTTGCTGGTCGCCTATTTCGTCAAGCTCTACGGGTGGCGAAAGGAGATCCGAAATGCAGTCAACCGACGACCGGGTTCCGGGGACGATCAGGCCGATCCGGTGGGCGTCACGTCGGTGGCATCGGTCTCGGATCCCCCTCCGGCCGATCCCCTCCGTTCCCGCGTCGGTACGATCTCGATGCGCTCAGATCCGGTGCGATGTTGCTGGGCATCGCGTTGCATGCGGCCATTTCGTTCATCGGAGTTGGCGACGGTGGCTGGGCGGTCCAGGACAACGACACGAGCCAGGCCGGCGTATTCGGGATGGGGCTCTGGGTCATTCATGGCTTTCGCATGCAGTTGTTCTTCGTGGTCAGCGGCTTTTTCACCGCCATGCTCTGGCGGCGCCGTGGTCTGAAGGCCCTGCTGCTTCATCGGGCCAAACGGATCCTGGTGCCCTGCCTGGTCGGGGTGGCGACGATCATCCCGATCATCAACGCCGTCAGCATACTGGCGGCCGCAACCGTCACGACCGCACAGGGCGATGAGGAAGGGCAAGACGAGCAGCAAGAATCCGACAAGACGGGTGAGGAAGGAAAGGACAAGCCGCAGGAGGGCGAGGGCAAAAAGGATGACGTCGAGGGACTTGGCGATATTCTCTGGTTGATCTACATGGTCATCAGCTACCTGCCGATCTTTCATCATCTCTGGTTTCTCTGGTACCTCTGCTGGCTGGTCGCGATGTTTGCGATTTATGCCTACGTGGCCGACAGGTACCAGTGGCGCGGCCCGCCCCGCCGGCTGATCACTTCACCGCTGCGGTACCTGTGGCTGTTGCCGGTGACGATGGTCCCGCAGGCTTGCATGGGGTTGTTGCCGGGAGCCTCGGAGTTCGGACCCGACACGGCCGTGGGATTCATTCCCGCACCCCACATCCTGCTCTACTACGCCGTCTTCTTCGGATTCGGTGTCCTGTATTTCGACTGCGACGACCAGCGTGGGCAACTGGGCCGCTGGTGGCCGGTCACCCTGTTGGTGACATTTGCCGTTGTGCTGCCGCTGGCTCTTGATTTCTCGATCGGCCTGTTCGGGTGGCGCGAACAACTGGCTCCCGCTTCGCTGTACCGCCCGTTGAACGTCTTGCTGCAGGTCCTGTACTCGTGGGGGGTCACCTTCGGACTGATCGGAGCGTTTCGTGCGCTGCTGAAACGCGAGAACAAGACGATCCGCTACCTGTCCGACTCGTCGTACTGGCTCTACGTGGCCCACCTGCCGCTGGTGCTGTTGGCCCAGATGGCGGTGCGGACCTGGCAGATTCCGGTAGCGGCCAAGTTCGGCCTGGTCTGCGTCGTCGTGACCGGGATCCTGATGCTGAGCTACGAGTACATGGTCCGCTACACGCTGATCGGCACGATGCTCAACGGGAAGAAAACGCGTCCGGACAAGGCCCCCGACGAGGTGTCCCCGAGCGGCCAGTTCGAGTGAGTCGGCCTCGGGCGCGGCCTAGACCGCGTATTTCCGCACCAGCTTCTCGTCGACCTCGATCCCCAGCCCCGGCCTGCGGGGGACGGTGACGTACCCGTCCTTGACCTCGATCTGCCCCTTGGCCAGGCCCTCGCGCCACGGGTTCTCGGACTGGTCGAGTTCGAGGTAGGGCGTATCGGTGGGCAGTCCGAAGTGCGGGTCGGGGACCAGCGCCAGGGTCTGCACGGTGGCGGCGATCACGATGTCGGCGCCCCAGCAGTGGGGGTAGCAACGCACTCCCGAGAGGTTGGCCAGTTCGGAGATGAACAGCACCTCGCCGATGCCGCCGCAGAGGCTGGCATCAGGCTGGATGATGTCGAACGCCCGCCGGTCGATCAGGGCCTTGGCCGCCTCTCGCGAATCCAACGCCTCGCCGCCGGCCAGCGGCAACGGCATCTTCTCGCGCAACCTGGCGTAACCGGGGTAGTTGTTCGAACGCTGCGGCATCGGCTCCTCGAGGAACTCGAAGTCGTAGGCCCGCAGGTAATGGGCCATCTTCAGGGCGTTGCCCATCGTGTAGGCCCCGTTGCCGTCGGCCATCAGCTTGATGTCCGGGCCGACCGCCCTGCGGATCGACTGCACCACCTTGACCTCGCGGGCGACCGAGTGGCGACCCAGCCGCATCTTGATCGCCTTGTGTCCCGCCTTGACCATCTTCTCGGCCCGCATCGGGTACCACTTCTCGATGTCGATCCCCTCGACGTAGTCCAGTGCCGAGACATAGACCGGGATCCTGTCGCGGAAGCGTCCGCCGAACAGTTCGGCCACCGGCATTCCCAGCGCCTTGCCGCGGATGTCGTTGATGGCCATCTCGACGGCACCGGTGGCCAGGCCGTTGCCGAAGTTCGGACCCCACAGCGACCTCCACAGCCGTCGGTATTCGAGCGGGTTCTGGCCGATCAGCCGTGGAGCCAGGAACTTGTCGATCGTGCCGCGGGCCCCGGAGATCGGCGACGTCTCGCCCCAGCCGACCAACCCGGTGTTGGTTTCGATCTTCACCAGCAACGCGTCCCGCGTCTTGGCCAACGGCACCGAGACCGACGCGCCGAAGGCCCGTTTGAGTTCGCATTCCAGCAGGTAGCTGGTGACCTTCTTGATCTTCAGGTCGGGCCATTTCGCGCGGTCGTCGTCATCGGCACGTGCCGCGGCGGGGCTCGCCGCGGCCAGGCCGCCGGCAACGGCTCCGGCTCCGAGTTTCAACAGGTCGCGACGGCTGGTGGGCTGGGTCATCGTGGCGGGCTCCCGGGAGACTCGAGTGAGTCCACAGTGTCCCGTGAGGGGCCGAGCGAAACAACTCAGCCGCGGGTTGCCGTCCCGAGCGACGTCCGCAAATGACCTACCCGAACAACTCGACCAGCGGTCGCCCGTTGACGATTCGGTGCGGCCGCCCCAGCGAGTCGCGGATTTCCGACTCGGGAGCGATCCCCAGTGCGTGGTGCATCGTCGCCAGCATGTCCTCGGGCGAGACCGGCCTGGAGGTGGGGTAGGCCGAATCGCGGTCGGTGGTGCCGTACACCTGCCCGCCCCGGACGCCGCCACCGCACAACACCGTCGACTGCACCGCGCCCCAGTGGTCGCGGCCGGTCTTCTTGTTGATTTTCGGTGTCCGTCCGAACTCGCCGAACATCGCCACCAGCGTCTCGTCCAGCTGGCCGCTGCCCGAGAGGTCTTCCATCAGTGCGTGGAAGCCCCGGTCGAGCGACGGCAGGCAGAAGTCGGCCTTGAGCATCTCGTAGCCGTTCTTTCCGTCGATGCCGCCGTGGTTGTCCCAGACGTTGCTGACGTTTCCGCTCTTGGTGATGTACATCCACGAGATCGTGACCAGTCGCACGCCGGCGTCGACCAGTCGCCTGGCCAACAGGATGCTCTCGCCCCACTCGTTTCGCCCGTAGCGTTCCCGGGTCTTCGCGTCGACCTGTTCGATGTCGAAGGCGTGCTTGGCCCGTGAGGAGGAGAGCATGCTGAATGCCTGCTCGCGGAACCCGTCCATGCCGGCCGCTACCGGGTTGGCCTGGTAACGGCGGTCACCGCTCTCGATCACGTCCAGCAGCCCACGACGGGCCAGCAGCCGGGTGTTGCTCAGGTCGTCGGGGAGCAGCATCGAGTGGGTCGGCTTCTCCTTGGTCTCCTTGGCCGCGGCAACTTCCATCGGGTCGTGCCGGCCGCCCAGCCAGCCGGCGTGCGTGCCGGCGTAGGTCGAACCGTCGTGGCCGATTGGCCGGGGGATCGTCACCGAGGCGGGCATTGCGCCCATCGGCGTGAAGGCCGAGACGACTCCCTGGACGTTGGGGAAGAACTTCCGCGTGCGGTTGTTGCGAGGCACCCTCAACGAGCGATCGATCTTTCCGGTCAGGCTGCGGAACACCGACGGCTCGTGGTTGTTGCTGTCGTGTGAGTACGAGCGGATGATCGCCGTCTTGTCGGTGTGGCGGGCGAACAGCGGCATCTCCTCGGCAATCTGGATGCCGGGCACCACCGTGTCGATCGGGTCGAAGAGACTGCGGATGCCGACGGGGGCCTGGGGGTTGGGGTCCCAGAGATCCATCTGGGGCGGTCCGCCCCAGAGGTAGATCAGGATGCACGACTTGGCCCGGCCGCCGCTGGACACCAGGTGGTGACGGTCCGTCTCGGCCGCTCGAGCCTGCTCGAGTTCGAGCAACGCCGGCAGTGTCAGGCCACCGACACCGACCTGGCCCAGCCGGATCATCGCGTCGCGTCGATGGAGCATTGTGCGGTCCCTGTGGCCGAATTCCGTGATCCTCGCAGTATAGCAATCGACCTCGAGCTCGTGTGACAATGAGCCGGCCTTCTACCAAGGGACCCCGAAAATGACCAGTTCTCGTCGATGTTGTTTGCGTTCACTGTTCCTCTCGGCACTGTGTGGCCTGGTGACAGTCGCCGCTCCGGGAGCGGGACGCCTGGCCACGGCGGCCGAGCCGTTGCCGTTCCTGATGGCCAGTGACTTCAGCGACATGGAACTGGTGGCCTGGCGGATCGAGCAGGGGCGTCAAGACAAGGCCAACCCGCTGCTTGAGCCGGAAATGCCCTGGGATGCCGGCGGAGTGTTCAGTCACGGAACGGTCCTGAAGGACCCGATCGACGGCCGCTTCAAGGCCTGGCAGATCTCCACGCCCCTCTCGCGGCCCCTCGGGCCGGGAACCTGGCGTCACGACCGCTGGTTGACCTATCTCGAGAGCGACGACGGAGTGCGTTGGCGACGACCTCGGCTCGGGTTGATTCCGTGGAAAGGTCACGCGAAGACGAACCTGATCATGGAACTCTGGTGCTCGTATGCCTCGGTCAACATCGATCCCAAGCGGAAGTTCCCCTACGAGATGTTCGTCTTCCGATACCCGGGCTACCCGGGGGCCAGCGGGCGGGTCAAGGGACTGCCGCTTCCGAAGGGAGCCGAAAAGCACCCTTACGGCCTGTATCGCTTCCGGTCCAGGGACGGCATCGGCTGGGAACCCACGGTCGGACCGATCGATCTCAAGACGGCCGACAGTTGCTTCATCTACCGCCAGGCGGACGGGTCCTACGTGTCGTTCCACAAGACCGAGCTCCCGGCGTTCCCCGGCGGGGTGACGCCGTTTGACATCGCCGACGGCGGTGTCCGCCTGATCGGTCGACGGACCAGTCCCGATGGCCTGCGGTGGAGCGACCCCACCCGGTTGGTAATGACCCCCGACTGGCGGGATCCGGGGGACACGCAGTTCATGGAACTGTGCCCGTTGAAGGTCCCCGGCGGATACGTGGCCACGCTGACGGTCTATCACAATCACACCCAGCGAATCGATCTGCAGTGGGCCGCGTCGCGCGACGGGATCAACTGGTGGCGACCCGATCGCCGTGCGGCCCTGCCGAATCCGCCCCTGGGCGACTACGGGGGCGGCATGATCTGGCCGATGCGGCAACCGGTTCCCGACGGTGACCGGTTGCATGTCTACTACAGTGGAAACGAGAGCCTGCACGGCGACCTGTTCAATACCAAGAGGTCCGGTCCCCGGCGGCTCAAGGCACGCGGCGAACGGCTCAGCCGCCAGTCCAGCTCGTTGCCGAATTTCGGGGCACTGTGCCGGGCGACCTGGAGGTCCGGTCGATTGTGGGCACTGGCACCGGCGATCGGTGGCCCCTACGTCGGCACCGCGACCAGCGTGGTCCGTGACCTGGCGGACCACCGGCTGCTGGTCAATGTCACGACCCGCAAGGGAGGGATGCTGCGGGCCGAACTGCTCGACGGCGGCGGCCGCGTTCTGGAAGGATTCTCGGCCAAGGATTGTGAGCCCGTCCGAGGAGATCACCACCGCGCGGCACTGCGATGGCAGGGAGGGCAGCGGGCACCGAAGTCCGCGTCACGGATCCGGTTTCTGCTGAAACGATGTTACGTCTATGGATTCGGTGTGGAATGAACCTGATGAGTTGTTGTCGGCAAAAGACCAGGGGAGATCAGCCATGATGATGAACCGACGAGATGCGTTGGCCGTCCTGGCCGGCGGAACGCTGTCGCTGGCCGATACCATGTTGTCGGCGGCACCGAAGAAGGTCCATGCGACGACTCTCCTGTCGCGAAACGGCAGTGGTCGAGCGACGGCCTACGCCGAGGCGAACAAGATCGTCACCGTCGGCGAGAAGACCCACGTCAGCTGGCTCGACTCGGTCAAGGAGGGATTCCGGGTGCGAATCCGGACACTCGACCGCAGCAGCGGCCAGTGGTCGAAGACGTGGACGGTCGGCCCGGCCCACGACAATCACGGTGGGCCGACCCTGACCGTCGACAGCCGGGGCCACCTGCACGTGGTCTACTTTCCGCATCACCATCCGTTTCGTTACCGCAGTTCGCTGAAACCCAACGACGCGTCGGCGTGGAGTGACGAGGTGGAATTCGGCCGGAAGCTGACCTACCCCACTCTGGTCTGCGGCCCCGACGACACGCTTTACGTGACCGCCCGTCGCAGCTACGGCAAGATGCCGTGGACGGTCGACATGTGGAAGAAGCCCGTCGGCAAGGAGTGGGAGAAGGTCGGCTCGATCCTGCGTTCCCGAGCCGTCGGGTACAGCCACTTCCAGGAGGCCCTGGCCTGGGGGCCCGATCACAAGAGGCTGCACCTGTCGGTGAGAATCTACGAGAACGGCGGGTCGGTCGAAGTGGTTGGCTACATGTACAGCGACGATTTCGGGACGACGTGGCGAGCCCGCGACGGGCGGGTGCTCAAGCAGCCGGTCACCGCCGAGACGATCGACGTGATCGCTTCGGGTGGTCGTGTCGAGGGGAAATCGAGTCACAAGTGCGGCACGATTTCGGTTACCGGCGACGGGCGGCCGGTCGTTCTCTACTCGTCTTCGAACAATCCGGGGGCCGAGATGATCGTGGCGACACCCGACGGCAAGTCGGGCTGGCATCGGCACGGGTTGGCCTCGGCCCTTTCCGAGAAATGGCCCGAGTGGAGGATCGGCCCGGCCGCCGAGGTTTCGATCAACAGCCAGGGCACGATGTACGTGCTGGGGACGATGGCGACCGAAGGCCAGAACGACGTCGCCCTGATCTCGTCGAAGGACCTGGGCCGGACGATCGAGGTCGAGCGTCCGGCGGCGGGCGTGAAGCAGGCCAAGAAGTGGTTGGCCAATCTCGAGCGGGCGACCGGTCATCACGCGGTCAATGGTCGGCCGGGCGTGATCTTCACCGCCGGAACCCGGGGCAAGGGGAACACCGACATCCTCAACAACGACGTGTTCTGGGCCTG
>CAUZRQ010000033.1:0-49613 GCA_963582065.1 Planctomycetota bacterium | reverse complement strand
AACGAGCGGCCGGTGTCGGGGCCCGAGATGATAACCAGTTGGAGAGAGGGCATGAGCGGAATCCGGCAACAAGTAGTGGTATCCGGGGTGAACTGCGTGAGTGGGTCCAAACTACAGCAGGCGGCCGTCCGTCGACAAGCAAGCCGGATCTACATCAGCCAGACCACCAGTCCGATGCCGATTCCGGCCACCACGAGCACTCCGATCGTGATCGCCATCCAGGGAGAGCCTGATCCGGTGGGGGTCCCAGTAGCCTGTCCGGATGCCCCGTTTTCCGCCGTCTCGCCGTCCTCGGAGAGTGCCATCAGTTCATCCATGCTCAACGCGTCGCCGTCGGATTCCATTTCCCTGCCGATGTCCATCTCCATCTTGTCCAGCGTCGCCGTGAACATGTCGACGGGCACCTTGACCGGCTCTCGGCACTCCCGGCACCGAAACGACTGCCCGGCGCGGTTGTCGGCTACGGTGTACGCTTCGCCGCACTTGGGACACTTCAGCTTGATGGGCATGGGGGGGGTCTTCCGTGGCGAAACAGCGTGGAGAATGGGATCGGTCACGGGGTGCTTGGTGTCTTGCCGGATTTCGGTGAGGGGGTCTTCAACGACTCGACCAGCATCTGGTAGTCCTTGCGACCATGCAACGGTTTGAAGTCGGCGTCCTCAAGGAACTTCTCCACGTTCTCGGGTTTCGTGAAGAATCGGCGTTCCCTGATGACCTGGATCATCTTCATCGCCGCCTGGCCGTGCTGGTCGGCCTGCCTGGTTCTCTGTTCGGGCTTGAGCATGGGATCCCTGGAGGCGACTGCGACGGCACGGGCGAGGATCTTGGCGGCAGAGTATCGCTGGCTGACCAGAGCGTAACTTGCCCGGACTTCGTCGACCTTCATTGCCATCGCGGCCGCAGCCGCATGGTCGCCCCGGGCCAGGCTGAGTTCGGCGATCCTCAACCGCGAGAGTGCGACCCGTTGCCCAAGGAACTTGGTGTTGGGTTCGTTCTTGTACAGCGACGCAAAGGCCCGCTCGGCGTCCCGTACACATTTTTCGGTCGGCTTGGCCTCTCCCTGTTCTTGATACAGGTCGGCAAGCACCAGGCTGTGTGTTCCCACCTTCAGGACGTAATTCGGGTTCCTTGGGTTGATCTTGGCCAGCGTTCGGAAGGCCGACACCAAGCCTTCCGTGTGGCGGGTTGCTGCGGGGATCTTCCCACTCGCACGTGACAATTCGGCCGAGTTTGCGCGAATCGATGACAGAGTGTTCCAGAAGGGTTCGGAGGTGGGATGATCCTTGACCAGGTCCTGCAGCAACTCGGCGGCTCGCTCCAACGGTGCCTGGGCTTCATCGGGTCGTTTCAGGGCGGTGTTCAGGAGGGACAGGTTGCGGAGGTTGATGGTCAATCGATGCACGTGATCGGCGGTGGGGTGATCCTTGCAGAGTTGTTCGTCGATCTTGATCGCGCGGCCGATGACGTTGGCGGCCTCTTTCGACTGGCCCTGGCTGTGAAGCGACAGGGCAATTTCCCCCATCGATTTCACGAGCCGGCGGATGTAATCGAACTCGTCAGGATAATCCTTGACGAGTCGTTCGTAGATCATTCGCTGTTGTTCGAGCGCCTTGTCCGCCAGGCCGAGTTGTCGATTGTCGCGATGGACGTCGGCGCGGTTCTTGTACGCCATTGCCAGGCCAACGGCATGGCTCGGGGATTCGGGAAACCCATCGACAAGTCGGCGTCCGATAGTGATGGCCTGGTTCAGCGCCTCGGCTGCCTCACGGAGTTGACCCATCTTCCGGTGAGTACTTCCGAGATTGTCATATTGGTTGGCAAGGCTGCTGGCGTAATCGGGTGAATCGGGATGGTCTTTTGCCAGTTGTTCGAGCACTTTTCTTGCCCGATCGTATTCCGCGACGGCTGCCGGCCTCTGGTTCGTGTTGGAGAGCAGGACGCCCTTGTCGTTCAATGTGCTCGCCAGGCTATTAGCGTACTCGGGAATATCGGGGTACTTCTTGGAGAGCTGCGTGGCAATCGTGATTGCTCGGGAAAACTCAGCGGCCGAGTCGGCTGTCTGTCCGCTCTCATCAAGTATGCCGGCGATCGTCCGATGAATCCCTGCAAGTTGGTTCGCGAAACCCGGAATGTCAGGTTGATCTGTGGCGAGCTGCTCGTAGATTTCCTGCGCCCGGCGAAATGCGGCGATGGCTTTCTTCGGTTGTTTCGAGTTCTGCAACAGAACACCGAGATTGTTGTGTGACCTCGCCACCCCCGAGGTGTATTCCGGGACATCCGGGAACTTCTCGGAAAGTTGCTGGAAAACGTCTCGCGACTTCTCGACGGCTGTAACGGCCTCCGGCATTTTCCCTGACCGGTGCAACACCAAGCTGAGGTTGCCGTTCGCCGTGGCCACCTTGGCGGTGTAGTTCGGGACATCTGGATGGGCTCGAGCAACTTGTTCGAAGAGGTCCCTCGACTGCCTGGAAAACTCAAGCGCCTGAGCGGGCTGTCCGGACCGGTGTGCGAGGTTGCCCAGGCTGCCGTGGACGATTGCCAGTGTGTAGATGTGTTTGGGGTTTTCCGGTTCGTCCTCTGCAAGCTGCTGGTAGACCGCTCTTGCCTGCTCGAGCTGCTTTGCGGACTCCGCGAATTGAGACAACTCAAAGCAGAGCAGTGCTCCAAGGTTGTGGTACACGTTGCCGAGTTCGCCGCGAAATTTGAGATTCTGGGGATGGTCGTCGACGAGTTGTTTGGCGATCGTGATCGCGCTGTTGTAGTTCGCGAGAGCTTCCTTGGCCCGGCTTTCTTCACGAAGCAAAATGCCGAGAGAATTTTTAGCGTTTGCCAGTTCAAACGCATGCTCGGGGACGGTCGGAGAGTCCTTGACCAGCCGTGATGCGACGGCAATCGCTCGTTCGAGCGCCTCAGTGGCCTCCTTATTCCTGCCGAGCTTGTGCAGCACGATGCCGAGCATCTTGGATGAACGCGCCAGGTTGTTAGAGGTCTCCCGGTCACCGGGATTTTCTTCCGAGAGCTGGGTGAAGATCTCGATCGCTTTACTGATCCCTTCGACCGATCGTTCATCGTCACCGAGGATTGCCAGGATTCGGCCGAGTTTGCGATGCGACTTGCCCAGTGCCGCCTTGAGTTCGGGGTCATCCTGGGCCTGCTGGACGAACTTCTCGTAGAACTCCATGGCTCCGGTCAGCAACTTGCGGCGCAGCGGTTCCATGCGGGGAACCGTCAGCAGCTGGCTCTCACTGACCTCGGTCATGAAGCGGTCGACAGCTCCCCGGGCGAGGTCGAAGTTCTCGTTCGCCTTGGCCTTCTGAGTGAGCGCCTGGCCGGTCAGTTCCCGCTGGATCTCGGCCTGGAGATATCCGTTGACGGTGACGAAGCTCAGCAGCAGCACGACGGCCGCACACAGCCCGGCGATGGCGGGCTTGCGTCGGCACCACCGCCAGGTCCTCTCGGCGATCCCCACCGGCCGGGCCAGGATCGGTTCGTCGTTGAGGTACCGCCTCAGCTCCTCGGCCACTTCCTCGGCCGCCTGGTACCTCCGCGCCGGGTCCTTCTGCAGGCACTTGAGCGTGATCGTCTCGAGGTTCCTGTCGAGACCGGTGACGAGCTGGCGGGGCGGAACCGGCTCCTGCTCGAGAACCTGCAGGACGGTGTCCATCACGTTGGCCGACTGGAACGGCGGCCGGCCGGTCAGCAGGCAGTACAGCAACGCGCCCAGCGCGTAGACATCCGTCTGCGGCCCGATCTGCGCCTGGTGACCACCGGCCTGCTCGGGGGCCATGTAACTGGGCGTGCCCATGATCGACCCGCTGGCCGTCTGTCCCGAGTCGTCCTCGAGACGCTTGGCCAGCCCGAAGTCGGTGATCTTGGGCTGCCCGTCGGCGGTCAACAGCACGTTGGCCGGCTTCAGGTCGCGGTGGATGATGTTCCGCTCGTGGGCGAACTGCATGGCTCGCGAGAGTGTCTCGACAAGCCGGGCCGCCTCGTCGGGTGGCTGGGGCTCTCCGGCGATCTGGGTGGCCAGTTCACCACCCTCGACGAATTCGAGCGAGAAGTAGGGTTTGCCTTCGTGCTCACCGACATCGTGGATCTGCACGATGTTGGGGTGCTGCAGCTGCGCGACCGCCTCGGCTTCGAGCTGGAATCGCTTCAGGTCCTCGGGATCGGCGTGCACGCCGGCCAGGATCATCTTCAGCGCCACGACCCGCTTGAGGCGGACGTCGAGTGCCCGGTAGACGACCCCCATGCCGCCCCGTCCGAGTTCTCCGAGGATCTCGTAACCCTCGAGCTGGATCTCCGGGGGCGTTGCAGCCTCGACGAACGAGACGGCTGACTGCAGTGTCTGGTCCTCGGACGGGTTGCTGCCGGTTGGCGGAGGGGGAATCGTGGCCGCGTCGGCCGGTGGTGGCGGGATGGTGGCGGCGTCGGCCGCTGGGGGTGGAATCGTGGCGGTGTCGTCAGTGGCGGTGGGGCCGATGGTGTCGCCGGGAGCGACGGTGAGCCGGTCGAGGTCGAGGTCGGGAAAGTCCCGGCGGTAGTCCTCGGCCGACGGTGCATCGCCGGCCCGGGTGCGGCAGTCGAATTCCTGGCGGAGCAGCCGGATCAGCACCTCGGGGTTCCGCAGTGCCGGGAACTCATCGAGCAGCGAATTGACCGAGGCCGGTCGCGGCCGGGTCCCGACGGCGTGGGCCTTCCAGGCGAACTCCAACTGGATGTGGAGCAGTTCTTCCAGCGTCGGCAGGTACTGGCTGGAACTCTCTTCCGGAAGGCACTCCGAGAGCGCCAGCGGGGATCCGGACGTCCACGACGACTCGTACCGCTGACGCAGCGGTTCGTTGACCAGCAGCGAGTGTTCTGAGGGGGTCATCGGGGGAAGTTCTTGCGGGATTCCGTGGTTCGAAGTCTCGTCGGTCAGTGCGTGCCGACTAAACGTGCGACCAGGTGGTTCGAGGCGATGGCATGCGGGCTTCCTGAAAGCACCAAGAAAAAAACTTCGAGACAGGTCAGATCTTCTGTGCGGAGGTTGTCCTGAATCTACTCCTCGGGCGGAGAATTCAACGAACAGTTCTTCGACGGTCAGCAGGTGTTTTCGGGCCGTCTTCGGTAGGTCCATTATGCAACGACGACCTGCCGATGTCCCGTCTTAGGGCGTCACCTGCTCGACCGGATTGCGCGCTCCGATCGGTTGGCTCCAGGAAGGTCCGAAAAGCTGATTGGAGGATGTCGTCGGCGTCGATGCGGCGTTTCATCCGCTCCAAGAGATTCCGCTCGGCCAGCCGCCTCAGCCGTTGCTCGAACCGGGTCCAGAAATCCGCTACGGCGCTTTCGTCGTTGGTGTGGAATCCACGGATCCACCTCTGGCTCTCTTTTTGGTCATGAGACTGCCGGATTCGTGTCTGGAGAATCACCCACCCGAGAAAATCAATGCCACGCCGCAACGTGGTGGCGGCCAACGCCAACCAGCCCGTGGCCTCGCCGGTCGACATGCCGCGTGCACCATGGGATAATTCGCACCGACTCAATTCTCTTGGAGTGACCCGATGTCTCGTTCGATCCGCATGAGCAGCCTGGTGGTTCTGCTGGGCTTGGCCGTGGCGACCATGGCCCAACAACAGGTGCAGCAACCCGATCGTAAGGCGGCCAGGAAGAAAGCCGCCGGTCTCAAGAAGGCCTCGAAGGTCAAGCTGGTTGCTCGATTGGCCGGTTTCAAGGAATGGGTCACCAGTGTCGCGGTGTCGCCCGACGGCAAGGAATTCGCCGCCGGGTCCTACGGCGTGATCCGTCGCTGGAAGACCGCTAACCGAAAGACCGTTCCGCCGACGAAGCTGAAGAACGGCTATGTCCGTGACCTGGCCTACTCGCCCGATGGCAGGTGGCTGGCGGCCGGCGGTTACCAGCGGACGTTCGTAGTCGAGACGGCCACCGGAAAACTGGTGCGGTCGCTGAAGGGACAACGCGGCCAGGTCACCGGTGTCGCCTTTTCGCCCGACGGCAAGTTGTTGGCCACTTCCAGCGATGACGAAACGGTGCACGTCTGGAACAGTGCCGATGGCTCGTCGATCCGGGTTCTCGAGGGCCACAGCTATCCGGTCCAGGACGTGGTCTTTTCTCCCGACGGTCGACGGATCGTCTCGGCCGCCGGCGACGAAACCCGCTCGACGAAGCGAGGCGAGGTGATCACCTGGGACACGGCTTCGGGCAAACAACTGTCGACGCTGACCGACCACAAGAAGGCGGCCACCGCCGCCGCGTTTTCCCCTGACGGCAAGCTGATGGTCACGACCAGCTACGACGAGACCGTCAACGTGTATTTGTCGGGACAGGACAAGCCACTGGGGTTCTTCGGCGGGCACGGACGACCCACCACCTCGGCACTGTTCAGCCCCGACGGTCGCTGGGTGATCTCCAGCAGCGGTGGGCGGGCCAAGGGGAAGAACGAGATCAAGGTCTGGACGCCGCGGGGGGGCGAGGAACTGGCGACGATCGGTGACCACGCCGCCCGCGTGGCCGACATCGCCATCTCGCCGGACGGCCGACAGCTGTTTTCGGCCAGTTATGACAAGACCGTCTGTGTCTGGGACCTGGCCGCCCTGGGTGGCGGCAGCAAGACGGCCAAGACCGCCGTGGCCAAGGCCGGGAAACCACGGACCCTCCGTGTAGGAATCATCGGGCTGGACACCTCGCACGCCATCGCCTTCAGCCGGATCCTCAACGACGCCAAGGCACCTCCGGAACTGGCCAACTGTCGGGTCGTCGCCGCCTACCCCAAGGGAAGTCCCGACATCGAGTCGAGCACGAAACGGGTGCCCGGCTACATCAAGCAGGTCAAGGAACTGGGTGTCGAGATCGTCGATTCGATTCCCGCGTTGCTCAAGCGGGTGGACGTGATCCTGCTGGAGACCAACGACGGACGCCCGCATCTCGAACAGGTGTTGCCGGTGCTGCGGGCCGGCAAGCCGGTGTTCATCGACAAGCCGCTTGCCGGGTCGCTGGCCGATGCGGTCGCGATCTTCCAGGCCGCCGCAAAGTACAAGGTGCCGTTGTTCAGTTCCTCGTCGCTGCGGTACGGCAAGAACAGCCAGGCGGTTCGGGGTGGAAGTATCGGAGAGGTGAAGCGATGCGAAACCACCAGCCCGTGTTCGCTCGAGAAGACGCACCCGGATTTGTTCTGGTACGGCATCCACGGTGTCGAGTCGCTGTTCACCGTGATGAAAGCCGGCTGTCTGACGGTGACCCGCAAGAAGAGCACATCCGCGTTGGAGGTGGTCGAGGGGACCTGGAAGGGCGGCCGGGTCGGCATCTTCACCGGCACCCGGCCCGGCAAGGGCTACAGCGGAAAGGCCGAGGGAACCAAGGGCAAGGCGGACGTCGGATCCTATGACGGTTACGCCCCGCTGGTGGTCGACATCGTCCGCTTCTTCCGCACCGGCAAGTCGTCGATTCCCGAGCGGGAGACGCTCGAGATCTATGCCTTCATGGAGGCTGCCGACGAGAGCAAGCGGCAGGGGGGCAAGCCGGTGACGATCGAGAGCGTGCTGGCCAAGGCACGCAAGCAGGCCGCGAAGCGGTTGGCGGAGCTGGACAAGTGAGGATCGGTGCCCCGATCAACCGACGCGAGTTCCTGGTCACCTCATCGGCGGCGGTCGCACTGGCCGTGTCGTCGAAGGGTGCCGCGGCCGCCAGGCGGCCGTCCCTGGCCATCGACACCCACCTGCACTGCTTCGCCGGCCCTGACGACAAGCGGTTTCCGTTTCATCAACGGGCCCCCTATCGACCCGCCGCATCGGCTTCGCCCGAGCACCTGTTGAAATGCATGGCCGGAGCCGGCATTGACCATGCGATCGTCGTCCACCCCGAGCCGTACCAGGACGACCACCGTTACCTGGACCACTGCCTGAAGGTCGGCGGGAAGAAGCTGAAGGGGACCTGCCTGTTTTTCGGGGACCGCGAGGGTTCGCTCGAGAAGATGCCGGAACTGGTCAAGCGGAATCCCGGCCGGATCGTGGCCGCGCGGATCCACGCGTTCCGCAAGGATCGCATCCCCGATTTCAGCAAGCCCGGCGTGGGCCGCGTGTGGAAGATGGCCGCGGAACTGGGCCTGGCCGTGCAACTGCACTTCGAGCCGAAGTACGCCGGGGGGTTCGAGAAGTTCATCCGGGAATATCCCGGGACGACCGTGGTGATTGACCACCTGGGCCGACCGTTGCAGGGCACTCCCGCCGAGCACGCCAAGGTGCTCCGCTGGGCTCGGTACAAGAACACGATCATCAAGGTCGCATCGCTGCCGGCCGTCGGCACCAAGACCCCCAGGCCAATCGGCCCGATCATCCGTCGGCTGGTCGATGCCTACGGACCGGGGCGATCGATCTACGGGGGCGGGTTCAACGGCCAGGCGACCGGTGCGAGTTACCGGGCCTACCGAGAGCGTGTGGCGGGGTACCTGGCGAACCTGTCGAAAAAGGACCTGGCACTGGTGCTGGGAGGGACCGCGTCGAAGGTGTTCGGGTTCGCGTGAACCAGGCGTCACGCTCCGTACTTTTCCAGTCGGTCGGCGTGAGCCAATGCCAGCAGCATCAGGTGCTGGGCCTCGAACCGCCCCAGGCTCCCGGTCCGGCACTGGTCTTCGCCGAACGCGGTCGAGGCGTCGGTGCGTGCACGGTCGCTGGTGATCAACGTCGGCACCGGGTGCCAGCTGTGCGACTTCATCTTCGCCGGAGTGCTGTGGTCACCGGTGACGATCAGCACATCGGGGCCCAGGGCGGTGATCCGGGGCACCGCCGCATCGAGTTGCTCGATGCGCTCCACCTTCCCGTCGAAGTCACCGTCTTCACCGGTCGAGTCGGTGTACTTGAAGTGAATGAAGAAGAAGTCGTAGTCGTTCCAGGTGGCTTCGAGCCGGTCCATCTGAGATTCGAGCGTTGTGCCGGCATCGAGCACGTCCATCTGGACCAGTCGGGCCAGTCCGCGGTACATCGGGTAGACGGCAATCGCGGCCGGGTTCAGTCCGTAGACCTCCTGGAACCGGGGAATCTCGGGCAGCATCGCGATGCCCCGCATCGTCAGCAGGTTCGCCGGCGATTCGTCAGCCAGCATCTCGCCGGCCTGCTTGAGGAACTCCTTGCAGATCCCGGCCGTCTTCTGCGACGGCTCGTCGGCCCCGACCGGCTCCAGCGGTGCCACACCTGTCGTCTGCGGATCGGTGTCATTGACACGGCCCCCGAGTCCGTCGCCCCGGAAGACGATCACCAGCCGGTACTCCTTGACCGGTCTCACGAAGACCTCGACCCCGGGGATCTCGATCGCGTCGAGTTTCTCACACAGCCGCTCGCCGATCTCGCTGGCGATCCGTCCGGCGCGGCGGTCGGTGATCTTCCCGTCGGGGTCGATCGTGCAGAAGTTGCCCCGGATGGCGACGTCGTCGGAACCGAGCTCGAAGTCGATTCCCAGTGCCTCGAGCACCCCTCGCCCGATGTCGTATTCCAGCGGGTCGTAGCCGAACAGGCCCAGGTGTCCGGGGCCGCTGCCGGGGGTGATTCCCGGCAGGACCGGGATACTGCCACCGGTTTCGCCGACGGCGGCCAGGGCGTCGAGGTTCGGCGTGTCGGCCGATTCGAGTTCGGTCTTCCCACCGGCTTCGAGTGGCAGCCCGCCCAGGCCATCCGAGACCAGCAGGACGATCTTCGAGCCGTTGTCCTTTTGCAGGCGTCGCGTGAGGTCGTGAACGCGTGTCATCGGCTGGTCCGCTTATAATCGATTCACATAGTTCACCCGGCGGCGTCTTCCCGTAGTGTAGGTGGCCGACGGGCAGGAAACAGCCCATGGAAACGATCGAGCTGGTGCCGGGGATCGGACTGGAACTCGGTCCGGAGTTGACTCGCTGGATGGCGCGGTTGGCGGTGGCCGGCTGGACCGGCTGGTTGCTGTCGACCGTCGCGTCGGTTCCGGCGACGGTCCGGCGGCTTCTGTGGACCGTCGGGCTGGCGGGGCACCTGTGCCACGTGTTCTGTGCCTTCCATTTCATCCACCACTGGAGTCACGCCGAGGCGGTATTGCACACTGCCCGGTTGACCGAGCGGGTGACCGGCTGGGGTTGGGGACAGGGCGTCTGGGTCAATTACGCCTTCACGCTGGCCTGGCTGGCCGATGCGGCGTGGTGGTGGAGTCGACCGGCCGAGACGCCTCGGCGAGCGGGCTGGTCGGTCGTGCTCCACGGGTTCTTCGCGTTCGTGTTCTTCAACGCGACGGTGGTGTTCGGGCCGTGGGGCTGGAAGCCGGTGGGGGCAGCGGTGGCGCTGCTGGCGGGGGTGGCCTGGATGCGGGGGCGACAGACCGTCAGCGGCCAGCCTCGATCACCCGTGTGAACAGGTCGAGCGACTGCCTGGCCATCGGTTCGGGGCCGAACAGTTCGTGGACCTTGCTTCGACCGGTCGTGGCCAGTTCGATCCGTCGTGACGAGTCGTCGACCAGTGCCTCGAGCGCATCGGCCAATGCCTCGGGCTGGTTCGGTTCGACCAGCACGCCGCCCCCGGTCGCTGCGATCATCTCGGGGAATGCGCCGTGATCGGGCTGCACCACCGGCACGCCGTTGGCCAGTGCCTCGAGCACGTAGAGGCCCTTGGGTTCGCGGTACAAGGTGGGAACGCTGAGCACGTCGAGCGACTTCAGGAACTCGATCTTCGACGTCGTATCGGGTGGGCTGCCGATGTAGCTGAACGCATCGCCCAGGTCGACTGCCGCGGCCCGCACCGTGTTGAAATACTTCCGGTCGCGGTGGCCCAGGTACCCCCCGACCTTCAGCCGGACCTCGGGGCGTCGAGCGTGAAGGATGCGGAAGGCGTCGACGAGTTGGTGGAGGCCCTTTTCGGGGCAGATGCGGGCAAAGTACCCGATCGTGAACGTCTCGCCGGTCGTCGTCCCCGGTTGGCCATCGTGTTCGGCCAGGTCGATGCCCAGCGGCAGGATGTGGAACTTGCGGGCGTCGAGTCCGAGGTAGCGAACCATGTGATCGCGGTAGTAATCGCTGTGGACGATGAACCCGTCGAAGTCGGCGGCCCGGTCATGGATCGCCTCGATCGCCTGGCTGCGATACGGTTCGGCGAGATCTTCCAGGAAGACGTCGTCGCCCTGGAGGACGCACAGCAGTGGGATGTCGATCTGTTGCTTGATCGCCCGCGCGGTGCCGGCCAGCAGGGCGTTGGAGAGGCAGATGATGTCGGGCTTGAGCGCCGAGCCGACGGCTTCGGCGAGTTCGAGGACGTGCGTGCGGTTCGGGCCGTCTTCCCCCCGGAGCATGTCGAGTGTCATCGCACCCAGTCGCCGGGCGTCGGTACTGACACCGAAGCGGGTGGCCAGTCGCAGGGCCCAGGGCCGGTCGACCCAGCGGGTCAGGACCCGCGGCAGGCGGCGGAACAGGCGGCTGCGGTGTGCCAGGTAGACACCGACCCCTCCGAAATAGACGTCGGGGGTGCTGACGTCCTGTTCGTCGACCCGGATCGGCGTGTAAGTGGGGACCAGGCTGACATCGGCTCCGGCGTCGATCAGCGATCGGGCCCAGGTGTTGTCGTGCATGCACGAACCGCAGAACATCCCGGCGCCGCCGGCAGTGACGATGGCGATGTGCATGGCAGCCAGTCTAACCGGCAAAGATCGTCTCGACGAACCGCAGCAGCAATCCGGCCGCTTCGGGTGTTTCGTCGAGCGTTGCGGTGAACTCGTCGATTGGCAACCCGGTGATCCGTTCGATGTACTGGGGGTACGCTTCGACCCGCAGGTGCAGGTCGTCTCGAGTCAATTCGGGGTGAAACTGTGTGCAGTAGATCGGGGCCTGTTCGAGTCGGTAGGCCTGGTGAGCGTTGCGGTGCGAGAAGGCCAGCCCGGTGGCTCCCTCGGGCAACGTCGAAACGCAGTCCTCGTGACCCATCTGCGCCAGGAACTCTGTCTGGAGCGACAAGAAGACCGGGTCGTCGCAGCCGGCCTCGGTCAGGAACAGCTGGTGGGTCCCCACCTCGGCGGTATCGAGGTCGTGGACGACCGTTCCCCCCAGTGCCCGTGCCATGGCCTGGAAGCCCCAGCAACTGGCGAATGTCGGTTGGCGGCGATCGACCAATTCACGGAGCACATCGAGCGAGCGGTCCAGCCACTCGCCTTTGCCGGTTGCCGAATAGTCTCCACTGCCGCCCAGCAGCACGACGTCGTTGGCGTCGAGCTGAGCGGGCGAGGGCCGGGTTGCGAGCAGGTCGAGCACCTCGCAGCGTTCGGCGTCGATCTCGAGTGCCCGCGCGAACGCGAGCTGTTCGTGGTGCCGCATCGGGTCGTCGGAGTCGCGGACCTGCAGCAGCAGGAAGCGGAGCGATTCGGGTACGCGTGAGGGCATCGAGCCGAGGGTAGGTCTCGGCGGCCGGATTTTCCACCGGAGAACGGCACCGGACTACGTGCCTTCGGTGGTGCGTTGTCCGGCTCGACTCCGGCGTCGTTGTCGGTGGTACTTGAGCCCGGGAAAGAAAAAGCTTGCTCCGGAAACCAATCCGAACAGCGAGATGCTGAAGTCGGTCTCGGCGTGTCGCTGAATCCACGCCATCAACGGGGCGCTGGCAAACAGGACCACGGCCTGGATGTAGAAGTGGCCCGAGAGGATGCCGGCCTTGATCAGGAAGACGGCTCCGGTGAGCAGCCCGAGGATCGGTGAGAGTTCCAGGGGCTTGAAGCCCAGGATTGGCTCGATCACGTACAGCAGGACACTGCCGGCCATGCTGCCGGCCCAGACATGAGCGATCTGGCGTTCGACGAACGTGACCGGTCCGGCTCTCTTGCGGAGATTCCAGAAGATCAGGGCCCACAGGCCGGATCCGGCTCCCCAGACCCACAGGTACGGCCACGGTGTGTCGAACCCGGCAATCTGCAGCCAGTTGGTCAACAGGCACAGCGCCACCAGCACCAGGCTGTGCCACATCCACAGCAGGCCCCAGTTCTCGAGCACCACCGCGTGGTGGGTTTCCCGGAAGGCGCGGCTGAGTACCTGTGAGAACTGGGACGAGCGGGCCGAGACGGGTTCGTTGTTGAGGAAGGCCTGCAGGTCATCGCCCAGTGTTTCGGCCGAGGTGTACCGGAGGTCGATCGGTTTCTGCAGGCACTTCAGCGCGATCATCTCGAGATCGGCGTCGGTGTCGGGGTTGACCAGTCGCGGCGGAGCAGGGTCCTGTTCGAGAACCTGCATCATGGTGTCGATCGGCGAAGAGGCCTGGAAGGGGGCCTGGCCGGTCAACAGCGCGTAGAGGATCGCACCCAGGCTGTAGACATCGGTTCGTTCCTCGACTCGACCCCGCTGGCCGGCCGCCTGTTCGGGAGCCATGTACGACGGCGTGCCCAACACCGCTCCGCTGCCGGTCAACGTCAGCGGAGCCGACGGGTCGGCGTCGGTCGGGATCCGCTTGGCGAGACCGAAGTCGGTGATATACGGTGTTTTGTCGCGATCGACCAGGATGTTCGATGGCTTGAGATCTCGGTGCAGGATGCCCTGCTGGTGGGCCGCGGCGATGGCCCGGCAGACCGGCAGCATCAACTCGGCCGCCTCCCTCGACGACAACGGGCCGTTGTTGAGCCACTGGGAGACCGTCACGCCCTCGATCAGCCGCATGCTGAAATACGGCAACCCGTCGTGTTCACCCACCTCGTAGATCGGCACGATGTTGGGGTGTTCGAGCCGGGCCGCACTCTCGGCTTCACTGCGGAACCGCGCCACGTCCAACGGCGAAGCCCAGTCGCCACGCAGGATCATCTTGATCGCCACATCTCGATCGAGACTGGCCTGGTGGGCACGGTAGACCACGCCCATCCCACCTCGTCCCAGTTCGTCGATCAGCTCGTATTCTCCCACCTGCTCGGGCATCGTCGTGGCAGGCGGGGCGGGATCGAGATCGTCTTCGGCCAGCGTGCTGAATTCGGCTGCCACGTTGACCATCGCCCACAACTGCTGCAGTTCGTTTCCGATCTCGGGTCGTTCTCGAGCCTCCTGCTCGATATCGATCTCTTCGCCGGAGGCCGAGCGGTCGAGCAGGCTCTCGAGCACGTCGGCCAGCAGGGCGTCGGATTCGGGATTCGGGGCATCGGTGGAAGACACGGCGGGCAGCTTGGTGATGGAACCAAAGGAGTGGGACGGGCCTTGTTGTTGTTGAAAGACCCCGCTGCCTTAGATCATAACCGCCCGGTCTGGCACAATCGTGGTTCGATGTGGCATCGTGTTCCTCTCTCTTGAGCTTCATCCATGTTCCGTGTCATCTGCGCGTCCCTGTTGCTGTTGGCTCTCACCGTGCCGGTCCGTGCCGAGGTGGTGCAGCTGGAGATCACCGAGCGTGCGGCGTTTGCCGATGGGCACCACTTCGGGAACGTCGGGCCCTACCAGCGGGTCAAGGGCTGGTTGACGATTGCGGTCGATCCCGGGCACGCACTGCACCGTCGGATCACTGACCTCGGGCTGGCCCCGACGAACAAGCAGGGCCGTGTCCAGTTCCGGACCGAGTTTTTCCTGCTGAAGCCACTCGATCCACGCCGCGGCAACGGTCGCATTCTCTACGACGTCAACAACCGCGGCAACAAGTTGGCCGTGGGGGCCTTCAATGGCCCGGTCGGCAACCGGAACGACCCGAAGACACTAGCGGATGCCGGCAACGGGTTCCTGATGCGGCAGGGCTACTCGGTGCTGTGGTGCGGCTGGAACGGTGATGTGCGACCCGGCGGGAACCGGATCATGATCGAGTTGCCGGTGGTCAAGAACCGCGATGGCAGTTCGATCACGTCGAAGATCTATGCCGAGATCTGCGTGACGGGAACACCGAAGAGCCAGCCACTTTACTGGGGCAACTCGGTGGCCTATCCCCCCGTCAGCCTCGACAACGGCACCGCCCGGCTGACCCGGCGGCCGTATCGGACAAGTCCACCCGAAGAGGTGCCTCACGACGAATGGTCATTTGCCCGGGTCGAGAACGGCCAGGTGGTGTCCAGCCCCGGGCACCTGCATCTTCGTGACGGGTTCCGTTCGGGTTGGATTTACGAGTTGGTCTATACCGGGAAGGATCCCCGGGTGACCGGGCTGGGGCTGGTCGCCGCCCGCGACTGCATCTCGTTTTTCCGTTTCGCCAGGTCCGATCCGAAGGGGGTTCGCAACCCGCTGGCCGGTGCCATCCAGAAGGCCTACATCTTCGGCATCAGCCAGTCGGGGCGGTTCATCCATCACTTCCTGTTCGAGGCGATGAACACCGACGAGGCGGGTCGCATGGTGCTCGACGGTGCGATGCCTCACGTCGGTGGCGGCGGCAAAGGCCAGTTCAACTACCGTTTTGCGCAGACCACCCGTCACGGCAGCCAGCACCAGGACAACCTGTTTGCCTCGGACTTTTTTCCCTTCAACAGCGTGCCGCAGGTGGATCCGGTGACGGGCCAGAAGGGCGATTCGTTCGCGACACTGAAGGCACGCGGCCACCTGCCGAAGGTGTTCTTCACCGAGACATCGGCAGAATACTGGAGCCGGGCGGCGTCGCTGCTGCACACCGACACGGTGGGCAAGACCGATGCGGGGATCGATCCGAACCTGCGGCTGTATTTCTTCACCGGAGCCCAGCATGGCGTCTCACGGTCAACCTCTCGCGGCATCTACCGAAATCATCGCAATGACCTGGATCACTATCCGTTGCTCCGGGCGTTGCTGGTGGCCCTGGATCGCTGGGTGACGTCGGGTGTCGAACCGCCCGCGACGGCGATTCCCCGGATCGCCGACGGGACGTTGGTCGAGTTGGCGGCCTGGCGAAAGCAGTTTCCCGATTTGCCCGGCGTGACCAAGGCGGGCGTGATGTTCCGCCCGTTGCGTTTGGACCCGGGTCCTCGGTGGTTCACGCGGGGGATTGCCGACCATGTGCCGCCGAAGATCGGTCCCGCCTACAACACGCTGGTTCCGGCCGTGGATGCCGACGGCATCGAACGAGCCGGGATCAAGCTGCCGACGGTCTCTGTGCCGTTGGGCGCATACACCGGATGGAATGTCCGCAATGCGGCCGGGGGGGCGGGCGGGATGCTGGGTCGTTTCACCGGAAGTTGGCTGACGTTCGCCAGGACCAAGGCCGAGCGAGCCGCCGGCGGCGACCCGCGACCGAGCGTCCGGGAACGCTACCCCACCAAGGCCGACTACATGTCGAGGATCACCGCCGCCGTTCTCGCACTGCGACGTCGTCACCTGCTGCTTGACGAAGACGCGATCCGGATCCTCGAAAAGGCCAGCGGCCGCGACCTGTGGTCCGAGTGACTCATCGCCCGGTGTTGCCGCTTCCCTGGCACGGGCTGGTCAAGTTCCTGATCACGACCGTCGTCACCATCGGGCTTTCGCCGGTCCTTTACGAGTACTGTGTGTGGTACGCGTTCATCGGGACGCAGATGAACGGATCACGGAGCCGGTCGGTGGCCGAGTCGGTCGACAGTGGCCGGCAGGTTCTCGATGGACACGAAGAGGTTGCTTCCGTCCAGGAACGGGCCGACAGCGGCGGCGGCAGTCCGCGGCGGTCGTCGTAACCGGGGCAAGAGACCTCGGGCCGATCTTGCACTACTGCGCTGCGGCGAAACAGACGGTCCGTCCATCGATCAGCGTCAGCACCACTCGCCCGTCGCGATCGACGGCCAGGCCCCACTTCTGTGGCGGTGCGGGCAGGGCCTGGGCCCAGAGCGGCTTGCCGTCGACCGGGTTGCGGGCGACCAGGGCCGGTCGCAGCGGCCCGTCCTTCTTCAGCGGGGGCAGTTCGCCCGCCACGATCACCGCGTTGGCCGTCAGCACCACGGCCTCGGTCCGGGCGAAACTCGAGTCCTTCCAGAGGACTTTCGTTTTCCCGTCCTCGCCCTTCTTGGGATCAACCCGCAGCAGCGTCTTGTCGGTGCCCTGGATGATCACGTCACCGCTGTTGGCCTGGAGCAGGTACTTCGCCATGTATCGCGACGGGGGTCCGGGTGTGCGGGCCGAGTAGAGCATGTCGCCGGCGATGGCCACCTTGTTCTCGACCAGGAACAGCTCGCTGCCCCGGCTGGACCGCTGCATCTTCCAGTGATCGTCGAGCGACTTGTCGGGTTTCTGCGACAGCTGGTTCAGGCACTTGCCGGTTTTCCGGTCGTACTTCGCCGGCGAGACCACGTTGCCGCCGGCCAGGTGGACGATGCCGTCGTGCAGCAGCATGTGTCCCTGCACGCTGATTCCCACCGATTCGTCCTCGCCCAGCAGGTTGCCCGACGTGTTGTTCTGCCACTGGATCTTGCCGGTGGCGGCATCCAGCGCGTAGACGTGGGTGCCATCGTGGCAGATGATCCCCGCGGCGCAGTAGGCAACGCCGTCGGCGACCATCACGCCGCTGGCGACCGGCCAGGTCGAGAGCAGTCGACCGTAGACCGGGATGCGTCGTTCCAGCGGAGCAGCCCGGAAGCACCAGAGAGTCCGGCCGGTGGCCAGGTCGAAGCACCAGGCGCGGCCGTCACCGGAACCGACGTGCACGCGGCCATCGGCGATCGAGGGGGGGTAGGCGATCGCGCCGCCGGTGTGAGCTGTCCAGCGGGACTTGCCGGTACCCGAGTCGAACGCGCGGACGGCCCCGTCGGATCCGGCCACCAGGGTCACGCCCGCCGCCGTCACCGGTGCGGTTGGTTCGATCGTCTCCCGTGGAGGGGTCTGCCAGGCCAGTTTCAGCTTCGTCGGCACGCGGACCGGAGTCGATGCGGTTCGCTGGTTGTTGGCCCGGTAAGTCGGCCAATCGGCGGCGGTCAGCGACGGCGAACGAGCCGAGGGCGCGGCGAAGGTCTCCAGCCGTTCACTCTCGATCGCTTCGCGGTCGAACTCGAAATCGCCCGCGGCGGTCAGGCTGATGACTCCGACCAGCGAGTGATTGCAGTCGCACATCCAGGGGCCCCAGTACAGCTGCCCGTTGGCGACAATCACGCCGTCCTGGCAGGCTGGTCGCATGCCGGGCAGTCGCCGCGGTTTCCCGTACGAGACGTCGAACCGCAGGGTCCCGGTGTGGCGATAGCCTCGAGCAAAGATCGAATCGACCGTCCCGGTCGCCCGGGTGCAGTTGCCCCGGAAGCACTTCAGGTCGGCCAGCACCTTGCCGGTCAGCGGATGGAACTTCTTGCTCTGGCTCAGGCGACCCATTGCGTACAGCCCGTCGTCGCGGAGGATCAGCTGCATGTTGCCGTCCTTGTAGGTCCACAGCAGCTTGCCGGTCTTGGCCGAGACGGCGACCAGCTTGGTGCGGGTGGGCCCGGCGAAAAACAACGCGTCGTCGTTGCACTTGAGGTAGGCGCTGGTGGCGTATCCCAGGCTGGCCGTCTGGGCACGGTGGTGTTCGCCGATCGTCTCCATCAGTTGCTTGTCGGATGTCTTCCACACGGTCGTGCCGTCGACGGCATTGACCGCTTCGAGGTGGTCCAGGTGGCTGTAGAGAAAGATGCTGTTCTTGTTCATCACCAGGGCCCGGCCGTCGATCGGAGCGGTCGCGATGTGCGACCAGATCACCTTCTTGGTCCTGGTGTCGAAGGCCAGCAGCGTGCGGCCGAAGCCCCACGTTGCCAGTGATTTGCCGTAGGTCTTTCGGATCGTTGCCCAGGGCCAGCCCGTCTGGGTGCGGGTGCCGAGGTGGACCTCGTGGAGTTTCTCGGCGGGGCCGACCAGTGCGTAGAGCACGCCGTTGCGGAGCGTCATCCACTTCCAGGTCTTGCCGTCTCCGGCGTGAGAGTCCGGAACGACAATTTCGTCGCGGACCGTTCCGGTGGCCGTGTCGATCAGCTTGCACGACTTGTTGTCGGCCAGGTAGAGCGTGTCGGGGGTGGCGACGATCGTGTTGCGATGGATCATGAAGCCGGGGGTCAGCAACTTGGTCCACAGGGTGGCCCCGTTGTAACCGTTCAGGCAAACCAGCTTGCCGACCATCGGCCACTCGCGTCGCTTGAACGCCAGGAAGCCGAAGGCCTTGAACATCCGGCCGCCGGATGAAACGGTCACCTCGGGCATCGGCCCGTACCAGGGTGTGGCCAGGAACTTTGTCAGGTAAGGGGCCCTGGCCAGGCGGTCGTCGGATTGGGGATTGTTGTCGGAACCGTGGTAGGGGTGAGACCACTCGCCGGTGCCCTCGGGGACCGGCTTGACCCGGACTTGTCCATCGACGACCAGCCGGCCCCGCGGACGGATCACCCGCATCAACTCGGCCGCCGGTGTCCGGATCGGTCCCTCGACGACCACCGCGTCGGCCAGGTTGCTCGCCAGGCCGATCCGCTGGGACCGACCGTGGTCGACGTAGATTCGCGTGCCCAGCAGTCCCGCCTTTTCGGCGGCGGCCCGGATCGTCGTGGCCTCGGCGTGGGTCCTGGTCGGAACGTAGATCACCAGGTCACTGACCTTCGCCAGTGCCAGCGCCCGCTCGATCGGGTTGTTTCCCAGCAACACGCACAGCCCGGCGTGGACGCCGATCTGCTTGTGGACCGTGCGGGCGTCGGCGGACCGGGCCTGTCGAGGTGTAATGATCAGCAGGGCCAGCAGAACGAAAGCGGCGGCGAGGCGAGGGAAAAATCTCATCACGAAGTTCCTGGGTGCGGGGTGAACCTGTGCCATGGTACCCCTGCGGTTGGCGATGAAGCAAAGGTCGGGGAATTCACTCGTCCCACAGCTATGATGACGGCATGGAACTGAGGCACCTCAAGACGTTCGTCACGACGGCCGAAGCCGGAAACTTCACCCGGGCCGCCGAACGGCTCGACGTGACCCAGGCGGCCGTCAGCCAGCACATCGCCGTGTTGGAAGCTCATTACGGGCAGGTGCTGTTCGAACGAGGATCGCGAACGGCGACCCTGACCGAGGCCGGTGACCGGTTGCTGGAAACGGTTCGGGAGGTCTTTGAACTGCTGGAAGCCGCAGACGAGCAGATCGCCGGGAACCGGACGGCGGTGACGGGCCGGCTGAGGATCGCCTCGAGTACCGTTCCGGCTGAATGGTGGCTGCCGGAGGTGGTGGCCGGGTTCCGAGGAGCCTGCCCCGATGTCCATGAAACCGTGACCGTTTCCAACAGCCGCACCGCCTCGGCGGCGGTGGCCAGTGGGGATGCTGATGTGGGCGTCGTCGGAGAACTGCCCGGTGACGACCGCCTGGTCGCACGGGCGGTTGCCGAGGATGAACTGGTTCTGGTTGTCGGTCGTGATCATCCGTTGGCCGAGATCGAGCGGATCTCGGCCGGCGAACTGATGACGCTGCCGCTGGTGGTACGCGGCAACGGGTCGGCCAGCCAGCGGTGTGTCGACGAGGCGCTCGAGGCGGCCGGGGTGCATCGGGATGAACTGGTGACCTGGATGGAAACCAACTCGGTCGATGCCACGCGGTCGGCCGTGACCCGGGGATTGGCCGCCGCGTTCCTCAGCAAAGGAGCCGTCGTCGACGACCTGGACTCGGGGCGACTGAAACATATCCGGGTTGGCCGGGTGCGACCCCGGCGGCAACTGTACCTGGTCACCGCGGTGGATCGTGTCGCGGGGACGCCGTTGCGAGAATTCCTGGAATTCGTCGAGTCGCTGTGACCGGGACTAACCGTCCACCTTGTCCCGGAACGCAAAGGCCCGTTGGGTCTTCTCCGTCGTCCAGGTCTTGCCGTCGACCTCGACGTGCGGGTAGATGAAGTAGTTGAGCGGGCCGCTGTCCTGGGCGGGTTCGAGCGTGATGTCGCGGCCGACGGTGAACTGGACCCGGTTCTCTGTCAGGTTGCCGAAGTAGTACGACTTGAGGTCCGGGTGCTTGTCGGCTTCGGAAATGTCCGTCGGCACCCAGCCGTGGCCGTCGACGTGGAACTGGGCCCAGCAGTGGTAGCCGCTGATCTTGCCCGTTCCGCGTTCCGGGGGCAGAGGGAAACCGATCTCGAAGCGGGCGGGGAGATCCTGCGAACGGGCCCAGGAGATGAACAGGCTGTGGAAGTCGGTGCAGTTGCCGAACCCGCTGTCACACGCCCACAGCACATCGCCGTTTCCGAATCCGGGTTTCGACTTGTCGTATCTCATGTGATTGTCGACCTGCTCATAAAGCGAGCGGCCCAGTTGGATCGGGTCTTTCCTGGACAGTTGATTCGGATCGATCAGGGTCAACGGCTTGCCGTCGATCGGCACCTTGAGATTGGCGGCCAGGTAGATCTTCCGCTCCGCGTCGTCGAGCCCGGCTGCAGGGTCGACCGTGGCCAGGCCGAGGACCTCGTTGCGAGTGATCTGCCAGGTGACCTGGAAGGTGATCGGATCGGTCGAGGACGGCTCGAGGTCGAAGTGCAGCATCCGGTTGCCGTATTTCGACTCGGTCGTCTGCTTCGGCTCGACCGGCACCGCCTGTCGCAATCGGCTGATCTGCTGTGCAGCGGTTGTCTGGGGCATCGGCAGCCAGACCCTCAGACGTGAGCCTGCGGGGACATCGTTGACGGTGACCCCGTAGTCGAGTTCGAACGTTCGGGACTTCGGCTTGCCTGCCGTGTTCGCAGCAACCGTTTCTCCAGCCGCATTCGAAGCCGAAACGGTTGGCGGCCTGGCCGATGGCGTGCCGGTTTCCTCGGACTGGCAACCCGTCGTCGCTGTTCCAATCGCCAACGCAACGACGAGCGTCAACGATCGTCCCGGAATCGGCATCCCGCAACCCTTCGAAAGACATCACAAAAACTTATGCAATCTGGATTATTCCATAACCGTTTTTCCGTGTCGAGTTCACGTGTGGTCGGGCTGGCGTGTGGCAACAGGTCGGTAGAGTCGTACACTTTTCAGCCATGGACGTTTCCAGAGAGATTCGTCGGTCGTTCAACCTGTTTGCGGCCGGGCAATTGGACGAGGCGGCGGAATTGGCCGGTGCGGTATTGGCCGTTTCGCCGGAGGAGCCTTCGGCGCACCGCGTGTTGGCGGGCGTGTTCCTGCGGCGTGGCGAGTTGGACCAGGCTTTGGATTCGGCGCGTCGGGCGTGGGAAATCGATCCGTCGGTGCCCGAGGCGGCGGCGAACCTGGCCGCGATCCTGGTCGAGGCCCGCCAGGGCGAGGAAGCCGAGCGGATGGCTCGGCAGGCAACCGAGATGGCTCCGGACTTCGTGTCGGCATGGGTCAACCTGGGACTGGCCTACCGGTGCCAGTCCCGTCAGCACGATGCGGTCGATGCGTTCCGGCAGGCGGTGCAACTGCAGCCCGAGCATCACGGGGCGTTGACCAACCTGGGCAACGTGTTGTGCGAAGTGGGTGAGTACGCCGAGGCGGCCGAGTGCAGCAGGCGGGTGTTGAAGATGAGGCCGGGGATGGCCGCGGCCGAGAACAACCTCGGCAACGCGCTGTTGAAACTCGGCCAGATTGACGAGGCGATCCTGGCCTACCGCCGCGCGTTGGCCGGCGGTCCAGGTGATCCGGAGATCGAGTACAACCTTGCCATTGCGCTCGAGCAGGCCGGCCGGTTGTCCGAGTCCGAGGACGTGCAGCGGGGCGTGTTGTCGCGTGTTCCCGGCCACGCTCGCGCGACCAACAACCTCGGCGTGGCGCTGAAGCTGCAGGGACGCCTTGACGAAGCGGCCGAGCAGTTCGAGCGGGCGGAGCAGCTCTCGCCGCGATCAATCCCCGCGGTCGCCAATCGCCTGGCAACGATGCTCTGCCGGCCGGGTGGTTCGCCGGGGGAGATCCTGGCCGCACACCGGGAATCGTGCGAGGTGCTCTGGGGAGAGCTCGAGTCGCCAACGGCCGCCGACCCGGATCCCCGTGCGGTCGACGCGCCACTGCGGATCGGTTTCGTTTCGCCGGATTTCGGTCACCATCCGGTGGGTCGCTTCCTGTTGGGCGGATTCGAGTCGTTCGCCGCCCACCGCGTGCAGGCGGTCTGTTTCAGCGACCGGATCCAGGTCGACGCCTTCACCGATCGGTTCCGATCGGCTGCAGACGATTGGTTCGACATCCGTGGCCGCGACGATTCGGTGGTGGCCGGATGGATTCGGGATGCGAGGATCGACGTGCTGGTCGACCTGGCCGGCCACACCGGTCGCCATCGCCTGGGAGTCTTCGCCCGTCGGCCGGCACGGCTGCAATTGACCTGGATCGGGTATCCCTCGACCACGGGCCTGTCGGCCATCGATGGCCTGATCGCTGACGAGGTGTTGGCGCCCGAGGGATCCGAGGCGGCGTTCTGCGAGCGAATTATCCGGTTGGCCGACGGGCACGTCAGCTACCTGCCGCCGATCGATGCTCCGGATGTCGACGTCCGGACCGGTTCGGCGGAGATCGTTTTCGGCAGTTTCAACAAGCTCGACAAGACCACCCCCGAGGTGTTGGCCACCTGGGCCGAGATCCTGCTGGGCCACCCCGATTCGCGGCTGGTGCTTCGCAGCCGGGGGCTCGATGACCCTCGTGTTGTCGAGCGGTTTGGCGGTCTGCTGGTCGAGGCGGGCGTCGATCGCGATCGGATCTCCCTGCACGGCTGGGTGTCTCATTCCGAGTTGCTGGCCGCTTACGGTGAGATCGATGTCGGCCTGGACACCTTCCCCTTCTCTGGCGGCCTGACCAGTTGCGAGGCACTCTGGATGGGTGTGCCGGTGGTCACGTGGGCGGGCCGACGGATGTGCGGCCGGCAGACCGCCTCGTTCCTGTCGCGGGTGGGGCTCGATAACCTGGTCGCCGCATCGGGAGACGAATACGTCGAAAAGGCACTGGCCGTGGCCGGTGATGTCGCTCTGCGTCGATCACTGAGGATCGAGTTGCGGGACCGGATGCGGGACGGGCCGCTGTGCGATGGGCAACGGCTTGCCGAGGAGTTCACCTCGGCGGTCGAACGGGCTTGGCGCGAATGGGATGTGTTATGATGCAGAGCCGGTGACCCTGAAACCGTCTGCGCGACGATCTCGACTCATGATGTCCCGTTGGTTACTGCTGTTCCTGATGGCGTTGTCGGTCGGCTCGTCCTCGCTCCTGGCTGCCGACGGTCCGTTGTTCGAGGACCGCGTTCACGGGTTGTTCAAGACCTACTGCTGGAAGTGTCATGGAGGCGAGGGTCGCCAGGCGGGACTCGATCTCCGGTCACTGCCGCTGATCAAAAAGGGTGGCAAGCACGGTCCGGCCGTCGTTGCCGGGAGTCTCGAGAAGAGCCTGTTGGTGCAGAAGCTGGTCAGCGGCCAGATGCCGCCGGGCAAGGAACTGAAACCCACGGTCGCACATATCGAGACGATCAAGGCCTGGGTCGCCGGGGGGGCCCGGGCACGTTATGTCGCCCGGGGCCTGGACGATGCCGAGGAGCCGGTCCTGGAGGAGTCTGACCGCCAGTGGTGGGCGTTCCGGCCCCCGCTGCGACCAGCCTTGCCGGCCGTGGCAGCCGCCGACCTGGTGGCCACAGCGGTCGACACGTTTGTCCTGTCACGACTCGAAGCCGCCGGGCTCGACCTGGCTCCCGAGGCGACCCGGACGGCATTGGTCCGCCGCGCCCATCTCGATGTTCTTGGATTGCCTCCCGGTCCCGGGGAGGTCGATCGGTTTCTGGCCGATCGGCGACCGGGGGCCTGGAATCGGCTGGTCGATCGATTGCTGGCCGACCCGAGGTACGGGGAACGCTGGGGCCGGTACTGGCTGGATGTCGCCGGCTACGTCGACATCATCGGGTCCGACAATGACGCCGGGATCATCAAGCCGGCCCCCGGCGTCTGGCGTTACCGCGACTATGTGATCGGGGCCTTCAACGCTGACAAGCCGTTCGACGAGTTCCTGGTCGAACAGGTGGCCGGCGACGAGTTGGTCGACTGGCGCAACGCCGACAGCCTGACCCCTCGACAACTGCAACGGCTGGTCGCCACCGGGTTCCTGCGGCAGGCTCGCGATTCGACCTCGTCGCCGGAACTCAACACGGCCGACATCCGACACCAGGTGCTCTACGAGACTCTCCAGACCATCTCGACCTCGCTTCTGGGACTGACGGTACACTGTGCCCAGTGCCACTCGCACAAGTTCGACCCGATCAGCCAGGCTGACTACTATCGCCTGGCGGCGATCTTCACTCCGTCACTGGACGTGCAGAACTGGATCCAGGCCGACAAGCGGCACCTGCACACCGTTTCGCCGAAGCACAAGAGCCGGATCGACCAGCACAACGGTCGGATTGACGCCCGTGTCGCCGAACTGAAGAAACGCGCCGATGCGGTCCGGGCAACCGTTTCGAAGCGGCTGCGGACGGCGAAGCTGGCCGCGTTGCCGGAACCGGTTCGGGCCGACACCGATGCGGCTCTCGGCGTACCCAAGGACAAGCGGAACCCGGTGCAGGCTTATCTCGCCGCGAAGCTCGGGCCGCTGCTGGCGGTTTCGCCGGCCGAGGTGAACAAGAGCCTGGCCGTGGCCCAACGGAAGACGGTGACAACGGCCGAGAGGGAGATCGCTCGGCTCAATTCCACCCGGCAGTCGTACGAGCCGGTCCGGGTGACCTGGGAAACCGGTCAGCCCGCCGCGACCTATCTTTACCGCCGGGGTGACTACACGACGCCGGGTCCGGAGGTGAATCCCGGTGTCCCGCTGGTCCTGGACCCAGCCGGCCGACCGACCGTGATCCCTTCGACCGGTCCCGGCCAGAAGCCCGCCAGCAGCGGCCGGCGGTTGGCCTTCGCTCGCTGGCTGACCCGCCCGGATCACCCCGTCACTGCCCGGGTGATCGTCAACCGGATGTGGATGCGGTATTTCGGCACCGGCCTGGTCTCGACCCCGGGCAACTTCGGGCTCTCGGGCACTGAGCCCACTCATCCAGAACTCCTCGACTGGCTGGCTCGTGAACTGGTGGACAACGGCTGGAGTCTGAAGCGGGTGCATCGCCAGGTGCTGCTGTCCTCGACCTATCGGCAGTCCACGTCACGGTCGGCTGCCGAATGGAGCCGGGCCAGGACGATCGATCCGGCCAACCGACTGTTGTGGCATCGGCCCTTGAAACGGCTGGAATCCGAAGCGGTTCGCGACAGCGTGTTGGCCGTCAGTGGCCAGATCGATCTCTTTCAGGGTGGGCCGGCGGTGCCGATCAAGACCAACAGTGACAGCAGCGTGGTGATCGACACCAGCAAGCTGGCCCGGCCCGGTGACATCAACCGCCGCAGCCTGTACCTGACCTGCCGCCGCAACTACCACCCGACGGAGTTGAGTGTCTTCGACCAGCCGACGGTGGCCAACAACTGCATCCGCCGCGACTCGTCTGCTGTCGTGCTCCAGTCGCTGGTGATGCTCAACGGCTCCTTCGCGATGAATCGGGCTCGTCGGTTCGCCGCACGCGTGCGATCCGAAACGCCCGGCGGCGACCAGGTGTCCCGGATCGACCGGGCGTTTCGACTGGCGCTGAGTCGGCCGCCGACCGAGGAAGAACAGGGACTGGCCAGCGAGCTGTTGAGACGCCAGGCCAGCGAGTCGGCCGGGTCCGGGGAGAAGAACCGGTCGACCGACCGACCTCTCGAGCACCTCTGCCACATGCTGTTCAACACCAACGAGTTCCTTTACGTCCCCTGAGACGACCCGCAAGCCATGTCATTTCATGCCATCTCCTCGACCGAAACGCTACCGGCGTTGCCGATATCGCGGCGACGGATGCTCCAGCTGGGCAGCCTGGGGTTCGGCAGCCTGGCGCTGAAGGGCCTGCTGGCCGATTCGTCAACCCGTGCGAGAGCGGCCGAGGCACCTCACGTTCGACCCCGCGCGAAGTCGGTCATCCTGATGATGCAGAACGGCGGTCCCAGCCAGATGGACCTCTTCGAGCGGAAACCGGCGCTCGAGAAGTTCGACGGCAAGCAGCACTCGATCAAGGTCGAGATGTTCCAGCCCGGGAGCGAGCAGAACAAGTTGATGAACACGCCGTTCCGGTTCCGCCGCTACGGAGCCTCGGGAATCGAGCTCTCCGAGATCATCCCCGGCATCGGCAGCGTGATCGACGACATGACCGTGGTCCGCTCGATGCACACCGGCCACAACAATCACACCGAAGCGCTGGTGATGTTCATGACCGGGAAGATCTTTCAGGATCGCCCGGCACTGGGAGCGTGGGTCAGTTACGGGTTGGGGACCGAGAACAGCAGCCTGCCCGGCTACGTCGTATTGCGGGATCCCTCGGGCTACAACACCAGCGGCACGCTGACCTGGACCAACGGCTGGCTGCCGGCGCAGCACCGCGGCACCGAGTTCTCCAGCAGCGGCACACCGGTGCTGAACCTCAAGTCGGCGATCCCGGTGTCGGCCAGCGAGCAGCGGAACAACCTCGACTTCCTCAACCGGCTCAACCGGATCCACCAGAGGCGGTTGCCGGGCGAGGGCGAACTGGAGGCGCGGATTCAGAACTACGAACTGGCCGCGCGGATGCAGCTGGCCGCTGCCGACGTGCTGGACATTTCGAAGGAAACCGCCGCCACCGGCAAGCTCTACGGGCTCGACAACAAGACGACCGAACCCTACGGACGACGATGCCTGATGGCCCGCAAGCTGGTCGAGGCGGGCGTGCGGTTCGTCCAGATTCATCCCAAGCCGTTCCAGCCCTGGGACTCTCACAGCGGCACCCGCCAGAACCTGGGCAGCATCTGTGCCAACTGCGATCTGCCGACGGCCGGCTTGATCACCGACCTGAAGCAGCGGGGGCTGCTCGACGAGACGATCGTCATCTGGTCGGGCGAATTCGGACGCCTGCCGGTCTCTCAGAACGGCACCGGCCGTGATCACAACCGCAACGCCTTCAGCCTGCTGGTGGCCGGCGGCGGTTTCAAGGCGGGGTACACTCACGGAGCCAGCGACGAGGTGGGTTACGCGGCGGCCGTTGACAAGGTCAGCGTGGCCGACTTGCACGCCACCGTTCTGCGGCAACTGGGCATGGACCACGAATTATTGGTCTACGAGCACGCCGGTCGCGAGGAAACACTGACCGATCCGTCTTTGACCGGGGCACGAGTGATTTCCGGGTTGCTGGCGTGAACCAGATCGACCGGGCTCGGATGTGATGGACACACCATCGGAAGATCTCAGCACCGGGAAAATGCCCCGGACCGGCCTGCTGATTGCCCTGGTGGTGATCATCGGGTTCGTGGCCTGGTCGAACCGGGAACGTGGTGAGAATCTGATTGGGAAGCTCGGTGTTGGCGGCGGCACCGGCGAGGTGCCGCCGGAGAACAGCTTCGTCGGCAGTCGAGCCTGTGCGGAGTGTCATCAACAGATCGCGGCCGATTATTCCCGGCACCCGATGGCCCGTTCGCTGCAGCTGGTCGGAACGGCCGAGGTGATCGAGAAATTCGATACCGATCGACGTCGATTCACGGGTGGGCAACGGACCTATCATGTCGAACGACGTGACGGCGAGTTGATCCACCACGAGGTGATGTTCGACGACGACGGCGGTGTGCTGTACGACCAGGCCGAGACGGTGCAGTTCGCGATCGGGGCGGGGGTCAAGGGCCGCAGCTACCTGTTGCAGCGAGAGGGGCTGCTGTTCGAATCACCGATCACCTGGTACAGCCAGACCTCGTCGTGGGGACTCTCACCCGGCTACCCCACTGATCTGCACTACCGGTTCGGTCGCCGTGTGGGTGACGACTGCCTGGGGTGTCACTCGGGACGACCCGCCGCGGTCTCGAGTCGTTCCGTCGATCGTTACGTGGCCGAGAAACCGTTCCACGAAATCTCGATCGGGTGCGAGCGGTGTCACGGTCCCGGTGGACGTCACGTGGACCTGTACAGTTCGCCGGCAGCTGGACACCTCGACGATCCGTTGATCGTCAGTCCCGAGAAACTGGCCGGCCACCGGCAGGACGACATCTGCAACCAGTGTCACCTGGAAGGAAAAATCCGCATACTGCGGCCGGGCAAGCGGTTCGACGACTTCCGGCCCGGTGATCCGCTGGGGAAGACCTGGACGGTCTATGTGGCCGAATCGCCGTTCGACGAGCAAGGACGGCCGTTGTTCACCAGCCACGTCGAGCAGATGCATGCCAGCCGGTGTTTCCAGAAATCCGACGGGGCGATGCGATGCACGACCTGCCACGATCCGCACCGGGCACCGTCGGCCGCCCAACGGGTCTCGTTCTACAAGTCCCGCTGCAACAGTTGTCACGACAGGCGAGGCTGTTCGCTGCCGGTCGTGGAGCAGCAGAAAGCCCCGGCGGCCGGTTCGTGCATCGCCTGCCATATGCCGAAGCTGCATTCACGCGACGTGGCCCACACCACCCAGGCCGACCACCGCGTGGTTCGCAGCGGTTCGGACACCCGGGCGGCACGCGAAATCGAACGCGAACCGGCCGGCCGGCCCTGGCAACCGTTCGGGACGATGGGCCAGCTGCTGTCCACGCACCAGCGCCGCCGGTCCGATGCCCTGGCGTGGTTCCGACAGGCCGCCGATTCCGGTGACCGCCAATTGCTGGATCGGGCTCGTGAACAGTTCGAACGGATCCTCGTCGACGATCCCGACGACACCGAGATCCGTGGCCGGTTGGGTTTCGCGTGGTTCCGGATCGGCAACCTGGCTGCCGCCAAGAAGGCACTCGAACGGGCATTGCGGGCTCGCCCCGATTCGGAGCCGTACCTGACCTACCTGGGCCTGATCGGTTATGCGACTGAAGACGCGGCCGCGTCGAGTCACTTCGACCGGCTGTTGGAGTTGAACCCTTACGACGGCGAGGCGCACGGGCCGTACGCCGACATGCTCGAGGCGGCCGGAAAGCTTGAGCAGGCGATCCGCATTGCCGAGCGGGGCCTGGCACGGGATCCCACGGTGTTGGATCTCAGGCGGTCGCTGGCCCGGTTCTATCGCAAGGCGGGTCGGGCCGAGGATGCCCGGAAACAGGAGCGGAAGGCCGAGCAGATCGGCAAGCGGGTCGGGCGGCGGTAGTGCCGGCCTAGAACAGCTCGGTCAGCGGCTCGCCCTCTTCCAGGATCCGGTAGGGCCGGCCCTGGCTGTCGATCGCCTCGGGGTTGCCCAGCCCCATGGCGTGGTAGATCGTCTTGGCGACGTCCTCGGGGGCCACCGGCTTGTCGGCGGGATAGGCCCCGATCTTGTCCGAGCTGCCGTAGGCCTGCCCGCCGCGGATGCCGCCGCCGGCCAGCACGATGCTCTGGGCGTGGGTCCAGTGGTCACGTCCCTGTCCCGAAACGCCGCCCGAGCGAGGGTCGCCGATCTTCGGTTTGCGGCCCATCTCGCTGTTGACCATCACCACGGTTTCGTCGAGCAGCCCGCGATCGGCGAGGTCCTCGAGCAGGGCCGAGAACGGACGGTCGAAGCGCGGCAGCAGGTACTTTTCGAGGCAGACGAAATTGTTGCCGTGAGTGTCCCAGCCCCCGCCGCTTTTGCAGTTGAGTTTTTCGGCGGCTTTCTTGTCGCCTTTCCAGAAGACCGACACGAAGGGCACGCCCGCTTCGACCAGCCGACGGGCCATCAGCATGCTCATCGCGTTCAGGTCGTCACCGTATCGCTCGCGGACCGACTGGGGCTCTGAGGTGATGTCGAAAGCATCCTTGGTGGCCTTCGAGCCCAGGAAACTGAAGGCCCGTTGCTGGTGAGTGGTCCAATCGACGGTGGCGTGCGAGCGGTCGAGGCGGCGGGTGGCGGTGTCGAGTGTCTCGAGCAGGCCGCGACGGTTCTTGAGCCGGTCGAGCGTGATGTCGCCGTTGAGCGACAGGGCGGGGGCCGTGAACTTCAGCGGGTTGTCGGTGTCGCCGTAGACGTAGACCGGGTCGTGGATGATGCCCAGGTTGGCGGCGAATTGACCGGGCCGGGTGTACTCTGGGGCTCCCGGTTTCAGCGGCAGCGAAACCGCCTGGGGCAGGTAAGGGTGCGGCGGCATCTGATGGCCGACGACGCTTCCAATGAACGGCCAGTCGGTCTTCCGCGGTGTGCGGGAATTGAGCAACTGGCGAAAGCTGTCGTCCGGAGCCCGGCCGGTCAGGTTGTAGTAGTAACCGGCGTGGTGGTCACCGGTGCCGCGGCGGAAGTGCCCCAGCGATCGGATGATCGAGAACCGGTGGGCCTGTTTCGCCAGCAGGGGCAGATGTTCGCTGATCTCGACCCCCGGTGCCGAGGTGGCGATGGGCTCGAACGGCCCGCGGAATTCGCGAGCGGCCTTGGGTTTCAGGTCGAAGGTGTCGATGTGCGAGGTGCCGCCGGAAAGCCAGATCAGGATCGTCGAACGGGCCGGTCGTTGGCCCGTTCCGCTGGTGTCGGAATTGCCCCGGGCGGCCTGCAACTGGGCCGCATCGAGCCCGTACAGCCCGGTGGCTCCGGCGACGAGAAACGTCCGCCGCGAGAGTGCCTGTGCAATCGGCGAGTGAGGATCGACGTGGCTCATTAGGCTCCCTGCTTCAACTCGACGATCGGTTCCCCGTAGTAGATCTGGTGGGGGCGATCGAGTTTGTCGTTCCACGCGGCGGTTTTCGGGATGCCGAGATGTTCGTAGATCGTCGCCGCCATGTTTTCGGGCTTGTACGTGTTGGCGATCGGGTAGCCGCCGATCTTGTCGGTGGATCCGACCACGGTTCCACCGCGGACATCTCCGCCGGCGAAGAACACCGTCTGCACCGGGCCCCAGTGATCGCGTCCGGGCGTCTTGGTCCGGCTCGAGGGAACGATCTTGGGCGTGCGGCCGAATTCTCCGGCCATCACGATCAGGGTGTCCTCGAGCAGGCCCCGCTCATCGAGATCCTCGATCAGCGCCGCCACCGCACGGTCGGTCGGTGGCAGCAGGTACTCCCGCATGTTCCGGAAGCAGGCCTCGTGAGTGTCCCACGACTCGTTGTTTCCGAGGTTGACCTGGACCAGGCTGACACCCGCCTCGACCAGTTGCCTCGCCATCAGGCAACTCCAGCCGAAGCTGTTCCGCCCGTAGCGGTCCTGGATCTCTCCGGCCGCCGAGTGGACGTCGAGTGCCTTGTGGACCCCACCGTCGAGCAGCAGCGACACGGCTTCCTGGCGGTAGCGGTCGAACCCGCCGACGGCGACCGTGCGATCCAGGTGCCGGCGCTGGGCGTCGATCGTTTTGAGCAGTCCGACACGGTCCTTGAACCGCGGGGCCAGGACACCCGGTGGCAGCGAGAAGCTGGGCGCGGCGAACCGGTAGTTCTCGGGAGTGTACTTCCCCGTGGTGCGGTGGAAGCCGTACTCCGGGAACGCTCCGTGATAGTACTGGCTTGATCGGAACTGGCTGGCCTCGATGAACCACGGGTCGTGTTCGGAACCCATCAGCCCGGCGAACTGGCCGGGAATGACACGGCCGGTGACGTGCACCAGCTTTTCGGGCAACACCAACGCCGGCGGCAGGTTGTTGTTGCGGGCCATCTGCGTGCCGACCACGCTGGCGATGCAGGGGTAATCGGTCGCCTGCGGCTTGCTGCCGCTGAAGCCGCGGCCACGGGGGGTCATCCCCGTCAGCATGGCGGCGTGGCCCTGGGAATGCTCGTTGTACGGGTGGGTCAGCGAACGGAGCAGGGCCCACTTGTCGGCGATCCTGGCCAGTCGTGGCAGGTGTTCGCAGATCCGGATGTCGGGCACCGAGGTGTCGATCGGAAGGAACTCGCCCCGGATTCGATCCGGAGCGTCCGGCTTCATGTCGAAGCTCTCGTGCTGGGCCAACCCCCCCGAGAGGAACAGGAAGATCACCGACTTGTGCCGCCGCTTTGACGATGCCCGGCCGCCGGCGGCCTGCAGAGCCCTCAGGTGGTTGCCGCCGAGACCGAGCAAACCGATGGCACCGGCCTGGATGGCCGTGCGGCGTGAAAACCGGGGGTGCGCGGCGGGGACGGGTGAGCGATGCAAGGTCATCGGGTGATTCCCACACGTAATCGAATGGGTGACAGGTCCTCGAACCGGACTCCAACTTAATCCATCGGGTTCGACTGATCCATCAGTTTATCCTTTCATGACCGGTTGGCTCAACACCGGCCCACTCCAGGTGCGAACACGCTCCCAAAACGGACTAGACCGCGGGCAACTCGTAGCCCTGTCGATAGTTCTTGGTGAGCATCGCCGTCGCCTCGGGTGCGTCCTTGAATGTCTGGGTCTTCGGGTCGAAGTCCAGTCGTCCCCGACTGCGATAGGCCACTTCGCCGAGGTGAACGAGGCTGCAGGAGAGATGGCCGATCTCGGCACTGGCGCGAGTCTTGAAGTTGCGCGAGCGGACCGATTCGAGGAAGTTGGCCATGTGGGGAGCGTAGCCCCGCTGGGTCCGTGTTTCCTTCGGCTCGGTCGGACCGGGCTTGCCCTTGGGGCCGAGGAACGTGCTAAAGGCTCCTCGACGTGAAAAGATCATGTAGCCATCGGTTCCGTAGAAGGCGTTGCCGCTGTCGTATCCGTGCAGGCCGTAGGGAGTAAACAGCCGGTCCTCGTAGATCAGCACCCGGCCGTCGGCGTACTCGTAGTTGACCATCATGTTGTCGGGATACTCGCGGTCGCCCCGGTTGTCACCGCGGTAGACCGAGTGGCTGCCGTGGGCTGTGACGCGGATCGGCTGAGTTGTGACACCGAGTCCCCAGCGGGCCATGTCGAGGTCGTGGATCCCGTCGTCCCCGATGTCTCCGTTCCCGTAATCCCGGTAGACCCGCCAGTTGCTGTGGAAGCGGTTGACGTTGAAGCCGCGGACCGGGGCCGGTCCCAGCCAGCGATCGTAGTCGACCCCGGCGGGCGGCCCGGCGTCGGCGACGACCTTGCGGGTGCCTCGTCGCTGGACGTTCCAGGCCTTGGTGATTCGGACCTCGCCGAGCAGTCCTTCGGCCAGGAGCTTGCCAGCCGCCTCGGTCACCGGACTCGATCTCATCTGGGAACCGTGCTGCACGACGCGCTTGTATTTCTTGGCCGCCGCGATGATCGCCGGCCCCTCGTTGAAGACGTGGGACATCGGCTTCTCGACGTAGATGTCCTTGCCGGCGGCCAGGGCCAGCAAGGCGATCCGAGCGTGCCAGTGGTGGGGTGTTCCGATGATGACGACGTCGATGTTGTCGTCTTCAACGACATCTTCGAAGCGGCCGGTTCGCCGGGGGGCGGACTTCTGGTACCTCGAGACGACTCCGGCAATTCGGTCCATCTGCCGCGGATCGACATCGCAGAGCCACCCGACGTGGACGTGGGGAGCGAAGTGGCTGAGGTTGCGGGAGTGGGCGTTCATGATCCCGCCACAACCGATCAGTCCGATGCGGATCGTTTCGGACGGAACAGCCCGGTTGGCCAACAACGTGCCGGTCATCGCCGTGGCCGAGGCTCCGGCCAGAAAACCGCGTCGCGTGAAATCATGGTCCATGCATCGATCTCCTTAGAGTTCTGCTCAGCCTCTCACGTTCACCAGGGTGTTTCAACGGTGGTCGGATTCCGGGTCGTCCGTCCGCTTCTGGAACTCGGCATCGATCACCGTCTCGCCCGGGTGAGATCCGGCCGGCGGTCCGACCTGCTGGACCTGGATCTGCGAAACCAGTTTCTTGACCAACCGTCTTCGGACAAGGAACCGGATTGGTGGCAACAGCAGTGCCAGGCCCACCGCGTCGGTGATCAGTCCCGGCGTGATCAACACGGCTCCGGCCAGCAGGATCAACACCCCGTCGAGCATCGCGTCGGCCGGCAGCACCCCCTGTCTCAACTCGTCGTTGAACTTCCGCCAGGCCGTCAGCCCCTGTCGCTTGGCCAGCGAGGCACCGATGAGCCCCGTGGTGATCACCACACCGATGGTGAAACCGAAGCCCAGCAGGCTGTCTCCGGCCAGGGTGGACAGCAGCCAGAGGTCCAGCAGCGGAAGAATGATGAACAGGGTGAGCAGTTTCAGCATGATCCCGCTCGTTGTTCATCGGTATCAGGAATTAGCTGAACAGCCCGGCAACAACCTCGCCGTGGACGTCGGTGAGCCGGAAGTCCCGACCCGAGTAGCGATAGGTCAGTCGCCGGTGGTCGATTCCCAGCAGGTGCAGCAGGGTGGCGTGGAGATCGTGCATGTGCATCTTTTTCTCCACGGCGACGTGGCCGAACTCGTCGGTGCTCCCGTGGGCAAAGCCCGGCTTGAGTCCCCCGCCGGCCAGCCAGACCGTGAAGCCATTGGGGTTGTGGTCTCGGCCGGTCCCCCGGTTCTGGGCGTAGGGTGTACGACCGAACTCCGCACCCCACCAGACGATCGTGTCCTCCAGGAGACCCCGTTGGTGCAGGTCTTCGAGCAATCCCGCGATCGGCTTGTCGACACGGCGGGCGTGCTCGGCATGCTTGGGCAGGTTCGAGTGCTGGTCCCAGGCCGGGTTGGGTGATCCGTCACCGTAGGTGACCTGGATGTAACGCACGCCGGCTTCACAGAGGCGTCGAGCCATCAGGCACTGGCGACCGAAATTGTCGGTCTGGGGCTGGTTGATCCCGTACAGGGCCTGGGTGGCGGCAGTTTCGGTGGACAGGTTCAGGACATCGGGCGCATGGCTCTGCATCCGCCAGGCCAGTTCAAATGAGTTGATCACCGCTTCCAGCTCGGTGTCCCTCGTGCCGGGTGACAGTTGTCCGTTGTTGAGCGAACGCAGCAGGTCGAACTGTCGTCGTTGTAGCTGTCGTGGGAATCGGGCATTGACCAGGTCGCGTATCTTTGCGTCGGCGGCCGGACCACCCGCCGTGCCCATGGTCGTTCCCCGAAAAACGGGCGGCAGGAAGGCGCTGCCGTAGTTGCGGGCGCCGCCGTTTCCCGGGGAAGGGCAGATCGAAACGAAACCGGGCAGGTTGTCGTTCTCGCTGCCCAGCCCGTAGTTGATCCAGGCACCCATCGATGGCCGGACGAAGTTGGTGGACCCGCAGTGCAGGAACAGTGTTGCCGGCCCGTGTGCCACGCCCTCGGTATGCATCGAGTGCAGCAGGCAGAGCTTGTCGGAGTGCCGAGCTGTTTCGGGGAACAGGTCCGACACCCAGCGGCCGGACTCACCGTACTGCCGAAATTTCCAGAGCGATTTCTTCAGCAGCTGCTGGCTGCCCCGTTTTCCAAATTTGGCGATGGCCCGCGCGTCGTCAAAGGGCAGGGTCTCACCGTCCCGCTTCTCGAGCATCGGCTTGTAGTCGAACGTGTCGACCTGGCTCGGTCCCCCCTGCATGAACAGGAAGATGATCCGCTTGGCCCGGGGGATGAGGTGGGGTTGCCGGGAAGCCAGCGGGTTGGACGGCGCGGCCGAAGCGGAAGTGTTCAGCAGGCCGGCGAGTGCCAGCTGGCCGAAGCCACAGGCCGTGGTCCCGAGAGCCTCCCGCCGGGTGAAGGTTGCCTGTGACATGTTTCCGCATTCTTACGTGTTGCTGCCGAGCCGGCACGGGGTGGGGACGTTCATCGAAGGTAACGGAAGTCGATCGAGGCAAACAGGACCTGGATCAGCTGCGCCCATTTTTGCCGCCTCACTGCCTCATCGTCGTTTTCGGAGCCCACGAATACCAGCATCGAGTCGAATTCCCCGGCGGTCGGCGGGCGGCCCAGAGTGGCCCGAACGATCAGTTGTATTCTGCGGTGGTCGCCGAGCTGCCGGAGACCGAGGAGCCGTTCGGCGGCGTGGTCGGCCTGCTGCAGGACCCACGGGTTGTTCATCAGGAACAGGGCCTGGGGAGTTGTGCTGGCGTTCTCACGCCGCCCTGTGACCATGCTCGGGTTCGCGAAGTCAAAGACCTTGAAGAGCTGCGGCAGCGAGTTGCGGAGGACAGGCCAGTAGAGAGCCCGCCGGTTGCTGTCGTGGCGGTAGTTGTAGTCGTTGGTCGTGCCGGAGCGAATCAGCGGGCCACCGAGATCCGTCTGCAGGCGTCCGCTGACGGACAGCATGGCGTCAAGCAGGCTCTCGGCGTCCAGTCGCCGTCGGTTCATCCGCCAGAACAGGCGATTGTCCGGATCGCGGTCCGACCCGAGCCGGTCGTGGCCGGAGGTGATCCGGTAGGTGCGGGTGAGGATCAGTTCGCGGAGCAGGCTCTTGGCCGACCAGTTCTGTTCGATCAACCGCGCCGCCAGGTAATCGAGCAATTCGGGGTGCGAGGGCGATTCGCCCGTCGTCCCGAAGTTGTCGGTCGTACGGACAAGGCCCGCGCCGAACAGCCAGTGCCACAGCCGGTTGGCCAGGACACGGGCGGTCAACGGGTTGTCGCGGTGAGTGATCCACCTCCCCAGCTCCCGACGCCCACTCTGCTTGTCCGAGAATCCCGGACGGTAGTCCAGCGAGATCACCTGCAGGAACCCGCGTGGCGCGACGGCGCCCAGGTTGTGGACATTGCCGCGAACATGAACCCGGGTGTCCCCGATCGTCTTTTCCTCCTCGACCGACATGTACTTCGGCTGGCCGGGAGCCTGCTGCTGCAGGACTTTCAGTTGTTGTTGCAGGGCGCGGAGTCGCTTCTGGTTCTTCGGCGAGTTCGCCGGCGGCGCGTTCCTGGCAACCGGCTTCTTCTTGGCGAGTTCAACCGGCAGGAACTGGACCGCGTCGATGATCACCACCTCGGTGGTGCCGGCGTTGGTGACCGTGACTTCGTGAGAACCGCCGCGTTGGAAACGATGGCGTCCCAGTGAGATGAAACGACCGTCGAGTGGCGGCGTCAGTTTCTGGTTGATCGTGATCGTCTTGCTGCCGTCGGCGCTGACGACCGTGACCGGGACGGCGGGGCTGCGATTGCCACCCGGCGTGTAGGCGAAACGAACCTCGTACTCCCCGTCGCGAGGCAGCCGGGGGCGAAAGCGGGCGGTCTTGCCGCCCTTCTGTTTGCCCATGTCGTGCTGGTAGCCAGAGCCGATGTAGCTCTTGGTGAATTGAGAGTTCATCCAGGTGCCGGTTGTCACCGCCTGGAGATCGTCCACGACGACACCGGCCAGTTTCGACAGTGGCAGAGGGGCCAGGCCCTTGCGCGTCGTGGAATCCTTGAGCGTCTTGATCCGGGCCGTCAGCGCGGCCACGGCCCGCTCGTGTTTCTTGATCTGTGCTGTCCGGGCCGGAACGACCGGCAGTGGCAGCTCGATCCATTTGGAGACGTTGGCGTGGTTGAGCGTCTTGGTGTTGCGGAGGATTCCGGCCAGGGCATAGTAGTCGCTGGTGGGGATCGGGTCGAACTTGTGGTCGTGACAGCGAGCACAGCCGATCGTCTGAGCCAGGAAGGCTCGTGAGATTGTCTCGAGCTGCTCATCGACGACGTCCATCCGCAGCTTGTCCTTGTCCTGGTCCTCGAGGTTGTTGTTTCCCAGTGCCAGGAACGTGGTGGCGACGACGTTTCGTTGACGCTGTCGCAGCGACTTCGACGGCAGCAGGTCTCCGGACACCTGTTCCTGTACGAAACGGTCAAGAGACCGATCGGCATTGAAGGTCTCGACCACGTAATCCCGGTACCTCCAGGCTTCGGGGAACAAGAACCCTCGCAGGGTGATCGATTCGGCAAAACGAACGACATCCAGCCAGTGTCGTCCCCAGCGTTCGCCGAAGTGGGGTGAGGCCAGCAGGCGGTCGACCAGGCGGGTGTAAGCTTCGGGTGAGTCATCACTCACAAAGGTCTCGACCTGGTCGGGTGTCGGGGGCAGGCCGATCAGGTCGAAGTACAACCGTCGGACCAGGATGTTTCGGTTCGCTTCGGCGGCCTGGCGCAGTCCGGCCGCCTTGAGGCGGTCCAGCAGGAAGGCGTCGACGGGCGACGAACTGATCCGGCCACCGGGGCGTGGAACGGGCGGCTTCTTCAGGGGCCGGTAGGCCCAGTGATTGCGTCCCGCCTCGATATCGACTTTCGAGATCGTCGCCGCCCGGCCCCGACGGGGATCGGGTGCTCCTCGAGTGATCCACTCCCGAAAATCGGCAATGACCGTTGCCGGCAGCTTTCCCTTCGGCGGCATCTCCAGGGAATCGTAGTTCAGGGCTTTCAGCAACAGGCTCTCGTCGGGTTTGCCCGGGACGATGGCCGCACCGGTTTCGCCCCCCTTGCGGAGACCCTCGCGATTGTCCAGCCACAGGCCGCCACGCAGTTTTTTCACCCGGGCGGCCTTGGCCGAATGGCAGGCGTAGCAGTGAGCCACGAGGATCGGACGGATCTTCTTCTCGAAGAACACGATGTCCCGGGGTGAGAACGCCGGCCCGTCGGCGGCGGAGACCGGGCAGGCGAGCACCGCAAAGGCCAGGCAGAGTCGGGTGGGCAGGCCGATCATCCAGATGTCCGTGTCAGAATCGCGAATGTCGAGTTGTCCGGTGGCAGTCCGAGCCGGAATCCTGGATGACGGCATCGAATGGCCGGAAGCCGCAGCGGGTTGTCATCTCGACAGGACCGCGGTCTTCACCATGAAATGCGTCGAGGGTGAGGGGGAATGAGAGCGCAGGAACACACCGGGGTCGATTGTCACGGCTGGACAGGGCCGAGGCAATGACAGAACCGATTTCGGGGTCCGCCAAGAAAACAGGACCGGCTCACAAAGGCTGTGAGACGGTCCTGCGAATTCCGCAATGACAATCAGTGTGCGGGCTACTTGGTGTCGGGAGCCTTCTTGCCACCCGATTCATCACCCTTGGCGGCCTTCTCGAGCGAAGGCTTGGCGGTCTCGTCGACGACTTCGTCGGCTGATGGATCGGCTGATGGCGTGGGCATATTGTCACCGGATGAGGTGGGGTTTCCTTCACAGCCGAGGCTGAACGTAGTCAGCAGGGCCCCGCACAACATCGTCAGAAAAAACTTCTTCATTTTCCGTTTCACCATTCTGAATGTCGAAAAAAAGATGGCGGTAGAACAGAGCCGCGAGCTAGTTGCCACCGGGAGGAGGACCACCACCACCCCTGGTCGGGGCCAGCGGATCGGCTTCGCCGCCTTCTCCCTGCATTTTCATCACATCGTCGTGGCTCACTCCGCCTTCCGTGTCGCCGGTGTCGGCGTCCTGGTCGATCAGGCCTCCGTCACCGCCGGGATTTTCACCACTGCTGCCGGGGCCCGAGTCGCAGCCGATCGGAACCGCAGCCAATGCGGCGATCGTCATCCACGTCGTAAACGTCTTCATCGTGTGTCCTCTCTGTGATGTCGTTGACCGAAGTCGTTACAAGGAGCAAACCAAGAACCTATTGCAACAACTCCGATTCGCTTCGGCCAGCGTGTATTCCCTAGTTTTTGGGAAAAATGCGAGCTCGAACTAAAACGGAGTTTCGGCCAGGTCGTTCATGGAAATGGTGCACAACGTCTTGAGGATCGAATGATCGATATTTTCGTTGAGAAATCGGACACTTCCGTCGGCGAACACGGCGTGAACCCCTCCATCGTGGCGGCTTCCGGCTCCCCAGGCGTAGGGTACGCCCATGCCACGGTAGTCGTAGTTGATGCCGTACTGGATCGGCAGGATCGGGTGTGTGTGCACGTACGCCTGCAGGTAGGGGCCGTAGGCCGCGTGGGCCTTCCGAAAAGGCGTTTCGATCAGCAGGATCGTGGCGGTGTGGGGGTCACTGATGTCTCTCATCCGGGCCGCGCCGTTCTTGCCGAACGCAGTCTTGTTGTTGGCTCGATCGGCCCGGTAGGTGTTGACCACGGCGTACTCGTGGTGACGGTGCACGAACCCGTAGCTGACCCGAGTACCACCGGTGATGGCGTACATGTTTCCGGTCAGGACCGAGCTGCCTCCTGCCACGTGGAAGTCTTTCGTATGCGGGTCGTCGTAATTGGGATCCGACGGGCAGCGAAAGATCGACAACGCCAGCCCTTCGAGCACCGGTTGGCTGTCCCCGCCGCCGACCGAGTGCCAGTCGGCTTTTCCGGTCGCCCGGTTCCAGTCAATTTGTTGTGAGAGTGCTCCCTCTTCGAGGTGAGGAAGCAGCATCAAGTAACCGGTGAAATTGCGGATCTGTCCCGACGGGACGTAGCTCTGGGAGTGCCACTCGCCGCCGTTGATGTAGGAGGGGGGCAGGACCTTGTTCCCGTCGTTGTAGCTGAACAGGGCGAGGCCGATGTTCTTCAAATTGGCGCGGCACTGTGTCTTGCGAGCCGCCTCGCGGGCCAGTTGGACCGCCGGCAGCAGCAGAGCGATCAGGATCGCGAGGATTGCGATCACGACGAGCAGCTCGATCAGGGTGAAGCCACGGAGGGCCCGGGTGGTGCGGCGTGACATCGCGAGAATTCCTGAATTTGCCGGGGGGGTCGGCGACCGACCGGAACCACCAGGCCGCCCGCCGACATCATCATCCCAATTCGATTGACAGATCGTCAACAGCCGTCATCGGACGGTTTTGGATTGGCTGGCGGTTTTGCCGGTGGCTTGTCTTTGGATGAGGGGAGTTTTGAGGAGAGGCTGAAATTGAAGTCGTTTTCGCCGGGCTGGACGAAGTGGTGTAGGGTCGTGTTGACGTTGTAGGCCTCGCGAATCGTCTCCTTGCCGTCGGCGTCGGTCATGGAGATCACCACGCGATTGGGGCCGACCACGGCTCCGGGCCGTGTTTCGGTGAAGACCAACTGGAAGCGTCCGTTCGGATCGGTGATTCCCCGGGACGTCCCGCTTCTCTCGGAATGGAACTCGATCTTCCCTCCGACCAGCGGGTTGCCGTTGAGCAGCACCAGCCCGGTCACTTCGGCCAGCTCAGCCACTTCACTGATCCCCTGGGGCGTGGTCAGGTGAAAGCTGATCACGTTGTGGCCCTCGTGAACGGTTGTCTTCAGGATCGACTTGCTGTTGTAGATCGATGGCAGGGGCTCGTCGCTGGGATCCTCGGAGTTGTTCCCGAACAACCCGATACTGACCGAGTGTTCACCGACGGGGGCACCGGTGATCCGGCGGTTGAACTTCAGTTTGTAGTATCCGTTCTCGTCGGTTCCAGCCGAACAGGTACGCGACATCTTGTTGTTGAAGTCGACCTGGGCACCGGCCAGGGGTTGTCCGTCGAGGGTGATCCAGCCGACGACCCGTCCCAGGGCGCGGCCATCCGGCGCCTTGAGACGACGCGGACCGTCGTCACCGCAGCCGGTGAGGCCGGCGATCAGTGCCAGCAGGAACGGGGTGACCAGCAGTCGGACCGAGAATTGAGACATCGGGGAATGCTCCGGGATCGCGAGCCGGGACAACACGCCAGGCCGTGGGCCAGTGGTGTGGCGCAACGGGCACAACAAAAAAAGACGCCGGGCACGGGCCGCGTGCGACCCGTGCCCGGCGGTAGCAGTCATCATCATCCATCTCGGATGTTGCGATGAGATTCGGAGCCTAGAATGAGTTCGGAATCTCGACCGCTTCACGTCCTTCGATGGTCGTCAACGCGTTGGTCAGGCCTCGGTCGGTCGATTCGTTGACGAATGTGACACGACCATCTCCGAAGAGAATGTGGCATCCGCCGTTATGACGGCTGCCGGGGCCCCACGCGTAGGGACGACCTGAACCACGGTAGTCGTAGTTGATACCGTACTGCCGTGGCAGGATGTTGTGGGTGTGCGTGTAGGCCTGCAGATACGGGCCATACGCACGCGACCACTTCCGGAACGGGTTTTCGATCAACAACATCGTCTGGGAAGCCCCATCGTTGATGTCGCTGAGCTTCGCCGCCCCGTTCTTGCCGAACGCCGTCTTGTACCACGCGTAGTCCATCCCGTAAGGCCTGTAGACGGCGTACTCGTGGTGACGGTGCACGAACCCGTAGCTGACCCGGCTCGAATTGTGGATGGTGTACATGTTCTGCCATCCATACGAGTGCGGGTCGTCGAAGTTCGCGTCCGACGGGCAACGTAGCACTTCAAGCTTCTTGCCCTCACACAGAAGCTGCCTTTGCCCACCCCCTCGGCTTCGCCAGTCGGCCTGGCCGGTCGCGAACCGGAAGTCGATAGCGTTGTACAACGGCTGTTGGTCGAGGTAGGGCAACAGAAGCAGGTAACCAGTGTGGTTCTTGATCTGCCCGTAAGGCAGATATGCGTAGCTGCGGACCTCGCCACCGTTGATGTACGACGGCGGGAACACGTTGTATGACTCGTGATAGTTCATCAGAGCCAGGCCAAGTTGCTTCATGTTGTTGCGGCACTGGCTGCGGCGAGCGGCCTCGCGGGCCTGCTGCACAGCCGGAAGCAGCAACGCAATGAGAATGGCGATGATCGCAATCACCACCAACAACTCGATGAGCGTGAAACCACGCTTTCTCGATTGCTGTTTCGACATTTGGACAAGTCCTTTCCTGGTCTCACGAGGAGACCGCAGAGAGTCGCAAATAAAAATCTGATCAGACGATGAAGTCCATTTCAGTCCTCCCGGGGTCATTGGGATCCGAGAAGACCAATTCCTGTGCCTGTGAGCGAGCTTGTCACACCCGCGCTCCCGCGAGGGGAGAATTGGCGTCATCAACTTGAGCGATGAACAAGAGTATGATGGAGATATCGTGAAGTCGCCAGGCCACGTCGCTTGCGGTCTCGGCCGATGATCGTGAGATTCTCACGGAATAAAATCGAATGAAAAACGGGCCGAACCGACCTGCTGCCGTGGGTTGTTTCGACAGGCGGTCAACTGACTTTCTTGTGCCCAAAACCACCCGGGACGCCGATGACATGTCAGAATGGTGTCCGAGGGTCGCCTTGTCGCCGCGTGATCGATCCGATTGGTCGGCAACAACGCCGACAAACAGATCACGCCGCACCCGGAGGTGGCGGTTCTCTCCTTTCGATCAGACCGGATTGTGTTGAGTGAGTGCCCGGGCGGGGAGAACCCCCGCCAAACAGAAGAACGTTCACCTCCCATTGTGCCGCCAAGGCAAACAGTATGTCAAAGCCAATCGGACCCGGAACGGATTTTGATCCCCCAGCGGGTGGTCGCCGGCGACGGATACCGGGTTGGGCCGTTTTGGCGGTCCTGCTGGCCACCGTCTCGGGATTCGCCTGGTTGCTGGTGCCTGGTCCCGGCGTGGCGGGTCAACTGGCCGAAGCTCGAACCGCCCTGGCCGACGGTGATCTCGATCGGGCCGCTCGCCTGGCCGAGACGGTTTTCGAGCGGTCCGAGCACGCCGGGTCGACCCGTGGCCGGGCGGCGATGGTCCGGGCCCGGGTGGCCGAGGCCGGTGAGCACTGGGACGTGGCGGCCGACTGGTACGACCGCGTGCCCGACGGGGTTGCCGACGAAACCACCGCCCGCGCATCGGCCGGGTCCCTCTACGCCGATCGGCTCGATCGACTCGGCGATGCGATCGATCGTTTCACCGTTGTCCACCGCCTGGACCGCGACAGCCTGCTGGCACGCCGCCGCCTGGCATACCTGCTGGGCCTGGCCACTCGAAATCACGAAGCCGAGCCTCACCTGGTCGCCCTGGTCCGGCTCGGGAACATCTCGCATCTCCAGCTGCTGCTGCTGGTCCTGGGCGAGGAGACGATTGATGACGCCGAGGTGCTCGAGAGATTCCGTGCGGCTGCACCCGATGACGCTCACCCGCTGATCGCCCTGGCCCGCGTGGCGGAGCAGGCCGGCGAGATCACTCGAGCCAGAGAACGGCTCGAGGCGGCGGTCGCCGCCGATGCGGGGCTGGTCCAGCCGGTGGTTCGGCTGGGTCAACTGCTGGTCGATGCCCGGGATGGACCGGCGCTGGTTGCCTGGTACGAATCCCACATGTCCGTTTCGCTGGGCATCCATCCGGGTGGCCAGGTGGTCCTGGGCGACATCTTCCGCCTGGTCGGTCGACTGCCCCTGGCGGCGCGCTGCTACCACGAGGCGGTTCGGCTGGACCCGAATCGTCCCGAGGCGTGTTACCGGCTGGGCCGGGTCCTGGTCCGGCTGGATCGTTCCGAGGACGCCACGGCATTTCTCGAGCGGGCGCGGCAGGTCGAAGCCTACGTGCAGGCGGCCAAGGTGGCCAAGACTCCCGACGACATCGCCGACGTGGCCCGTCGCGCCGGCGAACTGTCCCTGCCGTGGGAACACTATGCCTGGATCGCACTGCTGGCTGCGGTCCGTCCCGACGACCGCGGTCTCGCCGAGCAGTTGCCCCGGCTCCGCGACGCGCTCGACGGCCTGCCCGAACGCCGGACCCGGCCCGGCGGCAACCCCGCCCGGCGGCTGGACCTTTCCGACTACCCCGTTCCCCGGCTCGACGAACCGGCCATCGCGCGTCTCAACGACAGCCCCCCCGCCGGAGATCTCGTCGACGGGACGGCTCCGGAGATCCGTTTCGAGGAGGTTTCGAGATCAGCCGGACTGGATTTCCGGTTCGTCAATGGTCCGGGTCGTGCCGACGACATTCGTTTCATGTACCAGACGACCGGCGGAGGTGTCGGTGTCGTCGACTTCGACCGCAACGGGTGGCCCGACCTGTGGTGGACCCAGGGGGCCGACCGCCCGACCGCCGACAGCGGCCGACACCGGGACCTGGTGTGTCTGAACACCGGCGACGGCCGGTTGCTGGACGTCGGCAGCCAGGCCAAGGTCGTCGAAACCCGCTTCAGCCAGGGCCTGGCCGTCGGCGACGTCAACGGTGACGGTTTTCCCGACGTGATGGTGGCCAACCTGTCGGCCAACCGCCTGTGGCTGAACAACGGCGACGGGACCTTCAGCGACATCGCGTTGGCCGGGTCATCGGGCCGCTGGACCACCAGTTGCCTGGTTGTTGATCTCGACGGTGATGGCCTGCCCGATCTGTACGAGGTCAACTACCTGGCCGGTGACGACGTTTTCACCCGCCGCTGCGAGGGTCCCGACGGGTCACGGGGCATCTGCACGCCTCAGACCTTTTCGACCGCAACCGACCGTGTGTTTCGCAACACGGGTGACGGCCGGTTCGAGGAGGTTTCGACCCGCTGGGGACTCGACCGTCCGGGTGGATCGGGGCTGGGCATCGTCGCCGCACGACTCTCCTCGGAAACTCCCCTCGGTCGCCTCGACCTGTTCATCGCCAACGACACGCGAGCCAATTTTCTGTTCCGGGCGGCGGCGTCCGAAAACGGGATGCCATCGGCCCGCTGGGACGAGATCGCCCTGGGCCGGGGCGTTGCGCTGAACGACTCGGGTCGGGCCGAGGCCTGCATGGGGATCGCCGTCGGTGATGTCGACGCCGACGGTCGGCTCGATTTGTTCGTGACCAATTTTCTCGACGAGACCAACACGCTGTACCGCCAGGACGCACGGGGTGGCTTCTCGGATCGTACGAGAGTTGCGGGACTCGAATCGGTGAGCCGTCGTCAACTGGGTTTCGGCACGCAGTTCCTCGATGCCGACCTCGATGGAGTGCTCGACCTGGTGGTGACCAACGGTCACATCGAGGAGACCGGCGAGGCGGGTCGTCCGTTCCGCATGCCACCGCAGTTCTTCTGGAACGATGGTTCGGGACGGTACCGGCAGCTGCCGGCAAAGGGACTGGGCGAGTTCTTCGGTGGAGTGTACCTGGGCCGCGGATTGGCCCGGCTCGACTTCGACCGCGACGGGGCGCCCGACGTGGCGATCAGCCACCTGGACCGCCCGGCAGCGTTGCTGGTCAACCGGAGTGCCGGGCGAGGCCATCACGTGGTGGTTCGGCTGGTGGGGACGGTTGGTGGCCGCGACGCGATTGGCACGACGTTGTCTTATCGTTTGGGCCAACGGCGGGTCATGAGACAACTGACTGCCGGGGATGGATTCCAGGCGAGCAACCAGCGTGTGGTGGTGCTGGGCCTGGGCACGTCGAAAAGTGTTCCCCAGGTGCAGGTCACCTGGCCGTCGGGTCGGCAACAGGTCTTCGACGGGCTGCCGCTGGACAGCGAGGTGGTGTTGGTCGAGGGTCGTGCCCGGGCGTATCGCCTACCGGGGCCGGAAACCCCCGGGCGGTAACCGGCGGCCCTGGGTCCGGTGCTTCCGGGCGAGGTCGTCGTCTCCGGCCCGTTGGTACAGCGGTGCCAACGCCTGGTGAATGGCTCCCTGGCCGGGCGCGATCGTCAACACTTTCTCGAATGCGGCAATCGCCTCGGTTGTCTTCCCGGTTTGCGAGTGGCAGTGCCCCAGCAGGGCCCAGTCGACCGGGTTCCGCCGCAGCCGGGTCAGTTCCTCCAGCAACGGGACCGCTTTGTCCAGGTCACGCCGTTCGATCAGCATCTGCACCTTGACGTGCAGGGCCCCGGCACGCGTTGCGGGTTCGACGTTCCTGGAGGAGATCACCTCATCTGCCAGGCGTCCGGCCTCGGCGACTCGTCGATCCTCCCAGGCGATTTCGGCCCGAGCTGCGGTCATCACCGCGTCACCGGAAATCCCCCTCATCGCCTCGGCCAGCAGCCGGTCGGCCCGAGCCAGGAACCGGTTGTGCGACCAGGGTCGTTGAAAATGCAGCCTGTAGTAGGCCAACCCCAGGATCCGGTCCCGTTCGATGCTGGAGAACCGAGACAGGTCCTGGATGGTCTTCAGTTCGCTGTCGTCGGCCAAGTCGGACTGGGTGTTCTTTTTCTTCTGGTGAACGGCGATGCGGTGGTGGGTGAAGGCGATGTGCGGGATGTCGGTGTCGACCTGCGGCATGTGGCAGGCCGTGCACGAGTCGGCCAGTGGGCGGGTGGCCTGCCGACGGGTGTGGTCTTCACCGCAGGCAGTCGCCCGGTGGCATTCCAGGCACCGGTTCCGGCCGAACGTGGCCTGGGCCAGGGCGTCACGGGGGTGATGAGGGTCGTGTGGGTCGTGGCAGGTCATGCACGAAAGCCGTTGGTCCTGCTGGTAGCAACGGCTGGCCTGCAACTGGTCGACATGTCCGACGACGGTCATCTCGGAGCTCGAACCGGTCAACCGGAATTCGATGCGTTGGTCCGAAAGGGGCAGGCCGGGCCGAAAGTCCCCCGGCCGACGGCCTCGAACGGTCACCTTCACGTCCCCCTGCAGGTGGCACTGCTGGCAGATCGCCTCGGCCAGCGGTCGATCCAGGCGGCCGGGGTGGACGATCGTGGGATCCTCCGGGTGGCCGGTCCCCGCGTCATCGGCTGAGCGTTGTGGCACCTTTCCGGCGTGTCGCCGGGTGTGAAGGGACCCCGGTCCGTGACAGCGTTCGCAGCCGATCGACAGTTCGTTGTGCGGAAACGTGAAGCCCTGTGGCTGGCGGGGTTCGACCAGCCCGGCGTGGCACAGCAGGCAGCTGTGGGTGGCACGACGTCGGAATGAATCGTGGATCGTGTAGTCGTAGCCCGGTGACATGTCCCAGGCCTTCCGCTGTGCGTACCACGTGACCGGAGACTCGATGAGGGCTCCGTCGAGTTCGACGAGGTAGGTCCGCGAGAAACGGCCGGAACCGACCAGAAAATCGAGTGGGTGATCGGCCAGCGGCACACGGGTGCCGTCTTCGAGCACCAGCGATTCACGGTGGTGCAGTTTCGATTCAACCCGGACCACCTCATAGGCCCGACCGCTCTTGTCGTGATCGAATTTTGCGTCGGGTGGTTCTTCCTCGAGTGTCACTCTTGCCATCGACCGGGAGTGTGTTGTCTTCGCCCAGGTCGCGTGTTGCTCGGCGTGGCACTCGGCACACCGCTGCGATCCCACGTAGTCCACGTCGTCTTCGACATTCCGGAACCGGGATTTCGAACGCGGCGGAGCCGGTGTGGCCGTGGTGGGTGGGTCGACCGCACCCGGGGATCGGTCGACGGCCCCGTCGCCGCAGCCGAACACCACCGCGGTGGTGACGGCCAGCACTCCTGCGAGTCGAGTTGCGACGGTCGAGGCCATGAGCGAGGGGCCCTGCGAGTGGAGTGGGGGCTGTCCTGGCGGAGGATCAGTTCTTCGTGCCGAGGTTCAGCGGCTTGCGGCCTTCGATCACCTTCACCGTGCGGTCGGTGTCGACCGGTCCGAGGTCCTGGTCGAGTCCCGAGGGCCAGCGGATCGAGACGGCATCGAGCCGGGTAATGGCGCCGGTGCCGATCACCAGTTGTCTCTGGTTGCTGACCAGGTACCCGTCTCCGGCCGTCAACTGGGTCACCCAGGTGCGGTCACCGGCGCGGGCGGTCACCGTGGCACCGATCGCGTCGCGGGACGAGCGGGTGCCGACCAGCCTGAGCACCAGGTGGTGGCCGGTCCTGGGGGTGGCGTTGGTCAGCAGGGCCAGCGGTGCATCCAGGTGCGTGATCACCGCATCCTGTCGTCCGTCGTTGTTCCAGTCGAGCCGGGCCAGGCCACGGCCGATGTAGTTCCCGCCGAAGTACTTGCCCAGTTGCCGGGCCGGGACCACGGCGAATCGGCCCGAGCCGGAATTGCGGTAGCACAGCGGTGGCATTTCCAGTCGTTCGCCGTCGCGGACGTGTCCGGCGATGTGGCCGTTTGTGATCAGGAGGTCGAGGTCTCCGTCGAGATCGGCATCGAGAAATTCGGTGCCCCAGCCGACCAGGTCGAATCCGTTGTCGAAGAGTCCGGCCGAACGGGTGCGGTCGAGGAAGAAGCCGGTTGCCGGGGACGGTCCATCGGGCTGTTCCAGCGAGTACAGCGTGTTGGACTGCCCGATGTAGTTGGTGATGAACAGGTCGAGCGTGCCATCGCCGTCGACGTCACCGACGGCGATCCCCATGCAGCCCTCGGGTTCCCCGTCGGCACTCAGGGCCAGCCCAGCCTTCATCCCGGTCTCCAGCAGCGAAATGCCCTTTCCGGTCTTTCCGGTCCGGTTGCGGAACAGGAAGTTGGCACGGGTGTCGTTGGCGATGAACAGGTCCAGTCGCCGGTCACCATCGAAGTCGGCTGCGATCGCGCCCAGTCCCTTCCCTTCGGGACGGACGACTCCGC
>CAUZRQ010000032.1:0-51691 GCA_963582065.1 Planctomycetota bacterium | reverse complement strand
CGCGTCCGGGACCCGTCACTATCGCGAGACACCGGCCAAGCTGGCAGAAGCCGCCACCGAACTCGTCAAGCACAAGCCGTCGTTTCTCGTCGAACTCGGCGACTTCATCGACGCGGCCGACTCGGTGAAAACCGAACTCGGCTACCTGAAGCGAATTCACCGAGATTTCTCGGCCATCTGCAAGCACCGACACCACGTGCTCGGCAATCACTGCGTCTACACGCTGAAGAAGCAGGAGTTTCTGGAAATCGTCGGGCAGAAGAAGTCGTATTACTCGTTCGACTCCGGGCAGTTTCACTTCATCGTCCTCGATTCGTGCTTCCGTAGTGACGGTCAACCGTACGGACGGAAGAACTTCGAGTGGACAGACCCCAACATCCCTCGCGCCGAAGTCGACTGGCTGCGGGCCGACCTCAAGGCCACGTCGAAGAAGACCGTCGTGTTCGCTCACCAACGGCTGGATGTCAGCAGCGTCTACGGTGTCAAGAACGCTCCGACGGTGAGGAAGGTGCTGGAAGATTCAGGCCAGGTGCTGGCCGTCTTCCAGGGGCACAGCCACGAGAACGACCACAAGGAGATCGGCGGCATCCACTACTGCACGCTGGTCGCGATGATCGAAGGGTCGGGTGCCGCCAACAACGGCTACTCGATCATGAGCCTGGCCGACGACGGCACGATCCATCTCAAGGGCTTCCGCCAGCAAAGCCGTTACAACTGGTCGGCCTGACCTCGCGCGGCCCCGGGCTGGGCGTCTCATCCCAACGCCTCCCCGTACAGGACGATGGCACCGCCGGGAGTGCGGCGGTGCCACCTGGAAGACGCAAGTTCCCGGACCCTCAACCCTGGGGCCGCTCCTGCAGTTGTTCGAGCTGCTGGGCCAGCTCCAGGAGTTGCTGCTGGATGACGGCATTTCCGACCGATCGGCCCGCCGCCCAGCGCATGACCATCGAGACCAGCACGGCCAGCACCAAGAACGGTGCGACCACGAAGAAGAACATCACGATCGTATCAACCACGCCGAACTGGAATGTGGTCTTCGACCTCGCCTCCCGATTGCCCGTTTTCGCCTTCGCCTGGACGTCGGCGAGTTCGCCTGCGGCCTGGGGCGAGTTCGCGATCGGCCGTGTCGGCGTGGATTCTCTCGAGACCTGGCTGGTCGTGTGGACACCCGCCGCCGGCAGGAACAACATCGCGCCGACCATCACAAGGGCCAGCCCCCCCAGTGCCACCAGGCAGTTTCTCATGAGACGATGCCACTTGGCCTGCCGCTGGTGTTCGTGAGCAATCATGGCCTGGATCTCCTTGATAAGGCTGTCGGGATCGGTGGAAACTCCGTCGCAATCAAGCAACTTCTCAGACAACGTGTCGTTGTGATTCATTTCGACTCTCCATCGCACGTCGCAGGGCGTGCTTTGCGTGAAACAGACGGGACCGCACCGTCCCCAGTTTGCAGTCAATCGTCTCGGCAATCTGTTCGTAGGTCATCTCGCCGACATATCGCAGCGTGAGTGCCTCCCGGTGATGGGGCGTCAACTCGGCCAGGCACTCGTGGATCAGGCTGGCATCGTCGGCACCGAACTCCGGCTCGGGGGAATCGGCAGCGACCGGTTCGGTCTCATCTGTGACCGATACGAACTCGTCACGGTCGCGAATGCGACGAAATGCGTGATTCCTCGCAATGCGATACAACCAGGTACTGAATGCACGGGCACTTCTCAGCCGTGGCAATTGACGAAACACCGCCAGCCAGACCTCCTGGAGTACGTCATCCACTCCTTCAGCGGTGTTGAGCAATCGACGGACGTAGTACCTCAGGCGATCGGCGTACCGGCTGATCAATTGTTCGAAGGCGGATTCGTCCCGCCGTTGAGCTCTCAGGACAAGCAACGTTTCACCGATTTCGTCGACGCTCGGCCGAGTTGGCACAGCAGACGGCAACGCATCTGAGTCGCCTCGCTGGGTCCCGAAATTCGATGCGGCCATGATTGATGTTCCGACAGTTGAACCAGTTTGTCCTGAATCTCGGCCCGCATCCCGTGATGCCATCAACAACTCATCACACCACTACAGTTCCATGCCACGGTGGAAAGTTCACGACAAACCGATCTTTTTTTTTCGGGATTTCAGTTGTTCGAATCGAGGCATTCAACGGGGCAACGTTCGCCGGGAATGGTACAAGTATTGGAAGAAAACCGGCCGTCGAAAGGTCACCGGCCAGGTGGATTCGACGACCGCCCGCAGCCGTAGCCGGACACCTGGTGACATCCGAGGACGCATCTCGTGAGAATTCAGAACCCGGACCATGTCAGTCGCCGGACAATGCTCAAGCACGGGACGGCCGCCGGAGGTGGTCTTCTTGGCCTGCTCTCCTTCAGTGGGCTATCTGCACTCGCAGAAAGCGAATCGCGTTCGCGGTCACCGCGTGAGGTGAATCAACGCACATGGCCCATGTCATGTGACACGATGGTCGCCATGCCTGATGCCACGACGACCGGCACCACGGTCCTCGGCAAAAACAGCGACCGCCCGGTTTTCGACTGCCAGCCGCTTGTCCGCCATCCGGCCAAACAACACAGCTCCGGGGACACACTCCAACTCGAGTATCGGACCATCCCCCAGGTTCCCCGGACCCACGCCACCATCGGATCGAGCCCGTACTGGTGCTGGGGTTACGAGGAGGGCATCAACGAGTTCGGTGTGGCGATCGGTAACGAGGCGATTTTCACCAAGACGTTCTCCGATGCGGTGGCCGCCAGCAAGGCGGGCAAGCCGCCGGAACCGGGACTGCTGGGAATGGACCTGTTGCGTCTTGGTCTTGAACGCGGTCGGACGGCCCGCAAGGCCCTGGACGCGATCACCGACCTGGTCGAGCGTTACGGGCAATGGGGTTCGGGCGTGCCGGGAATGAGCCACGAGAAGGGCGGCTACGACAATTCCTATATCATCGCCGACGGCAAGGAAGCCTGGATCCTCGAAACCGTGGGCACACGCTGGGTGGCCCGACGGGTCACCCGGGGAGTGGCCACGATTTCCAACCAGCCGTCTATCCGCAACCGCTGGGACCTGGCCAGCCACGACCTGGTCGACTACGCCATCGACCGGGGCTGGTGGCCCAAAGAGCGAAAGAGTGATTTCGATTTTGCCAGGGCCTACATCGACCTGAAAACTCCACTGCAACTTTCGCAACTGCGTGTTCAGCGATCGCGTCAACTCCTCTGCCAGAAGGAAGACGGGGACATCTCGCCGCAGTGGGTCATGCGGGTTCTGCGCGACCACTTCGAGGGGACTTTTCTCGGTGGACCCAATTTCAATGCCGCGCTGCCGGATTTCCTGACGCTGTGCATGCACAGTTCGCCAGCCGAGTTCACCTGGGGCAACACGGCCAGTTCGGCGGTGTTCATTCTGCCCGAGAAGGATGATCGCCTTGCGCAGATGTGGTGGACACCGGTCACCCCCTGCACCGGCCTCTACATCCCCGTGTTCGCCACCACCAGCCGGCTGCCCAAGGTCGTGACCCGGGCCGGTCGCCAGGGAAAAACCGTTACTCGCCCCGATCGGGCAAAACGCGACACCTTCTCCGAAGAGTCCTACTGGTGGCTGTTCCGTGACCTGCTCGACCGCATCAAGGGCGACGACACCGGAACCCAATTCCGGAAACGACAACCGATGGTCCGCAACGCCTTCGATCAACTGGAACGGCGGTGGCTGCAGCAGTCCTCAAGAACCGAGCAACACGCGATCAAGGAACGGAAATCCGGGAAGGCGGCCGAGGCCAACAAGCGGCTTGACGACTTCACCGGCTCGTGTGTCGAGGACGCCTTGGAAACCGTCAAGATGTTGAAGAAGTCGATGAGATCCTGACCGGGCAGTCGACTCCGCGGTTGACCACCGGGGATCTGAATTGTCACGATGCCCGGTGTGCACGTTGCGTCAGCCGGCAACGGGTGAACAGACGAACACTGCTGGCTGATTCTCTGTGTGGTTGTCTCTGGAGCATCCGGAAATGAACAAACGGCGTCGCTTGGCACTGTCATGCCTGACCGCAGGATTGGCGGTCATGGTCTCGACCGCTTCCGCCGCCGACGTGTTCGAAAAGCCGTACCGACTCAATGCGAAGGGCAAGGCCATCGACGTCACCGTGGGGCACGCCGCACCCTGCATCATTGATTTCGACGGCGACGGAGTTCGCGACCTGCTCGTCGGCGAATTTGGCAGGGGATCGTTCCCGATCTCGCGTCTGCCCGACGACCCCGAACTCCGCAAGCAGGGCTTTGCCAACAGCAAGCTCCGCATCTATCGAAACACCAGGACGAACGACAAACCGAAGTACGAGAACTTCGAGTACCTGTCCGCGGGGGGAGAACACGCTTCGATCCCGTCGACGTGATGCATCTCCTTCTGTCCACAGTTCGTGGACTACGATGCAGACGGTGATCTCGACATCCTCAGTGGTTCCTACACCGGCGAGGTCTACCTTTTCGAGCGTGGTGAATCGGGACGTTTTGCCCAGGGACGTTTTCTCACCGTCTCGGACGGATCGCCACTGAATTGCAGCACGTCGATCACCCCGGAAGCTGTCGACATGGACGGCGACGGGGACCTCGACCTGGTGATCGGCAGCCGCACCAGTGGTGTGTTCGTGATCACCAACCAGGGAACGCGACAGGTTCCGGCCTGGTCCACAAACTCCACGAAGCTGACAACCGTGACCGGCAAACGCGTCAAGGGGAGCAACGCGCACCACGCGGACTGGGACGGTGACGGTCTTTGTGACCTCGTCGTCGGCAGCGAATGGGGTGAGGCCGCGTGGTACCGCAATGTCGGCTCAAACAACAAGCCGAAGTACGGTGACCGGACTGTCCTGATTCCGAGGCGGAAATTCGTTGAGATCGACGCAGGGACGACTCCAACCGACCCGGGAAGTCGCACCAAGGTCCACGTCACCGACTACAACGGCGACGGACGGATGGATCTCCTGGTCGGCGATGTCCAGTGGCACTGGAAGACGCTGACTCCTTTGACCGCCGCGAAGAAGCGCGAGAAGAAAGCGTTTCGGCCCAAGTACAGGGCGGCGAAAGAAGCCTACTTCAAGGTGGTGGAAGAGCGGAATTTGTCCGTCGGACGCAAAGGCGGAATCCCGAAAGACGTGCTCGATCGATATCGAAAAGCGTCCGAGATTTTTCGGCCTTTTCAGATCCAGATGGCCTCCTACGACCGCCGCCGGTCGGAAACCCACGGCTTCGTGTGGGTTTACCTCCGCAAACAGAAGACCGTCGCATCGAAACCGGCCAAGAACTGAAGGCCACCGGTCCCCTTGGGACTTTTAAGCAGGGCCAATCCGAAAGCGACTGGGCGGACCGTGTTTCGCCATGCTGTGAACGTCAGTCTCATCGGCACCAGCCTTTACGCCTCAATTCTGTGGTGGAACGACTCGTGGATGGACTGGCCGCTGAAACTCGGTGCCTGCGCTGCTCTTTTGCTGCTCGTCGGCGGATTGTGGGAATGGCAGGTTTCCTGGGATACGGTCGACGAGGAAAATGACGCGCAATGTCACACCGCCGACTCGAGACAGAGCCACCGGTAAGGGAACATCTGTTGGCTGACAGCCGCTGATCACACCGAAGAACTGCCGATCAACCGATGCTGCAAGTGATAAAAAGAACCGCGTTGCTCCTGGCCCTGGCGTTGGCTGTCATCACGCCAGGCGGCCTCGCCGAATTGCCCCCGAACCGCGAGTCTGAGAGCAACTCGGCTGCCGGTTTTGAGCAAGCTGAACCGGGAGGATTTGACAGGCTCGAAACGCGCATCGGCACTTGGATTCCGACGTCCGGCGCGACGATCATCGACCACAAACACGCCAAGACCGGGAAACACTGCCTGCAACTGACCGGCGGAAAGAGGACCAGCGTCACACTCCGGATCGCAAAGCCGTTGGAATCGACGAGCGACCTGACATTCTGGGCTGAACGCTGGACCAAACGCAGCCCATTTTCGTTTCGCATCGAGCGGAACACGAAGGCCGGATGGAAAGAGATCTTCAACGGCGACAAACAGATTCGTGTTGGGCGCCCGTTTCTTTCTTTCGTCAGGGTGTCCCTGAAAGACACCAACACCAGGCAATTGCGGTTCACCGTCACGAGCCCACCGAACACCGGAATCCTGATCGACGAAGTCCGCATCACGCCGGCTCGACCCCAGAAAATCGCGAGCGTCCAGGTCGTGCCCGTCACCATCCCGGCACTCATCGGCAACGATGCCAGCCCGTTGGCCAAGCTGAGAGTCGTAACGACCGGTCGACTCGACCCGATTGCGTTGACGGAAATGCGGGCGACGCTTCAGGGAACCGACGATCGCTCTGACCTCCTGTCCATCGACATCTACAACGGCGGATCCACGAGCCGCTTCGCGGCAGGCAAACACGTCGCGCGGCTGGATGTGGGAAAAGCCACAAGCAGCCCGTTGGTCATCTCACTCCGCGGATCCTCTCTCCGGCTCAGCGAGGGAACCAACTACGTCTGGATCGCCGGCCGCGTCGCTGGAACCGCCAATATCGACCACCGGATCGGGGTGACATGCAACACGGTCACCTTCTCGAACGGCAGTACGGTCAAGCTCAAAGCCGCACCGTCGATTCAACGCATGGGAGTCGCCCTGCGTAATGGGGGCGACGACGGAGTTCACACGTACCGCATTCCCGGACTGGCGACGTCCAACAACGGGACGCTGATCGCGGTTTACGATGTTCGAAGACGCGGCGGTGGCGACCTCCCCGGGGATATTGACGTCGGGCTGTCCCGCTCGACCGACGGGGGACGCACGTGGAAACCCATGACACTGATCATGGACATGGGCAGTGACCCCAGGTGGCGTTACGACGGCATCGGCGACCCGGCCGTGCTGGTCGACCGCAAAACAGGCACGATCTGGGTGGTGGCGACCTGGAGCCACGGGAATCGGTCGTGGCGTGGTTCCGGCCCCGGTTTGAAACCAATCGAAACCGGGCAGCTGATGCTGGTTCGCAGCGATAACGACGGCAGGACCTGGTCGAAGCCCATCAACATCACCTCGCAGGTCAAACGTCCCGAGTGGTGCTTTCTGCTCCAGGGCCCCGGCAAGGGAATCACCATGAGGGACGGGACGCTGGTCTTCGCCGCCCAGTATCAGGATCCACCCTCAAAGAAACGACTGCCGCATTCGACGATCATCTACTCCCGAGACCACGGGCAGACCTGGAACATTGGCACCGGCGCATTTGACGACACCACCGAGGCTCAGGTCGTGGAAACCGCACCCGGTGTCTTGATGCTCAACTGTCGGTACAACCGCCAATCCCACCGGGTCGTGATGACAACCAGCGACATGGGAGCAACATGGCAGCCGCATCCCACCTCACGGAAGTCGCTGATTGAACCGCGAGCCTGCATGGCCAGCCTGATCAACGTCGACCAGGAACTCGGCCGCAGCACCCGGCGGCGGCTGCTGTTCTCCAATCCCGACAGCACCAGCGGACGCGACCGCATCACGATCAAGGCCTCAAACGACATGGGAATGACCTGGCCGACACGACTTCGCGTGTTGCTCGACGAGGGTCGGGGAGCCGGTTACTCGTGCATGACGATGATCGATGCAGACACCGTCGGCATCCTGTACGAGGGCAGCCAGGCACACATGACGTTTCAACGAATCCGTCTCAGCGATCTTCTGCCCAAACGGCAACGACCCAGCCAATAGCCTGCCGTTTCCAGAAGACCATCCGCTCGCGTTGATCGCTCGTGCAACCCGCACGGCGTTGCCTGACCAACGCTTGAGAAACTGAACTCGGCTGTGTTAGCCTCGGCCACACGCAGAAGCGAGCCGCGGCCGGCACCGTCTGTTGCCTGCCGGACCGCACAAAGCCGACAAGGAGTCTTCGATGAACCGCGCAATTTTTCTGGCCGTGATGATGGCCACCCTCTTGGCTGCCGATTCCGTTCGCGCCGCCGTGACACTGTCCCGCGTCTTCGGCGATCACATGGTGATCCAACAGAATCAGCCGATCCGCCTGTTCGGCTCGGCGGCTCCGGGTGAAAAAGTCACCGCGGAGTTTTCGGGAACAACGGCCACCACGACGACCGGAGATGACGGCAATTTCCGCGTGGAACTGCCGGCAATGAAAGCCGACGGCAAGTCCCACACGCTGACCGTCAAGGGAAAAAACACGATCACTCTCAAGGACGTGCTGCTGGGCGAAGTCTGGATCTGTTCGGGACAATCCAACATGGAGTGGAGAGTCGGCGCGACGATGAATGCCAAGCAGGAGATCGCCGCGGCGAATCACCCGCAGATCCGGCTGTTCAACGTCGGCGGTCACGTGGCTGGCCCGGTCCCGCTGAAAGACCCCCGCGGAAGTTGGCAGGTCTGCGAATCGAAGAACATTGCCGGTTTCTCGGCGGTGGGCTACTTCTTCGGACGCGCGCTGCAGAAAGAGCTCAACGTGCCGATTGGCCTGGTCGGGACGAACTGGGGTGGCACGCGAATCGAGCCGTGGACTCCGCCAATCGGCTTCAAGCAGGTGCCGCAGTTGAGAGACTACGTCGAGAACCTCGACGCGATTGATCCGGCCACACCTGCCGGCAAGGCAAACCACCAGAAGTACCTGGCCAATGTCGAGAAATGGCTGAAGCAGGCGCGGCTGGACGTGCAGGCGGGCAAAGCGATCGGCACCCCGCCCAGGCTGAACTTCTCACCCAAGGGCGGCGCTACGCACATCTACAACGGGATGGTGCACGCACTGATCCCGCTGAGCGTCCGCGGGGCAATCTGGTACCAGGGCGAATCCAATGCAGGTGACGGCCTGCGCTACGAATACCTGAAAGAGGCGTTGGTCAAGGGCTGGCGGACGGTATTCGAGAACAACCGGTTGTCGTTTTACTGGGTTCAACTGGCCAACTTCCAGAATCCGAACCAGAACCCCGCCGGTGGTGGCTGGGGTCCGGTCCGCGAAGGACAACGCCGGGCATTGCGGATTCCCCACACGGGCATGGCCGTGATCATCGACATCGGAGCTGCCCGCGACATCCACCCCAGGAACAAACAGGACGTCGGCGCACGCCTGGCCCAGTTGGCCCTGGCCAAGGACTATGGTCGAGACATCGTTCCCTGCGGCCCTCTCTACAAGAACATGAAAGTCGAAGGCAACAAGATCCGCATCTCGTTCGACCACGTCGGCGGCGGCCTGATGACCGCAAGCAAAGACGGCCTCAAGCCCACCGAAGAAACCAGCGGCGTGGAGTTGACCCATTTCGCGATCCAGGCAGGAAACGGCAAGTGGCACTGGGCGCAGGCCCGCATCGACGGCGAATCGGTTGTCGTCTGGGCTGAAGACGTGAGCCGGCCCAAGCACGTCCGGTTCGGGTACCAATCCAACCCGGTCGGCATCAACCTGTACAACAAGGAGGGGCTGCCGGCCTCGCCGTTCACCACCGACTGATCTCGACGATCGACAACCGTCCAGCGTTCGATCCGTATTCCCTCCTCACGCGTTTTCGCGAAGGATGGCGTCCCATGAGACGTGTGACTCTCTGCCTCCTGGCCGGCTTGCTGTTTCTCTGGTCGCCATCCACCTCCCGGGCACAGTGGCCGCAGTTTCGCGGCCCCGATGGCCAAGGTCACTCCAACGCCAAGGGAGTTCCGCTTCGATGGAGCGAGTCGCAATCGGTCGCCTGGAAGACAACCATTCCCGGCAAGGGGTGGTCGTCGCCGGTCATCGCCGGAAACCAGGTGTGGCTGACCAGTTCTCAGAAGGGCGGCAAGTCGCTTCGGGCCATCTGTGTGGATCGGACCACCGGTGGACTGGTCCACAACATCGAAGTCCTGACGACCGATGCCGTCGGTCCCAAACATGTCCAGAACGGTTTTGCTTCACCCACGCCGGTTCTCGACGGCAAGCACGTGTTTGTCCATTTCGGGTCCCGCGGAACGGTCTGCCTGGATACCGACGGCAAAGTCGTCTGGAAAAACACCTCGCTTCCATTCGTCGCACCGCAGGGCGCGGCGAGTTCTCCGATCCTGCATGAGGACAAGCTGATCCTCTGCTGCGACGGAACAGACAGCCAGTTCCTGGCCGCCCTCGACAAGCGAAATGGTTCCGTCGTCTGGAAGCAGTCGCGAAAACACCTGGAGCGAGTCAGCGGCAAGGGATTCTTCAAGATGGCCTACTCGACTCCGCTCGTTGTAGAAGTCGACGGAGTCACGCAACTGGTGGCCACATCTGCTGAACACGTCGCCGCCTACGATGTGAAAACGGGCAAAGAAGTGTGGTGGATGCCATACATGGGCTTCTCGCTGGTGGGCCGACCGTCGTTTGGCAACGGCATGTTCTACGTGGTTGGTTCGATCAAGCTTGACCATCACGCCGTCTACGCCATCCGGCCCGGTGGAAAGGGGAAGATCGCCGACAACCAACTTGCCTGGCACAAGTCCGGCGGCATCCCGCACGTCCCCTCACCGCTGCTGGTGGGCAAGGAACTGTATGTCGTCCATGACAAGGGGACGGCCATGTGCCTGGACGCGGTCAGCGGCAAGGTTGCCTGGAAGAACCGGTTGGGTGGCAACTTTCGAGCATCTCCCATCCAGGTTGAAGACCGAATCTACTTCTGCAACCAGGAAGGAAAAACCACCGTTGTCCGGGCCGGCCGAGAGTTCAAGGTGATGGCGACCAACCAACTCGAAGGCAGTTTCCTTGCCTCACCAGCCGTCGCAGGACGTGCACTTTTCCTCAGAAGCGACACACACCTGTACCGCATCGAAGAGAACACAGGCCGGTGATCGCTGCCGACCGGGTAGCCTACCTGGCCCCGGCGGCCTTCTTGCCGGCGGCTTTCTTCGAACTCTTGGAGCCGGAGCGTTTCCGGTCTTTCTTGGACGTGGGCGATTTCAACTGACCGGCTTGCTGGTACAGCGGCAGGTGCCGGTAGTAGACCTCCAGCGTCATCACGCACAGGCTGGTCATGTACAGCCGCCCACCGGCTCTCCCGTGGCCGTCGGCCACATCCCAGCTCCCGGCCGCGTGGCCCGTCCTGCGTTGGGATTTGACCAGCTGCTCGCGCATGACCTTGTTCCAGTTCTGCCACTCTTCTCCACCCCAATGATGCAGGACCTGGGTGGCGTAGTAGTTGTAGTACATGTCGTTTCGGTTTGGCCCGGTCGCGGCCAGATATTTCACTCCGGCTTCCAGTGCCGGTTCCTTCCTGCCCCAGCCGATGTACATGCGAGACAAGAGTCCCACGGCACTCGTCGAGGCCTTTCGCTGCGGACCGGTGTACCCGTAGGCAGCCCCGCCATCGATCTGGACCGAGTCGAGATAGTAAGAGGCTTTGCGGATCGTGTCGGGCAGGATCTGCATTTTGGCCATCTGGCCACTCTTGAGCGCCATGATCTGCCAGCCCAGGACCGAGGTATCACCACCCTTGCGAGGCTGGTACCGCCAGCCCCCATTTGCGGGATCCTGGGCCTGCATGATGAAGTTCAGGGCCAGCTGCGAGGCGGCTCTCAATCGCTTCAGGCTGGACGTGGCCACCTTGCGGTCCACTTGCTCACTCTTCTTGGTCTTCGTCCGTGAACGGGACCTCTGCTTGAGCGCCATTTCGCTCATGATCACCGCTTCACACAGGGCCATCGTCGCAAGTCCCTGGATGTACATGCCGGTGTTTCCTTCGGCCGCACCCCGCAGGTCCAGGCCGCTGGATGTTTGCTTGGCGTAGGTCAGCAGGTAATCGAAGCCCTTGTACACCTGCTCGCGGTAGTTGCCGACAAAGTGCGTCTCACCGGACCCCAACATCGACAGCAGGGCCATCGCAGTGGCTCCCATGGGCGACTTCTTCAGGCTTCCCGGCTGTGAACAGGATCCCTGGCAGGCCGCGTGGACATGATCGAAACTCCAGCTGCCGTTGGCGGCATTCTGGTGCCGTGCCAGCCACTCCAGACCCGCCCGGACCGCCGATTCGCTGGCCGCGTTTCCTCCGTAACGGGCCACCAGGGAACTTCGCCCGGCCCGACTGCGTCCCCCGAGTTCACCGGTGATCTTGGCGACCGGGTTTCCCGCCCCTCTTGTCTTTTCAGGGATCGCCGAAGAGATCTCGAGGTCATTGATGTCGATCTCAATCACCTTGTCACTGTCGGTGATCAGTTCCTGAACGACTTCGGAGGTCTCGTCCTGTTCGATCTGTTCGGGTTGCACCAGGGCCACTTCCTCGAACTTCACGGCCTCCTGATCCACGGTCGGCAATGCCGAGAGAATCTCGACACGGTCCTCCATCTCGATCGGGATGATGATCGACAACAGGATCAGCACCGCGGCTGCATGCACCAGGCTGCTGAAACCAAAAACACCCAGCAACTGCCGGCGGTTGGCACTGGTCGCCTCCTCGTCCTCTTCACCTTCCTCGGTTTCAGTCTCCACCTCCACCTTGACCAGCACCGGCGGCGATTCGGTTACCGAACGCGTCTCACCCTCCTCGGTTTCAGTCTTCACCTCGACCTTGACCGGAAACGCCGGCCGCGATTCGGCCACCGGCCGCGTCGTCAACGGGATGACGTCCACGTGGCCTGTCACGGGTCCTGCCGCCGCCTCGACATCCGAGGCGACCGCCCGCTCTCCGACCAGGATGTCGCGAAACCCGTCGCGTTGAGCTTCTGCGACATCGGCCAACGGCACTTCGAACAGCTCGGTGCCATCCGAAACGATGGTCCGCTGCACCTCAGCGGGAACATAGAAGCCGTCCTGCTTCGCTTCGTCCAGGTCCGTGACAGGAATCCGGTAGAACTCCTGTCCGTTGGAGACAGTGATCATCGATGCGTTCACGTCGCCGGCTCCTCGTCGCCCGCCGTAACCTTGGCACGTCGCGACTTCCAGCCACCGGTTTCAGCAGCAGGAGCAGCAGGAGCAGCAGGAGCAGCAGGAGCAGCAGGAGCAGCAGGAGCAGCAGGAGCAGCAGTGGCAGGTTCGATCGCCGTCACCGAATCCACACCGACTGACGGTTCGACAATCTCGCCATCGTCGACCGGCGTCACGTCCCCCGACTGCGGCGCCGGCATCCCGCTCTCGGACTCTGCCGAAAGATTGAGTCCCGACTGAATCCTCTCGGACCAGTGTTCGATTTCGTCGGCGGTCAGTCCAGTCGCTCTCTTGATCTCGAGGTGTGCCCGCTTCTCGGCCGACGGGATCCAGGCGTCCACACCCAGCTGCCCGTTGGACTCGTACTGGAAGGTCACCTCGACGGGAGTCTTCGCGGGCAACCCGGTCGGAAGCCCGCTGACGACGCATCGGCCGATCTGGGTGGCGTCGTTGCCGCTGTCGTCTCCCCCTTCGATCACGTTCACCTCGACACTCGGCTGATCATCCTTGAGCGTCAAGAACTGGTGAGTCGACTTGGCCGGCAACACGGTGTTGCGACTGATCATCAACTGGCGACGTTTCCGCCCAGTGGCCCTTTCGACCCCCAGGACTCCCAGGTGATGCGAGTTGACGTTCTTGACCGACATGTCCTGCAGGCAGGCGACGTCGGACCCCAGCAACAATCCGGCGTAGATCGCCGCACCGTGAGAGATCGACTCGTCCGGTGACAGACATCGATCCACGGCAATGCCGGATTCCGCTTCGAGCATCCGCTGCACCGCCGGCATACGGCTCGATCCCCCCACCAGCAGCAGTCGATCGACGTCGCTCCACGAGCGGTTGCCTTCGCGCATCACCCTGCGAGTGGTCAGCAGGGTGCGGTCGAGCAGGTCTCCGGTGGATTCCTCGAATTGCCCTCGCGAAAGATCAACCTGCACCCGTTGCCCTTCATGTGCAAACCGCAACCGCACATCCTCCCTGGCCGAAAGCGACCGCTTGCCGTCCTCGGCCTCGCGGAGCAACGACTGCATGGCGATGGCATCCTCGCGAGGGTCCACGCCATGCTCGACCTGGAAGCGTTCGGCCACGAGGTCGGCGATCCGCCGGTCCCAGTCAATCCCCCCCAGAAACACATCGCCACCGGTTGCGATCGCGGTGTACGCCCGTCCCTCGATCCGCAACAGCGTGACGTCGAATGTTCCGCCACCGAGATCATAGACCAGGATCGTCTCACACCGGCTGCTGCAGCCCTGTTCGTCAAGGAACTGCTGCTGAACCCCGTAGGCGATCGCCGCCGCGGTCGGCTCGTTGATGATGTCCAGCACATCCAAACCCGCCATGCGGCCGGCGTCCTGGGTGCGGCGGCGTCGCGGCTCGTTGAAATAAGCGGGAACCGTGATGACGGCCTTGGTGAAATTCCCCAGTTTCAGGACCGCATCCTCCTTGAGCTTCTTGAGGATCAGCGCCTGGATCACCTCCGGAGGCAGGTGCTCGCCACCGATCACGCGGTGGAAGTGACGATTCCCCATGTCGCGCTTCGCGAAGCTCGCCACCGAACCGGGTTCGAACTCCGACGCCTTGGCCGCTTCCGAACCCACGACCACCTGTCCGTCATCGAACAGCACGACGCTGGGAGTCGTCAGGTCCCCCTCACGACTCGAGATCGTCCATGGACGCCCCTGGCTGTCCAGGTGCGCGACAACCGAGAAGGTCGTGCCGAGGTCAATGCCGACGGCGGGTGTTTGGGGCTGGTCTGTCACGGTGTAGGGTTCGATCCGACATGGTGAACGGGAATCCCTTCCGAATCGCGTCCTGCTTCTCTCGCCACACTCCACCCCGCTGTTGGTGCGGGCAAACGTGGCCGGGTTCTACTGCCTCTCTCGCTGCCAGTTGGGTTGAATGGTCATGCGGTCGTCGGGAGTCACTGTCAGGTCACGTTCGATCGACTTGTGGCCAGCCCTTCGCATGACGATCCGGTGCCGAAACCGCGGCTTTCTCTTCAGCGCAACCTCGAACTCTCTCTCGGCCAACAGCGAAATGCTCTCGCCATCGACCTCCAGCACCGCCCCTTCTCGCTGGTTGGTCTCCCAGCGGATCAACAGGATGCCCGCCTCCCGATCACTCCCGCCCGAGCTTCCCCCTCGCGACAACACGACAATCAGCACGACGATCAGGACGACTGAGGTGGCAATGCCCAGTCCTGCCAACAGAGACGGAGTCTTGGAGACCTTCGCCGCGGGCGCCACCGGTTCGGCCATGGGGCTGGCTGGTTGCTGTGCTTGCAACTGCGCATCGTAGGCCTGTTTTTGATCGACATTGAGCAGGCAGCGGCGGGCCTGGGTGATTTCGTTGAGCAGTTTCTGCGTCAATTCAACCTGTTCACCAGCGGCCAGTTCCTGCAGGTAGGCCGTTCTCTGGTTGGCCGCCGCCTCGATCACGTCAGCGTCCGACTCGAACAGACCGATCCCCAGCAACCGGTAATGGTGAGCCGGCTGTTGATCGGGTGGAATTCCCAACCACTTGTGGTACGGATCGAACATAGTGGACATGCTGTGGGGTCTTGGCCATTGGTAAAAACCACTCTTCCCCTATTTTCACCAGACCCCGCCAGAAAACAACTGGGAGTTGTCCGGTCACGGGTCAACCAATCGGTCTGGGTCGACTTTTCCGGCTCAATTCAGCCTGGAACCACAACCGGTTGCCGGAGATCCCCGGAAATGGCGTTGAAAAATTCGTTTCCCGGTCTCCTGGCTTGAAATGCCGAACCATTTCGGCGGAAATTGGTCAGCCGTCGATCCTGGCACGTTTTCACTACAAGTGGTTGAAAGATGAAAACATCCCGCTCCGGGCAAGGTGACCCACAATCCGGCCTCCGACAACCGGCCGACGTCGGGTCGTGCCGCCGATCCCGGACCGTTCTCTGCCTCCTGGTCTTGCTGGCCAACCCGGTCCCGAATTCGTCTCGTGCGATCGATCCGCCGCCACAAACCCTGCTGGGGCACCGAGGATGGACCATCAGCGTCGCCTGGAGACCCGATGGGAAGCAACTGGCCAGCGGAAGTGGAGACAGAACGATCAAGATCTGGGACACGGGCACCGGCCAGACACTCCGGACACTGTCCGGCCACACCAACTATGTTTACTGCGTCGCCTGGAATCCCAGTGGCACCAGAATTGCCAGTGCCAGTTACGACAACACGGTGAAAGTGTGGAACGCTGCAACCGGCCAACACCTCACAACTCTCAAGGGCCACAACAGCGCAGTGATGGGCGTCGACTGGAGTCCCGACGGTGAGAGACTGGTCACCGGGAGCCAGGACAAGATGGTCAAGGTCTGGAACGCCAGGACCGGTCGGCTGCTCCGGACATTCACGGGCCACACCCACCTGGTCATCAGCGTCGACTGGAGTCCCGATGGAAAGTGGATCGCCAGTGGCGGATTCGACAACACGGTGCGAGTGTGGGACGCCGTTGGCAATTCGAAGGCCCGCACACTCTCCGGGCACACCGACCCCATCGAGAGCGTCGGCTGGAACTCCACGGGAACCCGACTGGCCAGTGCCGGACGGGACAAGAAGGCCATCGTGTGGAACATCCCTTCGGGAAAACTCGTCCGCACCTTCGCCGGACACACCGAGAGGATCGAATGCGTCGTCTGGCGTCCTGACGACAGGCAACTGGCGACCGGAAGCCGTGACAAGAGCGTCAAGGTGTGGGATGTGGCCACAGGCAAACTCCTGTCCACGTTTGCCGAATACAAGAAACCGGTTCGGGGAATTGCCTGGAACCCGGACGGATCCCGGTTGGCCACCGGCAGCGACGACAATGCGATCAGGATCTGGACCCTGAAAACACCATCCGATCGCTAGCACCACGCGTCTCTCGTCATGTCATGATTTTCGCGTTCGGGCCTCTGTTGAGGTGACAACAAACACCTGTTTGCTGAGAATGCGAGCGCATTGATCCCAGGGAACCTCGCACTGTGACTTCCACACGTTCTTTCCGACTGCTCGTCCTGGCACTGTCACTCTCCTGGACTGGAGCCGGCATTCTCTGTGCCGCCGACTGGCCAGAATGGCGAGGGCCCGACGGCAACGGGATCAGCCGGGAAACCGGGCTCCCTCTTCACTGGAGCGATTCGGAGAACATCCAGTGGAAGGCCACCTTACCCGAATGGGGCGGCAGCACACCGGTGATCCGCGGCAACGCCCTGTTCCTGACCAGCCACACCGACGACGGAAAACTGCTCGTTCTGCGACTGAACACGTCCACCGGCAAAATCGCCTGGACCCGGCAGATCGGTTCGGGCAAGCCGGTCGTCGGCCCCAGTCCCAAACGGGGCATCCAGGTCTTTCACCGCTGGCACAACATGGCCAGCCCCTCGGCGGTTACGACCAGGAACCGCGTCGTGGTCCAGTTCGGCACGGGCGATATCGCGGCACTGGATTTCTCCGGCAAGATTCTCTGGAAACGCAACCTGCAGGAAGACCACGGCCGATTCACCGTCTGGTGGGGATTTGCCAACAGTTCGGTGTTGAACCGGGGACACGTGATCACCGTCTGCATGCAGGACTCGCTGGCCGACCGGCAGAAGAAACCGGTCGAGAGCTACGTCGTGGCCCACGACCTTGAGACCGGACGCACGGTGTGGAAAACACTACGAACAACCCGTGCGACCGCCGAACAGTGCGACTCCTACACCACGCCGTTGCTGATGAACATCGACGGTCAACGTCAACTGGTCATCATGGGCGGCAACCAGCTCGATGGCTACGACCCGGCCAACGGGCGGCAACTCTGGTTTCTGCCCGGGTTGACCGGTGGCCGAACGGTACCGTCCCCGACGGCCGGCAACGGCCTGATCTACGCTGTCCGCGGACTCCGGGGAGACATCCTGGCTGTCAGATCCGGGGGCCGGGGCCAATTGCCCGGCGAACGGATTGCCTGGACCCACCGCCAGAACAGTCCCGACACCTGCTGCCCATTGGTGTACCGCGGACTGCTGTTCACCGTCAGCGACGACGGGATCGCACAATGCCTGGACGCCAAGACGGGCCGCATGCAGTGGCGAACTCGGCTGAAGGGTCCATTCAAGGCATCGCCGGTCGCCGCAGACGGACGCATTCTCTTTGCCAGTACGACCGGTGTCTGCACGGTGATCGCCGCCGAGAGAAAACTCCGACAACTGGCGGCCAATCCCCTCGATGATCAGATCATCGCCTCACCTGCCATCGCCAACGGGACGATCTACCTGAGAGGCCGGAAGCGGCTCTACGCGATTCGGACAGGATCGGACAACACGTCGAAGTGAGACCCGGGGAGCATTGTCCAGAGGCCGCTGCTGCCCCACGACCGAACTGCCACTGGCTCACTTGGATTTCTTCTTGGGATCCGCACCCTGATCAAGCGTGATGCCAAGTAGAAACGGAGCAGCCTCGGTCCCGTAAGATTCGAAATCGATGTGAGAGAGGGGCACGTCGGGCTTCGGGTTGGTCCAGGTCATCCGGTAGCAGCCGATTTCCCGGTCGGCCTCTCGCACGCTCCGATGCGAATGGGCCAGGGTGGCACTCGGAACCGTCCGCTTCTCCGGCAGGAACCAGTCGAGAAGATGTTCACCGTACCGGATGTCCACGAACTGTGTGGAACCGTCTTTGTAGTGGAAGTTGTACTTCCCGATGATGGTGCCATGGGGAAGCCGGAAACCCCATGACGTTCCGTGTAGCAGGTGAACAACTCGTGCCGATTGTCCGATCGGGATTCCCTGAACGCCATTGATGAGTCCCGCCAACTGCTGCCGGAGCTCAGTTTGCACACCGTGCAGTACAACCAGGCCCCGCACGTCAAACGAGACGCCGGCGTAGTTGTCCAGCCCACTCTTCAACGCCGCAAAACTCTCGCTGAAATACGGCTGCCGTTTTGCCTCGAGGTAGGGGTCCTCGCTCAGGGCCGCGTTGTAGTGAGCCGTGAGATCGATGTACTTGGCCGGCAGCGCCTTGTCGCGAGGCACGATGCGGCCCTCCAGGGTCTTCTTGCGGGCCTCGGAACGAGTGCGGAGCGCTTCGCCGGTCTGTCCCTGCCGGACCAGGACTTTTTCCTTGGTGTAGAGAGCCGCACCCGACTCTCGATCCAGTTCCAGCGACTGCTCGATGCTCGTGGCAGCCTCATCGTTCTTTCCCACGGCAAGGAACATCTCGGCCTGGAGTCGCCACACCTCCGAGTCCTTCGGCGAGCGGGTCGTCGCCCGCTGCGACAGCTTCTGGGCATGCTCCAGGAGTTTCTTGGAGCCGTTCAGCCGGGAGGCGTTGTAGACAGCCCGTGCAGCCAGTTGCCGGGGATCGATCTTCTCGCTGGCCAGCGAGTCCGCAAAACGCTCGGCGGTGATGGCCACCAGGAGAGGATTGACGCTTCGGAGGGTCGCCGTGAAATCGATGTGTGAGATCTCAACGTCCGGCCTCGGATTGTCCCAGGTCGCCAGGTACAGGGCCGTGTCCCTCTTGAAGTTGAAGACCGCCGCCTGCTCACCACGCCAGACCAGGTTCGGGATGTTGTCCGTGGTCCCAGCGAGCCAGGCATCGCCGATCTCCATCTCGTACCGCGCGACGAAGTTCTCGACCTTGCCATCGGCATAAACGACCCGGTAGACCGCGGCCGGAGTGCCCGTGACGGTCGTCGCCCACCCCGTATTGAGGATGTGGAGCTGGTCCGCCTTCCTGCCGACAACGATGTTCTGCACCTGCGACGGAAATTCAATCGCCGTGTCCAAGAAGGGCGACAGGTTGATCACGCCGCGGATGTCGAAGGGGATTCCCCGGAAGTGGTGAACCCCTGTCCGCATCGTGCGGTAAAGCGGCGGCTGCACCAATGCCGCGTTCCTCTGCCGATGCCATGTCTCGTGCAGGCCCGCGTTGAAGCTCTTGGTGAGGTCGATCGCCGCGTCCGGAGTGCCCGGTCGGCGGGGTGGAATCTGTGACCGGAGAACGAACCCGCGGGCCTCGCGTTCCCCCTTGTCAGCAGCGTGTTGGCGGAACAACCTCTCGATCAACTGGTGATCCAGCCCGAGCGGCTTGCCGACACGATAGTCCTCCTGGTCAACCGACAGCGACAACATCTTCGTCGCACTCTGGAGATCTCCGGCGGCATGGTGGATGCGGCCCCTGAGTTTCAACAGTGAGTTCCTGGCATCCTTGTCGTCGGAGGCAAGACCTTCGAGCAGTTTCAGCGCATCTGCATGGAGCCCCTGGGCTTTCAGAGTCTCGGCACTGGCAATCGCATGCTGGATCTTCAACTCCGCGCTGTCCTTGACCCCGGGCAGGGCCTGTTTCAGCAGCCCGGACACATGCTTGGTCGTCACGGCGGTCGCGCCGTTGACCATCGCGATCTTCAGACGCGCTTCGGCGAGAATCGATGCAACATCGCGATCACCGGCCGGCGCCGCCGCGGACTCGAGTGAGATGGCGTACAGGAATGGTGAGCTGATGCTGACCGCCGACTCGAACGTGATTGCCTTGATCGCCTTGTCGGGCTGTGGGTTCTCCCAGACGCAATGCACCACGCTCTTGGCATGGTTGAAATCCCCTTCCTTCCAGGCGATCACAGCATCGGTCGGAGTGGCATGCGGGTTGTTGATCCACGTGACAAGGTGCTTCCCGTACAGGATCGGCAGTGAGGCTTCGGTGCCATCTTCGAAATGCAGGAGATAGCGGCCGATCGGATTGCCGTGGGGAATCCTGTAGACAAACGAGCAATTGTGCAGGACGTGAATCCAGGTCGCCTTCTGATTGATCGCGATCTTTTCGACCCGTCTCGGCGGCTTGGAGAAAAACTGGTTGCCTTGCTTGTCGCCGCCGATCAGCCGGACGACTCCCCGCAGGTCGAAGTCCACGCCGTTGAGCGTGACCAGTCCCACGGGCAGTTCCTTCCAGAGTCTTTCCTCGGCAGTCTCGACATCCTGGGCCCGGTACACGTAGTCGAACAGCGACTGGTTGTAGTACTTGCTCAGGTCCACCTGGCGGGCCGTCGCCTTCGTCGACCGCTTGGGGACCCCGAACTTGAGCAAGAACTGGTGCGCCTCGGTGTACTTCTTCTGGTCGGCCAGCCGGTTGGACGCGTCGCGGATCAACCCGCCCAACTGGAGCGGATCGATGTTCCCGTCCTGATCAACATCGCACGCCTTAACCAGCGCCTGGACCGCCTCCTCCCGTCGTCCCGCCAGCAACAGCGCCTTGGATCGTGTCTGCCAGACGGTCGGATCCTTCGGGTAAATCTCTACGGCCAGTCGGGTCAGCCAGTCCAGTTCCAGCCGACGGTTCTCCAGGGAATCGCCGTCCTCGGCCACGCGGGTTTCTCCGGCCGCCGCCAGCGAGCTCGGAGTCCGATCTCGCTGCTGCATGAGGGTGTCGAGAATCCCGGGCAGGAACGGGCGTCCGTTCTGCCAGTCGTACGGGGGGCGGGCGGTGGGGAGCTTGTCGTAGGCCGTCCGGAAGGACGCAAAGGCCATGTCGGCCTGTCCCTTGCCGTGCAGCAGAAACCCATGAGCGAAATGCGCCAGGATGTTGTCCCCATCAAGCTTTAAAGCGGTGTTGACCGCTTTCTCCATTTCGTCAAGACGCCCCACCCGCTGCATCACGAAGGCACGCAGAGCCCAGACATCGGCGTTGGCCGGATCCAGTTCGATCGCCTGTCCGGAATGCCACTGGGTCATTTCGTTCCAGTGGGTCAGCGCCTGCGGCTTCAAGTCTTTGACTCGCTCGGACACGGAGTTGAGGTGTCCGATCATCGCGTGTGCCAACCCGTTGTTCGGGTCCAGTTCCAGGACCTTGTGCAACTTCGCCAGGTCCCTCGACCTGAGAAGTTCGGCCAGGTGTTCGCCTGACGGCTTTCTGCTCCAGGGAGACATGGTCCGTTCGCCCGGGCTGTCGAAGTACCAGAGACCCCATCGCCGGTACCGGCTTTCCGGATCGTACGCAGCGATGGTCTCCCGGAGCCCAGGCAACTCGGAACGATCCATGGCCACGGAATCACCGTTCTTGTCGATCCGCCGCTGTGCCACCACCTCGGCCAGTTCAGCCAACCAGAGCGGCGACACCTCGTCCATCGGCGGCAGATCAATGATCGTGACCGATCCGGTCGCGGTTGGTCGGGTAAAACCCGAGACGGCCAAGCGGCTGTCATCGCGGCTGAAATCGATCGACGAGATCGTGGAGTTGTCCGGCAGCGAACTCTCGACAATCTTGGCGCCGGAGGGGATTTCCCAGACGCAGACGCCTCCCTGTTTGTTGCCGCACGCCAACAGGCGACCGTTGTGACTGAAACTGATTCTCCGCCGGTCGGCCTGCCCCAGGGACATCAACGGCTCGGAAACCTGGGTCTTGTTCTTCCAGTCCCAGAGTTCAATTTTTCCCCACTTGATATCGGGACGGGGGCTCGCGTTGACAGCAATCACGTCTCCGTCGGGGTGAAAAGCCCCGGTGTTGTAGTAGTCAAGCTCGGGTGTCTCGAAGAGCAGTTTGTGGGTTGTGGTATCCCAGGCGCGAAGCCGACCGCCAAACGGCACCGAGACGATTGTCGAACCGTCGGGGCTGAACTTGACGTCACTGACCGTATTGAGAGACCGCGGTAGCAGCTTGGTGATCTTGCCGGTCTCCAGCCGGATCAGGAACTGGTTTCCATTCTGGCAGCCGACTGCGACGAACGTCCCGTTGTGTTCATCCACTTCGAACTGGTATGCCTGAAGATCCCAGGCGTCGTGCAGCCCGTACCCGGTGTCTGCGTCGAATGCCCGGATCCGGCCAGAAGTCGTGGAGGCCACCAGGGTTTTCCCATCCGGCGTGTACTGGATATCGGAGACGCTCCCACCCAGGACCATAATTGTTTGACGTGCACCGCTTTTGACGTTCCAGACTCGAACGTTGCCATCCTGGCATCCAACGGCTACGAACTCCCCGTCAGGAGAGAAGCGACTGATTGTCCCCGACTGCGGCAACTTGAAGGCCCGGACTTCAGCCAGCGTCTCCGTAGACCAGATCTTCGCCACCGATGCCAGGCCGCGAATGTTCTGCGCCACGAACAACTTGCCGTCCGGGCTGAACTCAACGCTGCGGACTCCACCGGGCAGTTTCAGCGTCGGGTAAGCCCGCTGCTTGGCCACCAATTGCCAAGCCCGGCCTTGGCCGAAGAGCAAGCTGTTGCCGGATCCGCTGCTGAACGTGGTCGTGTTCAGTTGCACCATCGACCCGCGGTCTGTCAACGACTGAAGAGAATTGACGAACGAAAGCGAGAACGCATGTCCCTCCTGGATTGCCTTTCCTGTACGCGAACTCCAGACATTGACCTTCATGTCGTCGATTGTCACCGTGAACAGACGCTCGCCGTCGCGGCTCACAATCAGTCGAGGAGACAGGACGTGCGGGATCGGGTCGATCAGTGGCAGTGCGTTGATGATGTCCCAGACACGAACAGAAAAATCCTTGTGTCGTGTGACCATCCGGAGACCGTCGGGAGTCAACTGAAAGAAATTGATCGGGTTGGCACTGAAATCAAATGTCGAGACAGACTTTCCGGTTGCCAGGTCCCGACACTCGACTTCCGTGCCGCCGGGTTTGTAGATAATCGCCAGCCACGACCCCACGCTGCTGTGGCCGGAGCGATTTTTCCTGGAAAAATCGACGTCCATGGACTCGCTGCCATAGTCTTTGAGCGAGAACTTGGCCGTGACCTTGGCAGTGGTGAGATCAACGACGGCGCAATGCAGATCTTTTTCGACCTTGCCGACGAGGGCGACCTCTGAGGTGCCCTCGTGGAAAAAGCACTGATCGACGAGGAACTTGGTCTCGAGCGATTCCAGGCGTGGTTTCTTTGCCGTGAGGTCGATCCAGTCAAACGACTTGTTGGCCGTTGAACGCAAGCCGACCCAATGCCCGTCGTCATTGAGTAAGGGCTGGAAGCCTGTTGCTTTTCCTTCGAAGACCAGCGATGCGTCTTTGAGCTTCCAGACGCCAATCATCGCGTCCCGGAACGTCGAGACGACGTGTTTCTCGTCGCCTGTGACGACGTAACTCACAAGAGGTGCTTTGCTGAGGGTCAGTTCTTTGCCGATGACCTTGCCGGAAACCGCATCCCAGATGTTGATGTGATTCGTTCCAGGCTGGTCGGCCACAATCCTGAGCATTTCCGGACGGGGTTCCGCCAGGAAAAAGAAACGACCGATCCTGTTCTTGATTGGGATCAAAGTGGTCGCCGCCTTGGCGTCCTTGGTGCTGAACCCCTGGATGCTGCCGTCCTGGTCCCGAAGAGACAGGAACAGCAACGATGCGTCCTTGGTGAACCGCGGCTGGTCGATCCTCGCTCCACCGGCGAGGATCCCGACTTTTTTGCGGTCCCGGACGTTCCACAACGCCCCCTTGAGTCCCGTTGTGGCCGTCCAGTAGAAGGTCTTGGTCTCACGATCCAGACCGGCGTAATTGATCGGCTGCTCCATATCGATCGCAACGGACCCGCCGAGCAGGTAGTTGTGATTGGACAGGACCGAGGTGATCTGGTTGGCAGCCGGCCAGTAGCTGGTGTCGGTTCTCAGGGACCGCGCCAGGTAGGCCAGGCCATTTTCGGTGTCACCCGATTTGAGGTGCTCCGTGGCGGTCAGGAAGTAGGAACGGGTGAGCGTTTGGTTGAGCGTGTCGCGAGCCTGTTCGGCGGTCTTTCTCGAGACTTCGGCCTTCCCCTGCTGGACAATGGCTTCCCTGGCACTCTCGGTGGCCTTCACTTCCGCCGTCCGGGCCCCCTCGGCGTTCTTCACGGCGCGGGCCCGCTCATCGGCCGCAAGTTGCCTGGCATCCAGTGCCTTGGTGCGGGCGTTGAACGCGAACACCGATGCGAACACTGCCACCAGGGCGACAGCCGCCACCCCACCGGAGAGCAATCTCAACCTGGCGACCGATTTCTGCTGCAGTTCTGCCCGCTGGTGCTCTGCGTCAGCCAGCGCCTTGGCCTGCTCCAGCTCCCGCTGACGCTGTTCCTCGGCAGCGATCTCGTCAGCCCGCCCGGCCGCATCGCTCGCCTGGAGAAACTCCACGGCCAGGTGGAACCCCGATCGGTATCGCTCACCCCAGGCGGCGGTCGGCTGAGCCTCATTCATCCAGGCCAGGGCGATCTGCAGGTCGGGGCCGCGGTAAAGGCCCGCCTGGTCGTCCCGATGCAAACCAGCCGTCTCGGCGAGACGCAGGTAGACCTGGGCCGACTGGGCTTCATCACCGACCCAGCGACCCAGCCGCCGCCAGACCCGCATCAGGCTCTCGTGCGAGATGTCGATGATGGTCTCTGGCGTCAGTTCCGTTTCGGCCGGCGGCATCAGGAACGTGACACCGGGAGCCCGGAAGGCATCGACGACCCGTTGAATCTGGTCGCAGTCCACGCCGACGATGTGCCCCAGCGAGTCCAGTCGGGTCGGCCGCCGAATTCCACGATTGTCACTTTGCTGCTCGGTCAGTGACATGAAGAGCTTTTCGGCAACCCGCTTCAGGTCGTCCGACTCGAGGGAATCGAACACCTCGTCCGCATGCCGTGACAGCGCCTCCTCCATGCCGCCCACATCGTGGTAGTGCCGAAGGTCAATCGACTCTCCGTTTTCACGGTCCGATGTCCATTGATCAAATGTCCGCATCAACGCGTGCTGAAGAATCGGCAGTTGGTCCTGGTTGCTGCCGACACTGTTGAGCAGTTCCTGCACAAGGCGGAAAGAAATCTCGCCGCCGCCAACCCGCACCGGTCCTTCGATGGCGGTCCGGATCTGGTCACGTGTCAGGCGGGGAATCAGGTACTCCCCCTGGTTCACCGCGGTTGTCAGGCCACGGAACTGAGTGCAGTCACCCAGGTAATCGCTCCGCATCGTCAACACGACGTAGATCGGCTGGTCCGACTGGCGAGTGGCTTCCAGCAACAGGTCGACGAAACTCGCCGCCATTGCCGCGGATTCTTCATCCATCCGCCTGAAGCGAAAGATCTCCTCGAACTGATCGACCACGATCAGGACATTGGTGTCCGGTTCCACGTCGGATTGCCTGATCGCTTCGACCAGCCCGAAGCCACTGTGGGTCAGCGTCGCGTTCAGGTGACTGAGCACCGCCGGATCATCCGGATCATAAAGATCAGCGCCCTGGATGGCCGTGGCCAGGTTGTCGAGCGGATCTCCACCAGGTCGCAGGAGCACGATCTCCCAGTTCGATCCGGCCTGGTTCAGGGCTCCGCCCTGGAGTTCCGGCAGCAGCCCGGCACGAACGAGCGAGGACTTGCCGCTTCCGGAGGTGCCGATGACCGACAGGAACCGCTTGTCGCCAAGCAGCTTCAACAGTTCCGCGGTCTGCTGTTCACGACCGAAAAAGAGGTAATCTTCTTCGATGTCGAACGGGCGAAGACCGGGGAATGGATTGAAGAGGTCGGGCATGGAAATGTGACGGTCTGCGTCAACGGTGGGAATTGTTCAGGATTTGATCCTGGAGAGAAAATCGGCCAGTACGCTCGGGTCAAACGTCTCACCACCCTGGATGATTTCCGCGGTGTGACTGCGGAACCGCTCCTTGCGTCGATCAATCGGCGGAGCGATCAACACGGCCTGGTGCTCCAGGTCGGTCTTGCGACCGTACCCGCGGGCCTTGAGCAGGTTCCTCAACTTGATCTCGACCCAGGCCTTGCGGGCAGATCCGTAGTAGATGATCACCGCATCGCAATCGACGAGGTTCTGGCGATGCAGTTCCAGCGCCTCCGCCTCGTCGGTCTCGAAATCAGGCGAGGTGACCTCGAACCCCTGATCAAACAGGTGATCCTCGAGCGGCTCGATGGCCTGTTCGTCCTGCTGGTCGCAGACCAGGTAAATCCGTTGGACACCCTCCACGGCCTGGCTGGAAGACGAGTCGTCCTCAGCCGGGGTCTTGTCCAGCCGATCCAGGACGAATTCCTTCAACTCGGTGTAGTTGTCCTGGATGATCTCCGCACCGGCATGCATCCGAGGAGAGGTCTTCAGTTCGTCGAGGAAGTTCTGCTGGCGATCGTCGCTGATCTGGATGCCCGGCGGGATCCAGACCACTCGCTCCAGGCCACTCTCGGTGGCCCGGTCGGCAGCCAGGCGATTCTGGATCTCCACGATCGACTCCTCGGATCCTTCCGGTACCAGTCCGTAGGACGCCCCGACCAGGTGAATCGACAGGTCGCTTTCATCCAGGTAACTCAGCACCTGCGGTTCGAGTTCGTGACCAACGGTGGCGAGAACCCGGTTGGGAACGACGCTGTGACCACGACCGACAAGTTCGCGACGGATCTTGTCGACTTCCGGCTGAAGATCCGACGTGCTGTTGGCCAGGAAGACCGTCTGTCCGCTCGCGGACGTGACGGCAGAACTCTGCAGCTTTCCACTTCGCTCCTGGAGAGGCTTCACGACACTCCAGAGTTGCTGGGCCATGTCGTAAACACGCTGGAAGTACTTCTGGTGCGCCTCGGGTCCGAACCGTTCGTCGAATTCCACGACCGAACTCCGGTTCGGTGCCTGCTCGAAGAACTCGTAGGCCATCAGGTTTCCGATCCGCGATCGGATGTCCAAGGGGATCTCGTCATCGGCGACCGGTGTCTTGACGACCTTCAGGATGCGACTGCGGGAATCGACCGCAAGTCCACCGCTGGCCTCGGCCGCCTGCGAGAAATCCTCCAGGAGTCGCTGGCAGTTCTCGGCCCTGAGAAATGCCGGAGAGATGACACAGATCAGGGCTTCGATCGACTCGAGCGCCGAAATGAGCTGCCGCCGGCTTTCCTCGTCGGAGGGGTACGTGCTGATGTTGGCAATCGTCAGGGGTTCGCCGGCCAACTGCTGGAGACGAATCTGGACGTGGTCGACCAGTTGGGTGACCCAGCCCGCCTGCCCCGGCGTCATCGGATGGTCATCGAGCGTCGCCGAAAGGACGGCCACGCTGCTTTGACGAATCGTGTCTACGATCTGCAGGATCGCCGTATGGTCGTTTGTCCCCAGGACCGTGTTGTTCAACGCAGTGGGGTCGACCTGGAAGGTGGAATCGGTGGAGCCGGCCTCTCCACGCTGAAAGTCCTTGAGTGCCCGGACCAACTCGGCCGGATCCTGGTACCGATCTGCCGGAGTCTTCTCGAGACACTTCAGGACCAGGCGGTCCAGCGGCTGGGTGACTTCCGGATTGTGGTGCGAAAGCGGCCCCGGATCGAAATTCAGGATCTTGTTGAACACGTCGCCGAGGCTGTTGCCGGCAAACGGATTGTGGCCGGTCAGCATCTCGTAGATCACCACGCCGAGGCTGAAGATGTCGCTGCGGTGATCGGCATCGGCGCTGCGACCCAGCACCTGTTCGGGACTCATGTAGTTGGGCGTACCGAGCACCTGGCCGGCCAGCGTCTGCTGCCCCAGTGTCTCCTCGGTGTCTTGTGAGTCCGGGCCGACGAGTCGCTTCGCCAGGCCGAAGTCGAGGATCTTGCCCTGGCCACGCTCGTTGACGTGGATGTTGGCGGGCTTGAGATCACGATGAACGATGCCACGTTCGTGGGCCGCGGTCAGCGCGTCAGCCAACTGGACGGCCAGTTCGATCGCAGCGTCAACACCGAGCCGCTTCGAAGCGAGCAACTCGTCGAGTGGTGAACCCGACAGCACCTCCATCGCAATGAACAGGCGGTTGTCATCGCTTTCGCCCACCTCGTAAATCACACAGACATTCGGGTGATTGAGGGCCGAGGCCGCCTTGGCTTCGGTCAGGAATCGTTGCCTGTGCTCTTCGACCCGTGACAACTCGGCAGGAAGCAGCTTGACGGCAACCTCGCGTTCCAGGCGAGTATCCTCACACAGGAAGACCTCGCCCATGGAGCCGGCACCGAGCTTTCGGATCATCCTGTAGTTTTGAATGAACTCTTCGGTCATCCGTTCGTTCATCTCATCAAAAGTCGGCTGACCGGCAGAAATCCCGAAACCGATCTGACAGCGGGACTCGGTGCTCCGTGGGCGCTATGGCGGAGCACAGAACAGTGCCAAATTGCGTTTAACGTCGCTCTCCGCGCAGCGTTCGAGGATGGAGGCGAGTCTACGCCTCGCTTTCCGCTCTGGCAAGTGCCCCCAACTCAACCAGATCGGGACGTTCAGGTGGTTCAACGACCCTCGTTCTCCGGTCACTTCTGGATCACCGCTTCGCTCCAATCGGCCCCCAGATCACACGACGAGGCGAGATCGCCAGCATCCTCGGGCAAGAGATTTTCGCCGACTTGGTCACTTTCCTTGTTTTTTGTAGTGCCGAAGGGTAAAAAATGAGTTCGCGGGTGAGCAGCCTGAACCAGTCGTGTCGGGCGACGCCGCAGAGACACTTTTCTTAGGGATCGGAAAACGATGGCAGAAGGCACAATCAAGAGGCTGACGGACAGAGGTTTTGGTTTCATTGATACCGGAACCGGTGAGGACATTTTCTTCCACAATTCTAACCTCGAGGGAGTGAGTTACGACGATCTCCAAGAAGGACAGCGAGTGTCCTACACCGAGGGAAGTGGGCCGAAAGGGCCGCGGGCGGAGAACGTCAAGCCAATCTGAACATCGCAATATCTTGCGAGACGAAGAAGCCAACGATTTTCGTTGGCTTCTTTTTTTTTGCCTTCGCCTCGAAGGCCGGACTGCGGTCAGTGAGAGAAACCTGTCCACGGGTGAGGTTCCCGCGTCGCCCGGAAACTCAGTGCTGAGTTTCCGACACTCTCAACCGCGCACAGCGGACGTGCGTCACACTCATCTCGGTACACCAGTACGTCGCCAGCACGTCCCCATCTGCCAGGCGAATCGCTCTCGGCGCACCGAAGGCGATCGTGTCGTGCGAGCGGGGATAGGTGTCCGGAGCCTCGACTCCCAGCTTGTCGCGTCCGGTCGCGTCCCAGGCACAGACCTGGTTCTCCAGATCCCACGTCCGGCCTTCGTCCTCGGACAGCGCAGCAAAGAACCCCGGCTGCGCCCCGTCGCGGCAACAGTAGAGATTCAGCATGCGTCCCTCGCCGAGATCGACTGCGTGATTGGTCTGGCCCGGCAGGGTGGTCGGTTCCGGCTCCGACCATTCCCTCGCGTCGGGAGACCCAATGCATCGGTGCAGGGGCTGGTTGTCGATGTCGCTCTTCATCAGGGCCGTCCAGAACATCGTGAACAGACGCCCGTCGGTCATCTGCAGGACCTGGCCGTGCCAGAAGCCCTTGTCCTGTGAATCGGTGTCGGCGACAACGACCGGGTCCGACCACGTCCTGCCCCGATCCGACGAGAACAGCCCAACCACCTGGGGCCGGTAGGGCTGCGACGAGTCGAAGGCATGCCAACGGTCAAACGGAACGAACCAACTGCCGTCGGCCAGTTCGATCACTCCGGAGCTGGGTGTCACGATCAGGTCGTCGGGCACCGACATTTGCTCCGGCCGTGACCACGTCCGGCCTCGATCCGACGAACGCAGTACCACGAGTTCGAATGCACCGATTCCACCCGTCTCTTCGTTGAACAGCGGATGGTCCGGGTCACTGCGATCGACACGGAAGGCCGTGATGACCAACGACCCGTCACCCAGGAGAGCCAGCATCGGATCGTGGTAGGAATAGGCTGCGTCCTCCGTGGAACGCTCGTGTACCACGCTCTGCTCCGGCCAACTCTCGCCGCCGTCGGTCGAGCGAGCCGAGTAATAAGTCAGGTCGGTCGCGTACATCCCGCCACCGCGATTGTAGGTGCAGAGGATCTCGTGATCCGAGAGTTGAACCAGGTTGCTGAAAAATGCCCCGACGTGACCGTAACCCGGGTTCGGGTTTCGATAGATCGGGCCTTCGCTGAGAATTTCGATGCCGGACATGATGCCGCGTCTTTGTCGATTGGGATGCAATGTGAAACGTTCCGACCCCAGGTCGTCCCGACCAGTGCCGGCACGACTTTTCCGGCTCGGCGACGTCGAAGCCAAGTCACCGTAACGGCACACGACGTGCTTGGCGACGCCAAGGACCGGGAACGGGCCGGAACCCCAACTGAAACCGAACACCGGTCGGTCATTTCCCCTGCGACAACGGGAAATCCCGGAGGTCGTACCGTTGACCGGAAAACCCATCCGAATGAAGATCCAGTCCACCAGACTCCGGGCCTTTGGGTTCGTCGTGGACTGGCAATGCGGACACTGACGGAATCACGATCATGACACACCAGCGGCGGCCCCCAATTACCCGGATCGTCGTCGCAATTGCCTTTCTGGTCATCGCCGGCACGACTCGATCTGCACATCCTGAAAGCAAGGCACCACGCCAGAAGCTCGACTATCGCATCCAACTCTCAACGGTCGTCAAGGGATTCGACGGCAAGACCTGCTGGGTGCACACCCGCCCGGGGGCCATTCCGCCCGGCACACCGGGCAATCCCGGCAAGACACCGATCGTGCTGATCACCATGCAGAAAGTGATGCTGACTCGATCGGACGTATTTTTCGGCCTCCACGACTTGCGGACCGACAACATGGGCCGGAACTGGGTCGGCCCCACCGGACACTCGTCCCTGAGGCGACGGCAGCCGACAAAGCAGACCGCCGTGGTCCCGTGCGACTTCTGGCCGTTGTGGCATAGGGCATCGGGGAAACTGTTGGGAACCGGCAAGACCTTCCACTACACCACCAAAGACCAGCGTCACCTGGCCCGGGCCCCCAGCGAGACGGCCTATTCAGCCTATGACCCGATCGCCAGAAAATGGGATCCCTGGAAGACGCTGGAACTTCCGGATGACCCGAAGTTCAAGAACGCGTCGGCCGGATGTGCCCAGAGATACGACCTGCCCAACGGCGACATCCTGTTGCCGATCTACTACCGCCGTCGTGACCAGAAGGAACATCGCGTCACGGTCTGCCGCTGCCGATTCGATGGCAAGACACTGCGATTCATCGAGCACGGCGACGAACTGGAACTGCCGCCGGCCGAGAAGCACGGCGACGGATTCTCCGAACCGTCGATTACCAGGTTCGATGGCCGTTTCTACATGACCCTGCGAACCGTCAAGTACGGGTACGTCACGACCAGCGGGGACGGACTGCACTTCGGCCCGCTCAGAAAATGGACCTTCGACAACGGGACCGACCTGGGCAGCTACAACACCCAGCAGCACTGGGTCACTCATTCCGACGGCCTGTTTCTGGTCTACACCCGACGCGGCCTGAACAACGACCACGTCATCCGGCACCGGGCCCCCCTGGTCATCGCCGAAGTCGATCCCCGGCGGGTCGTGGTGAAAAGACAGTCCGAACGGATCCTGGTTCCCGAACGTGGTACGCGGCTGGGGAATTTCGGCATGACCGATGTCAGCCCGACCGAGACCTGGATCACGACCGTCGAGTGGATGCAGCCGGTCGGGGTTGCCAAGTACGGCAGCGACAACAGCGTCTTCGTAGCCAAGCTGATCTGGAACCGCCCCAATCGAGTGAGCATCGTCGATCGCAAGGCCACCAGACCGACACAGAATTCGATGTCACAGATCACCGACGATTGATCTGTCGCTGACCATGCGACTGAGAACTGGTGTCTCGTGATGGGCCGACGAGAACGGGGCGTCGTCCTCGTTGCCGCGGATCGCGGTCCCTACTGCGCCTTCTTCTTTTTCTTCTTTTTCTTCTTCTTCGCCGGCCGCAACTCAAACACCTCGCCACTGGCCGCCTTCCAGCTCTTCTGCTGTTCCTCGGTCAACAGCTTGACGGCATCCTTGCGGGCCTGGCCCAGCAGAGCGTTGATCTTGAGTTGCACTTCCTGGCGATTGTCATCGTTGCGTGTTTCACGAAGTTTTTTGACTTTTCCCTGTGATGTCCTGGAGACTTCACGAATCTGGCGCCGCTGGTCCTTGGTCAACTTCAGGACGCCGGAGAGCTCCTGACGCATCAGCATCCAGGAACCGGATGTGTACTGGATCTCGATCTGGAACAGTCGCTTCTGCTGCTTTTCGCTGCATGTCCCGGAAATCACGGCCCGCAGTTTCCGGGTTGCCTCGCGATTCTTCTTGCCGCGTTCCTGTTCTTCCAGGCCCTGCGCCGCCTTGACTGCCGTACGCGTTTCAGCAGCCGCTTTCTTCAGAGCGGCCTTCTGCTCGTCGCTCAACTTCAGTTCCTTGTGAACGCGAGAGTTGCCCGCCAACGTACTGATCCCGAGGTTCCGGCTCCGAGTCCGGCCTTTCTGTGCTTCAGCAGGCTGCAGGAACAGCAGGACGAGTAGCAGGGGCAGCGAAAACCGGACGCCGTGCATGAGTTGAGTCCTCGCATTCAATCGGGCCATGGTCGGCCTGCATCTTAATCAACACGTCCCCGCGTGTCTTGTTGACCGGACTGTCCGGGGCGGCTTCGTCGATCCGCCCTCTCAAGTCCGCGAGCCCCAGTGTTCGGAGATATCGGTGTGGCATGGACACGTAGTTGGTTGCACCCGAGATTCGTTCGGGATTGCGGAAACTCGGCCCGGTCCTAACATCGCTGAGGCGCGCTGCGGCTCAAGTCCGGAACAGTTTCTTCCTACTCAACACGTCACGAGGTTCTGCCATGACACGAACGGCCACTGTCATCTGCTTGCTGGGCCTGGGAATCTGTGTCGGTTTGGGAGCCGCTCACAATCCGGCGACAGAGCCTCCGCAGGGACCGACCACCGTCACGAACGTCGTTGATTTTGGAGCGGTCCCCAACGACGGGAAGGATGACACGAAAGCCGTCAACGCGGCCATCGCGGCATGTAAGGGCATGGACACCAGGACCCTCTGTTTTTCGGGCGGAACGTTCAACCTGTCCACGATCACCTTTCCACCGACCATCAGCGTGGTGATCCCCAACGGGGCGCTGCTGAAGGCTTCCGACCAGGCCATTGTCAGGTTTGACGGGCCATTCTCAGCCGGCCTGCACCAGGTCTTCTCCGGTCCGGGGCGGGCACAGTTCGGTGCCGGCGCCGTCAGCGAAGTGTATCCCCAGTGGTGGGGCGCTTCTCCCAGGTCATCGGACAGCAGCCCCGCCATCAACAAGGCAATCAACTCCTCTCCGTCTCTCCCGGGTGTCAACGTCAGGCTGTCCGGAACGTTCAACTGCCAGACGACCATCCACGTCAATCGGCATCGCGTGACGCTCATCGGGGACGGAATGTACGCCACCCGGCTCACATTCAATCCGTCCACGCCAATGGCGTTGTTCGAATTCTCTCATCCGGACAAGAGCGTGATCGCCCAATGTGCCATCAGGGACATTGGCATGGTTGCTGCGGGGGCCTACGAGGACAGGAAGCGAGTGCAGAAGACCGGCATCCGGATCGTCGACGCGGACATCATCGAAGTGCGGAATGTCGCGATCCACAACTGGGGCGGCAATCACAGCATTGGACTCCAGGTCCAGGGACGACAATTGGTCTTTGTCGAAAACGTGACCATTCTCGCCGACCTTCCGATCCTCATCGACAAGAACCCCGCCATCGAGTGGATCTCGATTGATCATTCCACGTTCCGAAACACCTACCTGCTTCCGATGGATCCCAACGGTCCGGCGGTGAAGATCGCCTCCGGTGTGGCCCTGCACAATGTCGTCTTTGACGGGACCAATGCCTGGGTCGGGGGCAAGTACGGCCTGTACTGGGACGACAACGAGACCAAGGGGGTCAGCATCAACCTCTCGGTCAAGAACGTGCGGATGGAGAACGGAACCGCCCACGGTGGCGCAATGATCCACATTTCCCACAACTACAACATGATGAACCTGGTGCTGGAGAACATTTACGGGTGTGGCGGCGGGGTCGGCGGGGTTTACCTGCGGAAGTGCACCAGCGTCACGCTGCAGAACATCTTCTACACGCCCGTGAGAGGAAACGCCCCCGCGGGCTACGTGCCAACCGCCCTGGACATCGACGACTCATCTTCCAACATTGTCCTGATCAACGCCTTCTGGAACGGTGGGCTGGTCAAAACCGGAACATTGATCAAGACCTTCGGAACCAACTCCAACCCCTCCAAATACGACAACCGTTTGATCGAGGTTTACGACCGCCCAAACAACGGACAGGGCGAAGGCCTGGTCCTTTATGGGACAAAGACCTGGTGTCACAGCGGCGAACTCGCCGACGGAGCGAGCCTCCCCCTGCCCGTCGGTGCCGGATCGCGAACCAGGGTGGCCACCGTCACGGTATCGGCCTCAGATGGCGAGGACATCAATCAGTCCGCACAGTTCCTGGTCGGCGGGAAGGGCAGAACCATCAAGGTGGCCGGCACCGATGGCACCAGCACGGCTGACACGGCCGGCAGCCTCTGCCTGGTCCCCGGGAACAAGGTGAGTGTTCTCAATCGACTCGGCGCCAAGGTCGATGTCGTGGTCACCGTCTTCTGGAAATGACGCCATCGCCTTTCCGACAGCAGCGAGTTCCAGGACAGGCCCGACCGGCGGTACGATCACGCCAACACTTCGTGGATCACTTCCCGTGGCTGAACACCGGTGAGCCTCTGATCGGCGCCACCGTAGAAGTAGGTCAGAAGTTCGTGATCCAACCCCATCAGGTGCAGGATCGTGGCGTGCAGTTCCGAGACGTGGCAGGGCCGCTCGACGGCCTCAAACCCGAGTTCGTCGGTGGCGCCGACCGCGCGTCCGCCACGGATCCCGCCACCGGCCAGCCACGTGCTGAACCCGTAATGGTTGTGGTCACGCCCGCCGCCGCCCTCGCTGGTGGGCGTGCGACCAAACTCACCGCCCCAGATCAACAGCGTGTCTTCCCAGAGCCCTGAGTTCTTCAGGTCCTGGATCAAGGCGGCGATCGGCTGATCGGTTTCGCCGGCATATCGCTTGTGGCGACCGAAATTGTCCCGGTGCGTGTCCCACGTCGTGGTCATGCTTCCACCACCGTGGTAGAGCTGGATGAAGCGGACTCCCCGTTCGAGAAGTCGGCTCGCAATCAGACATCGTCGTCCGAACTCGGCTGTCCGATTGTTGTCCAGCCCGTAGTCGGACCGCGTCCGGGCTCCGACACTCTGCACGTCAACCACCTCGGCGGCAGCCGTCTGCATGCGATAGGCGAGTTCATACGAGTGGATCCGACCGACCAACTCCGACTCGCCCGGTCGCGAGTCGAGGTGCTGTTGGTTGAACCGCCCCAGCAGATCCAGCACATGACGTTGAGTGCGTTCGGACGTCCCCTTCGGCGTCGCCAGGTTCAACAGCGGTGTGCCCTTGCTGCGGAACAAAGTCCCCTGGTAGGCCGCCGGCATGTAACCGGCACTCCAGTTCGACGCGCTGGCAGGAGGACCGCCACGCTGGTCGGTCATCACGACAAAACTGGGAAGATCCTCGCTCTCGCTTCCCAGGCCGTAGGTGACCCACGAACCCAAGCACGGCCTCCCGACCACCGGGCTGCCGGTGTTCATCTGCAGGTGACCGGCACCGTGAGCAGCGGTGTCCGTATGCATCGATCGGATCACGCACAGGTCATCGGCATGCCGCGCCAGATGCGGATAAATGCTGCTGATCTCCAGCCCGCCCTGACCATGCTTGCGGAACGAGAACTGCGACTGCATCAGCTTCCCGATGTTTCCGCAGTTCGAGCCAACCTTCAGTGGTCCCCGGTAGCTGGTTCCGTCGAATTTCGTCAGTGCCGGCTTCGGATCGAACGTATCGACATGGCTGGGCCCCCCCGCCATGAAGAAGTAGATCACTCGCTTGGCCCGGGCCGCGAAATGCGGCGTCTTCGGGGTCAACGGATTCACCGATCCGGTCGACTCCGATGCCCCGGCACACTGCGAAAAGAACCCGTCACGCGACAGCAGGTCGATCAGGGCCAACCCCGTAAACCCGCCGCCCAATTCCCAGAGGAATTCGCGGCGAGTCCGACCGCAGTCGAACCGGTGGGGCCGAGTCTCAGTGCTGCATCCGGTCACGACGATCAATCCGTATAGACGAATTCGTTCAGGTTGAAGATCAGCCGGCACACCTGCCGGAACGCCTTGTCTCGGACTCCATCGCGATCCGCACCCGGTCCCGTCTTGCCGGCCCCCCGCGTGGCCTGCCTCACTTCCTGCTCAACGAATTCGACCAGGTCGGCCCGCTCCCGGACCATCGGCGGACGGCCCAGCGCCAGCAGGTAAGCCCGATCAATCCGCGCGGCGGTGTCCGCTCCGACTTCCGCACCGACGCGGTCGGCGAAGTGTCCGGCCTGCCGGTTGACGAACTCGCCGTTGAGCAACAGCAATGCCTGCGTCGCGACCGTACTTGTCTTTCGTTCCGGCGAGGTCTTGGTCGTGTCACAGACATCGAGCAGCTCCAGCATCGGCACGAGCATTGCACGTCGGACAAACGTGTACACCGTTCGTCGCGAAGCGGACGATTCGCTGAACGGCATCCAGGCCGACGCCCCGTCTCGATTGGATTCGATGACGGTCCGGGGAATATGCGGATAGACACCGGGACCGTACATCGCCTGGTTGAGACGGCCCGAGACGGCCAGCGTTGCATCACGAATCGTCTCGGCTTCGAGCCGACGGTAACGACGCCGGCTGAGGAGAAGGGTCTCAGGACCCTCGGGAACAACTTGCTGACGACGGACTTTGCTCATTCGGTATGTGCCGCTTGTCATGATCAGCCGGTGCAGAGATTTCAGCGACCAGCCGCCTTCATGCACGAACCAGTCGGCCAGCCAGTCCAGCAGTTTCGGGTGCGTCGGCGGCTGTCCCTGCAAGCCGAAGTCACTCGGAGTGCGGACCAGGCCAACACCGAAGTGGTGCTGCCAGATCCGATTGACCATGACTCTCGCGGTGAGGGGATTCTCGGGGCTGGCGATCCATCGCGCCAGGGTCAACCGACGCCGAGAGGTGTACTTGTCAGCAGCAAGGAACCTGACGGGAGAGTCCACCAGCACGGCTGGAATCGCCGGCTCGACGATGGCCCCCTTTTCGGTCACGTTGCCTCGAACCAGTTCGTGTGTCACCGGTGGTCGAGGCGACAACTCGCGTGGGACATAGGCTCGAGGGAGATCCGGAGTCGCGGCGCGGCGGCGGCGAATCCAGGTCTCGGCGTGGTTGATCCATCCCTTCGTGTTGTTGTCACCGTGCCGTTTGATCTCCTGGTTGAGTTGTTCGGTATATCGGTGAACGAGAGTGCGTTCTTCGGCCGTCCGCAGTCCGGAAGGAACACGAAACGCCGCCACGGCGTCGAGCGGCAACGTGCTCTTCCCGGCGGCAAACAACTGTTCCAGGACGACCACCCGCGACTGGGCGATGGTCCGCTGGTGGATGGCAATCAACCGATCTCGTTCGGCCAGGGTCTCGATCTGCTTCGGGGTACCGGCCGGGGTGGCCAGTTCGATTCGCCCGCCGTCCCGTCCGTAACGCCCGGCTCGCGGACGCGTGAGCGTGTTGAAGACTGCGACCAGGCTGTAGTAATCGCGAATTGACAGCGGCTCGAACTTGTGGTCATGACACCGCGCACATCCCATCGTGAGTCCCAGGAACACCTGGCATGTCGTGCTGACCATGTCGTCCAACTGATCGAAACGGCTTTGCATCGCCCTGGTGTCGTCACGCTGTCCGGCCAACTCCGCATCCCAGGGACCCAGCAGATAGAACCCGGTCGCGATGACCGCTTCCGAATCAGCATCCGCCAACTCGTCACCGGCCAACTGTTCGAGAATCAACCGGTCGTAGGACCGGTCCTCGTTGAAGGCACGGACCACGTAATCCCGGAATCTCCATACGAACGGTTTGATCAGATCGATCTCGTATTCGGTGGTCTCGGCGTAGCGAACCAGGTCCAGCCAGTGACGCCCCCATCGTTCGCCATAGGCGGGTGACGCAAGCAACCGCTCAACGACCCGACCGAAGGCATCGTCGCTGCGCCACGCTCCGTCCGCGTCGAGTTCCTCGCGAATCTCCCGTGGTGACGGCGGAAGACCCGTCAAATCGAAACAGGCGCGGCGGACGAGTTTCCGGGGATCGGCGGCAATGGACGGGACCACGCCTCGTTCCTCAAGCCGTGCGAGCACGAACGCATCGACCTGGTTTCGAACCCATTCACGATTTCGAACGCTCGGCAATTCGGGCCGGGTCACCTTGTGGAACGCCCAGTGCTGTCGCTGTTCCGGAGACGGTCGCGCACGTTCCGTCACCGTGGACCTCTCCGGCGATTCCTGCGCAACCAGCAACACGCCATGCTGAAAAACGCCACAGAGAACAACGGCCCTCAGAACACACGTCAATGACCGACGAGCGATGTCGATCATGGCATCATTCCTCTGCCAGCCTTCAGATTATGCGGAGCCGGATCCACCGTTCATTGTAGCCAGAAGTCATGACCGGACCCGTTGCCGGTGACCATCCACTCGCACCCTGCTGCGGTCTCAATCGGCCACGCGTTTGCAGCCTGGGACCACGTGGCGGCGGGCCAAACCACAGCCATTCACCTCGGGTCGACGGACCAATGGCACGCGGAATGGCGTATCGAGGAACTTCGGTCACCCGTCCCCGTGGAAAACGAGATCCTCGACGGCCGCGTGGAGCAGTTCAACGGGTCGAAGACCCTTCGGTCGCCCGGCCGATTTCAGTGGGCTGATCTTCGTCTCCGGGTCGGTTCGCGTCGCCCGCCACCCGAGTGGCATGTTCTTGGTTGATTGGATACCGAATCACCGTCAGCACCACGAACCCGGAGGCCACGAATTCAGCAATCTCCTCGAAAGCCTGTCCCTCGAACACGACATTCCAGGACGATTGATCGGAAATCTGGGATGCGGCAAACACGCACACCCAGGCCAGCGAAAACAGCAACCACGGCTTTCTTGATCGAAACGCCGGGACGATCTTGGGTAGCGCACGAGCGACCATCAGGACGAAAACGACAACCACGCCCAGCAGAAACGATCCACAGATGATCTTCTCGGTCAGCGGAACATCCGTCGACAGATAGAACCGACTGCTACTGAAGTGCTCGGGCACCCATTCCGCCCGATGAACATCGGCTTCCCGTGCCGCATACAACACCAGCAGGCACACGACCAGCCCGAGAAACGTCCGCTCGACCGGATCCCGAATTGCAGCGCCCACCGCCAGCAGCACCGCCGCACCCAAAACGACGAACGTCGCCAGTTGCACAAGGCCGTCATCGGCAATCAGCCGCCGGCCGACCTCCTGGGGAACGGCCAGGGTCACCACTGCAAACAGGACAACGCCCGCACCCAGCACAAAACACGCCAGCGTCCGGTTTCCATACGACATGATGCCGCAGCACGTTTTCGTCACCTGATCACCTTCAGCGCGGTCTGTGACTGTTTCAAACGGTCAATTCCACTCTTTGTCGCTCGGGTGTCCCGGACGTCCAGATACTCGAGCTTTCGGAGTTTTTCCAGGTGCAGCAGGCCCTTGTCGGTGATCGAAGTGTTGTCGATTCGCAAGAACTCCAGCGTCTTGATTTCCGCCAGATGAGCAAGTCCAGCATCTCCCACTGTCGTGTTGGAGCACTCGACCTCATCAAGCCGACCCAGTTTTTTGAGATGAACGAGGCCGTCGTCGGTGACTTGCGTCCCGGACAGTTCGATTTCTTCCAGTTGTTTCAACTGTGAGATATACAACAAGCCCCGATCACTGACGATTGTCGCGTTGATGTCCAGGTCCTTGAGTTGCCCAAGTTGTGCCAGGTGCATGAGCCCCTTATCGGTGATGGCGGTGTTGTTCAATTCCAGGTCCACCAGGCGGCTCATTCGCAGCAGTGATGCCAAACCGGAATCGGTGACACCGGTTCCGGAAAGGTCCAGATCTCTCAACCGCGTCAATCCCGAAAGACACTCGACACCAACATCGGTGATCGGCGTGTCAACCAGCCACAGACTCTCCAACCGAGTCATTGCAGCGATATGCTGCAGGCCGGCGTCGGTAATGGCCGTGCGATCCAGCCTGATTTTTCTGAGTCCGGGGCACTTGACCAGGTTCGCAAGATCTTGATTCCGGATTGTCGTGTCGGCCAGATTCAGTGATCTCAGCGCAAACAGGCGTCGCATGGAATCGAAGATCCGGGCATCGGTTTTCGTGCCGCTGAGATCGACCTTCGAGACTCCGCGCCAGTGCCAAATGTGTGGATCGAGCCAACCGACCCGTTCCACGGTTCCGCCGTTCTTCTCGATCAACGCAACGACGGATTTCTCGTTGCGTTCCCGATTCCAGGCACCGACGGCGAAGCCGAAAAGGGCCAGGACAAGCGTCAGCCACACGCCTGTCTGCCGTCGAGTTGGTCGCATTGGTTCGCCCCGACCCGGAATCACCCCATCGTCGAGTCGCCCAATCCGGACGCTGTCGACTCGAGCGGCAGGACGCTATCGGAATTCTCGATAACGGTCAACGCAGGTCCCGCCCCCCGTTTTGCACAGTCGATCACGGTCCGTCGGTGGGGTTACGCGTCGACTGCCAGGAACGCCATGCCTGCAGACATTCCTCCCGGGTCGTCCACGGCCGCCAGATCATCCGCGCACGAAAGCCGTAACGTCGTTTCGTCTCCACCCCGTGGATGACGTACTGGAAATCCACGGCCGGCGGAAAGTGGCTGAACCGGATTTCGTCGATGCCCGTTTGAAGGCGATCGAACATCAGGATCAGCACCATGTTGTTGGCCGAACGACTGAACAGGAACGGGCGAGTGAAACGGGGCGTGGGGAATGAGCGGAGATTGAGGATCATGTTGTGATCGGTGTCAAAGTCCAGGGCCGACGCATCAGAGGCCAGGTACGTGCCCACATCCCAACCGTCCCTTGACTCGGCACGTATCCACTCTTCCGCCCCGCCTTCGTCGCTGACACCGCGAAAGTGGATCGCCGCGTCGTGCAGTTCACGCATGTAATTCGCCCAGAAGAAGCCGACATACTCTCTTGCACCAAACCGCGACGGGTCGAGGAAGCGACAGCGGAAATCGATGTCGATCGAATCCGGCGGCGATGGTGTCAGCCGCATGACATGCTCGATCGACCACGGACTCTGTGACGCCAACCGGACCAAGAACACCGAACGTCCCTCACGTTCGCGGCACACCAGATAGGGATGCCGCCGCGGAACAAACCGGTTGCGGTCGTCCCGGTGGCCCGAGTAGACATGCTCGAGGTTCAAGCCGGCCCGAAATGCCTCGAATCGCTCGTCTGCGTCGAGATAACTGAGCGACTGGAGGCCGCTGAGCACCCGCGGGGAGCGCGAATTGTCGCTCACACGGAACGTCAACCGTCCCGACTGGACCCTGGCCACGTCGGTGGGCCTGCCGACCACTTCGGAGAATCCCAACTCGCGGAGTGCCTCGTCTACCGCCCGTCGGCGATCACCCAGCGGCGGGGGAACAAAGTCGCCGAATGCGATCGCGGCACCGCCGTCCCCTACGCCACTCTCGAATCCTCCCGCCCCTCCACCGTCATCAATGCATGCCGGAGCACAGCACAGCAATGCCAGCAAGAGCAGTTTCGGCCCAACCGTGGAGCGGTGTTCTGCACGGGCGGGCATCGCGGGGTCCTGCAGAACACCGTTGATTGCAGATCCGAACGGGATCCGGTGGTCCACGGCACTATGCCGTCGTCGGTATCGACCGTCAAGACGCTCAGATCTGCGACCCGGTCGGCATCCACCAGTTCCGGCGACCATTCTCGTTCGTCCGACTCGTCATGCAGCAGTCGTCACACCGGCTCGCCGGGCAGAACAGAGTCTGAATCTTGAAGCTTGAACGCCGGGGCCGGGCCAGCGACACTGTACCGATCCGGACTCAGGCCAATCACCAAGTGCTGGTCGAGCGAGATCCCCGATGACGCTGGATGATCGCAGAAATCGGTTTCTCGCCGGTGATCGGGACATCCCGTTCGCGATTTTCTTGGGATCGCTGGTGCTGATACTGGCCGGCCTGGGGGATTTTCTGTGGTCCGGCCAGGGTCGTGAAACGTGGCTGGTGGTTTCCGGCACCCTCCCGTTCTTCATTCTCACGGCGTTCCTTCTTATCGGAGGCATCGGCTTCTGGCTCAAAAGCGACAAGTTCTCGGGCATGGAACTCACCCTGTTCGCGGGCATCACTCTTCCGTGCTCGTACATCACGCTCGCTTACGCATTTCTCTGGTTCACAGCCATGGGCCATACCGTCATCTGGAATTCCAGGATCCAGGACGTGACCTGGGAAGAGGGGTGGATCGACAAAGCCGACCGCAAAGACGAATCCGACACTCACCACCGGCCCAGTTACACCATCACGACGGCAGCCAACGAGTCGATTTCTACGACAAAGCGCAGCTGGCACACCCTGGTCAACCGGTTTGGCGGCTGGAGAAAGGTGAAATCGAGGCGAAACCTGATGGCCGACCTGGAAGAACCACGACGTTCCGACTCCGATTGTGACGGCATTCCGGAAATACACACGATCACCTGGAACGGCCGGGAAGAATCCTCCGTCCCCACAAGCCAGGAACACATCGAGGCGAACTACCTGCAAGCCGCGGACACGTCGCTGAAGATTTCCGGCGTGAAGCAGAACTACCAGCAATACCTGGTTGAGTATCCGCGGGTCACGTCGGGCCAGTTCGGCCAGATCGAATTCGATCGTGTGATTGAACAAAAGGTGAAAGTGGGGGGCACCTTCCACCAACTCGTCGACCGAAAACTCGACCAGGCACTGCAGGCACTTGGCTCCAAGAAACAGTGCAACATCGTCGTGTATGTCGTCGGCACCGAGAACGTCGGCTTTTTCCAGGCCTTGCGCGAGCACTGGCAGGAGGGCAAGAAGAACGACATCTGTGTGTGCATCGGCTACACGAAGAAGAAGATTCAGTGGTGCAAGGTCATGACCTACACCGACCGCACGTTGTTCGTCGAGAACCTCGAGCGTGACGTGCGACACCTCGAGACCCTTGATGGGAAGGGTGACGAACTGGCCAACATCATCCTGACCAACATCAATGCGGCCGACGACGCCGGTTACCTGAGAAAACCTATGGCCGATTTTGAGTTCCTGGCCGCCGACGTCACGATGCCCTGGCTCACACAGGTTTTTGCGTTCCTCTGGGCATGTGTGTGGTTGTCCCCGACCATCTACATTTGTGTCCGCAGCTAGTCACGTCCCCTGTTGCTCATTCGGTAATGAACTCACGAACTGCTCCCACACGGAAAGAAATCGATGACGCCCCAAAAACTCCTGATTGCCGTACTGCTCGTCATGGTGGTCTCCGTTCTCGGAATCGGTGGATGCACCTTCTCCACGTACAACGCCCTGGTGGACGACGAAGAGGGCATCCGCGCCCAGGAAAAGCAGATCGACATCGCGGTCGACAAGATGGTCAAGAAAATTGAAGGCCAGGGCCACGTGGTCAACAACTTCAAATCCACGTTGGTCGAGGTGCTCGGGCAGACAATTGGCAAGGGGGGCCGCGCTGCAGCCGGCGGCAGGTTCTTCCAGGCCGTCTCCGAACGCTACCCGACCATCCCGTCATCGGTGTGGTCGGACCTGGCGGCAACCATGAACGCCGAATACGAGTCCATGGCGGCCTCCCAATCCACCAAGGTCGCCAAGATCGAGTCTCTGCGCAAGCATTTGCGTCGACCGCAATACATGCTCGCCAAAGCGATTGGCGGTTTTCCCACGATCAACCTGGCCGAGCACGACCAGCTGATCCTCGGCTCTCGGGCCCGCAAGGCCCGCGAAACGGGTGAAATCGAAACGATCAATCCGTTTGCCGAAAAAGGTGGCGGCAAGGCCAAAGAGAATTAGGAGCGGGCCGGTCTCAGTTGGCCCCGCCTGCAATCGTGCGGCGGATCCAGTCGAGGTGATTGGGAACGCGAGTCGAGCAGTTGACGTCTCCGTATTGGGTCGTGGCCCGACGCCCTCGTAGTGGATAGTCGGTGCCGAAGCTGTTGACGCCCAACACTCGCCACTGGCCATTCTCTCGGGCGTAGATCGGTCCGCCGCTGTCGCCGGAGTAGCAGCAGCCTTCCAGAGGCAACGGCCGCGAGTCGCTCGTGCCGGGCCCGAGGATTTTCGAGAGCGATTTGTCGAGCAGGCGATTGTTCTTCAGCGTGTTCCTCTCCGGCTGCCCGTTGTCGAAATCGAATGCAATCAACCCGTTGCCGTCACGATCCAGGATGTTCTCAGCGGCCCGTTTCCGGCCGTCGTCCTTCCACTGCTTCTCGCGCTTCTGAAGACCGGTGGCAAAACAGCCGAAGCCGGCAAGACAGACCCGGACCCCCGGTGTGGCCCGCCCCTCGAACAAAGCCGCCGCCGAAATGCCCTCGACATCCCGGTCGAGTTTCAACAGCGCGATGTCGTTGCGATCGGCATGGCTGCTGTCTCCATTCTTGGGGTCCTTGTCGGAAATCAACGGTCGCAGCACTTTCGCATCCAACGGCAGGGTGATCCGGATCTCCTCCACCCGGTACTCCTGTGACCGATCGGCCGACGACGCCCCGAACCGCACCTTCAGGTTTTTGGCGAACCGCGGTGCCTTCTTCTTCTTCAGCACGCAATGAGCAACCGACAGGACCCACCGGGGTGCCACAAGCACCCCCGATCCCTCAAAGTCGTCGCGGTCACGGAACCGTCCCACCACGCAAACCGGGCGAAAATCCGGGTACCGCTCTCCGGCCTTGTACTCGCCCTGGTTGCCACCCATGCGAACGTAGGCATCAGCCTCAACGGTATGCAGACCCCCAACCCCCGAAACGCTTCGGCACAGAGCCGAAGCGGCCAGCAGGACCAGGGGCACCAGCAGACGCATCCGCACGGTTGTTGCCTCCGTTGGACCCGATTCCAGTTGAGGGGTTCTCCCCCGGCAGTCTCGCCCAGGACCGGACCGGATTCAAGTTTCTCCGACCGGTGTTCCGGGACTTCGGCTTTCTCGTCGACGGGAGAGCCAACGTGCTGAGTGACCGAGCTCCGTCCAACTGGGTCGATTCGTCCCACTCCAACGTCGTACGGTGCAGCACCCGCTTGCACCGCCCGGCAATCCTGGAACGTGATCCCGCCAGCCAGACAGAAGCGTTCATTGCTTCAACGGACTCCTGGCCTTATCTTCAGCCATTCTTGGAAGGTGTTCCCGGCATCCTGCAGTCACCTGTTCGGCAGGACACATCATCGCCCCCGATCGGAGAGACTGCCATGATGCGTGCCCTTCGGCGGTTGCTGCTGGCAACGACGATGGCGGTGGTTGTGACTCCGGGAACCGCTCCGGCCGCCAGCCGATATGAGCAGTGGCAAACCGGCAAGCCGTTCATTATCGGTGCGATGTACTACGACCTGGCATACGGTCCCGTGTGGTGGAAACCGATGCCGAAGGCTTTCCGTGGTGATCCACACATCGATGTGCTCAGGCAAGCCGGGCTGAACCTCCTGGACGACGTCAGCATGTCCGCCGGTGGTCACACCTGGTACCCGGGCCTGCGAACGGCCCGGCAGCAGAAGCTGTCTTTCATGATCCTGGGAGGCCCCTGGGAACCGTTCGAGCATTTCCAGACTCGCGTCAATTGGTTTGCCGACGACCCGAAGTTCTTCGGCGTGCAACTGGCTGACGAACCCCAGGAACCGAAAAACCAGCAGGTCCACCGCCGGCAGCACCTGTGGATCGAAAAGACGCACCCTCGACTGCTGACGTTGATCTGCGAAAGCCTGACGAATACGCCGGCGTGGGAATCGGAATGGGCCGCGATCAAGTGCGACGCGATCATCTACCAGTGGTATCCCTACGACACCTCCGACGGACGTTCGCCGAGAATCACCGACCAGATCTTCGCCTGCCTGGAACGCGCAGCCCGATTCTGTGAGTCCCGTGGCCTGGGGTTCTTCGTCGCTCGGGGGATTCGCAGTCGGCCCAAGAGCGAATCGACGCTTCGGCTGAACACCTACGCCGCGCTGGCAGCCGGTTGCCGGGGATTCGTTGATTTCACCTGGGGCGCCGGTTCTCCCGACAGCGGCTACGTCTGGTACAAGGACAAGTCCTACCAGGGCCCATCCAGGCGATTCCAGGTGTTGGCGAAGATCAACCGGGAAGTGGCACACCTGGGGCGGTGCCTGCTGAAGCTGCGGGCGGTCAGGACCTACCATGTCGATCTCCGCACGCACCTGACCTGGGCAGGCCGAAATTACGGGTTCGATGAACCCGACAAATTGCGGACCGGCCAGTTGATCGCCGTGGAAGGCAGCAAGACCGAACGGGCTCCCCGGCTGATGGTCGGTTGTTTTCGCGACTCGGCCGACGAAGAGTACTTCCTGGTCGTCAACAAGCGAGAGAGTCGCGCGGTCGACGTGGACCACGACCGGTTGGCCCAGCCGGTGACGCTGCGATTCCGTGACGACGTCACGGCCGTCGAGCGGATCAGCCGGGAAACAGGCAAGATCGAACGCTTGCCGGTAAAAGACGGAGTCCTGCAATTCACGCTGCCGGGTGGAACCGGCGATTTGCTGAAGGTCTCCAACGGCAAACCCTTTGCCGGAATCAAGTAGGACCCTCGGCCGGGGGTTGCCGGGGACGCTGCGCTGTGGCTACTTGATGAAACCGCCGCGGACCGAAGGAGCCGGCCCATGGCTGGCCGGCTTCGGGACCAGCATCCGAGCCAGCGGTTCGACCATCGCGAACGCGCAGAAATGGTTGCCCAACGGGTTGTAGTGGCCGACAAAAAACCGCCGCAGGTAGTCGGCCGTCGATGTCCTGAACTGCTTCCGGTCGGCAGCATGTGCTGTCAGCAGATCGACGTAGGGGACTTTCAGTGTGTCGAGGTGGTCGACCATCGGCTGGTCGAATCGACGCCCGGTGTCAATGAACTGTTGGACCACGTAGCCGCCGTACGAGAGCACGAACAGGACCTTGCGACCGGTCTTTTCACCGAACCGTTTCACCTTGTCGATGATCGCGTTGGTCGCAAACAGTCCGTACCGGTTCAGTGTCTCGTCATCGTAATCGGTCGGCGGCACCGGCTTTCCGGCCTTCGAGTCCGTCAAACGACGCAGTCGATTCGCCAGGTAGACGTTGTCCTGGAACGTGCGGGTCACCCACTCCAGGTCCGTCAGGCGATAGAGAGACTTCCGGTCCGGGCAGGGATTGCCACGGTACTTGATCGACTTTTTCCGCAGGTCCACCTCCATGTAGGGAACCGTGGGATTGATCGACACGTTGTTGACACCGAACTTGAACCGTTGCCAACCGAGGATGTTCCGGTAGTGATCATCGTCGAAGATGTTGAAGACGATTGTCTTTGCCGGTGCGCGTCGTTCTTCACGGACCATCCGCAAGAACGACTGGTAAACCGAATAGCCGCCGATGCCGTAGTTCCGGACCGGTTCGCACAGGTGCCTGGCCAGCACTTCCTGCCAGGTCTCGCCGTCGCTGACCTGTTCGCAACTGGTGAAACTGTTGCCGTAGGTGTTGATCCGGCACGGGCGGTCGGCGTAGGCCAGCATCTGCCTGGCGCCCAGCTTGTCGTACCGGTAGCGACAGACAGCACCGTTGATCCCCTCCTTGAAGTCACGGTCGATGTGCAGGTAGCCGAGTTCCGGATCGAACTTCGCGAACGGGTACTTGTGACCCCGCAACCAGTCATCGACGTCATCCCGAGACGGCAGGAGTGACCGCAGATACCTGGCCCGAACATCTTCGCTACCGGCACCCTCGACCGGTCCCGACAGCATCGCCGACCCCAGCACACTTCCGCCGAGCGACAGCATCTCTCGTCTCTGCAACATACGGTTCATGGGAAATCCCACAGCATGAATCGTGTGGACGGCCGGGGTGGCTTCGCCGGCAACGAGCCGGACTCCGCCATCGGCCACATTGTCATCAAGCCGTTTGCCGGAAAGGTCTCGGCGGGTTATTGCCTGAACGAGAACGGCACGAAGTGATTGCGGCGAATCTGGAACTCGAACGAGTACAGGCTGGCCTGCTTGAGATAGAACCGCAACCTGATTGGCCGGGCCTGCAGTGGATGACAGTTCGCCCCGCCCTTCCAGGAAACAACGTGCCGCACCTTGTCTCCCCGGATCGGCATGCAGTCGTCCTTGGCGAACCCCTTGATCACCCGACCGAGGGCATCGATGGCTTCGACACGAATTTCTCCGCGATCGGCTTTCGCGTTGACCACCAGCGTGTCACCGATCGCGATGAAACGCCGGGTCTGGAGTGTCCCGGCCTTCCGGGCCTCCACCGAAACAAACCCGTCCAGCCGCAAGGTGGCCAGTCCGAACCCGCTTTCAAGTGGATCCTTGTGGTACTTGAACCAGTGCCGCCCCTTCATCCCCTGGTAGTAGAACCAGATCTTGTCTCCCACGATCAACGGAGGATCGAACGGATAGACCTGCCCCCAGTCCCAGTCGACCTTGCGAGATGTTCCGTAGGGGAGAAACGTCGCCTGTTCGGCGATCCGCCTCCAGTCGCGATCTTCGCCCTGCTTCAGCTCACCGGAAATCGCGCCCGCCTGTCCGACGCGTTGCCAGATCAACCCGTCGCGGCTGAAGGCCAGTTGCACGTTGGTCCGGTCCTTCCACAGTTCGTCATCAGCGATCGGACGAATCGTCTCGCCGTGATAGGTGGAAAGAAACCCCAGCAGCGTCCCCTCGTAGGGCAGAACCCGCATGCCGTAGTGTTTCGTATCGAACGGCTCGTCAATCGAACCTCGTCCCAACACGGTCACCTTGGGTGACCAGTGCACGAAATCCGGACTCTCGGTGAGAGTGATCCGTCTGATGTTCGGCGGCCCGTAACGGACATGGGCCACATAGCACTTCCGAGCCGAATCCCAGAAACACGAGTTCAACGTGTCGCTGTGCGGGATCACCGGGTTGGACGGCTCCGGAGTCCACGCGAGTCCATCGGGAGAGTAGGCCGCGTTGGTCGTGTATTTCCGCGCCTGCCCGGCACCGTAGAGCATCTTGTACCGCCGAGTTGGATCGGCCTCGTGGACATCCTTGAAGACGTTCGGAGGATTGGCAGCCTTGAAGTCGGGAATGACATTGGACTGACCCGCCTGGTTGATCACCGGTTTGTCCCACTTGATGCCGTCGCGAGACGTGGCGTAGCACAGCAACTGTTCCTTCAGATCGGCGGTGTAGACGCTGTACCACATCTTGAACAGCTTCGCCTGCTCGTCGTAAATCACCGACCCACGGTTCAACAGCGTCTTTTCCCATGGCTTGTCAGCGACGATCAGGGGATTCCGCGGGTGCTTGACCGGCTGGTTCAAGACCTTCCTGGCCCCCCGAATCTCCTCGATGATGTGGTCGTCGATGAACAGTTGCCTGCCGTTGAGGATGATGGTGTCTCCGACCAGAACATCATTGAGGTCCTTGAACAGCAACGACCGCCTGTCTTCCCTGGCAGCGATTGCCGCTGCCGCCGCCGAAATGCGGTGAATCGCCACGCAGGCAACGTTGACTTCTTCAGCCGCGGTGTCGACCGTCGTTGTCAGCTGTTTCCCGTCGGCGTCCTTTGACTTCAGTGCTGGTGACATCGCTGCCAATGCACGCGAGATCTTCTCGACTGTGACCAGGCTGCTGCGGATCACCGTCGCGGCCATTCCGTCGCCGTCCGCTCCGGAGAAAGCCTTCAGCGAGTTGATTTCAGCCGCAAGCTGTGTAAGTCGACGGCCGGCAGCCCGATGAGCATCCCGCGCGTACTGCACGGTCCCCGGAACGCTGTAGGGCCTGTCCGACGGCTGAAACGCCCCGGTATGCTCGATCTGGTCGGTGATCCGGATCTCATCGATCCGGCCCTGGATGACGTTCCCGAAGCCGTAGTCCCAGACACCCAGGTGCAGCTGTCCGCCGGGACCGCCTTTCAGCACTCCGGCGTTCTCGACCCCGATCACGCGTTTGCCGTCCACGAACACGTTGTAGACACTCTTCCCGGCTCCGCCGGTGCAGTCCCAGTTGATCTCCAGGTGCTGCCACTGCCCCACCTTCAGAGTGGCCGCCTTGATGTGGCCCTTGTACTCCGGCGTGTAGAGGCCGAGGTTCAGTGCCGAGTTGAGGAAATACACTTCGAACGCTGACTTCCGCTGCTTGTTGCCCGGTTGACGGGGCGGGTGATACCAGCCGACCAGCGGGTGGTACATCCCCTCCTTGTGCGTCTCCACCAGGAACCAGAGCTCCACGGTGCCTCGCCTGGGATCGAGGTTGCGTATCGCATCGTAGGTGCAGTGGGTGGTGCCGCTCGTGAGATTCAGGGCTCGCCCCCAACGGCCCCCCGCAATCGTCCCTGCCACCTTGTAAACGTCGGGCAATATCGGACGCGCCGTCTTGGCACCGAGAGCAAAATCCGCATTCGCCGACGGACCGTCCGCGTGGACAAGAAACAGAACTTTTCCCCAGGCCGGAGAGTCGGCCCCGACGGCCATCGCCAACACCAAAAGCACCACCCGGATCACGCGTGCCGGAAGAGTCGTGCTGCAGGTTCGCACCGATTCGGTCATGAGCCACCAGTCGTTTGCGCCGCCGGCCACCGACGGTGTCCGACATGACTTAGAATTTCGGTCAGTCTACACTGGCAGTTTCCACACCGCGCGGTTCTTACGTCCGCAGTCCGGACCGGGTCGTGCCCGAGTTCTCCGTTTCGAGGAATGACCGACGATGGGTCACCAGCTGCGTCTGCTCGCCACCGCAAGTGTGGTGCTGTCCGTTTCGGCCGGCATGTCCGACGCCGCAGCACCTCGATCTTCACAGACCACGGGTGGCATCGGCCGGCTCTCGGGCAAGCAGCTGTTCATCGACAACCATGTCATCGATGACATGAAGGGACTCACGAAGGTCCTCAATCGGCCGATCAAGCATCCACGCAATCCGCTGGCCGTTCCCGACCTCCCCTGGGAAGAACACAGCTTCTACG
>CAUZRQ010000031.1:0-54875 GCA_963582065.1 Planctomycetota bacterium | reverse complement strand
GTCCAACCGGAGAACACCTCGGACCTGGCTACCGGCGAAGCTGCTGTCAAGGATGCTGTTACAGACAACCAATCCGCGACCGATCTCTCCCCAGATGGTCCTGCCTCGGAGTCCGGGGAAGACCAGCCAAAGTCGGGCCGCAAGCGGCGACGACGGCGGCGACGAAGGCGACGGCGAAGCGATTCAGGCGAGGCGACGGATTCTGGGATCGACCAGCCCGTCGAAGCCGGCGCTGCCGATTCGACCCAACCCGATCCGCTGGCAGCCTGGGGTGGCCCCGCCGCAACAGATGAGGCAACGGCTGACCCATCGGCCGCCGGTGAAGCGCCCACTGATCCAGGATCGACCGAGGACGGTGGCGGCCAACGGCCAAGAAGGAGACGACGAAGACGCGGACGGCGGCGGAGCACCACCGATGGTGTCAGTCCCGAATCGTCATCTCCGAACGAAGACGGTGTCGGTGTTGGATCACCCGAAACCGACATGGATGATCCTCTGTCGGCATGGCAGCCGCCTGGTGAGACGACCATTTCGAATATCGGATCGGAGAGTTCGGACAGCCCCCCGCCGAGCGAGTCTGCGGGAGAAGCGATTCTCGAAGAGGCTCGAGACGCCGCGGTCGCCGAAGACGACGAGTTGGGGATTGATTTCACCGACGACGACGCGGATGGCAGTCGGTCGAACAAGGACGTCCCCACCTGGGAAGACGCGTTGTCACAACTGCCCCGAAATCCCGGCGGCGGACCGGGAAACTCCGGCAAGAGTGGTTCCGGGGGCCGAAAGCGGAGGAGGCGAAGGCGAGGTCGGGGTGGCGAAGGTGGCGAAGGTGGCGAAGGTGGCGAAGGTGGCGAAGGTGGCGAAGGTGGCGGAAGTGAAAGTTCTGACGGTGGTGGGAGCGAGGGAAGCGGCAGTTCCGACGGAGGCGGTGGCGAGTGACTTGCCATCGGGAATCGGTCGCCGCCGATTCCGGAGGTGGCTATACTGGCACGCATGTTCGCATCGCTCACCCAACCTACCTGCCGTCTGGTGACCCTTGGTTGCAAGGTCAACCAGTACGAAACGCAACTCGTCAAGGAAGCCCTGCTCTCGGGCGGATACCGAGAAGCCGAGGAAGACGAAGCGGCCGACATCTGCGTGGTCAACACCTGTACCGTCACTGCCACCGGTGACTCGAAGGGCCGCCAGTTGATCCGTCAACTGGCCCGCCGCAACCCCGGCACGCGAACGATCGTGATGGGTTGCTACGCAACTCGTGACCCGAAAACCGTGGCGGAACTGCCGGGGGTGTTCGAGGTGGTTCGCGACAAGCGTGAACTGCCCGACGTCCTCGACCGGCTCGGAATCGTCGAACTTCCCAAGGGAATCAGCCACTTCGACGGCCGCCAACGGGCCTACATCAAGGTCCAGGACGGCTGTATCCTGAACTGCACCTATTGCATCATTCCCAAGGTCCGACCCGGACTGCAGAGTCGTTCGCCTGAGGACATCGAGGAGGAGGTGAAACGACTGCTGGAGACGGGGTTCCGCGAAATCGTGCTCACCGGGATCCACGTCGGACACTACGGCGTCGACACCACTCGAGGACGCTCCAAGCGTCCGCCGTTCCGACTCCACCACCTCTTTCAACGGCTCGACCGGATTCCGGGTCGCTGGAGAATGCGGCTTTCGAGTATCGAGGCCCGCGAGATCAACGACGACTTCATCCGTGCCGCTGCCGACTGCGAACATCTCTGCCCTCACTTCCACCCGGCCCTGCAGAGCGGATCGAACTCGGTGCTCAAGCGGATGCGTCGACGTTACACCTCCGAACAGTTCCTCGACACGATCGACTCGATGCGAGATCGTCTCGATTGCCCGGCCTTCACCACCGATGCAATCGTGGGATTTCCTGGTGAAACCGAAGAGGAATTCACCGAGACCGTCTCGGTCTGCCGCCGAGCAGGATTCTCGAAGATCCATATCTTTCCTTTCAGCCCTCGAGCCGGAACTCCGGCGGCCGAATCGCTCGATCAGGTCTCACCGGAGGTCCGAAAGGACCGGCTGCACCGCCTCGAAGAGATCGAACGCGAACTCGCCTCCGACTATCACACCTCCCTGTTGGGCCGTACGCTCGAAGTCCTCGTCGAACGCACCGCAGCCGATCGACCCGGATTTGTCCGCGGCACCGACCGCCGTTACGTGCCGGTGAGTTTGCCGGGGGACGAGACCGACATCGGCCAGTTGATCGATGTGCGTGCTGTCTCAAGTGACGAGACGGGAATCCTGGGAGAACGGTAATGGGACTCGAGGACTTCAACTCGCGTTTCTTCCAAGCCGACGCGTCGTCCGGATCGGTCGTCGCCACGTTTTTTCCCGGGCGTCTTGACGAGGAGCACAATGTGGAGGAACTGGGGCAATCGCTGTTCCAGTTGATAGACCATCATGGCTATCGCCGTGTCGCCCTCGACCTTTCACAGACCCCCTTCGTCACCAGTGCCGTTCTCGGCAAGTTGATCACTCTGCACCGACGTCTCCATCGTGCCGACGGTCGACTGGTTCTCTGCGGACTGCAACAACCGGTGGAAACGGTGATGCGGCGAAGCAACCTGCTCAACTACTTCCAGGTCGTTGACTCTCGCGACGCCGCTCTCACCTGGCTCGATTCGACGGACTAACGCAGCGATGGGTTTCCTGGTTGCAATCGAGGGCATCGACGGGTCGGGCAAGGGAACCCAGGCCCGTCAGTTGGTCGACCGGCTCGACTCTGACGGAATCTCGACCAGCCTGCTCAGCTTTCCGCGGTACTCCGAGACGCTTTTCGGACGCGCGATCGGCGAGTTCCTCAACGGTGACTTCGGCCCGCTCGAAGCCGTCGCCCCGCAACTGGCCGCCATGCTCTATGCCGGTGACCGGTTCGAATCTCTCGACGTATTGACCGAGGCTCTGGCCAATCACCAGGTGGTCGTCTGCGACCGCTACGTCCCCTCGAACCTCGCTCACCAGGGATCTCGCGTGTCCGCCGCGCAGCAGGCGGAATTGATCGAGTGGATGGAACGGATCGAATACGACGTATTCGGATTGCCGCGACCCGATACGGTTGTCTGGCTGGACATCCCACCCCGGATCTGCCGCAGGCTGATCACGTTGAAGGAACCTCGAGACTACACCGAGAAAGTCGCCGACCTGCAGGAGGCTGATCTCGAATACCAGGTCGGTGTGTACGACGTCTATCGGTCGCTGGCCACTGATCGTCGTCACTGGAACCGCATCGATGGACTGGTCGAGAACACCGAAGACATACGGACGATCGAACACATCGGCGAAGATGTCCTGGATGTTGTCCGGCGGCAGCTCTGACCACCGCCTTCGTCCTGGCCTCTACCAGTTCTCCTGGTCCAGCTCTTCGTCTGCGTCGAGGTCGTCGTCTGCGTCCAGCTCGTCGTCTTCGTCGAGGTCTTCGTCTTTGCCGTTCTCGACAAGATCATCGGCTGCCTGGCCGGACTCATCGTCATCCGGCGCACTCGCAGCTATCTTTGGTGATTCCCTCAGCTTCTCCCGATCGGGAAGTTCAGCGAGATCTTGGAATCCAAACAGTTCGAGGAACGTGCGGGTGGTTTTGTAGAGGATGGGGCGACCCAGCCCGACATCTACACCTCCGATCCGGACCAACCCCCGTTCCATCAGGTGCCGGAGAGTATCGGTCGGATCGACACCGCGTATCGCCTTGATGTCGGCCCGAGTGACCGGTTGACGGTAGGCAACGATCGTGAGTGTTTCGAGTGCCTGGGTCGAGAGTTTCAGTTGGTCCTGACGATTGTGCAGACGGTCGAGCCAGAACGAGAATTCGGGCCGAGTGCGCAGTTCAAAACGCGTGGCCACCCGTGCGACGTAGAACGCGCTTTTGCCGACATCGTAGATCCGATTGAGCCGTTCGACCAGTTGGCCAGCTTCGTCGGGCGACGCGAGCTTGGCGACGTCCGCGAGTCGGCGGGGTGACATGGCCGAGGGAGCAACCAGAAGGGCGGCTTCGAGTCGATCCAGTTTCTGGCTGCGATCGACTCCGATCGCAGCTTCGTCGACCTTGTCTTCGCCCGTTCCCGCTTGTCGGAAGACCTGTCGACGAAATTCACCGGACGAAAGCAACTGCCCGCTCAGCCCCGCATCACGTCGATCACCCGGCCCCGACCACGACTGGCTCAATCTCTGCCACATCGGTTGACCTCGTCGAGACTATCTCGCCCGCACCACGTGTCGATTGGCGCGGTCGGTCTGTTCGATCTGTAGCAGCACGTCGCGAGCCGCCCGCACCGGATCGACCGCCTCGGCCTCGTACCGTCGCACCACCCGCAGCAAACCGGAAACCGGTTTCACACAGCTGAAGTGCACTTCACCGGCACGACTTCCCGGCTGGATCTTGAATTGCTTGATCCCGTGGGCCGCCAGCTCGGCGCGAACGTTGCTCCAGGTCAACCGGGTCGCCGCAGTCAATTGGCCATCTCGAGCACGTCGTGACGTGGCTGGCAACGGTCGAGCCAACCGCTCGGGCCGACTCGAAGCGGTCATCTCGATCTTCTCGACTCCACCGACCGATACGTCTTTCCGGTCGTTCGACCTGTCGACGTCATCGCTGTCGGACCATCCCGGCAGAACCACCGAGGGGGCCAGTTGCGGCACACCGTAGACGATCATCGCCAACATCGCCGCCAGCGGGCCCAGCAACACAACCGCCCCCAGGCACTTCCCGATCATCCGCGCCATCGACCGATCCTCAAGAACACCAGGGCGGGAATGATACGGAACGGGTCTCGGACCGACAATTGCAATCCCCGCACCCGATCGTCCCGACCAGGTCATTGCGTCTCTCACCACCGGGCTATTGACCTCGTGAGGTCCCCGAATACAATCCGGCCCCCTCGAACCGTTCGCCCCCCATGCCGCATCTCTCAGCTCACCGTCTGCCGACACGTCATCGCCTGTGGCGGCGGCCAGCCACATCGATCCGTCTCACCGCCCTCACCACCCTCTTCCTGGCAGGGTGCTCGGAATTGGCCCGGGCGGACGAACCAAGATGGGTAACGGTCCAACGTCACGGTCCGTTCCTGGTCCACTCGGAATTCGCTCTCGACCGGTACCGCCGCGTCCTTGATTCGCTCGAAACGCTCCCCGACCGGTTCCACAAGACACTGGATCTGCCAGTCACCGGCCGCCCAATCCACGTCCACCTGCTGTCCAACCGCCGCCGATACCGGGCCCACCTCCGGGAGAGAATCCCCGACAGGGGCAGGCGTCGAGCGCTGTACCTGAAGGCCCGAGATCGCGGTTACGTTTTCGCCTACCGGCACGACGACTTGTCCCGCGACCTCCACCACGAATGCACCCACGCGCTGATCCATAACGCTCTGCCCTACCTGCCTTTATGGCTGGACGAGGGTCTGGCCGAGTACTTCGAGCGGCCCTCATCGGCATCGGCCCGATCGCATCCACATCTTGGCTGGCTCCGCTGGTCGATGCAGTTGGGATGGACTCCGTCGCTGGAACGACTCGAGTCCCGTCGACGGTTTCAGTCGATGACGACACGGGATTACCGGGAATCCTGGGCCTGGGTGCACTTCCTGCTGCACGGGCCACCCGCAGCTCAACGCGCTTTGGCCGATTACCTTGTTGCGATCCAGCGCAACCGGCCTCCCGGCCTCTTCAGTCGATGGATCCAGCCACGACTACCCGCAGCCGCTGCCGGGTTGAAGATGCACCTGGTCAATCTGTCCCGCTGACGGATCCCTGGCAACGCCAAGCCTGTTCTCCGGTGCCAGAAAACCGTGTTTTTGCATGGTTCGGACTGGAGTTGGCACGTTGCCGGTCCGATAGGAAGGAATATACGGGTTATCCGGATTGCACCCATTGACGGGATGGATCTGCTTGTCACGGATGGCAGGACGCCCGGTGTGAACGAGACAAATCCCGAGCCAACGGATTGCCTGCAAGAGGAACGGACCGATGAAACGGACTGTCAGCCGCAACACCTGGACCTGGTTCCTAGTCACGCTCTCGTGTATCAGCTTCGTGATGGGACAGCTCCCCGCGTGGGCTTTCGGACCATCCCAACCACAACAACGGCCGGATTCCAGTCTCGAATCGATCACACCCATCACCGACGTGGCACTGGATGAAAGCGGCCGATTGGTCGGCCAGATTGTCGATGACCAGGGACACCCACGCAGCGGTTTGATGGTCGTGCTGCGGCAGGGTCGCCGCGAGGTGGCTCGCACCGTGACCGATTCCGAGGGGCGTTTCGCCCTGTCCAACGTCCCGGTTGGCCTCTACCAGCTCGACGCCGGCTCGACACGGGCCATTTATCGTGTCTGGACAATTCAAACAGCTCCTCCGCAGACGCACCACCAGGTGGTTCTGGTAGCCGAAACCGGGACGGTCGTTCGGGGCAACCATATCGAATCGGCCGTCGACCAGCTCGACGCGATCACCTTGGCCATGGTCAGTTCATCGATCGCCGCCGTATCAATCGCCGGCGTGACACTCGGCAAGATCGACGATCTCGAGGACAAGGTCGACGCACTCTCCGGGGGTACCGGCACTCCCGCCAGTCCCTAGCTGACAGACCGATTCCCGGCTCATTCTCAGGCCTCACCACTCTCGTGGTGAGGCTTTTTTCGTCGGTCTCAACCGGTCTCAACCGGTCCCGAGCAACCAGATGCGGAAACCGGTTTTTTCCGACCGATCTGACTGACCGGCCCATACTGGCTCAAGCATGGTCGTCGAACACGATTTCCACCCAAGCTCACCCCACCACCACGACGATAGACTCCCTCGCCGGGATTCCCGCTGTCCGCTTCCCGGTCCGCGACGTTGTCGCCAGGGCCCCCTCAGTGCCCAAACCACGACCAAGAGGACATTGAATGAACACCACTGCCCGGATTAGCCGCATGACTCGCACCACCCTCACTCTTCGATCCACCTACTGCCTGACGGCCCTGCTCATCGTCGCACTGGCCCCGCTGTCCCGGGCTGCCGACCGCGTCGCGGTCAAGCCGTCCAACACCCGCGGCGGCGCGTTGAAGCAGGCGTTGAAGATCGCCGGCGAGAGCCGCGCGGCGTTGCAGACGGTCAAGACGTACTCGGCGACATTCTCCAAGAAGGAAGTCGTCGGCAAGAAGATGATCCACCAGACAATGCAGTTGAAGATGCGACACAAACCGTTCTCGGTCTACCTCAAGTTCGCCAAGCCGCACCGCGGCCGTGAAGTGATCTACGTCGACGGGCACAACGACGGCAAACTGGTCGTCAACCTCGGCGGCACCCTCGGGAAGATCCTCGGCCTCCGGAAGCTCAAGCCCAACAGCAAGCTGGTGATGAAAGAGAACCGCTACCCGATCACCGACATCGGCATCCTCAGGATGCTCGAAACCGTCGTCCAGCGGTGGGAGAAGCTCCCCCGCAACTCGAAAGTGCGGTACTTCCCCAAAGCCAAGCTGGGCAAGAAGAGCGTGCGGGTGATCCAGGTGACCCACCCCAAGCGATCTCCCGGAAACCCGTTCCACATGACACGGCTCTACATCGACAACCAGACCCGGTTGCCGATCCGCGTCCAGCAGTACGGGTTCCCAAAGAAGTCCGGTGGAAAGCCGCCGCTGATCGAGGAATACACCTACTCGAACGTGAAGCTCGACAAGAAACTCGGGGACTCCGACTTCACGCTCGAATAGGGCAATTCCTCGAACGTGAATCTCGGCGAAATTCCGGGGGTCTCCGACTTCGACCCCACCGATCCGAAGTACAGGTGGTACCGGGCCGGTGGACCTCGCCACGGCGAATCGGAGAGCAAAACAAGACGGCACGATCGGCCACGTCGGCTGATCGTGCCGTCGGTCTTTGCGCCGGCCGCATCCCGATCACGCACCCACCTCGTCAAATCGACCACCAGACAATAGAATTCCGTCAGGACTGCACGCCCGGCCGTTTTGCGGTCGTGAACTGGACTGGCCCGCACGAGGTTCAAGCCGCTCGGATGAGGACGACCGAAAGTGTCGAAGAGGTCCGGGACCTGGTCGCCGCGGCCCGGCGGGACGGTCGACGCGTCGGTTGCGTGCCGACGATGGGGGCGTTGCATCGCGGCCACACCAACCTGATCCGCTCGGCGGTGGACGACTGTCAACTGGTGGTGGTGACCCTGTTCGTCAACTCGCCGCAGTTCGACGACCCCGCCGATTTCAGCCGCTACCCGAGACCCCTCGAGGACGATCTGGCAACGTGTCGAGAACTGGGAGTCGACGTGGTTTTCGCTCCCGAAGACCGGACCGTTTACCCGCCGGGGGGGCAAACGACAATCGACGTGGGGCCGCTGGGTCGGATCTTCGAGGGGTATCACCGGCCGGACCACTTCCTGGGCGTGGCCACCGTCGTCGTCAAACTGCTCAACATCACCGATCCAGACGTGGCCTACTTCGGCCGCAAGGACTTCCAGCAGCAACTGATCGTCCGTCGCCTCTGTCTCGACCTGCACCTGCCGGTCGAGATCGTCACCTGTCCGACGGTTCGCGACCTCGACGGGCTGGCGCTTTCAAGCCGCAACGTACTGCTGGATCCCGACCAGCGCATCGCAGCCACATCGCTGTACCGGGTCCTGAAGCAGGCCGAAGAGGGATTGAGCAACGGCGCAAGTGACCTCCAGACACTCCGGCAGAAGATGCGCGACGAGCTTGAATCGACGCCGGGAATCGATGTCGATTACGCCACGATCGTCGACGCCCGGACACTGGAAGAAACCGCCGATGTGACCGAATCGATGGTCGCACTGGTCGCCGGTTCGGTCGGCGGTGTTCGCCTGATCGACAACCTTTCGCTGGACTCCCACTCCGCTCCCAACCCCTGAACGGCCCCCACCTCACCATGCGACAGACCCTGTTCCGTCTCCAACTCGACTCGCCGTTCTCCACCGAGTCAATCGACGGCGTTCCTCTGCTTGGAATCGGCTGGATGGCGATGCCCTGGGCGGTCTTGACCCTCTACTGGATCTGGCGAGCGGCGGGGAGCGAAGCGCCCCGGACCGAGCGGAAGGCCCTGTCAATCCAGTTCGTGATCGGCCTGGTCGCACTGGTGGCCATCAACCTGGTGACTCGTGGCGGGGCCCCCGGACCGGTCGTTCCCGTCTTCGGCTACGGCTTCCTGGTGTTCCTGGGCTGCGTCGCCGCGGGAATGCTCGGAGTCCGGCACGCTCGGCAACAGGGAATCCCCGAGCAACTGGTCTGGGACCTGGCGATCTGGCTGTTCGTCTCGGGAGTCGTCGGTGCCCGCGGGTGGTACGTGCTGCAGTATCACCAGAGGCTGTTCGCCGGAAAAACCTCGCTGTTGGACCGACTCAGGGCCGCCGTCGACATCTCCTCGGGCGGACTGGTGCTCTACGGTGGAGTCGGCCTCGCGCTGGTGGCCGTCGTCGTATTCGCCAGGCGGAACCGAGAACAGTGTTCGCAGCTGAAACTGATCGACCTGATCGTCCCCTCGTTTTTCTTGGCCCTGTCCTTCGGACGACTCGGTTGCCTGATGAACGGGTGCTGCTGGGGGGACGCCTGCCAACTGCCGTGGGCAATCAGCTTCCCCCACGGCAGCGTCCCCTTCAATTCACTGGCCGCCCGCGGTTTCCTCCACGCCGACGCTCCGGCCACCTTCGGACTGCACCCCAGCCAGATCTACAGCTCGTTCAATGGCCTGGTACTCTGCCTGGTCACCTCCACAATCTTCCGCAACAGTCCGCGACCCGGCCAGACCGTTGCGGTGGCGCTGGTGGTGTACCCGGTCACCAGGTTCCTGCTGGAGGTCCTGCGCGGAGACGAGCTGGGCCAGTTCGGCACTGGTTTGACGATCTCGCAATGGTTCAGCCTGGTCCTGCTGTCCATCGGCATCGTGTTCTCGGTCTGGCTGTTCCGACAACCCATGTCGGATCCGCCCCCGCACCGCGTAGAATCGTGACTCCCACATTCGCAAACCGATCCCGTGAACAACCGCAACGATCAACAACTGGTGATACTCTGTCGCGACGGCGATGACGCCGCCTTCGGCGTGCTGTTTGAAAGGCACAAGGAACGGCTGTTTCACTCGATGGTCTCGATGCTGAAATCACGTGAGGATGCGGTCGACATCGTCCAGGAGGCCTTCATCCAGGCCCATCGCAAGCTCGACACGTTCCGAGGCGACTCGGCCTTCTACACCTGGCTGTACCGCATCGCCACCAACCGGGCGTTGAGCTTTCTGAGAAAGCAGAAGCAGAAACCGGTATCGATCGAGGGAATCAACGAAACCGGCGGCTTCGATCCCCCCGCCTCCGACGACCACAGCCAGCCATTGAGGATGGTTCTTCGAAAGGAACATCGTCAACTGGTCCGCGAGACGCTCGATGAGTTGTCCGATGACTACCGGATCGTGCTGGTGATGAAGGAATTCGACGGCCTGAGGTACGACAAGATCGCGGAACTGACCGAGATCCCGATCGGCACCGTTCGCAGCCGGATCCACCGCGGCCGAATTGAATTGGCCGACAGGCTGAAGCGAAAACTCGGCAACCTTTTCGAAGACGACTAGACGACCACCGGGGCTATTCGAGCAGGGACGGCGGCAACGCACCCCAACTGGAGAGGTACATCCCGCGAGGCACCCCGGTTTCGAGCCACTTGGCCAGTTGCTGCTCGGGGTCACGCGACTCGACATGGTCAAGCAGCAGGTCGATCCAACCCGGACGTACGCGGTAGGTCACCACGTGAACCGATTCGAGTTTCAACTGGTCCTTGAGCGACTCGATCGCGTCGTCCTCGTAACCGATCTCGTCGACCAACCCATGTCCCAGGGCCTGTCCGGCGGTGTAGATCTGACCGGTCGCCAGTTCGCGAACCAGGGCCTCGTCCAGCCGCGGCCGATTGTCGACGATCACGCCGATGAAGCGGTCGAAGGCGTCGTCGAGGATTCCCTTCCAGACGGCACGGTCCTGGTCGCTGAGCTTTCGGAAGGGGTTCAGCGAGTCCTTCAGAGGGCCGGTCTTGAGAGGATCGACGACCACGCCGAAACGGTCGGCCAGTGAACTGACGTCGTAGCGGGGGATGATCACTCCAATCGACCCCGTCCATGTCGTCGGCTCGGCAAATATCCGCCCGGCGGATCCCGATCCCATGGCCACGTACAGACCACCGGAGGTGGCCATCCTCGCCATCGTCACCGTCACCGGATTTCCCGTCGCAGCCCGGTACTTCTCGAGGCGGTGGTAGATCTGGTGACTGTCTGCAACCAGCCCCCCGGGACTGTCGATCGCCAACACCATCCCCCGCACCGACTCGTCTTCCTCGACCTTGTCGATCATCGCGAGCACGCGTCCGGTCAGAGGCGGCATGATCACCCCCCTGATCGGCACCAACGCAAACTTCGCCGCCGACTCGTCATCACCCGAATGATGCACCTCATGAGGGCCACCACCGCGGGTCGCCTGCCACATCTGGTACTGGCCCCAGTTGACCCCCAGCGAGCCCAGCAGCAATACCAGCAACACCCACCGTGCTGTACGCCACCACCTGGCCCGGCAGGACAACAATCGCCCACAACTCTCCGATCCCGAACACCCCTCGCGGTGGGTTTCGGACTGCTCGGCGTCCGAAATCGACTCCGGAACCGTCACCTTGGACTCGGACGAATCACCGCTCATCACTGCTCCAGCACCGGAGTTCCGACTGCTAACCTGGGTCGACTCTGCCGGTTGTTCCGGTTGTGAGGGTTCCACCGAAGTTGACAATCGACTCCAGACATTCGGTTCAGTTCGATCAAAACGATTGTTCCAGTCTGTCCGGCCACTTCAAGGAACGTCGATACCGACTGCCGGATGGTGTCACAACAGGACTGACCTGCACAATCAACCAAAACCAGAAGTCGACGCCGAGACGGACTGATCCGTTCTGATTATTGTCCGCTGCGTCGACTCGTGCAATGAAATGGACAATCAGGTCCTGGGGGCATTCACAATGTCGAGGAACTCGAAAATCACACGGAAGTGGGTAGCGGTCCCCGGAATCACGTTGGGGATCTGCCTGGGAATCGCCCTGCTGGCAACCAGCCACGCTGCCGAGCCCCTTCCCGATTCGCCCCAGTCGGCTGAATCCCTGGACTATTACGCAGGCCCGACGGACCAACAGAACTCCTATGCGCCGCCGACGGGCTTCAGGCTGCCCGCATTCCGGTTGCCAGACTTCTTGACGCGACTGGGGCTGAAACGGAAACAACTGGCAAAGATCGCACCCTCCACCGCAGTTCTCGAAGAACTCCAGGAGATTTACCGGCAAAACGGCCTCACGATGCCGCCGATGACGCTCGCCGGACTCAACAACAAGAATCAACCAACCACCGCCGAAACGGTCCCGGACGCTCCGGCGGCGGTCCGGACAACCGGCGGCCAGTCCGAGCCGGCTCCAGTGACACCGCCGGCACCCCCCGTCGATTTTGCACCCCCCGTCGATTTTGCACCCCCCGTCGATTTTGCACCCGACGTGGTCACCAAGCCGGTCGTCAAGCCGGTCACCAAGCCGGTCGTCAAGCCGGTCACCAAGCCGGTCACCAAGCCGGTCACCAAGCCGGTCGCCAAGCCGGTCGTCAAGCCGGTTGCCAAGCCGGTTGCCAAGCCGGTTGCCAAGCCGGTTGCCAAGCCGGTCGTCAAGCCGGTCGTCAAGCCGGTCGTCAAGCCGGTTGCCAAGCCGGTCGACCGACATGATGGACTCGGCGGGAAATGCCCTGTCGCCTTGCGGGACGATCGGGAGCTGATCGATGGCCTGCCGGAGTTCAGTGTGACCCACAAGGGTCAGGTCATCCTGCTCTCTTCTCCGAAGGCTCGCGCCGCCTTCACCGCTCGACCGGACGAGTACCTGCCCGCTGCCGACGGGATGGACCTTGTCAGCATCGATCAGCGGCGCCCACGGCTGGGCCGACTTGACTTCGCGACATGGTATCGTGGCCGACTCTATCTGTTCACAACCCAGGCCAATCTGATCGAGTTCGGCGAGCAACCGTCGCGGTACGTCCGCTAGCTGCGACCCAGAAACGCGGCCACTCCGACCAGCGCCTTTCGCCAGGCAGCCACACGGATCGTGCGCCCAAAGACGTCGTAGTCGACTCGCTCGATCCGATCCAGTAAACCGCCGTAGACCCGCAACATCGCCCGGAGGACCGGACGTCCCGGCCGGTCGATCTGTTCGAAGAGACCTTCGCTGGCAGCGTAATGTACGCGGGCTCGAGACACCTCGAACTTCATCAGTTCTCGGAACCGGTCGTCGACCCGCCCGGCCAGCAGGTCTTCAACACCCACGCCGAATCGCTCGAGGTCCTCCTCCGGCAGGTAGATCCGCCCCATCGCCGCATCCTCGCCGAGATCACGGAGGATGTTGGTCAGTTGCAGGGCCAATCCGCAGTCCCTGGCCGTATCCAACGCGGCGGGGTCATGGAAGCCCCAGATGTGGAGACAGCACCGGCCGACGGCTCCGGCGACCCGATCGCAGTAGACTCGCAGGTCATCAAACGTCGGATAGGTCCGTGGTTCCAGATCCATGGCAACTCCGTCGATTACGGCCTCCAGTTCTGCTTCGGGGATCGAGAAACCGGCGACGGCATCGGCCAGGGCCGGGAACACGTCGCACGGCTCGACGACCGGTGCGTCGGCCTCACTCAACGCCACACGCAACTGCTCTCGCCAGCCGAGCAACCGTTGCTCTCGCTCGACCAGGCTCCAACCCGGCTCATCTCCGATGTCATCGGTGAGCCTCAGGAAAGCGTACAGGGCACACATCGCCCGGAACCTGTCTCGTGACAGGCCCAGGAACGACACGAAGAAGTTGCCTGCCTGTTGACGAGTCAATCGCCGACAGGCGACATGTGATGCCTCCAACCGGGAATCGCTCACACCTTGCGCCCCCCCGCCCGCCAGGGAACCACCCAACGACAGATCCCGCTCGACATCGCAGCCACGACCATCAGCACCACGTCCCGACTTCGCACCACCGGCCGCCGCTCCCAAACCCGGAAGCCGATCCCTTCGATCCGATCCAGAATCCTCCAGCCACCCCGCGCGAACAGGTCGATCATCACCGGCACCCTCAACCCCGGCAACATGCCCGGAAGTGACCGACCGTCACCGAACAACTCGCGAGTACGGTCAACCTCAAACCGCATCAACTCCAGGAACGCATCGTTGGTAACCCGGCCCGCCAGGCTCGCATCGTCGTACCCGAATCTCTCTCGATCCTCCCGAGGCAGGTAGACCCGACCCGCCTCGTGATCGCGACGGACATCCTGCCAGAAGTTGGCCAGTTGCAGTCCGGTGCAGACCGCATCCGAACAGGCCATCGCCCGATCGTCAACGACTCCGGCCAATGCCAGCACGATTCGACCGACCGGGTTGGCACTGTTGCAGCAATAGGCAAGCAGTTGCTCGAAAGACTGGTATTCGAAGACTCGCTGATCCTGGACAAAAGCATCCAGCAGATCATCAAAGGGGCGTCGGTGCAGACCGAAATCGGTGACAACCTCCTGCAGGGCGAGGGAGACCGGGTGCTCGGGCCTGCCGCTGAAACAGGCGGTCAACTCCTCTCTCCACCATCTCAACAACTCCAGGGATCTCTCGGGACCTTCGATCTCGTCGGCCAGGTCATCGGCCCATCGGCACCAGGCGTAAACGACCGACAGAGGGCGACGCAGTTGACCCGGGGCCAATCCGAGCAGCAACGGAAAATTCTCGTAGTGTGTCCGCGCCAACTTCAAGCAGTAGGCGTAAGCCTGGTCGAGGCTGCAGTCTGGGCGTGACGGGACCTCAGGCCCCCACACCTCCAACTCGGCTTCCACGCCCACCCTCGCGATCGTCACCTGCTCCCCCACCCAACAACATGACCCAACAACATGACCCAACAACATGACCCAACAATTGTTCTGTGCCCATTATTGGCTACAGTTGAGTTGGCAACCAGAAGACAGCCCTCCATCGTCGCCCCCTTTTTTCTCTGTCGGTCCCATGCCCGTTCCTAGAATCGCGATCATCGGTCGTCCGAACGTCGGCAAGAGTTCACTGTTGAACTGGCTGGCGCGGCGGAGGGTGTCGGTGGTCGATCCGACCGCCGGCGTCACGCGTGACCGGGTCACCTTCGTGATGCAGGCCGGCGAGCGGTACGTCGAACTGGTCGACACCGGGGGCATCGGGCTGCACGACACCGATCGGCTCGAGGACGAAATCGAACGGCAGATCCAGGTGGGAATCGAGGAGGCCGAGTTGCTGATGTTCGTCGTCGACGGACAGGCGGGCATCACTCCGCTGGACCGGGAAGTGGCTCGGCGGCTGAGGCCACTCGGGAAGCCGATCCTGCTGGTCGTCAACAAGTGCGACTCGCCAAGGACCGATCACGAGGCCCCCGCGTTTCTCGAACTGGTCGACGCCCCGGTCGTGACCACCAGCGTCGTGGGCCACCGCAACCGGGGAGAACTGCTGGCGACGTTGCTGGAGGTGCTGCCCTCGGCCGATGATGACGAGGCCGAGTGCGGCCGCGAGATGACGGCCGAGCCGGAACTGAAACTGGCGATGGTCGGACGCCGCAACGTCGGCAAGAGCACATTCATCAACGCGCTGGCCGACGACGAACGGGTGATCACCAGCGAGGTGCCCGGGACGACCCGGGACAGCATCGATGTGCGGTTCGAGATGGACGGCAAGTCGTTTGTCGCCATCGACACCCCGGGAGTCAGGAAGCGGAAGAGCATCGCCACCGACGTCGAGTTCTACGGGCTGGTGCGATCACGGCAGAGCATCCGCCGTGCCAACGTGGTGCTGATGTTCTTCGATTCCCAGGAGACGATCTCGCGAGTCGACAAGCAACTGGTCGAGAGCATTGTCGAAACGCATACGCCCTGCGTACTGGTCGTCAACAAGTGGGACCTGGCAATCCAGGCCGAAATGACAATGGCCAGGTGGTCGGAATACCTGATCTCGACGTTCGGCATGCTGCGGTTTGCCCCGGTCGCGTTTGTCACCGCCGTCACCGGCCAGAACTCCCGAAAGCTGGTCAACCTCGCACAATCGGTCTTCAAGCAGGCCGAGCAGCGTGTCAGCACCGGGCGACTGAACCGGATCGTCCGCGCCGCGGTCGTCGCCAACCCGCCCCCCTTCCGAAAGAACCGTCGACCCAAGATCTTCTACGCCACACAGGTCGATACATGTCCCCCGACGATCGTTCTGAAGTGCAACCACCCGCAGTTGATCACTCCCAGTTGGAAGAGGTACCTGCTGGGGGTCTTTCGAGAGGAATTGCCGTTCCACGAGGTGCCGATCCGGATCCTGATGCGGGGTAGGTTGCGGGACGGGGAGACCGGGCCCGCGTTGCCCGAATGGTCCGAGACGGACCTCGTCGAATCGGACTGAGAAAGACCCGTCGCCGGAGTGGTGGACACCCCGTGGCGGCTTGGTTTAATGTGAGTCATCGTACCCGTAACGACCGCCCCCACAGCTACTCCCGCAACGGAGAACTCACCGATGATCCCCGAACTTCGCGTCCCTCTTGCGGCCCCCCTGCTGCTGACAATTTTGGTCACCGCAGCTGCCGCCGATGACAAGGCCGTCGAAACGCTCCGTCAGGAAGTCGCCACCAAGGGGTGGGTGGTCACCAGCATCAAGCAGAAGCGGGGTGACTGGGACCTGGTACTGATGCGACCCGACGGCTCACAGCAACGCAAGTTGACCGACACGCCCGACTGGAGCGAAGCGGCTCCCCGCTGGTCGCCCGACAGCCGTCGCCTGCTCTTCCGTCGCATCAAGGCCGGAACCGTGATCAGCCACGACCGCTGGGGTTTCCAGGGCGAACTGGTGATGGCCGACGCGTTGGCACGAGGTGGACGCGTGATAGGAAAGCACCCGTGGGGCTGCTGGAGTCCCGACGGCACGCAGATTTCGTGCCTGTCATTGAAGGGGATCGAGATCCTCGACGCGGCATCCGGAAAAGTGAAGCGGCGGATGAAACGGGCCGGGTACTTTCAGCAGTTGTTCTGGTCGCCCGACGGCAAGTGGTTCTGCGGCACCGCCAACGTCGGCGGGGAACTCTGGACGATCGTCCGCATGGACGTCACCACCGGAAAATGGAACGTCGTCAGCCGCTTCCGTAACTGCACTCCCGACTGGTTCCCCGACTCCAAGCAGTTGGTCTTCAGCAACCGCCCGGCCAACCAGCAGGGATACGGCTGGACCCAGTTGTGGATGGCACCCGGCCAGGGTGGCCGGCGGAAGATGCTCTATGGCGAAGACGGCCGCCACATTTACGGCGGTGGACTCTCGCCGGATGGCCGCTACGTGCTGTTCACCCGCTGCCCGAAGGATGGCGGTGGTTCCGAGCGGGCCGGAGCACCCGGTGGACTGATGAGGCTGGCCGATGCTCCCATCATCGGTGGAACCAGCACCGCACTGCGGAAACTGCACCCTCGGGCCCACGACGGCCCCGTGCTCCCGCTGCCGGACCTCTGGGAACCGCACTGGACCTTCGCCAACGTCACGGCCTCCCGCTAGAACCGGGACCAAACATGCCTCAGAGCCAGACGCCGGAAACCGATTCCGCGGAGGTCCCGTCTCCGGCGGACCCCATATCCGGCCGAGGTGGCTCGACAGCCGCCCGCTGGATTCTGCTCGCGGTGGTCGTTGTCCCGGTGATCGCCGTCGCTGTGGCCACCGGGTTGCGGAGCGGATTGTCTCGAAACAGACATGACGGCACCGACAGCTCCCTCGCCGACCAGGCGGGCACCGAGGGACAGGTGACCACTGCCGGCCGATTCGAGGTCACCGCGAAGTTGATCGAGTTGCCCGGTGCGTTCCTTCCCAACGACGGACTGTACAACTACGCCTTCGTGCTGAAATACGAGGTCCTGCACGTGCACCGGGGTGGCGATGCCGTCGGGAAAGTCATCCACGTCGCGCACTACAACCCAAGGAAGACCCGGGCAAGAGTCGGCGACGAGTTCTATCCGGACCTGGGCGGGACAGTCGATCGATTCCGGGCGGGCGATGTCCATCGGCTGGCGATGGAGGAACCGTGGGACGAGCACTATATCGGACCGTTGGTCGACCGCTACCACGAGACGTCCGGGAAGAGACTCTACTGGGCCATCTGGAGCAACGCGGTCGGTGACGGCCGATGAGCGGCCCTGCTACCTACGGCGGAAGAACTTGCCCCAGACCAGGTACAGGAGAACCGGAGAGAAGACCAGCGAGAGACTGAAGCCGAAGATGCTGAAGAACTTGAAGCGATCCGGCAACACAAAGTGGTCGATCATCGCCGGCACGATCAAGCTCCAGCAGGCCAGGATTTTTCCGATCTGCTTCTCTTTGTAGACCGCTTCCTTGGCCTCGGCACTGTCGGGATCCACAACGGCTTTCTTCTTCTTCTTCTTCTTCTGCTGCTGCTGCTGCTGCTGCTGCTGCTGCTGCTTTTTCTCCTCGGTCCCGGTCCCTCCACCATCCACCTCAACGGCCTCGGCGGCCTCGAGTTCCGCGTAATACCGGACGACGCTCTCGTTGATCGACGCCGGGCTGGCAATCACTCTCCGCATCGGCACGCCGAAACGGAATCGCAAGTCATCTTCGAGCTCGTGGGACGGCTCCTGGCCGCAGGCCACCAGCAACATGTTGTCGTCAACAAACAGCGGCAGGATGGTATGTCGCCGAGCGAGGTTCTGGGGGACCTTGGTGAGCACCGAGCTTTCGGGAGTGAGTTGCTCGAGTTCGACGTAGGGAAACCCGAGTTCGGCCGCCAGGGCCTTGGTGGCCTCCTCGGCATCCACCAACTTCATCTGCACCACCGCATCGCGCATCTCCAGACCCCGCCGCTCGGCAAAGTCCTTGGCCTCCTGCATCTGCTCGCGACTGACCGTGCCCCACCGCACCAGTGTTTCGGCAATCGTGGGGTTGTCCAGGTTGTCGGCATCATCGAACGTGCGACCCATCGACTCGTCGTAATCCCGTTTCCGCTCGGGATCAGTCAGGCAGAGCATCGCCTTGGCGAGTTCGTTGAGCAGTTCCTGCGACTCGACCTGGTAGGTTCCGCTGGCATACTTGCGGACGTGCGCATTGAGTTTCCTGTAGTTCCCGCGGATCTTCTCGGCGTCGTCGTCAAATTTCACGAGTCGCAGCAGCGAATAGAGATCCACCGGCCGAGGGACATTCTCGGGGATTCCCAGCCAGTCCTTGTAGACGTCCAACGCCACGAGTCGCCTTCCTTGTGGACCAATCGCTCCGGCCAATCCCCGGAGGGGCACGCGCTCCGACTACTCGACCTGGTAACTCTCGGCCAGCGCCCCGAACGAATCGACGCCCTCGTCATCAAGTCCGGAATCTCGGACGATCTCGATCGACGCCTCGTTGTTGCTGGTCAACTCGCGAGCCGTACAGTTGATCCGACCGGCGGCATCGTAGGCGTAGGTCACTTCGACCGGCGATCCCTTGGGCAGGTTGGGCGGCAGATTGGTGATCCAGAAATCCCCGATATTCGCGCAGGCATCAATGTCGGCGACCTCGCCCTCGAGCACCGTCACGTGGATCCGCTGCTGGTTGTCCGAGGTGGTGGCGAACCGTTGAGTCACGTCGAACGGCAACTCGGTGTTGCGCTGGATCATGATGTGGTTCTTTTTCTGCTGGTTGCCCGGATCAGTCACCTTGGTGCCCAGCGAGTGCGAATTGACATCCGTGGTCGCGACACTTCTCAGGCGATTGATGATTGCCTTGCCCATGCGGGTCTCGCCACCGGTGGCACGCGCTTCGAGAATCGCAGCGTGAAGTGCCGCCCCGTGACCGACCGCCTCCTCGGGGTCCACATCCTTGTTGGGCTCGCGGTGGCAGATCTCCTTGAGCATCTTCTCGACGACGGGCATATGAGTCGACCCGCCGACGAGCATCAGTTCGTCGAGATCACCGGGGCTGACCTCGGCCTGGGCCAGCACCAGTTCGGTCGTGTCGCGAGTCCGTTGCAGCAGGTCACTGGTGAGACTTTCAAATTCTCCACGAGTGACCGAAACCGTCATCGAATTGCCCTGGAAGTAGACCTCGATCGGCACCTGGGCGGTCTCGGACAGTTTCCGCTTGGCATCCTCGCAATCCTGTGTCAACTGTCTCAGGCCGGCGGGATCCTCCCGCGGATCCATGTCGTATTTCTTCTGGAATTCGTCGGCCACGTGGTCGACCAGCCGCCGGCTCCAGTCCAGGCCCCCCAGCATCACGTCTCCGTCAGTGGCAAGCACCTTGAAATTCGTCGGGGTGTAACGGACGACGGTCACGTCAAAGGTTCCACCACCAAGGTCGTAGACCAGGATCGTTCGCTCGATCTGCTCGAGATCCGCGCGACCCAACTCGCCCTTCTCCCAGGCGTGGGACAGCGTGGCTGCGGTGGGCTCGTTGATGATGTCGACCACGTTGAGCCCGGCAATGCGTCCGGCGTCCTGGGTCGCCTTGCGGCGGATGTCGTTGAAGTAGTACGGCACGGTGATCACCGCGTTGCCGATCGGACCGATTTCCTTCTCGGCGTCCTGCTTGAGCTTCTTGAGGATCAGGGCCGAGACGAATTCGGGTGTCAGTTTCTGGTCCTTGAAGACCACGTGGAAATCCTTGTTCCCCATCTCTCGCTTGATCGCCTCGATGATCCGATCGGGCGTCTCCTCGGCGATGCGGGCGAACGAGGGGCCGACCACGACCCGGTCGCCGTCCCCCAACAGCACCACGCTGGGAGTGATGTCACGGCCATCAATATTCTTGATGAGCTGCGGGTTGCCCTCGTCATCGAGTTGGGCGATCGACGAGTACGTAGTCCCGAGGTCGATGCCGACGGTTTGACCTTCGACGAAATTGACGGCCATTCTCTGAATCCTTCACGCAACAGCAGGAGAACCAACGGTGAAACCAGAACAGGTCGCAGCAAACACGAACAGTCAATCGGCCATCTCGGTCACCGGCAAGAGACCGGGCGAGAACCCGGTCCATTGTGGCAATCCGCTGGAAGCGATTCAAGCACCTCGCCGGGGACCGGTGGTCCCCCCGGCCGACTTACCGGTTTCCCCGGGCCGCCGGCTTCCGAGACGGCACGCCCGATTGGGGCGAACCCGGATTGGTTTCACCCGGAGCCGTCTTGGTCCGAGGCGCCGGCTTGATGATTGGCCGCTCGAATGTCGCCTTCTGGATTCGCCGCAACGCCGCCTTCGCCTTCGCAGCCAACCCGAATTCGATCGACATCAACGGCGACGACCAACCGATGTCCTTCAACGGCAAGGCGATGTCTCCGAATTCGAAATCGCCGACCGAAACCGTTGATGCCAGCGCATTCTTGGCAAACAATCGCCAGGCCGTGTCGAATTGCCTGCGGTACACGTCGGTCAGCAGCCGTCCGTCGGCGAGCTCGACACCAGCTGCAAAGCGGCCGGTCATCTTGATCACCGGATCGGCCGGAAAACGGATCTCCAGAGCCTGGCCACCCTTTCCGGTTCGAGTCAACAATTTCAGCCGCGCGGTGTGTTCGAGCGTCAGGTCGAAGAGGGCCAGGGGCTTCCAGTCGCCAGTGGTTCGGGTCGAGACGATCAGACGGGCACCGGGGATCAGAAACCGGAAGCCCATCGGGGCCTCGACCGCCGAGGCCGATTCGTCTGTCGGCATGATCGAGATCGGTCGGGTCAGCTCCAGTTCGCACCGCACCTCGGTCGTCGCCGGCATCGTGGCGATCGCGGGAATCACCTTCGCCAACTCGCCGCGGTCACCCAGTTTCCGAACGAGTTCCTCGGGAGTGTCGCGGACATCGACACGGGCCACGCCACCGTCGATCAGCATCTGGGTCAGGGGATCGAGCAGTCCCGGAGCAAAACCGACCCGCAGGGTCTGCGTGCGAGGGATCCGCTTGACCAGGTCCTTGACCAGGATCATCTCGCGGGGAGACCGCGGGGCGGTCGACGGATCGGGCGCCGCGACGGTCATCCCGATCGCGATCGAAAGCCCGCTCTTTTCGACCACCACCGCCTCGGGCCAGAGCCGGACACGGGGCTGGTAGATCGGGAGCGGCCACAGGCTGCGGAACAGGTCCGAGGAATCGGCGAACTCAAGCCGTTGTTCCATTTCGGTGATCAACGTCGGAACCAACTCGCGAATCTTCTCCTCGACCAGTTCCCGCTGCTCCGCCAGTTTGGTGACAATCGTCTCGTACACCCTCCGTCGCGTGGTGCTCTTGAACCCCCCCGGCACGTCGATGGTCTCCGGACCGACCACCTCGTATTGGTCGGGAGCGATCCTGAAATTCGACTGGACCAGTTTGAGTCTCAGTCGCCGCTTGGCCACCGACGGCTCGACGACAAAATCCAGCATGACGGGCGTGACCGGCCGTTGGTGTCCGACCAGGATGTGCGAGGCACTGGCGACGGCCTTCAGTTCCCGCTCCTTTTCGAAGAAGATCTTCACTCCGTTGACCTTCTTGTCGTCGAGCTTGACCCTGTGGACCCGGGTCTGGCCGATGGTCACCGTGATGTTCTTCAACTCCATTCGTACGCTGATGGTCCCGTCGCTTCGGGTCGAGAGTCCCGCCGCATGAATCTCGCCGCGGTAGGAGATGTCATCGAGAGTCGCCTCGTAGAACTTCTTCTTCGGCTTCTTCCGCGGCTTTCCGTCATCCTCCCGGATGGACATCCGTTCGAGGGTTCCCGAGAGGATGTCCTCGGGCACCGCGGTGGGAATTGCCGCGGCGATGGCGTCGAGCACCTCAGCCCCCACCCTCAGGTAGGCCGCCCCGCCGATGTGAACTGCCGGAACGAAGGGAGACAACGCGTCGGGCAACGGTGTTCCGCGTGCGACCAGTTCGCCACCGGGGATCGGCTGACGCGGGTTCTTCAACCAGTTCTCCAGCAACTCGCTGTCGTAAGCCTGCTGCCACACCCCGTGAGCCTCGGACTTCGGCTCGTCGTACCGCACGCGGCCCCCGGCCTGCTTCAACGCCGCGACCATCTCACGGGAGCGTTCCGGATAGACAATCCGGTCCTGGGGTCCGTGGAAGGCCCAGATCGGCACGTTCTTCAGCGTTGCCACTCGAGTCGTGTCGCCACCGCCGGAGACCGGCACCACCGCAGCCCAACGGTCCGGATGAGTCATCGCCAGGCTCCAGGCGCCGTACCCCCCCATCGACCAGCCGGTCAGGATCTCCCGGCTGCGATCAACGCTGTAGTCCTTTTCGACCTGGTCAAGAATCTTCAGCGCGCGGTTGGCATCCGGCGACCCGGCTTGCCAGCGTTCCAGGAATCGGCGTCCTCGAGTCGTTTCGCACTGAGGAAAAATCACGATGAAGGGGTACTCGGCCGAGCGGGCTCGCACGTAGGGTCCCAGCCCGATCTGAACAGGCTTCACCCCGTCACGGCCACACTCGTCAGCACCGTGCAGGTACAGGATCGTGGGGTACTGCTTCTGCTTGTCGTATCCGGCCGGCAGGAAGATCTGGTAGCGGTGGGTCCCCTGGCCATCCTCGTAGACCTTTTTCAGGAATCGTCCTTGCCGAGCGTCCTCGGCCTGCTGCTGGGCCGGCAATGGGGCGACAACCCACAGGGCGGCGACAACCAGGGCCAGCCACCACGACCTCGGCAGAAACCGTTCGCCGCGAATTCGAGAAGCACTCCGCATGTCCCAGCTCTCCCAGCTTCGACAGCCTGCCACGTGCCGACCATCGACAACCGGCAACGTCACGCCCTCTCCCTGTAACCAGACCGCGCCACTGTGTCAACAAGATACCAGCGATCGGGTCGGCCCCGGAGTTGCGACGGTCCGGATGGAGACTGTGGGGCCAGTCTGAGGGGAACCGAGGCGTGAGTCGGGCCTAGACGTTTTGTCGCTTGAGTCGACTACGGGCCCGAGCCAACGTGGGACCGATCGAGTTTTCGACCAAGCCCAGCAGCTGGCTGATCTCGCTGTAACTTCGTCCCTCGAGATGAAACAACCGCACCACGCTCGCATCACGTTCATCCAGTCCCGCCAGCATGGCATCGACCTCGTCAGCATCGTCGATTCGCCGTTCGTGGACCGGCTGTGAGCCAGCCTGGTCAAGAGCGGCCTGGTGAGCCGGCACGTGGCCCAAGGCCTCGGCCTTCCGCCGCCTGGCCATCTCGCGGACCACCACGCGACGGGCGATCACCGCCAGGTAGGTCGCCAACGAACACTTGGCCCGGAACCGCCGCAACGCGGCGAAATCGTCGGCCAACAACGCCAGGAACACCTCTGCACACAGGTCGTCGACGTCGTCATTGGACAGCCTCACGCTGCGGGCGTGGGCAGTGTGGTTGATCACGTGGACGAACAGACCGATGAACCGATCCACGAAATCACGCCACGCGCCGGGATGATGTTCCAGGCAACGGACGAGCAGGCTGCGATCAACTTCGGTGAGAGCCAAGGGATTGCGCGCAACGGTGAATGAACATCAGATTCCGGTTGAACCCCCCCGCCCGCGCAAACTGTAGTCAGAGGCCAGACCTGAGGCAAGATGGGTCTCGATTCTGCCGAAACATATGATGGTGTCCGATGTTGAACATCGACGACTCGACTCGATCAGGCCGGCCGCTTGACACCCGACCGGCGACCACATTAACATTTCGCAGTCACCGGGGGATTGGCGCTCGGATCGGTCACTTGGGCGACTGTTTTCCGTCTCTGCGTGGCGCCTGCACGGAAATTTTGAGGAATCACAAATGACGCACGTCGTCGCCGAGCCGTGTTTCAACTGCAAGTACACCGACTGCGTGGTCGTTTGCCCGGTCGAGTGTTTTTACGAGGGTGAATCGATGCTCTACATCCACCCGGATGAGTGCATCGACTGTGAGGCGTGCATTCCCGAATGCCCGGTGGAAGCGATCTTCATCGAGGACAATCTGCCGAGTGAATGGGAAGGTTTCACGCAGCTCAATGCGGACATGTGCGACTCCAAGGACCCGGAGCTGCCGGTGATCACCGAGAAGCAGGAGCCACTGGTCGATTCCTAGGCCGGGCGGTCGAGGTCGTCGCGCGGAGTGTGAGGGGTCATGATCGACCCGGGGACCGTCCGCACTGCCTCCGGATTGGTTCCGTCGCTGGAGCGGTTCTGGACCGTCTCGGCCACCGCTCTCGATCAGCTCACGGACAACTGGTCCACCGAATCCGGGGCCCCGGTCTACACGGTTGGCGGCCGTTACACCTCGCGCGGTTGGACCGAGTGGACCCAGGGCTTCCAGTTCGGCTCGGCCCTGCTGCAGTTCGACGCCACCGGTGAGGCCCGGTTCCTGGAATTCGGCCGCGCCAACACGCTGGCCCACATGCCGCCGCACCTGACTCACGTTGGAGTCCACGACCACGGCTTCAACAACGTCAGCACCTACGGGAACCTCTGGCGGTTGGCCCGGGAGAACCGGTTCGAAGCGACGGCCGCCGAGATCGACGGGTGGGAACTGGCGCTGCGGATCAGCGGAGCCGTGCAGGCGGTCCGCTGGACCACCACCGCCGACGGCGACGGCTTCATCCACTCCTTCAACGGCCCCCACTCGCTGTTCGCCGATACCATCCGCAGCCTCCGATCGCTTGCCCTGGCCCACCAGCTTGGTCACCGGCTGATCGGTGAGCACGACGAGCCGATCGGGCTGCTCGACCGGCTGGTCCAGCACGCCCGCACCACCGCCCGCTACAACGTCTACCAGGGCACCGGACGTGACCGCTACGACGTGCGGGGGCGGGTGGCTCACGAGAGCCTCTTCAACACCAACGACGGCCGCTACCGGTGTGCCTCGACCCAACAGGGCTATTCGCCGTTCACCACCTGGACCCGTGGCCTGGCCTGGGTCATGCTCGGATACGCCGAGTTGCTGGAGTTCCTCGAGTCGGTCGAAGACGCGGCACTCGAGCCACTGGGAGGCCGCCGGGACATCGCCGGGATGATGCTCGAGGCGGCACGGGCCAGCTGCGATTTCTACATCGAGACGACTCCCACCGACGGAGTCCCCTACTGGGACACCGGGGCCCCGGGTCTGGCCGAGATGCCCGGTCACCGCGAACGACCGGCCGATCCCTACAACGACCACGAACCGGTCGACAGCTCGGCCGCCGCGATCGCCTGCCAGGCACTGGTGCGTCTGGGTCGCGTGCTGGAACCAACCGACCCCGACGCCGCCCAGGAGTACACCCGAACGGGCCTGGCCACCCTCGCCACGCTGCTGGACACCCCCTACCTCTCGACCGACCCCGATCACCAGGGCCTGCTGCTCCACGCCGTCTACCATCGTCCCAACGGCTGGGACCACGTGCCGGAGGGTTCGAACATCCCGCGAGGCGAATCGTGCCTGTGGGGCGACTACCACCTCCGCGAGGCCGCCGTGTACGTCGGTCGACTGGCGGAAGGGCAAGACCACTCGTTCTTCGGAGCCGAAGACGGGGGAACCTCATGAGCCGGGCCGACGGTCGAGTGGCGTTGATCACCGGCGGTGCGCGTGGCATCGGGCTGGGCATCGCGCGGTCACTGGCCGCCGAGGGATGGCAGCTGGCGCTGGGGGGCCTTCGGCCGGCCGAGGATGTCGCCGACGTGCTGGTGGAATTCGAGCAAGGCGGGACCGGGGTATGCTACTGCCGTGGAGATGTCGCGACCGCAGCCGATCGCCTGAGGATCATCGAGAAGATCCGAGAACGGTTTGGGGCCCTGCACCTGCTGGTCAACAACGCCGGCATCACCTCGCCCGGCCGCCGTGACATCCTCGAGGCCGACGAGGAGTCCTTCGACCGGGTCCTCGACGTCAATCTCAAGGGGCCCTTCTTTCTTACCCAGGCCTGCGCCGAGTGGATGATCGCCCAGCACGCCGACGACCCCGAGTTCCGCGGCACGGTCATCAATATCTCGTCGATTTCCGGTGAAGTCGTTTCGGTCCATCGAGGCGACTACTGCCTGACAAAGTCGGCCACCCGGATGGCCACCCGGTTGTGGGCCGTCCGGATGGCGCCTCACGGGGTCGCCGTCTACGAGGTTCAACCCGGCATCATCCACAGCGACATGACCGCCGGTGTCACCGAGAAATACGACCGTTTGATCGCCGAGGGCCTGACGGTCGAACCGCGGTGGGGCGAGCCCGAGGATGTCGGACGAGCCGTGGCCATGCTCGCACGCGGCGACCTGACCTACGCCACCGGCCAGGTGCTGACCATCGACGGCGGCCTGCTGATCCGACGCCTGTGACTCACGTCTGCGGCTGGTCGTCCGCGTCCGGGATGTACTTGTTGTACAACGCGGCATAGTCCTCGCGGACCGGGCTGAACACGTCGAACACCCGCGCGGGACCGCCGACGGCGACGGCCTTGTGCGGCGTGTGGGGGGGGATCAGGAACATCTCACCGGGCTCGCACACACGCACCTCGTCCCCGATCGTCAACTCGACGCGACCCTCCAGCAGGATGCCCCCCTGCTCGTGGGGATGGTCGTGCAGGGGCACCACCGCCCCCTCGTCCATCTCGAGATAACTCAGCATCAGGTTCTCGCCGAACGGCGTCCGCATCCGACAGCCGGGAATCACCTCCAACGGCTCGATGTCCTGGATATTGATGTGGGGCATTTCTTGGGTCTCGCCTGGTAAATCTTCAGTCCGTACCGGTTCCCAGCACTTTGTCGCGGCCGGCGACCAGCGCGGCGATCTTGGCGTCAGTGACGCTGCGTGGAAGCATCCAGAACCCGCAGTCCGGGTGCACCCACTTCACACGTTCCTCGCCCAGCACCTCGATCGCCCGCTCGATCCGCGCCGCCACCACCTCGACACTCTCGACCTCGTTGTCCTTGATGTCGATCACGCCGATCCCCAGAGCGAGCTCCGGCTTCACCTCACCGAAGACCTCCAGTTCGGCGTCACCCCGCCGAGCGAACTCGAGCACCAGGTGATCGCACTCCAAAGCGTTGAAGAACGGCAGCAGCGACCGATAGGCCCCCTGCTGGATCGTCTGGCCCCCGTAGTTGCCGAAGCACAGGTGCACGGCCCGTTCGGACGACACGCCGTCGAGCACGCGGTTGATGCCGGCCGCAGCCAACAGGGCATCTTCCGGTCGGCCCGGAACGTTCGCCTCGTCGACCTGGATCACCGCCGCATCGATTTCCGCCAACTGCCCGTTCAACACCTCCGCCAACGCCATCACCAACGGTTCGAGTCCGCCGTAGTGTCCGTCGAGCAGCGTGCGGGCCAGCATGTACGGGCTGGTGACCGTGAACTTCAACGGCGACGCCGCCAGGTCGCGGACCTGCCGGAACTCGTTGAGCAAATCGAGTCGACCGGGACCCAGCGGTCCACGGACGACTCCGGCCGGCCTGGAACGGAACCGGAAGTCCGGCAGAGCCCGAAAGCATGACAGTTCCTCGCCGGTCAACTCGGTCGCCACACCCTCCAGCGGACCGACAAAGTGGTCGATCATCCCGTTGGTCTCGGGGTGGTTCACGTCGAAACGGCCCAGTTCGCCGTCGCTGATCACGTCGAGCCCGGCCAGTTCCTGGGCCTTGAGCACCAGCATCGTCGCATCGTGGAGATGACCGGCGGTGGGGTAGGCCGGCAGCCAGTCGGGAACCGGGTAACTGCCGACGACGGTGGTCTGGATCGAAGCGGTCATCGGCTCATCATAACCATCCGCCCGACCCGGCGGCAGCACCCCGGAAGGAAGGATGGCCGCTTCAGTTGCCGGACCGCCAGTCGGCCGACGGGATGAACTGCTCAACATCCAGCTCGAAGCCGACCCCCAGCGGAGCTCGCTGGAGGCTGGCCAGCGACACCCGGCCGCCGCGGACCGACAGGGTCGGCCATCCGTTGCGACTGCGGTGATACAGGTCACCATGAGCCTCCAGCACCTGTTCGCCCACGTGCTCGGGAAACTCCGAAAGCCCGGCAAAATAGTGGTGCCCGTTCCGCTCGATGCTCGTCACACCCAGCGAACTGGCCACCGCCAAATCCTGCAGCAACGCCACCGGTCCGATGTTGGCCAGGTCCTCGCCACTCATGATGAAACCGGAGGATCCGGCCGTGGCGTGCTGACGATTCAACCATCCGACCAGGCAGGCGTTGATCACGCCGCGAAAGACCCCCTTGCAGTTCTTGTGGCTGGTGCCGTGGTAACCCAGTTCCAGTGCCCGGACCAGGCTGTCGGTCTCGGCATCGGATTCGTCGATGATCATCGGTGGCCGGTCGCTCCAGCCGGCCAGCCCGTCCTCACCGCCCATCACCGCGGGATCCAGTGCCACGTCACGGTGGAAGGGCTGTTCGACAAAGACCAGGTGGGACAGAAAGTTCCGCAGGTCATCCCGGGCAACGAGACGTTCCCAGTACCCGCGAAATGCGGCCGGGTCGCGGAACTGCTCGTTGCCGTCCAGCGTGAACCCGAATTCCGCGACGCCGGCCGTTTCGACCAGCGTGGCAATATCGCCGAGACGGTCGAGGTCGGCGTCGAGATCGCCGTTGACCTTGATCTTGAGATGACACAGGCCGTAGTCGCACAGGCACGCGGCCAGCGACTGGGGCAGACCGTCGTCGAGTCGCGAGTCGGCCGCAATCTCGGCATCAGAAAGCGGATCGGCCATTCCGACAGTGTGGCGGGCGATCACCTCCACGGCCGGTTCCCCCGGCAACAACTCGGCGACCGAAAACCCCTCGAGCCGGCTGTCGCATTCGCCGAGCCGGATCCCCAGTCCCCCGCCTCGCAACAACTCGAACCAGTTCGTCTCCCGTGCCCGGGCCACCGCTTCGAGCACCGCGCGTTCCACCAGTGTCATGCCGAAGTTAACCAGCAGCGGCGGCCACTCCCGCTTGTGGCCCCAGTCGGCCTGGCGATCGTAGAGTTCACGCCACAGGTCAAACGGCGTCTCGGCCCGAACGCCCTCGGCCAACCCGACGGCCACCTCGATCGTCGTCAACATCTCGTCGATCTCGATCTCCAGCGGCGTCTCGGGGACCTTGGTGAACCACTTGGGCGGCAGGTGATCGGCAGCGATGCCGGTGGCGGGACGACCGTCAACCAGGACGCGAACGCGGACGAAGGCATGAGGTGCCTCGGTCATCGTGGCGATGCCATAACGAAACGGCAGCCGGGTCTTCAGATCGACCAGGTGAATGTCACCGCCCAGCACCTCGATGGTCATCGCCGGTCACTCCTCATTCCGCCGCAGGATTCCACCACGGCGTCACTCCCAGGTCGGCCATGACAACTCCGGCGGCATTGTAGCCGCACAGGCCCGTGATGTTGCCGCCCGGATGACACGATCCACCACACAGGTAGAGCCCGTCGACACCGGCCCGGTAGTGCCCGGCTCCGGGGAATGGCCGGTGGAAGCCAACCTGGTCATTGGCGAACGCACCCACCAGCAGATCCCCCTCCTGCATGTTCGGCAGACTGCGAACGGTGTCCCGCGGAGTGCGAACAAACCAGTCGATCACCGAGTCGGTGAGGTTGGGGGCGGCGGAGGTCCACGCCTCGAGCATCACCTGGCCGTGTTCCCGACCCACCCGGTCCCAACCATCGGGGTCACCGCCCAGGCGATATGGCAGCTTCTCCCACATGAAGGCGGTGTGATGTCCCGGGGGGGCCTGCGTGGGGTCGAACCGTGTCGGCACCGCCCCCCACATGACCGTCGCTGGCATCGTTCCCTGCTGGTGCGCGCTGAGGATCTCGTCAAACTGGCCGTCGTGGCCCAGGCCCAGGATCGTCATGAAGGCCTGATCCAGGTCCGTATCGTCCGCAGCGGCCCGGTACGAGGGGGGCTCGGAGAGAGCGAGATTGAGAGCAAACAGCGGAGCCAGCAGGTTGTACTCGAACCGCTCGGCCCGGTCCCGTATCGCGGCGTCCACGCGGTCGGCATCGATCAACTCCAGCAGTGTCTGCTGCGGATTGAGTCCCGAGACGACGAAATCGACTCCCTCGATCCGCTGTCCGTCGGCCAGGGCGAGTCCCGTGGCGCGGTCCCGCTCGACCAGGATCCCCTCGATCTCGACACCACACAACACCTCACCCCCGTGTTCGACGATGTCAGCGACCAGGGCCTCGGCCAGTCGTGCCGAACCACCGACGCACATCTGGGCCTTGTGCCGACCGGCCAGCAGAGCGGGAATCGAGTGCCCGAATCCCGGCAACCTCAAGTCGACCTCGCGGAGTCCATTGAAGAACAACAACCCGGCCCGGACCGTCGGATCGTCGAACTCGCTGCGGACGAACTCCAGGGGGGAACTGGCCGAGACCTCCAGCAGCAGGCGGCCCTCGGCGGTCTGCTCCAGCCGCTCGCGACGGAGTTTCGGTGGCAGCGGTGGGGAACTGGCCTCGGGCACCAGCAGCCTGTCGACGATCGGCTCGAACCGCTCGATCCAACCGGCCAGCACATCCGCGTCACGGGGCGAGATGGTGGCCACCGATTCGAGCGTGCGATCGAGATCCCGCCACCACTTCAACACCCGCCCGTCCGGACAGATCATCGCCACGTTGAGTTCCGGCTCGATGTAGCCGGCTCCGTGTCGTTCCAGTTCGAGATCGACGTACCACGGCATCGCCGTGATCGCCCGGTGGAAGAACGAGTGCGTGTTGTGCAGGAAACCCCGGTGTCGAGGATTTTCGACCGTCGCCAACCCCCCGCCGGGAGTCTCGGCCCGGTCAACCGACAACACGCGGAGACCGGCCCGGCAGAGATAGGCCTGCAGGACCAGCGCATTGTGGCCGGTGCCCAGCACGATGCCGTCCAGGCGGTCGGTCATCGCTTCTTCTGGTCACGCTGCCACGCGGCCATCTCGGTTGTCACCAGCAACGCCATTGCCCCGCCGCGATCGTCGCGGCCGAGGATCGCGGGGCGATCGAGATAAGCCCGCAGGTCCTTCTGTTTGCCGGTCCCGGTGCAGACGTCCACCAGGGTCGCGTCGGCGGCAATCCGCAACTTGATGGCCGGCCACGCCCGATCCACCACCGGGCCGAATCTCTTCCGGTCCAACCACCCGCGACGGATTCCGCGGATGATCGAGTAGGTGATCATGCAGGTGCTGGTGAATTCCCGGTAGCTGCCCGGGTGATTGATGACCTGGTGCCATGTGCCGGTGGGATCCTGGTGCCTGACCAGGGCGGCCAGGTGGGCCCGGTGGGCGGCCAGGACCGGTTTCCGCTCGGGAGCTGACTCCCGCAGGTGACTCAGACACCAGGCCAGCCCCAGCGCCGGAAAACCGTTGCCGCGGCCCCAGGGAGCAGGGTCCAGGGGAGAATGCGCGTGAAGACCGTCGGGACGGAGGTTGGTCTTGAGCATGAACTCCATGTGCCGCAGGGCCATCCGCGTGTACCGGCGGTCACCGGTCAACTCACCGGTTTCCACCAGGATCGGACAGGCCATGAACACCGAATCACTCATCTCGACATGCCCGGGCATCGCCTCCCGCAACTGCCCCCGCTTGTCGAAGGCCAGGTCGGCGGCGTTCTTGGCGAGCTTCCTGTAAATCGGCTTGCCGGTGACCCGGGCCAATTCCGAAAAGACCAGGTGTCCGGAGTGGTTGCTCCCGAAAATCCGACCGGGTGGCACCGTCGGCTTCTTTCCTTCGACGTAGGGCGCCACGATCCGCTCGACATCGGCCAGGTGAGAGGGGTCGTCGGTGAGTTGGCCGAGCCGGATTCGACCGACCAGGGCCAGGGCCGGGATGTAGGCGACGGTGCCCAACTGGTGGCCGTACCGTTTGGCCAGTTGACCGGCAATCTGGATCGGCGTGCGGTCCAGGCGTTTCTGGAGCTCACGTCGGGCTGGAGACGGACCGACGAAACCTGACCTGAGGATTTCGGCCAGGCGGACCGACACCCGGCTCGGTTCGCCTTTCAACCGCAGGGCCGGAACCGGACCCGTGCCACAGGGACTGTGGCGAGGCAAGGCGGCGGCGAGGCCCTCGGCGGGCTTCAGGTCCGGCCCCAGTTTGAGCAGGGACTTCATTGCAGCCAGCCCGGTCCTCGGGACCGACAGCAATGGGCGACCGTCACCGATCTCGATGACCAGGTCGGGAGCCGAGATGCCGATCCACCGCCACAGATAGTGTGCCTCGGGATTCTTCGGGTCTCCGTAGGCGGTCCCCTTCGGCGGGTAGGCCTTCGAGGGAGTGCCGCCGGAGAGATTGCGGTCACCCCGCCCCATGGCCCAGCCGTCGGGGTTGACCACCGGCACGGCCGACAGCAGAAACCTCTTTCGGAACCCGGCGGCCTCCGCCGACTTGTAGAACCACTCGAGCGTCGATCCCACCGACACCTCCGGTTTGGCTGCTCCGCCGACGTTGACCAGCAGCACGCGGGTCTTGGTTGTTCCCGGGACCAGGTCCTCGTCGGTCACCAGTGCCGGGATCGACGTCCCGGTCCGGGTCACCCCGATGTCGAGCCGCTTCAAGGGCCCCACCCGCATCCCCTCGACCAGTTTCCCGATCTTCGCATTCGCATCCCCCGCCCGGACCAACGACGGCACGAGCAGGACCATCCCGATCCAGACGACCAACCGCTTCATCGCACGACCCTCTCTCGGTTCTCTGTTCATGGCTCCCGGGACCCAAGGCCCATCTCCAGTCCCAGCCGTTGCAGGTACACCCGGCTGCCCTCCAGGAACTCCCACAAGTCCCGGCTCGGAGCCACCTCGAACAACAACGGCCCCTCGAAACCCGACCCATCGCCCATCGCACCCATCGCCTCGATCACCCCGGCCCAGTCGACCTCGCCGTCGGCCACCGCGGGCCACGGCTGCCCGTTCCGGCGTTGCTTGATGTGGATCATCGAAACGGTTTCGGGATCGAGTCCCGCGGTGACGGTCGCCGGATCGGGATGCCCCGGAGCCATCAGCAGGTTGCAGGGATCGAAGCAGATCTTCAACCACCGTCCGTCGGCCCCCGCAGCGTCCCTGGCCCGAGCGAACATCTCGCTGAACCACTCCCAGTTCTCCCGAGCGTGCTCGATCGACAGCATGCCATCAACATCGCGGACCCGCTCGAGCAAGCGACCGACCGTCGCGGCCGCGTCGGCAGGATCGACGCAAGAATGATCGGTGGTGAGGTCGACCAGCCGCAGGTGGGGTGGGCCGCCGGTGGCCAACCGCCCGATCGCTGTCCGGCCGGAAGAGAACACGGCGTCCTCGCCGGTGGTCGCGGGATCGAAGCAGGGGTAACCCAGTGCCAGGTCCCACTGCACGCCCGGGCAGGCCTCGGCCAGTGCTTCCAGGCGGTCCGGATCGGGCACCAGCTCGCCGGGGCTCTCGCCATCGCCCAGGCAGCCCTGGCGGAGCTCGATCACCGAGAAGCCGCCGGCAGCGGCCTGGCCGATCAGCCCGGCCAGCGACTCGCCCGCATCGAGTTGACTCCTGAAGCAGTTGCTGACGATTCCGGCCGGCATGGTCGCCATGGTAACGCCCCGCCGCCACCGCGACCAATCCGGCGTGCGGCCGGTCGCCGGGGACTTCCGCTGACTGTCCCCTTGCGGCATGATGGGCCAGCCCATCGAAAACCAGGCCGCTGCAGGAAACCGGCACAACGAGACCGGGTCGGGAATGAACCAGAAGTCGACGTCGATCGAGACGGTGCTGAGCGAGTTGAACCCGCCGCAACGAGAGGCCGCCTGCCACGGCCCGTCGCCGTTGCTGATCGTCGCCGGAGCCGGGACGGGCAAGACCACCACCCTGGCCCACCGCGTGGCCTGGTTGATCCACGAGGGGACCGACCCGTCGAGGATCCTGCTGCTGACGTTCACCCGCCGGGCGTCGGCCGAGATGCTGCGACGGGTCGAGGCGATCCTGCGGCAGTTGGAGAGTGGCCGGGGCGGCACCGCGTCGGGATCGACACGGGTCTGGGGCGGCACGTTCCACTCGATCGCCACCCGGCTGCTGAGACGTTTCGGGAGAACGATCGAACTGCCGACCGAGTTCTCGATTCTCGACCGGGGCGATTCCGAGGACCTGATGGCCTCGTTGAGGAACGAACTGGGGCTGGGCGAAACCGGTCGCCGATTCCCCAAGAAGGGAACCTGTGCAGCAATCTACAGCCGGGTCGTCAACACGCAGACAAACCTGAGGGAGGTGATCGAGAACGCCTTCCCCTGGTGCACCGAAGATCTCGATGGGTTGGGCGAACTGTTCGCCGCCTACGTGGATCGCAAGGAGGTTCAACACTGCCTGGACTTCGACGACCTGCTGGTCTTCTGGGAGGCGCTGCTGGACGATCCCGGTGCCGGAGCGGCGGTGCGAAAGTTGTTCGACTGTGTGCTGGTCGACGAGTACCAGGACACCAACCGGCTGCAGAGCCGGCTGCTGAAGGGACTGTGCCCTGACGGGATGGGGCTCACGGCCGTCGGCGACGACGCCCAGTCGATTTATTCGTTCCGGGCCGCCACCATCCGCAACATCCTGGACTTCCCCGACGAGCACCCCGGCACCACCGTCGTGCCGCTCGAGCAGAACTACCGCAGCACCCAGCCGATTCTCGAGGCGACCAACCGGGTGATTGCCCAGGCCCAGCAGCGGCACACCAAGACACTCTGGTCGGATCGGACCACCGGCGAACGGCCGGTGCTGGTCGACTGCACCGACGAAGACGAGCAGAGCGACTTCGTGGTGGACGAGGTGTTGGCCAGGCGGGAGGAGGGGGTGGCGTTGAAGGAGCAGGCCGTGCTCTTTCGAGCCTCGCACCACAGCCTGGCGCTGGAGGTCGAACTGGCCCAGAGAAACGTTCCGTTCCACAAGTACGGCGGACTGAGATTCCTCGAGACGGCCCACATCAAGGACCTGTTGGCGTTCCTGAAACTGGTCGACAACCCCCGCGACGGCGTGGCCGCCACCCGGATGCTGCTGTTGCTGCCGGGGATCGGCCCGGTTCGGGCCGGGCGGATGGTCGAGGCACTCCTTGAGAGCGGGGGCCAACTCTCGGCCTGGAACGAAATCAAGCCACCCCCGCCGTCCGAGGAGATCTGGCCGGACCTGATGAAGCTACTGAAGCGGCTGGGCGGTGACGACCGGTCCGAACAGAACGTCTCGGCCGAGTTGCACCAGGTCCGGCGGTTCTACACGCCGCTGCTCGAATCACGGTACGACCACGCCGCGGCACGCCTCCGCGACCTCGAACAACTCGAACAACTTGCCACCCGTTACAACGACCGCAGCCGATTCCTGGCCGAAATCACGCTCGACCCCCCCTCCTCCACACAGGATTTCGCCGGCGAGCCGATCCTCGACGACGACTTCCTGGTCCTCTCGACGATCCACTCGGCCAAGGGGCTCGAGTGGGACAGCGTGTTCGTGATCCATGCCGCCGACGGCAACATTCCCTCCGACATGGCGACCGGGGACGCCGAGGAGATCGAGGAGGAGCGGCGGCTGCTTTACGTGGCGATGACCCGAGCGAAGAACCGGCTGTTTGTCTGCTACCCGCAGCGGTATTACTTCCGGGGCCGTCGCCGCAGCGACGCTCACGGATTCTCTCAACTCAGCCGCTTCCTCACCGACGACGTCCTGGAATGCTGCCAGCGACGGGCTGCACGCAAGTTGGAGACCGCTGCGACCGACGACGACGACTTCACGGCCGACGTGACGGCTGCCGAAATCCGACGTAGAATCAAGGACCTCTGGTAGCCCGCCCGCCCGTTCCCAGCCCGTGCCGACGTGATCACCAGTTTCCCCCCTTCCGCACCGGCCGGCAGTTGTCGATTCGTGTTGACGCTGGGGCTGCTGGTCGCGCTGCTGAGCGGCCCGAGGCTCGAGGCCGCCGGCGTCGTCACGCACCGTTCCAAGAACTTCATCCTGCACACCGACGACGATCCCGACCGCGCCAAACAACTGCTCGAACAACTCGAACGGATGCTCGGAATCGTCTCGACGTACTGGCGTCGGCCCAATCGTCACGTGATCGAGTGCTGCGTGGTCAAGGACCTCGAGAACTGGCCCGCCGGGCGACTTCCCCCGCTGGCGCTGAAGAAGATCCGCTCCGGCAGCGGGGTGACGATCACCGTCAAGCGAATGCAGGGAAACGCGTTCATGGCCAAGAGCGTCGTGTACGCGGTGACCAACACCGCCACCACCCAGCACGAAGCGGTTCACGCCTACTGCCACCAGATGTTCGGATCGTCAGGACCGGTGTGGTACAGCGAGGGCATGGCAGAGATGGGGCGGTACTGGGCCAATGACGGCGACCGCAGCGTGCGGGCCGACCGCGGTCCCATCCGTTACCTCCGCTCGCTCAAGCCGCCACCGCTCAAGACCCTGACCCGCAGCGGCGAAACTTCCGACGGATGGCAACACTACGCACAGCGATGGGCACTGTGTCACCTGCTGGCCAACAACCCGAATTATGGACAGAGGTTCCGCACGCTGGGTTTGTCGTTGCTCGGGAAACGCCCCGGGGCCAGCTATCTGTCGTTCTTCGGAACGATGAACCGCGAGATCGAATTCGAATACAAGGTCTTCCTGAGAAATCTCGAAAACGGCTACCGCGTCGACCTCTGCAACTGGGACTGGAAGTCGCGTTTCCGGCGACATCGAGAAGGCCGGACGGTGAAGGTGAACGTCGAGGCCGGCCGCGGCTGGCAGGCCAGTCGGATCGCCGTCCTGGCCGACCGCGCATACAAGGTGACTGCCACCGGCCGATGGCAGACGGCCGCCGACGCTGAGCCGGTCGATGCCGACGGAGATGCCAAGGGGGTCGGACGATTGCAGGCGGTCATCTGGAGCGACTACCAGTTGACCCGGGCCGTCGAGATCGGTTCGAAAGCAACCATCAAACCGGCCCGGGACGGCAAGTTGTTCCTCCGCTGCGGCGATGGCTGGGGCCGATTGCACGACAACACCGGCCGCATCGCCGTCAGCGTGAAACTCGAGCCGAAGTGAGCGAATCGGCACCGGCCCCGGCCCCTGCTCCGGATTCGGCTGGTGACTTATTTTCCGGTTTTTTCTCTGATTCGGATTTTTCCGTTTGCCAACCCGGCCCCGTCTCACTACATTTCTGTTTGTGGGTTTGGTACCCACAGTTCTTTTACAACTGAGTTGCATGTGGGTTTTCTGCCCATTATGCTGGATGAGACCTGCGGAGCGGGTCGTCGGCAAGGATACCGTCCGACCCGACTGCACTCCGCACCATCCCACCCCAGCCACTGGCCGATGCCTCCCCAGACCTTCATCACCGGCGAAGTGCGACGGACCGTCGACGAACGGTTCCGCATCTCGTTGCCGGCGGAGATGGCCGAGGCGGTCACGGATGACAACGGCCAGACAATCATCTCGAAGGAACGATTTGGTTGTGTGAGCCTCTGGCGGGCTGCCGACTGGCAGGAACGGATTGACGCCGGTGTGGCACTGATCCACCAGAAGATTGAGGCGGGGCGGATGGAGAATCGTTACGGGGAAGTGCAGCGGCTTGGACGCCTGCTGTCGACCCGGCACCAGACGGTCCGGTTGGCAAACCGATCGAGACTGCTGGTGCCCGACGAATTCCGGTCGTTTCTCGGAATCGGACCCAACCAGGACGTGATGCTGGTCGGGGCGGTGATCTGCGTGGAGATCTGGAATGTCGACGCGTGGATCGAGACGCTGCGAGAGGACATGCCCGAATTCGGGCCCCTGTTCCTGCAGTTGACCGAGTGATGACCGGCCCGAGGTTTCGTCTCCGCTCTCGACTCGGCAGAAGATCTACCCCGGGCATGCCCGGTCACGGATGTGGAAAAGAGGTCGTCGTTCACTCAATCAGTCAGCAGGTGAACACACCAGGGACGGTCCTCAGGCACGGATGCCACTTCTTCTTTTCCCCCCGACGACCGGGCATGCTTCTATTTGTGGATTCCGGCACGACGGGTTAGGCAAACACCAACGGTCGCGCCGAACCTGGCACCTGAACCGCCTCGCCCGCCTGTGCTGCCTCGGCTTCGGCTTCTCGCCAAGTTCCTGATTGACCATCTGAAAACAGAGGGCCTATACTTCTGGTATCGTCTGGACCAGCGGACGCTTTCTGCGGAAAACGTGTTGGACAGCCTGATGAGCGGACATGTCTCATGACGACAATCAGCAAAATCCTCTGTGTCTTCGTCCTCACCGTCAGCCTTGGCTTTCTCGGTGTTGCCGCGGTGACGGCCGTCGGCGGAGCCAACTGGCAGGTCGAACGCGACCAGGTCACCGGAGACTACTCGTTCGAATCAGCCGTCAGCGAAGCGACGGGCACCACGCACAGCGTGAAAGCGCGTCGGGGTGACCGGCAGTTGGCCCAGGGAGTCAAGAGTCTCGCGGCCGCCGTCATCGCCACTCGCAAGGACATGGTCACTCAGCAAAACGGCCAGATCACGAAACTCGAAGACGAGACAAAGGCCGCCGAGACCGAAATGGCGTCCTGGGAGAGTACGGTTTCGGTCGACGAAGCGGCGATGACCGCCCGCTGCGATGAGCTTGCCCAGGAACTGGCAGTGCTCAACCAGCAGATCGACAGCATCTCGAAAAAGAACATCGCCAAGGTCGAAAAGACCCAAGGAACTCTGCGTACGAACGAAGCACGTCGTGAGGAGGTCTACCGGCTGCTGGTCCAGTTCGACGAGATCCAGACCGACATCTTCCAGGTCAATGAACAACAGAAGCGGCTCCGCGACCTGCTGACCCGCAAGCGTGGCATTGTCAACCGACTCAAAAGGCGACAGGTGCAACTGGTCCGATCTGGAGCCCGCGGCCAGTACGAGGCGAATCCGAATTCCCCGCCGGCCCAGACGACACCCCCGGCCAAAAAGAAGACCAAGCTCTAAGAGCAATCCTCAGAGACACACGAACCTGACCCAACCCCGTCACCTGGTGGCGGGCGGAGAGAGATCATGACCTTCATCGGCAAGATGCTCATCGTCGTGCAGCTCGTCCTGAGCCTCCTGTTCATGGCGTTCGCCGGAGCGGTGTTCACGGTCGAGCAGAACTGGAAACAGTTCTACTCGGACAAGGACCAGGACCTGAAGACCGAGCAGGACTTCCACAAGTCGACTCAGAACAATTTCAACCAATACAAGAACGTCAACACGGCCAAGGTCGCCGAACTCGACACGCTTTCGAAGAAACGGTTGTCCGATTTCACCCGCGAAAAGAACCGCGCCGACAACCTGCAGCAGCAGCTCAACAACCTCAAGACCGCCCACGACACGCAACGGACCGTCGCCCAACTGGAAGGTGACGAGGCGAAGTTCCGCCGGGACGAGGCCATCGAACAGCGCCAGGTCAACAGGGCGTTGCACGAGAACCTGGTCGAGTCGGTCCGAACCAATCGGGGTCTGGAGGACATCGTCTTCGACCTGAGACTTCAGCTGGGTGACGGGCAACAACGTCACCTGGTGATCCTCGATGAACTGAAAACCGCTCGCGTGCAGGCCCGCCGAAAGGGTGGCGGCCTGGGAGCACTGCCCAGCGAGGACATCCAGCCACCGCCGCCGCTCAACGGCAAAGTGGTCTCATCCCGCTACGGCATCGGCAACCGCATTCTCTACGTCGAGGTTTCGGTTGGCAGCGACGACGGCATCAAGGAAGGCCAGTTGTTGACCGTCTACCGACCCGCCGACGGAGCGGCCCAGAAGACGAAGTATCTCGGGCAGGTCCGCATTATCCATGTCCAACCCGACAAGGCCGTCGGCACTGTTCGGGAAAAGGCCAAGAACGGCGTGATTACGAAGGGCGACAATGTCACCTCGAAACTCTAGCAAGCCCAGCCCTGACATCTTCGTCAGCCTGTTGTTCGTCTCGGTCGCCTCGCTGATCGCCGGGATCAGCCTCCTGGCACTGGAACTGAGAAACTACGGGTGGGAGCTGGCTCCGTAACCGGCCTCTGCGGCCGGCTCGCCAACGCCATCCCGCATCGGTACGATGTGGCCTCCGATCGTTCTTTCGGAGACCGTCCGATGCGTTGTCGCTGGCCCGCCGTTCGTCTTGCTGCCGTGTTCCTGGCCGCGATCGTGGTCCCGTCGGCCGCGGCTCTCCAACTCGAGGCCGCCCAGCCCGCCGCCGTGCGTATTCAACGCACGGTCTCGCCGCCCGAATGGGCGTTGCTCGAACGACAACTGCTGGTGGCCAACACCGCGGCCTGCCGTGAGTTCTTTGCCCGGTACTTCGACGAGCGAGGGTACCTGCTGTGTGTTGAACGCTGGGGCGGAGACGACGGCCCCGATGACGCCATCGAGAACTGCAACGACTGGCCGATCCTCCATGCACTGGGAGCCGACAACGTCATCCTGCAGATGTACAAGAAGGCCTGGGAGGGGCACCTGAGGCAGTACACGCTCGCCAAGACCGTCGAGGTCCCGTTCGCCCGCGACGGGATGTACTACAAGGAATTCCCCGTCACCTTCGACTGGGTGCACAACGGTGAAGGCCTGACCGTCTTCAACCTCCAGGGACTTTCCGACCCCAACGACATCCGCTTTGGACACCGGGTCCGTCGCTTCGCCGGGTTCTATCTCAACGAGGATCCCGGGGCCCCCAACTACGACCCCAGGCACAAGATCATCCGCAGCCTCTTCAACGGCAGCCGCGGACCGCTGATGCGCAAGGCCACCGGCCTCGACTGGGCCGGAGATCCGATCGAGATCGCCAACCGCTTCAGCCTCGGACACGGTGAGCGGAGCTACCAGGAGATGGTCGACCACTTCAAGGACTACAACGACATCGTCGGCGACCATCCCCAGAACCTGCTGGCCACTTCCCTGGCACTGAACGCCTACATGCTGACCGGCCAGGCCAAGTACCGAGACTGGCTGTTCGAATACGTTGACGCCTGGCGGAAGCGAGCCATCGACAACAAGGGCATCATCCCCACCAACATCGGGCTCGATGGCACCATCGGCGGAGCCACCGACGGAAAGTGGTACGGTGGTGTCTACGGCTGGGCGTTCTCGGTGGTGGTGCCCCAGACCGGGGCACTGGCCCACCGCAACACCCACTACCTCGGCCACACAGGATTCACCAACGCCTACCTGCTTTCCGGTGACGACAAATACCTCGACGTCTGGCGGCAACAGATCAAGGCGATCAACGCCCAGTCGAAGGTGATCGACGGCAAGCGGATGACCCCGAGGATGTATGGCGACAAGGGCTGGTACAACTTCACCCCCTCCCCCTACTCCTCCGGCGGCTTCGAGACCTGGTACCACTCGATGAAGGACTCGGACCGGTCACTGTTCGGCGGCAGCAGCTGGGTCGCCTACCTCGACGGCAAGAACCCCGGTTACCCATCCTCAGCTCTGCGGGGAGATCTCGAGCGAATTCGCAGCCGGGTGGCCGGATCGCGAGCCGACACGACCACGCCCGACACCCGCTTGGCCGACGACCCGATGAAGTTCAATCCCGCCAGCGTGTCCTCGCTGATCCAGTTGATGCTCGGAGGAATTCACCCCGGACACCGGGGACAGGCCCTGCACGCACGCGTCCGCTATTTCGATCCCGTCACCCGCCGCGCCGGGATCCCCGATGGGATCGCCGCATTGGTCGAGAAGATGGACGACTCCTCGGTCACGCTCACGCTGGTCAACACCGACCAACTCAACGCCCGCACGGTGGTGATCCAGGCCGGCGGTTACGCCGAACACCAGTTCACCGGCCTGGCCCGGGGTGACGACATCATCGAGCTGGACAGTGACACGCTGAGAGTGCGACTGGCTCCGGGAGCCGGCGATCGGCTGGTGCTGGAGATGAAGCGATACACGAACCGCCCCACGATGCGGTTCCCCTGGGATCGGGACTGATCTGGACGGCGTCGGCGTGTTCGACTATCACCCCGCCACCACTCTCACTCCACTCCCCACTCTCTCGTCGCGAACCACCGAGCCCGTCCTTTGCGTCGGTCTTGGGGGTCCCGCCCGGTCTCCCCGATGCGCAACCGTCTGGCGTTGATCCTGCCCACCTACGCGGTGCTCTACGCGCTGTGCTTCGTGGCCGCGTTCCTGTTGCGGTTCGACTTCCAGCCACCGGAGATCTACCAGCACGTCATCGTGCTGGGGTTGCCGGTGGTCCTGGGCGTGAAATTCGTCATCTGCCTGGCCACCGGTGAATGGCGCAGGACCTACCGCTACACGACCGTCGCCGACCTGTTCAGCCTGCTCGGCGGCGGCGTGGTCGCCGCAGGCATGGCCTATCTGCTGCTGCTGCCCGTATTGGGTGCGCTCCCCCTGCCGCGCACCGTGCTGCTGATCGACGCGATGCTCTCGATCCTGGCTGTCGGCCTGCTGCGTGTCGGCATCCGAGTGATCAACGAGGGAGCGGTTCGAGCGGGTCACGAGCGGCGGGCCCTGATCCTGGGTGCCGGTCCCGACGCGGTGGCCATCGCTCGGAGCCTCGGTTCCACCGGCCAGCCGGTTCGGGTCGTTGGATTCGTCGATCATTCCCTCGGGCCCCGCAACACTCTGATCGCCGGCATCCCCGTCTTCCCGTTGGCCGAAGCCGGTGTGCTGGCCACCGACTGGACGCGGCTGGCCCGCCGGCGACGCGCCGACTTCGTGCTGATCCCCAGCACCGTCGCCGGTGACGTGGTCCGCGAACTGATCCGCCTGTTCGCCGGCACCAGCGTCCGGGTCCAGGTGATGCCGACAGCCGACAGCCTGCTGACGCGTCGCGATCAACTGGTCGTACGGGATGTCACCATCGCCGACCTGCTGCGACGCGAGCCGGCCGAGCTCGACCGCGAGGCGATTCGTCAGCTCGTCACCGGACGACGTGTGCTGGTCACCGGAGCCGCCGGCAGCATCGGCTCGGAACTCTGTCGCCAGATCGCCGCACTGGCACCCGAATCGCTGGTGCTGGTCGATCACTCCGAGACCGGCATCTTCCACATCGATGCGGAATTGGCCGGCGGCCCCGTGGCCCTGCACCCGGTGGTTGCCAGCGTCGTCGATCGCGACGTGATGAGCCGAGTGATGATCGAGCACCGGCCGCAGCTGGTCTTCCACGCAGCAGCCTACAAGCACGTGCCGCTGATGGAATCGAACCCGCAGCAGGCGATCGCCAACAACATCGGTGGCACCAGGACGATGGTCGACCTGGCCGACACATTCGGGGTCGACGGTTTCGTGTTGATCTCAACCGACAAGGCTGTCGACCCCTCCAGCATCATGGGGGCCACCAAGCTCGTCTCGGAGAAGTACCTCCAGTCGATCACCGCCGGCTCGGCAACCCGGATGATGATCGTCCGTTTCGGCAACGTCCTCGACTCGGCCGGCAGCGTCGTCCCCACCTTCCGCTCACAGATCGCCGCCGGTGGACCGGTCACGGTCACGCATCCCGAAATGGAACGGTTCTTCATGACCATTCCCGAGGCGGTGCAACTGGTGCTGCAGGCCGGGGCCATTGGCGAATCGGGTGACGTGCTGATTCTTGAAATGGGCCAGCCGGTCAAGATCGTCGATCTCGCACGCGACATGATCGAACTCTCGGGACTGAAGTACCCCGATGACATCGACATCGTCTTCACCGGAATCCGTCCCGGCGAAAAGCTGACCGAAACGCTCTTCTACGGTCAGGAACTGGGCGCCCGCAAGATCCACGAAAAGATCTACCGCGTGCCTGGTTCGGTTCCGACCCGGCAGCAGATGGCGGCCGAACTGGCTCGCCTCGAAAAATCGCTGCATGGCTCGCGAGCCGAGGCCATCGAAGCTCTCGCGAACGCCGTCGGCGGCCTGATCACAGGCGACGACCAGACCGAATCGCTCCGGCCGGCCGCGTGAACAGCAGGCGGCTCGAGATGGACAGCCGCGCTCGGCGGGCGTATGTAAGGAGTCCCCCGGCCGTGCATCTCGCTTTCCCGGAATCAACTCCATGTTCCTGACACGCCGCCAACTACTCACCACCGCAGCAGCAGCCGCCACAGCCACCACAGCCACCACAGCCGCCGCCGACATTCTCAAACCACCGGCATCCGGCTCCCCTGCCCCGTTCCGCTTCTGCCTGAACACCAGTACGATCCGCGGTCAGAAACTGAACCTGATTCAGGAGGTCAACCTGGCCGGGAAAGTGGGTTACACCGGCATCGAGCCGTGGATTCGCGAGATCGACCAGTACGTTCGTGACGGGGGATCGCTGGAAGATCTCCGCAAGCGGATCACCGACGCCGGGCTGCAGGTCGAAAGTGCCATCGGCTTCGCCCAGTGGATCGTCGACGACGACAAGCGACGTGCCGCGGCACTCGAACAGGCCAAGCGTGACATGGAGAAGGTCCGTCAACTTGGCGGCAAACGGATCGCCGCTCCGCCGGCGGGTGCCACCGGGCAAAGTGACCTCGACCTCTTCGCCGCCGCCGATCGCTACCGCGCGTTGCTCGAAGTGGGACGTGGAATCGGCGTCACCCCGCAGGTCGAGGTCTGGGGGTTCTCGAAGTCGCTCTCGCGGCTCGGCGAAACCGCCTTCGTGGCGATCGAGAGTGGTCATCCCGACGCGTGCGTGCTGCCCGACATCTACCACATCTACAAGGGTGGCTCCGACTTCACGGGCCTGTCGCTGCTGGCCGGCTCCGCCATCCACTGCTTCCATGTCAACGACTACCCCGCCAACCCGCCGCGGGCCACGATCACCGATGCCGACCGCGTCTACCCCGGAGACGGTGTCGCCCCGGTCGTCAAGGTGCTCCGACAAATCGCCGGCAAGGGGCATCCGATCGCGTTGTCGCTAGAGCTCTTCAACCGCACTTACTGGAAACAGGATGCTGAGCTGGTCTGCCGGACCGGGCTGCAGAAGATGAAGGCGGTCGCGGCCCGCGCCCTGGCCTGACTCGGCCCGGGGCTGCTTGAAAAACCACCGGCCCGCGTCCACCATACGGCTCCTGCGGCCTGGCCGGCTGCAATCCACCGGCCGGTGTCGTCACCTGTGGACCCTTGCGGAGAGCCGTCGTGATGAGAAGTGTGCGAGTGATGTGCCTGGCCCTGGTCGCGTTCGGAACGGCCGAAGCGGCCGACGTGATCGCCTTCCGCGGAGCCAGGATCCTGCCGGCCAGCGGTAAGCCGATTCCCTCCGGCACGATGATCATCGGTGCTGGCAAGATCATCGTGGTCGGACCCGTCGACAAGGTCAAGATCCCCGACGGAGCCCGCATCGTTGACGCCGAGGGAAAGGTGATCATTCCCGGCCTGGTCGACAGCCACTCGCACCTGGGTGTCGCCTCGCGACCACTCGAAAAGGCCAACAGCGACGGGAACGAGAGAAGCGGTGCGGTGCAGAGCATCGTCCGAGCTCTCGACTCGATCAACCCGTTCGACCCCGGTATCCGCATGGCCCACACCGGGGGAGTCACCACCGCCAACGTGATGCCCGGCAGCGGCAACGTCATCGGTGGACAGACGATCTACATCAAGCTGCGAGGCAACAGCCCCGAGCAGATGTGGATCGGGACCGAAGGCCACTTCGGTGGCCTGAAAATGGCCAACGGAGAAAACCCCAAGCGATCCTATGGCTCCAAGGGCCAGCCGCCGGTGACCCGCATGAAAGTGGCCGCGTTGCAGCGGGCCGAGTTCGTCAAGGCGGTCGATTACATCCGCAAGTGGCAGGAGTTCGAGAAAAAACGTGAGCAGGACAAGGGGGCGACGCCGCCGGATCGCGACCTGGCACTCGAGCCGTTGGCCGAGGTGCTGGCCGGGCGACGGACGGTGCACTTCCACACCCACCGCGCCGACGACATCCTCACCGTGCTGAGACTGAAACGCGAATTCGACTTCGACCTGGTCATTCAGCACGGGACCGAGGCCTACAAGGTGATCGACCGGATCGCCGCAGCCGGTGTGCCGGTCTCGATGACGATCGTCGACAGTCCGGGCGGCAAGGCCGAGGTGGTCGATTTCATCGAGCAGTGCGGAGCCGAACTGACACGACGGGGTGTCAAGGTGCACGTCAACACCGACGACCCGGTGACCGAGAGCCGCTTCTTCCTGCGAACCGCGGCCGCCACCGTCCGCGGCGGGCTCGACACCGACACGGCACTGAAGGCCGTGACACTCCATCCCGCCCAGGCACTGAGGCTCGATGACCGCATCGGTTCGCTCGAACCCGGCAAGGACGCCGACTTCGTGATCCTCAGCGGGGCGCCCTTCAGCATCTACACCCGCGTGCTCGAGACCTGGATCGATGGTCGGCAGGTCTTCGACCTGGCCAACCCCCGCCAACGGCTCTACCAGGAAGGTGGCTTCCAACTGGCTCGCAGCGACCTGATCCCCGGCCCGACAGCTGCAGCCCGACCCCGCAAGGCGGTTCGGGCCCCCGAGGCTGCTGACGGGGCAAAGACACCCAGCTCACGTTCCGAGACCGTGCTGGTGCTGGCCGGGCGGCTGCACCGCGTCTCGGGTCCGCCGATCGAAAACGCCGCGGTGCTCCTCCGCAAAGGCGTCATCGAGAAAGTCGGACGCATCGGTCGGGTCAAGGCCCCCCGCGGGACTCCGGTGATCACCGCGGCGGTGGTCACGCCCGGACTGGTCGACACCCACACCATCGTGCCGCTCTCGGGCGAATACAACATCCCCGCTGACCAGGATCAGGACGAGACCAGTGACCCCAACCAGGCCGACGTCCGCGTGCTCGACGGGTTCAACCCCGCCGAGCCGCTGCTCCGGTTCCTGCTCGAACAGGGCATCACCGTGATCCATGTTTCGCCCGGTCGGGCCAACGTGATCGGCGGGCTGACCGGCGTCTTCCGCACCCACGGCATCGATGCCGAGGCGATGACGATCCGCTTTCCCCAGGCGATGGCCTTCAATCTCGGCGTCAGCCCCAAGCAGACCTACCCGGGCCAGAGACCGACGACGCGGATGGGCACCGCCGCGGTGATTCGAAAGGCCCTTTCCCAGGCCCGCGGCTATCGGGCCAAGCAGAAGGCCGCCGAGGACGACGACGACATCTCACCGCCGGACCGTGACCTGAAACTCGAATCCCTCGGGCTGCTGCTCGACAGGAAGATCCCGGCCGTCTTCTGCGGCCACCGCGCCGACGACCTGCTGACGGCGCTGCGGATCGCAAACGAGTTCCGGGTGAAACCGGTACTCTCGATGGCCACCGAGGGCTACCTGATTCGTGATCAGCTGGCGAAAGCCGGCGTGCCGATGATCGTCCACCCGACGATGCAGCGGATCGGCGGACTCGAAACGATCAACAGCTTCCTGGGCAACGCCGCCGCGCTCTCGGCCGCCTTCGGCCCCAAGGGTCCCCCCGTGGCGATCGGCAGCGGCGTCGAGGGCTACGTGCCCAAGTCCCGGGTGATCCGTTACGAGGCGGCGATTGCGATGACCTACGGCCTGGGCTTCGACAAGGCACTGCGAGCCATCACGCTCGACGCGGCGCGGCTGTTGGGAATCGAAAAGACCCACGGCAGCATCGAGCGAGGCAAGTCGGCCGACCTGGTGCTCTACGACGGCGATCCGTTCGAGCACGCCACGCATGTCACCGCCGTGATCGTCGGCGGCCGGCTGGCATACCGACGCAGCGACCGGCCCGCCATCCCGCAACTGGGACGGCTGTTCCTTCCGACACCGTCAATCCCCTGCTGCCTGGCCTTCTGAACCACCTACCTGACAGCTGCGGTGAGATCCTTGATGCGGATGTTGCGGAACTCGACCCGGGCCCCGTGCCCCATGAAACCGATGTGTCCCCTGTCGCGTTTCAGGCCGGGATGCTTCCGACCATCGAGCGACTCGAGACCGTCGATGTTGGCGTTGACGATCGGAGTTCCGTTGAGGATCACGCGGACGTAGGTCCCGCGGACGATCACTTCCTGAGAATTCCACTCGCCGACCGGCTTCAGGTGACCCCGCTGGGCAGGGACCACACCGTAGATCGAACCGTGGTACTGGTAGGACTTGAGTTTGGCGTACCTCTTGGCGGTGTTGTCCAGGATCTGCAGTTCCATGCCGGCGTAAGCCGGGTTGCCAGAGGCCGGGGTGCGGATCGCCAGTCCGTTGTTGCCGCCCGGCGGCAGCTTGAACTCGAACCGCAGAACGAAGTCCGAGTACTGCCTGGCCGACAGCAGGTTGCCGCCGCCCTTGGGCAGACAGGCCAGGACCCCTTTTTCGGCAACGTAGCCCTTCGTCGAACCGATCCAGCCGTCCAGGTTCTTGCCGTTGAACAATGGAACAAATCCGGCCGCCTTTTCCCTGGCGGCGGCCTGGTCGTCGGCCTGGGCCACGGCGAACAGCAACGTGAAGCCCAGCAACAGGGCCAGGGGTGTTCCGAAACGTCTCATGGTGATGTCTCCGGCAGAATCTCTCGAGGAACCGGCTTCACGATAACGCCCCGCAGTCACGGGCGAAACCACCGAAAGACGTCAGTTGCAACACCCGAAATGCTCCGTTACCCTTGCCCGTTCACACCGGGCGATCGGTCCTCGCGACCTATGAGAACGGCCGCCCGGGACGGATGGTGGATATAGCTCAGTTGGTTAGAGCGCCAGATTGTGGTTCTGGAGGTCGCCGGTTCGAATCCGGTTATCCACCCTTGCGGGACTGGAACCGGATTATTTGTGTGGCCGCGGACCGCTTCCTGTTGAAGGAAGAGGATGCCCTGGCAACCGACCACGGATCCGGCAGCGAGGAGACGGCCGGCTAGCCGACGGCACCGGCCGGAATGGCAGCGCGGATGGCCCGGGCGAGGTGCTCGGTGCCGCTGCGCAGTGCTTCGTCGGCGGGAAACCCGAAGGCCAGCCTCAGGTAGGGGATGTCGCGTTCGCCGCTGTCAAAGTTGCGGCCGGGATGATAGAGCACCCCTTCCTGCTCGGCCGCCCGGGCCAGTGCGGCGTTGTCGATCTCCTCGGGCAGCTTGACCCAGACGAACATCCCCCCCGACGGAGTGGTCCAGGAACACAGGTCGCCAAGCTGGTCCTCGAGCGATTCCAGCAGGATGTCCCGTTTCCGCTTCAGCACTCGGCACAACTCGGCGGTGTGTTCCCGGCGGTGCTGCAGCATGAACTCGGTGACAATCATGGCCGCCAGGTTGCTGGTCCCCGCGTCGCTCTTGAGAGACTTCAGCCGCTCGAGCAGTTCAGGACCCGCCGAGACATAGCCCAGCCGGGCACCGGGACCGAGAATCTTCGACCAGCTGGCGACATAGATCACGTCCTCACCGCCGGGCAAGGCACGAATCGATGCCGGGGGCCGCTCGTCGTCGAAATGCAGGTCGGCATAGCAGTTGTCCTCGACCAGAGGCACTCCGCGACGGCGAACCAAATCGAGCAGGTCCCGGCGGCGGTCCAGCGACAGGATCGCACCGGTGGGGTTCTGGTAAGTGGGAATCGCGTAAACGAATTTCGCTGGCCTGCCGTCGGTGTCCAGGCGGTCGAGCGTTTCCTCGAGCACGTCCAGTCGCAGTCCCTCGTCGTCGGTCGCCACGCCAACGGTCTCGAGGCCGTAACGACGGAACAGCGACAGGGCTCCGGTGTAGCTGAATTCCTCGGTGATAATCGCATCACCGGGACTCGCCAGTGCCTCGGACAGCAGGGCCAAGGGCTGGGTCGAACCGGTTCCCAGGAGGAACGAATCGGGATCCAGCTCGACTCCCTCGCGTTCTTCAAACCGCTCGGCTGCCAGCCGACGCAACGGCGGATAGCCCTGCGGGTCGGGATACTGCACCAGGTCACTGCCCTCGGCCGTCAACCTCCGTGTCGCCGCATCCACGAGGTCGGCGACCGGGAACGATTCGGGATCGGGCCGCCCGCTGCTGAAATCACAGACGATCATGACTGTCCACCTTGTTGAGAGAAGCGGGTCCCCCCCGGCCGGGTTCCGTCGTATTGTCGATTGCCGCGACACCACTGGCAAGCAATCATGGCAGCCGGGACCCGGCACACCCCCCACGTCCGGTCCGAAAGGGCCTTCCGCGATGCCCGCGATCTTCGAATACGAACACGTCGTGACCGCCGACGAGATCGACGCGCAGGGACACGTCGGCAACGTCGTCTTCCTGCGTTGGATGCAGGACGCGGCCATGGCCCACTCGACCGCCCAGGGCTGGCCGCCGGACCGCTACCAGCAGACCGGGGCCGGCTGGGTCGTCCGCACGCACCAGATCGAGTACCTGCAACCGGCCTGGGAGGGTGACCGGGTCGTTGTGCGGACCTGGGTGGCCGACTTCCAGAAACTCACCTCCCTGCGTCGCTACCGGATCCTCCGCCCCGGGGATGAGCAGCCGACCGAATTGGCGACGGCCGAGACCAACTGGGTCTACATCGGCTTCGAGCGACGGATGCCGCGGCGGATCCCCGACGAGCTGTCGGGGGCATTCGACGTGGTCGAGGCGGACGGTGGCGACTAGACCGGGGGTCGTGACGCCGCATCGCCCCGGGCGGCGATCGCCCGGTCCACCCGACCCAGCACCTCCGCACCCACGTCGGCCCCCATCGCCGCCGCCGACTCGCGGATCTGCTCGGGTCGCCGGCCCCCGCACAGCGCCACGCTGACCCCCGGCTGAGCCAGCGTCCACGCGATCACCAGTTGCGCAACCGTCAGTCCCACATCGGCGGCGATCGGCCTCAGCGAATCGACGAAGTCCAGGTTCTGCTGGTATTCGGCCCCCTGGAACATCGGGTACTTGGCTCGGCCGTCGGGTGTCTCGAAGACGTGGTCACGGGCCAGGTGGCCGGCCAGCAGCCCCTTGAGCAGCACCCAGTAGACCATCACCGACACGCCGTGCCGGCGGCACCATGGCAGGTGCTCGGCCTCGATCTCGCGCTGCAGCATGTTGTAGTGAGGCTGCGATGCCGAGATCGGGCAGACGGCCGAGAACTCCCTCATCTGACCGGCGCTGAAGTTCGAGACACCGACGCTCCGGATCTTGCCCTCCTCGAGCAGTTGCTTCAGTCCACCGGCCGAATCGGAGACCGGAACGGCCGGATCGGGAGCGTGGATGTAGTAGAGATCGATGCGGTCGGTGCCCAGCCGCTGCAGGCTCTCGTCGCATTGTCGCCTGAGCGTCTCGGGCCGGGCGTCCTTCTGCTGGACGCGGTTCTCCCAGTGAATCCCCCCCTTGGTGGCGATCACCATCTCTTCGCGGCGGTGACCCAGCCCGCGGCCGATCAACCTCTCGCTCTCTCCCTCATACCCGTAGCAGAAAGCGGTGTCGAAGAAATTGACACCCGAATCGAGAGCGGCCTCGAGCGTTGCGACCGACTCGGCATCGGTCACGCCCAGCGTGGTCACCCCGCTGATCGGCCAACAGCCCATCGCCACCGGCGTCACGTGGATCCCGGTCGTCCCGATCTCGATCGTCGCGTCAACTGCAGACATGGCGGACCAGCATAGCCGTCCGGCCAGCTGCGCCCAGCAACACGGTTGTCGCCACCACCGCCACGGTCGGCTAGCATGAGCCCATGTGTGGCCGCTTCAACCTCAGGACCCCCGCGTCGGAACTGGCGTCGTTCTTCGACATCGTCTTCGACCCGCCACTGCAGGCAGCACTGGTGCCCCGTTTCAACATCGCCCCGTCCCAGCCGGTGCTGGTGATCCGTGGGGAATCCGACCGTGTCGCAGCGGATTTGGTCAACTGGGGACTGGTGCCCGGATGGGCCAAGGACTCGACGGTCGGCAACCGGATGATCAATGCACGGTGCGAGACGGTGGCCGAAAAGCCGTCGTTCCGGGCCGCCTTCCGACGCCGCCGCTGCCTGGTCCCGGCGACGGGATTCTACGAGTGGCAAAAGACCGGGGGTCGGGGAAAACAGCCCTGGCACATCCACCTCCCCGACGACAGCCCGCTGGCGTTTGCCGGAATCTGGGAGCACTGGGAGACTGACGACGGGTCGGCACTGGAGACCTGTGCGATCATCACGACCGCCGCCAATTCTTGCATGGAACCGATCCACCACCGCATGCCGGTGATCCTCGGGCCAGCCGACTTCTCCGCATGGCTCGACTCCGAACACGACGATCGCGATCGGCTCGAGAGCCTGATGGTGCCCTGCCCCGATGAGGTACTGGTCACCGATCCGATCGACACCTGGGTCAACCGGCCGGCCAACGAGGGTCCTGATTGCCTGAGACCGGCCAGGGACCAGCCGGCCGACGACGGCCTGCTATTCCAGTAGGATCGACACCACCCGGTCGGTGTCTCCCAGGTCACCCAGTAGCCGATCCGGCCCGCTGGCAGCGATCTCGTCTCCGGTGAACATCCCGGTGGCGACTGCCAGCACGTGGACGCCGATCGCACGTGCACATTGGACGTCCAACGGTGTATCGCCGATCACCCACACCTCGTCCGCCTCCCACCAACCCAGCTCCTGGCGGACGTGATCCCGTCCCCGCCGGGCCACGTCATCTCGATCGCGATCGCGATCGCCGAACCCTCCGAACAACTGTCCGTTTCGGTCGAAGTGACCGTCCAGGTCGAAATGTTTCAGCTTCCGACGAGCACCCTCGACCAGGTTGCCGGTCAACAGGCCCAGTACCACGTCGTCGCGACCGGACAACTCCTCCAGCAGGTCTTTGATCCCCGGCAGCGTGAGCCCGTCGAGCCTGGCGAGTTCGGCCGGCAACGCCGCCAGGTAGACCTCCCGAACCCGTTCCCAGGTCGCCTCGTCGCACGACAGTCCATGGAAGGCCATCAGGTCCTCGATGATGGCCCGGTCCGTGCGGCCGGCGGTCGAAATGCCCTCGGTCGGTCGCCTCACACCGAAGGCTCGTGCCAGCGCGTTCTCCATCGCCGCCTGACCGGCCCCGCCGGCGTTGACCAACGTTCCGTCGATGTCGAACAGGCAGACCCGCATCACGCCACCCGTTCGACAACGCCACCGTCGCAGAAACTCCCGACCTCCAGATCGGTCCATGCCGCCAGGATACGTGATCGGGCCGAGTCGTCACGTGGCGACACGACGACCAGGGTGGCGCCGTGTCGAGTGACCAGGTGACGGATCGTCGCCACCAGCCGCCGTCCCGGTGCCCGCGCGGCCTCGACCCGGTCGAGAATCACTCGAGTGGTCCGTCCATCGGCGGCCAGGATCTGCTCGAACCGATTCCACAGCGCCGGAGTTGCACGGGCTCGATCGACGTCCGGTCCCAGCAGCCGCTCGAGCACCCGTCGCTCGGTCTCAGCGTGTTCTGCCGTTCCGCAGACGGCCAGCGGCGACAGATCGGTGAACAGCACTCGGTGACCGGCCTGCTGCCAGTCGGAGATGGCCCTCGCAATCAACGAAGAGATCTCCACCCCGTCCCGGCCACTCAACCAAATCACACGCCCGCCCCGTCCGGCCTGCCACTCGATTCTTGCCCTGGCCTCGTCTCGATCCAACATCTCCCAAAGCCTCTCTCCCCGGGAACTCCTGAGTCATTGCCCAACCTGCCTGACCCGCACAACCGGCCCCTGACTCCTGTTATCGGCCGTCACACACCGCATCCATGATCGGCAGCGAAAGAATCGCCGTTGCCATCGTTGCCATCGACATCTCCCGGGTCACCGGTCCCCCAATGGACACGACATGCCCACACATACACGGAAGACCGAAGCTGACTGACCCGGTATGCGGCGATTGCCGATTAATGTCCTTGACGGTTTTCTGGAGACACGAGTAGAGTACCGAACGGGGACGGCCGCGGGACGCGTTAAAGAGCTGGTCAATGGCAATCCTGAACCGCCTGCAGCCGCTCCGAAACGTCCGTCAGGTTACCGCCTGCGGTGGTGCCCCCGCTCGTCCGGAACGGTCGACACGACCGGGTCCGGATTGTGTCATGGGGGGGTCGAGGAAGTACCAATGATGATCAACCGACGTCGCCGCGTAGGTTTCACTCTGATCGAATTGCTGGTTGTGATCGCGATCATCGCGATCCTGGTCGCGCTGTTGCTGCCGGCTGTGCAGCAGGCCCGTGAAGCTGCACGCAACACGCAGTGCAAGAACAACCTCAAGCAACTCGGCCTCGCGTTGCACAACTATCACGA
>CAUZRQ010000030.1:0-55065 GCA_963582065.1 Planctomycetota bacterium | reverse complement strand
CGAGACGATTCTCACGAACCGCTGCCGAGCAATTCCGAGTCCAACTCGCCCGAATCGGGCGGCGACCACCGCAACCGCGCTCTCAGCCTTCCGGCGTCGTCACGGCCGCAGCATCAGCGTCCGATTCGTCAGCAGCTGCCTGCTCGATGCGAATCGCATCGTGCACTTCGCTGCGATGAATCGGGACTTCCCGCGGAGCTTCGATCCCGAGACGCACCTTGTCACCGCGGACCTCCACCACGGTGATCACGATGTTCTCGTTGATCACGATGCTCTCGCTCCGCTTGCGGGACAGAACCAGCATCAGCAGGTCTCTCGAGAGGAAATGACCGACCGCTTGACGACCGTCCCAGGCCACCAAACAAACGACCAATTGAGTCTATCCTGGCTTCGACCCGAATCCTCACCCGACCGCCAACCGCCCCCCCAAGAGAGGCTGTCAAACCGCAGAATGAGCCCCGAACCCAAGCGCAACGCATTCTACGGACGCCGAATGCGCTGGTCAACCACCCCGCAACCCCGTCTCCGAGTCATTGCGCAACGACACCGGATCGAGATCACCAGCCCGACAACGGACCCAGCAGGATCCGCCACAAAAAATAAATCGGAAACCGTATCTCAACAACAACTTACGTCATTGTTACACCGTCGAAGCGCCGCTCGTGGACGGACCTGAACCTCATACCGCCGATCTGACAAAAAAACGCCAAAATCGGCCCTTTTGAGGCGTCCAAGCCACCCGAAGAGACGAATCGACCGGCACGTCGACTGCTAGAACGACGAAGTTTCGTCAGCAACAGGGGCTGCAGCCGATGGCGCCGCGACCAGGTCCTTGAGACCCTTGAGGGGCCGAACCTTGACGATCGTTTGGGCGGGCTTAGCCTCACCCATCTTGGTTTCCCCCGTAAACGGGTTGGTCCGAGGCCCGGCCGGAACGGCCGGCTTGACTCGAGTGTTCACCTTCATCAAGCCGGGTACATTGAAGGGATTTCCGGCGTTGAGTTCGCTGCCGATCAGTGACCCGATTGCATCGATCACGTCGTCGATCTGCCCCTTCGACAACCCGGTTGATTCAGCCAGGCTAGACAGAACCTGTGTCTTGGTCATCGCTTTTCCGGCCATGTGAGCTCCTCTCCCTTTGTCTCGACATCCTGAGCAGACCGCCAACGCCGCCTGCATCGTGGGGTAGTAAACTCACGAACTACCGTGTTGTCAACGAATCCTCGACGTTTTTCCGTGACTTTTGGTTCCCCTAAGATCAATCGCCACTTATGCACTGAACATCGAGACGGCCCGATTCGGACCGAAAACTCACCGGTCGGACTTGCCGCCTCTGTCGGGTCGCGTCACCTTGGTGCGATCATCAGTAGATTCGAAGGGGGGGGTGTGCGTTGAGGATCGTTGCCGGACAATACCGACGTCGGAAGGTCCTTTCTCCACCGGGAAACACCACCCGCCCGATCCCCGATCTGCTCAAGGAGATCCTCTTCCAGCGACTCGAAGACCTCGACCTGGTCGCTGACCGGAAAGTTGCGGACCTGTTCGCCGGCACAGGGACGATCGGTCTCGAAGCACTCAGCCGGGGGGCCCGTTCAGTCGTGTTTGTCGAAGCCGATCGCCGTGTTCACGAGATCCTGAAGAAGAACCTCGAGCAAATCGGGGTCGATGAGGATTACCTGTGCTGGAAAACCGACATGCTTCGCTGTTCGTTCCGACCAAAAAACGTCGACCACCTGCTGCCGTTCGACCTGGTCTTCTGCGATCCTCCCTTCGCCATGATCCCCCGCCTGGTTGACCGCTCGCCGCTGTACCGCTCGCTGCAGAGACTGGCTCGAGAGGGCACGACCAGCAAGGACGCGGTGATGCTGCTGCGAACTCCGGCCGAGTCCTCCTTCACGATCCCCGACGACTGGAGCCACCAGGACTGCTGGACGATCCAGGAGATGGACGTGCACCTGTACCGCCGTCAACCGATGACACTCCCGGTCGAATCTCCTTCGACTGACACCCTCGCTCCACCCGACCACAGTTCAACCCCGGTCGACGATTCTCCCCAGGAGGGCGACCCACCATGAGCGTACTGGACCGATTTCGGCTCGACGGCAAACGTTTGTTCATCACCGGAGGCAGCCGGGGACTTGGCCGGGAGATGTCGTTGGCGTGTGCCGAGGCGGGGGCCGACGTGGTGCTGGTCGGCCGCAACGCCGAGAGTCTCGAAACGACCGCCACGGACATTCGCCAGCGAGGGCAGCAGGCGGTGACCATCACCGCCGACGTGGGGCAGTTGGACCAGTGCGAGTCCGCCTGCCGGACGGCACTCGAGGAGCATGGGCCGATCGACATCCTGATCAACAACGTCGGCGGTCGGCGGATCGATATCCCCACCATCGAGATGCCGCTGGAGGAGTGGCAGAGAATCCTCGACCTGAACCTCAACAGCACCTTTCTCTGCACGAAGCTGATCGGCGGAGCGATGGTGGCCCGGGGCACCGGCGGGCGGGTGATCAACATCGCATCGATCTCGGGAATGGTCGTCAATCGGGACATCGGGGGACGCGGCTACGAGACCGCCAAGGCCGCGGTGATCCACTTCACCCGTGCGACCGCCGCCGATTGGGCCCCCTCCGATGTCACCGTCAACGCAATCTGTCCCGGGGGGTTCATGACCGAGCCGAACGTGAAGTGGGCATCGGAGAATCCCGCCATCATCACGACGTTCCGGGACCAGATCCCCGCCGGCGACTTCGGGAAACCCGAAGACATGGGTCCCCTGGCGGTGTACCTGGCCAGCGACGCCTCCCGTTACGTCACCGGAGCCTCGATCGTCATCGATGGCGGATACACGCTCTGGTAACCAAACGCCCTTGGAACCTCGCACGTCGATCGACTACGCTCCCGGCCGTCCCCGTTCCCCAACTCCTGTTCGGTCGCGGCAACCCGATGACAACCAACACCTTCGACGGTCGCAGGATCCCCGCCAATTGCGGCGTGTCCCTGGCTGTCGCCCTGATGCTCGCCTGGACCTGCGGCTGCGACCACCCGGTGATCCGGGCACTTCACCCCTCAAACGTCCTGCACGAGCTACGGCCTCACCGGCTCTGGAGAAAGAACCAGAACCGTCCGCTGACCGAAAACGTCTACTTTTCGGTCCCGCCGTCCCCGGCGGCGACCTCACCCGGAGATCAACTCGGCCGCTCCACCGGCAAGCAACTCGTCGGCAACCGCCAATCCGAGTGACTCGGCCAGCTCAAGGGTCGCTGCCTCCGACTCGGACCGGGCATCGACCCGCCGCGTGCCCTCGGAATCGAGCACAACGCCCTGCAGCCACAGGCGTCCGTCGACCTCGCCGGTGCGAACGCCCACCGGAGCGTGACATCCAGCTCGCAGGCGAGACAGCATGGCACGTTCGGCCGCGGTGGCCCGGTGGGTCGCCGGGTCATCGATCGTCTCGAGTCGCTCGATCGTCTCCGCGTCGTCGCCGCGGCACTCCAGGCCCAGTGCCCCCTGCCCGACGGCGGGAAGCACGACGTCCGGATCCAGCACCACGGTGATCCGCTCGGCCAATTCCAGTCGCTCGAGCCCGGCGACGGCCAGCACCACCGCGTCATATTCGCCCTCGTCCAGCTTCCTCAACCGGGTCTCGACATTGCCTCGGATCCCCCTCACCTCGAGATCAGGGCGACGGTTTCGGATCTGGGCCTGGCGACGCGGACTGCCGGTTCCCACTCCTGCTCCGACCATCAGCACCTCCAGTCCACCGTCAGCATCGGCCGTCCCCGTCCCCGTCCCCGACACCGGCCGACCGACGACCAGCGCATCGCCCGACCTGCCGCGCTCGGGCACCGCCGCCAGCAGCAGTCCATCGACGACCTCGGTCGGCAGGTCCTTGAGACTGTGAACGGCGAGATCGGCACGGCCGTCAAGCACCGCGAGTTGGACTTCGCGGGTGAACACGCCGGTTCCGCCCATCGCGTCCAGCCGCTGGACCCGGTCGCGGTCCCCCTCGGTACTCACCTCGACCAGTACCACCACCAGGCCCGGTTCAGCCGACTCGAGCAGACCGGCGACGTGGTGAGCCTGCCAGAGTGCCAACCGGCTGGCCCGCGTGGCAATCCGGACCACCGCATCGCTCACACCGATTCTCCCGGGACATCCTCGACCACATCCGGATCCTCCGGGGACCGGTCGCCCGGTTCCGAATCGACATCGTGTTCACTCTCGGCCGGCCGCATCACCACCGGCTGGTTGGCTTCGCTCGTCAATCGCTGGGTCAATGCCTGCTGCAGGGATTCGGCAGTCACCTTCTGGTTGTCGGGAACCAGTACACCGCACGAGATGCAGAACTGGAAGGCCTGGTCGATGGTCATGTTCAGATCGATGATCTCGGTCTTGGGCACGTTGATCGTGTATCCGGTCACCGGCATCGGCGAGGTCGGCACCAGGATGCTGACCAGGGGCTCGCCCGCCGCGATGGTCATCTCCAGCAGGCCCTCGCCGGTCACGAATCCCAGCGACCAGATGCCGCGACGTGGATACTCGATCGCCACGATCCGGTTGTATTTGATCGTCCGCTCGGTGAAGAAAAAATCGGTGACCTGCTTGACCGACGAGTAGACGTTGCTGACCAGCGGGACCCGACTGACAAAAGCGGACTCGAACTTCCGCACGGCCCAGCCTCCCACACCCTTGGTGAACAGTGTCCCGAGGAAAAACAGCAGGATGATCACGATCAACGACGCAACGATGCTGAGCGTCACCTGGCCGCGGAAGTACTTTTCGGTGGCGATGAACATGTAGATGCCCTTGCTGCTGCGGGGCATCTCGGCAAGGGAAATGCGGCTGTTGACAAATTGGTAATCGCGAAACGGCACAGCCTCGCCGTTGATCACGACGTATTCCGGTGTCAGGCTCCCCTGGAGCAAGTACAGATCGGGCAGATCCTCCCGCTTGACTCCGGCAAACTGCGCCACCGTCTCGTATCTGTCATCCGCGTTGTGCAGATTGTCGAGCAGGCTGAAGTCCTTGGAGTTGAAATCCTTCGACTTGTCCAGGTTGGTGGCATAGGCCCACTTCACTCCGTAGCTGATCGGACGCACGATGTAGCTGTAGACGCCTTGGCTGAGCCACAGGAGGATGACCACGGTCAGGATCAACGGCAGGCTGATCGAAAGGCCGCCGAGGAAGTTTCGGAAAATAAGTCCCGGGCCAAGCGGTTTCCGCTCCGTGGGGACATCGCCACTGGAGTTCGGTGCCATCGTCAACTCACAAGGAAATGGATCAATCGGCAACCGGTTGGACCGTCGACCGGGTGGGCCGATCAGCGGTCACCGACACGACAGCCAAAACAGCCACGCTGACCTGTTCGGCCCCCCCCTGACTCAGTGCCTTGGCAGCTTGGTGAGCCGTCGTGCCAGTTGTCAGGACATCATCAACCAGCAGCACGTGAGCTCCATCGAGCCTGCGGCATCGCCAAACACGAAACGAATCACCGAGATTGGCTCGGCGTCTGGCAGCCGACAGACTCGACTGGTCAGGAGTCCGACGTGCTTTGCGGAGTATATGCCTGCCCACGGGAACACGCAAGCACCGTCCCAGCACCCCGGCAAGTGTCTCGGCCTGGTTGTGCGCCACGGCAATCCGCTTGGTCCAGTGCTGGGGAACCGGTACAACCAGATCGACCTCCAGTCCGCACAACGCCTCACCCCGACATTCCCAGAACCACTCGGCCAACGCTGCCGCCAGCGGTTCGGCACCATCGGCCTTCCCAGCGATGCACGCCTCGCGCAAGGCCCCCTGGTAGAGTCCCAACCGCTCGACCCTGCTGAACGCCAGCCGGCGACGAGGACAGTGGGAACATCGCAACGCGTCGCCACGGGTGACGTGCTGCCCGGCGGGCTGTCCGCAGCGGCCACACCGGTGGCCCGCCTCATCTCCGATCTCGCCCCGGCAGATCGTGCACAACCCCCGCCCGCCGTCGGAGCCGCACAGCGGGCAGTGACGAGGATAGACCAAGTCCAGCAGCCGCGACACGACCCGGCCACCGCGAGCCACTTCGCGGTGCAGCAATCGGTTCAACCAGCATCTCATCGGGAACCCCAACAGGCCCCGTGCCCCACCGCCCTCCCGGACATTCTAACCACTCGGGACCCTCAGGACACCGGGTCGATCCACCGCCTCTCCTGTCCGGGGATGAATCTCCACCACCCACCTTGCTGCTTGGTGCATTCCCGTCTCAGCCGGTTACAGTGGTCGGAGTGATGTCCACCCCGCTCCCGTCCACTCCTCCCCGTACCGCCGAACCGCCAACGGTCATCGTCGGTGGCGGACTGGCCGGGTTGTCGGCTGCGGTGGGGCTGGCTTCTCAAGGACGTCCCGCTCTGCTGTTTGAATCGCGACCTCGCCTGGGCGGCCGCGCGGGATCGTTTCACGACAGTGCCACCGACGAGTGGATCGACCATTGCCAGCACGTCGGCATGGGCTGTTGCACCAGCCTTCTCTGGCTGATCGAAACCGTGGGACTCGAGGATTGCTTCCGACGAGACAGATCGCTGCACTTCGTCGCTCCCCCCGACCCGACTTCGACCGAACCGCCACCGATTCACCGACTGCAGGCCGCCCGGCTGCCGGCTCCACTGCACCTGCTGCCGGGACTCTCACGACTGAAATACCTCGATGGTCGCCAGCGGCGGGAAATCCGACGCGGAATGCTGGCCCTGGCCCGGTCCTCCGGCCCCGATCTCGACAGGTCATTCGCCGATTGGCTGGCCGAACATGGTCAATCTCCTGGATCGGTCGCGGGTTTCTGGGAGGTGATTCTCGTCAGCGCCCTTTCCGAGTCACTTGACCACATCGCGGTTTCTCACGCCCGCCACGTCTTCGTTGCCGGGTTCCTCGGGCATCGAAGCGGCTGGGAACTGGTTGTCCCTCGCGTGTCGCTCGAGGAGATCTACGGGCAACGGCTCTCGGACTGGTTGGCCGATCACGGAGTCGAGGTCCGCACGGGGACCGGTGTACGGGGAGTCGAGTGGCGGGACGATCGGGTCGTGGGGGTGAGCCTGAGAGACCGAAGCATCGTGGCGGCCGACCGGGTGGTCCTGGCCGTTCCGCATCACCGTCTCGCCGAGTTGCTCCCCGAACCGCTTGACACCCATCCCCGGATCACCGCACTCGAACAACTCGACACCGCCCCGATCGCAGCGGTGCACCTCTGGTTCGATCGACCCGTCACCGACCTGCCGCACGCCGTGCTGGTCGGTCGGCTCGGCCAGTGGATGTTCCGTCGCGAGTCACCCTCGGGAAGCGGCGACTACCTCCAGGTGGTCATCAGCGCCGCCCATCACGTGACCGGGCGGGACCGCGAGCAGGTGATCGCCGAGGTGCTGGGCGAGCTGCGTGCGATCTGGCCCGAGTCGGCCGGAGCCCGGCTTCACCGCAGCCGGCTGGTGATCGAACACCGTGCCGTCGTCTCGCCACGGCCCGGCACCGACTCGCTCCGACCCGAACAACTCTCGCCCTGGACCGGCCTGTTTCTGGCCGGCGACTGGACGCGGACCGGGTGGCCCAGCACGATGGAGGGAGCAGTCCGCAGTGGGCTGCTGGCCGCCGAGGCCGTGCTCGCCGAACTGTCCAGTCCCGTGCGTCTACAACCCCCCGACCTGGCCCCCGGTCGACTGGCTCGGTGGCTGCTGGGAATCGGCCGCGAGACAACCTGAAACATGAAGCACATTCTCTCGATCGTCGGCCTGGTCGCCGTGTTGCTGCTGGTCGGCACGATCGGCTTTCACCTGATCACCGAGCGGAGCTTCCTGGAATGTCTCTACCTGTCGGTGGTCACCCTCACCACGGTGGGGAACCGGGAACCCACCGATCGCTCTGGAGAGCCGATCGCCGACGGTGGCATGATCTTCATGATCGTCTACCTGTTGTGCGGTGCCGGGACCTTCGGGTTCCTGATCGCCGCGATCGGCCGATGGATGATTTCCGAACAAATCCGCAACGCCCTGGAGAAACGACGGATGCAGCAGACCATCGACAAAATGTCTGAACACATGATCGTCTGCGGTTGCGGACAGATGGGCGAGATGATCTGTCGGCATCTGACCGAACAGCGACGGGACTTCATCGTCATCGACAGCGACCTGGAACGGCTCGAGGAGTTGTGCATCCCCGCGGGCTGGGCCTACCTGCACGGTGACGCCACCGACGACGGGATGCTGGAACGAGCCGGTCTCCTACGAGCCTCGGGCCTCGCTGCAGTGCTTTCCACCGACGCCGACAACCTCTACGTCGTCATCTCGGCCAACATGGACAACAAGCCCATGGCCATCGTGGCTCGTGCGGCCGAGGAATCCGCCCACCGCCGGCTCCGGAAAGCCGGGGCCCGGCACGTGATCAATCCGTACCAGGCCGGTGCCGTCCGCATGGCACGGCTGTTGGTCCACCCGGGCATCGAGAGCCTGCTGAAGATCGTCGACGGACATCACGCCGACCTGGAACTGGCCGAGTTTCCCATCCCCGCCGGCGGGCCACTCGAGGGCCAGACGATCAGCGAGAGCTCGCTGCCGGAGCGTGGCCTGACGGTGATCTCCATCCACCGCTCCAATGGCGAAAGGCAGATGCCGGTCGGGGGCGGCGACCAACTGCACGCCGGCGACTCGATCCTGGTCGTCGGCCGACAGGATGCGGTCCAGCAGTTCCTCGCCGCAACGCCCTCCACAGGTGTCTGAGCCGACCGCCTAGGCCGCGTCGCCGGATTGGTGACCCATCGGACCGCTCTCAGCCCAGGGCATCCAGGCAGTCGGGATCGGTGTGATCCAGCGTGGGCAGGTCGCCGGGCGGGTAGAGGTGGTTGTACTTCAGCCCGCTGCCGGTGTTGAACAGCACGATCCGCTCCTCGGCCCCCAGCCACCCGCTTTCCCGTAACTGCTTCGCCGCCGCCCAGACCGCTCCGGCTTCCGGGCACAGGAACATCCCCTGTCCCCCGGCCATCTCGCGGACACCCTCCAGCAACGCCTCGTCGCTGACCGCCAACGCCGTGCCGTTGCTCTCGGACAACGCCCGCAGCATCAGGAAATCACCGATCGCCGCGGGGACACGGAGTCCCGAAGCGACGGTGCGCGCGTTCTCGAACATCTCGGCCGAATCCGCCCCCGCCTCGAAAGCCCGCACCACCGGAGCACAGTGCTCGGCCTGCACGACCACCATCCGGGGCCGCTCGGACCCGATCCACCCCAACCGCTCCATCTCGTCGAACGCCTTCCACATCCCGATCAGCCCGGTGCCGCCCCCGGTCGGGTAGAAGATCACGTCGGGCAACTGCAGGCCGCTCTCGCCGGAGGCATCAGCCATGTCGAACGCCAGTTCGTAGCCCATGGTCTTTTTGCCCTCGATCCGGAAGGGCTCCTTGAGCGTCGAGAGGTCGAACCAGCCGAACCGCTCGCGGCCACTGCCGACCAGCTTGCCGCAGTCTCCGATCAGCCCGTTGACCAGGTGAACGCGGGCTCCCCCGACGACCGACTCGATGATGTTGGCCGGTGGAGTGTCCTCGGGCATGAACAGCACACAGTCCATCCCCGCAGCGGCGGCGTAATAAGTGGCTGCTCCGGCGGCGTTGCCCGCCGAAGGCAACGCCACCGAGGTCGCTCCCAGGGCCTTGGCCCGCGTCACCGCCGCCGACATCCCGCGGGCCTTGAAACTGCCGGTCGGATTGAACGACTCGTCCTTGACCCACAGGTTGCTGAAGCCCGCAAAAGCCCCGTGGGGACGACATTTCAGCAACGGCGTCTGGCCCTCACCCAGTGAGACGATCTCCGACAGGTCCGCCGCCGGCATCACCTCCAGAAATCGCCACATCGAACGGGTCGACCGGCCACGAACCACCTCGGGCGTGAATGCCCCCTTCAGGCTCTCCAGGTCGTAGTGCACCAGCAGCGGTTTTCCGCACGAGTTGCACAGGTTCTGCAGTTGATCAATGTCGTGGTCGCTGCCGCAGGCGGCACAATTCAGGCTCGAATGCACGGTCGGTCTCGGCTCCCTGTCAAATGCGTCTGCCACTGCGGTGCGGCAGGTCGAGTGGATTTCCGATCCGGTCGATCGGGTCTCCAAGACTATCGTCCGCCCGGCCGGGCCGCGACCGAACCATCCAGAGCAGTGAAGTCAGGAATGAGCCGCCTGGACCAGGCTGTCGAGCCATTCCCCGGCCCGATCCAGCACCACCTCCCGGTCCTCGCCATCCACCGCGATCGACTCGAGACGTCGGACCAGCGCCGAGCCGACGATCACTCCGTCAGCGATCCCCTTGAGTGACACCACGTGTTCGGCCTGGCTGATCCCGAAGCCGACGGCCAGTGGCAGATCCGTCCGGGATCGCAGGTCCGCCAGCTGGTCGGCCAGTTCAGTCGGCACCGTCTCGCGGGCACCGGTCGTGCCGGCAACCGAGATGCAATACAGGAACCCGCTGGCGGTGGCCAGGATGCCGTCCAGTCGCGACGCGGGTGTCGTGGGGGCAACCAGTTGGACAAGGTCGAGTCCCCCGCCGGTGACAACCGCCGACAACTCGGCAGCCTCGTCGCCGGGCAGATCCGGAACGATCATCCCGCTGAATCCTGCCGCGGCCGCCCTCGAGACAAACTCGTCCGGCCCCTTCCGGAACACGATCGCGTAGGAGACCATTGCAACCAGCGGTGGAACGGACTCGCGGTCCAATTCACCGAACCGCTCGAAGATCGAATCGACCGTCAGCCCCGACTCGAGCGCTCTCTGGTAGGACGCCTGGATCACCGGGCCGTCGGCAATCGGATCGCTGTAGGGAAATCCCACCTCGACCAGGTCGACGCCGCGTCGACCCAGTTCGCCGATCACCGCCAGGGTCGTTTCGAGATCGGGGTCGCCGGCGGTGACAAACGGCATGAACGCCATCCGTCCCGCCGCGCGGAGCTGGCTGAAGCAGTCAGCGATCGGAGTCGGGCTGTTCATCGGGACGGGGACTCGTCGACCAACCGGGACACCTCGGCCACGTCCTTGTCTCCACGTCCGGACAGGCAGACCACCACCACCTGCTCGGGATCCATCCCGGCCGCCATCGTGCAGGCATAAGCCACCGCGTGGGAACTCTCGACGGCCGGGATGATTCCCTCGGTCCGCACCAGCCGTCCGAAGGCCTCCAGCGCGTCGTCGTCAACAACGCTGGTGTAGTGCACCCGTCCGGTGTCCTTCCAGTAACTGTGTTCGGGTCCGACACCGGGATAGTCGAGACCGGCCGAAACGCTGTGGACATCCTGGGTCTGGCCGTCGTCGTCCTGCAACACGTAGCTGTAACTGCCGTGCAGGATCCCCGGCTGACCGAAGGTCAACGGGCTGGCGTTTTCGCCGACCCCCGCCCCGCGACCCCCGGCCTCCACACCCTCCAATTGGACCCCCTCGTCATCGATGAACGGGTGGAACATCCCCGCGGCGTTCGACCCGCCGCCCACGCAGGCCACCACCACCTCGGGCAATCGCTCGAACGTCTCCAGGCACTGCCGCCGGGTCTCGCGGCCGATCACCGACTGGAAGTCCCGGACGATCATCGGGAACGGGTGCGGCCCCACGACGCTGCCGATGACGTAGTGCGTGGTGTCGACGCTGGCCATCCAGTCTCGCATCGCCTCGTTGATCGCGTCGCGGAGGGTGCAGGATCCACTCGAGACCCCGCGGACCTCCGCGCCCAGCATTTTCATGTTGTGCACGTTGGGCTGCTGACGGCGGATATCCTCGGTGCCCATGTAGACCACGCACTCCAGACCGAAACGGGCACAGGCGGTGGCCGCGGCCACCCCGTGCTGCCCGGCGCCGGTCTCGGCGATGACCCGCGTCTTGCCCATCCGCCGGGTCAGCAACAGTTGGCCGACGGTGTTGTTGATCTTGTGCGCACCGGTGTGGTTGAGGTCCTCCCGCTTCAGGAATATCCGCGCCCCGCCCGCCTCGGCCGTCAGCCGCTCGGCGAAGTACAATGGGCTGGGACGGCCCACGTAACTGCCCAGCAGGTGGTCGAACTCGGCCACAAAAACCGGATCGGCCTTCGCACGCAGGTACTCGTCAGTCAACTCCTCCAGCGCCCTCATCAGGGTCTCGGGCACGAAACGGCGCCCGAACGGGCCGAAGCGACCGAGTTCGTCGGGGACATGGCTGGTGGCGGGGGTCATCCGGGACTCCGAGAAAACCAAACTGCCATTATTCTGGTCATCGCCGAGCCGGTCAACGGCCTTGGCCACCAGAGCGGCACGCTGTTTGACACACCACCACCGCGGTCGCATGATGTCCGCCTGCGATCCCGGCAGCCCGTTTCGCCCGGAGAAGAACATGTTCCAGATGCAAATCCCTGCTGACGAGGCGGCCGTCGCACGTCTCTTCAAACGTGGTGAAGCGGTGATCCCCGGCGGGGTCTGCTCGAGCACCCGACGGAACAAGGCGTGGGACTCACCGGTCTACGTCCAGCGTGCCGCCGGCAGCAGGTTCTGGGACGTCGCCGGCCGTGAGTTTCTGGATTTCTCGATGAGCCACGGAGCCACGCTGCTCGGTCATGCTCCCGAGTGTCTGCGACACGTGTTCGACACCACGTGGGAACACGGCGTGCTGTGCAGCATGGACACCCCCTTCCACGTCGACCTGGCCGAACAGCTCTGCCGGATCATCCCCTGTGCCGAACGGGTCCGCTTCACCAACTCGGGGTCCGAGGCGACCCTGCACGCGTTGCGGCTGTGCCGAGCGGCCAGCGGCCGCGACAAGATCATACGTTTCTTCGGTCACTTTCACGGCTACCACGAGTTCACCTACATCGGTGGCCATCCCCCCGCCGACCAGCTCGATGCCCAGCCTCCCTACCGCGAAAGCGCAGGGATTCCCGAGTCGATGGCCGAGTTGATCATCCCGGTGGAGTACAACAACCTCGAGGCGCTGGAGGCCGTCGTGACCGCCCACGCCAGTGAGGCCGGAACGCTGCTGATCGAACCGGTCGACTACAACTGCGGCTGCATCACTCCCGCTCCGGGGTTTCTCGAAGCGACCCGGGTCCTGGCCGACGAGCACGACCTGGTGCTGTTCTTCGACGAGGTGCAGTCGTTCGCCAAGGCGAGTCCCGGTGGAGCCCAGCAGGACTACGGCGTGACACCGGACATCTGCACGATCGGCAAGTCCCTCGGCGGAGGACTGCCGCTCTCGGCCATCGCCGGCCGGGCCGAGCTGATGGAACTCTACGCCCCCACCGGACCCGTCGCCCACTCGGGCACCTTCAACGCCCCGCTGGCCTCGATCCTCGGAGGCCTCGCCTTCGTCGACCAACTCCAGCAACCCGGTTTCTGGAAGACGATCGGTGGGCTGGGCGAGGTGCTGTTTGCCGGACTCGAGGACATTGCCGGCCGCAGCCGGCTGCCGGTCGTGTTCCAGCACCACGGCAGCCGCTTCGGGATCATCTTCGGCACCCGGGACCCGGTCACCAACTACTCACAGGCCCTGGTCCACGACCCCGAGACAATGCTCGAGTTCTGTCGACAGACGACACGCCGAGGAGTCTATTTCCACGACTATGGCGGGGGGCCCTGCCACCACGGCTACTCGCTGGCCCATTCGCTCGAGGATGTTGACCAGGCCCTCGCGGCCATCGACGATTCGCTGCAGGCAATGGGCTGATCGAGCCGCAGGATCGGGCTTGATTTTGACCTGAACCTGCTACATTGGTCCCATGCCGGTCAAGGTCCGCTGTCGTCAGTGTGAGAAGGTCTTCGCCGCGCCCGACCGGGCACGGGGCAAGGCGATCCGCTGTCCGGAGTGTCGGAAGCCGGTCAAGGTCCCATCGGGGAAGCGGAAGAGACCGGCCGAGGGAGCGGCGTCCGAGACGGAATCGGCCGACGACGAGTCGTTGTTTTCGTCGCTGGACCTGAGCCAGGCCGAAGACACCACGGCACGGCTGTGCCCGAAGTGTGCCGCGGAGGTCAGCACCGAAGACCGCACCTGCCCGAACTGTCACGTCGACTTGCAGACCGGGGCTATCAGTTCCCGAATGCAGAAGCGGCTCAAGCGGAAGGGACCCAACCCGGCCCTGTTCTACAAGTCCGCCTGGGCCGATTCCTGGCGGTTCATGCTCGCCAACCAGCGGCTGGTCTACCAGACGTGGATCGTCAACATCATCGTCGTCACGATGCAGGTGGCCATGGTCTTCGGCGCGTTCTGGATTGTCGTCACCTTCTTGCCCCCCGTCCCGGACGATATTCAGAAGATGGCCATGGGAGAAGCGAGCGAGGAGGAGGAGAAGTTCAAGGTTCCGCTGCTCTCGGAACTTCTGCTCGCGAAGGGATTCAATATCCTGTCGGCGCTGTCGGCGATGGTCTACATGATCATCACCGGCTGGTTCGGGACGATGGCGGTCCAGATCGTGCGGACCACGTTGTCCCGCAAGACCCAAGCCAAACGTCTCTCATTCCAGCTCGTCGATTCGCTGGCCAACGGGTTCAAGATGTACTTTTGGGGTGCCATCTTCCCGCTGCCGGTGCTGGTCGCGGCCGTGCCGGTGATCATCCTGATGGCCGGTGGGTCGACCATCCTCAGCGGCGGTGCCATGCCCGCGCCGACGGCGTTCCAGACGATCCCGATCATGATCATCGGCGGTGCCATCGGACTCGTGATCGTACTCTCGGTCCCCTCGGCCCTGGGCCACATGGGCCAGAAACACACCTACAAGGCCTGGTCGCTCCCCCTGATGGCCACCACCTCCATCCGCAACATCGCCCCCACTCTGTATCTCGGGCTGATCGGCCTGGTGGCGGCTATCGTACCGGTCGCCGTGATTGGCGGCGGAGTCGCCATCAACTTCTACGCCCTCAAGGTGGCCTTCAACACGCCGCATTTCCTGGCGTGGACCCCGTTGAGCACTTTCGAGGGAGTCACCGAGGGGTCCGCCGTCAGCATCGAGTTTCCCTGGAAGGCCATCGCCGGCTACGCCGGCACGGTCGTCGTCGCCTCCCTGGTCGGGTCCTACGCGTTGATCTTTTGGATGCGGGCCGTGGGACTCTACACCTACTACTTCCAACAGAGGCTGGGACTGATCAAGAGCACGCGGCCCGGACAACTTGCCGGATTCTGGGCTCGGTACGTCGCCGTCCTGGTCGACATGCTGATCATCGCCGTGGTGGGTTGTGTCTTCGAGCCGATCGAACTGTGGAAGATGAACGAAAAGGGCAAGCTGGTCTCTGTGCTGTTCGCCGCACTGGCCGTCTCGCTGGTGACCCAGTACGGGTTCAGCCGGGGACTCGGATTGAGCTACCTGGCCCTGCTGCCGATCTGCGGGATCAGCTACTTTGCCAGATCGGAGTGCTCCAAGGAGCAGGCGACGCTTGGCAAGGAAGCGGTGGGCATCATGGTCTCGGGGCTCAACGGCGAGCGTCTGACATTCTCCCAATCGCTCACGCGGGCGTTCCTGAAGATCCTGCTCGGGGTCGCCTCCTTCGTCGCCGGATTCACGCCTCGGAAACAGGCGGTCCACGACATCGCCGCCAAGACGCTGGTCGTCTTCCGAGGCGATCTCGACCGCGAATGACCAACCGGCGCCACCGTTGACACCTCCCCGGGCCGACCTACAATCGAGGGTCGAGCCGCGTCAATTGCCTGACGGATTCCCCGTCGGGTTCCCGACGGGGCCTGCCAGGTGGCCCGGCTGGCCACCGCCTGCCCGTGCCCACCCCTGTCCCGGGCTCCACGGCGTTGATCCCGCTCCGGGGTCTCCCGACTGTTGCGGGAAATCATCCGTCGGCCCGGCCTAACAGAACCCATGTGGTCCAAGGCTTCACCCGGTTCTTTTCTTCACCCCTCTGCCCAGTCGTCTTCCCATGGTCACCAGGAATTCCAAGGACCTCTTCGACGAGAGCACAATGAGCTTCGGGGACCATCTCGAGGTCCTCAGAATTCATCTCTTCAAGGCCCTGATCGGGTTGTTCGTCGGAGTCATACTCACGCTGATCTTCGGCGACCGGCTGGTCGCCGTGATCCGCAGTCCGATCGACGACGCGCTGCGGGCCCAGGGCATCACCAGCCAGGATGACATCACCGGTTTCAACCTCTGGGACCAACTCCGGTCGTGGATGACCGGCGAACCGATCTACGACGGGAAATCGCGGATCACCGGCGAGGGCGTCCAGGCCCTCGCCACGTTCCCCGAGTTGAAACGGGTCGAACTGGCGGGCACCAATGCCGGCACCAAGGACCTGCAGGAACTCATCAATGCCAGGACAGCTGAGGGAAAGCCACCGATCGAAATCCAGGCCAATGCCGTCGCGGTGGCCGGGCTGACCGAGCTGAACCAGTTCGGGATCCGCTGTGAACTCAACGATCAGCACGAGGTCGTTCTGGTCGCACTCTCGGGACCGGAAATCAACGACGAGCACCTCGAACTGCTCGACAGCGGCCGCCTGCCGGTTATCACCACTCTCGATCTCCGGGACGCCAGCATCACCGACGACGGGCTCGAACACGTCATCCAGCTCCATAAACTCCAACGGCTCAACCTCACCGGAACCACCATCACCAACGACGGGCTCGAGACGATCGCCGCCCTGAAGGAACTCAAGACACTGCTGGTATCCAGCCCCGAGGTGACCGACGACGGGCTCCGGACGATCGCCAAGCTGGAACAGCTCGAGGAACTCAATCTCGTCGGCACCTCCATCACCGACGACGGACTCGATCACCTCGTCGGGCTCACATCGCTCAAAGCCCTGGCGATTTCCGGACAAGGCATCACCGACGCGGGCCTGCAGAAGATCGTCGAGGGCCTCGACGGCCTGGTCCGACTCGAGTTGGCCGGAACCCGCATCAGCGACTCGGGACTCGCCTCGCTGAAGAATCTCCCCGCCCTCCAGACACTCAACCTCAACGTCGACGCCAGCAGCGGAAGCCAGACGGGCAGCGAAGCGTTCGTCTCGATCAGCGAACAAGCCAGCCTGCTGGTCCGGGTCCGACCGAGCCAACTGGCCGAGGCGCTGCACCGCGCCGATCCCGAGCGGTACGCCAAGCCGGCACCGGCGCCCGACGAGCGGCCGGTACCGCTGCAGCTGATCGCCGACGAATTCGCCGTCTTCCGCACCACCGCCGATCGCATGAACAAGCCGATCACGCTCAACGTGCAGGAGGCTTTCATGACCTACCTCAAGGTCGCCCTGATCGGTGGAGTCGTGCTGACCAGTCCGTGGATCTTCTACCAGGTCTGGCTGTTCGTCGCCGCCGGCCTCTACCCCCACGAACAACGCTATGTCTACGTCTTCCTGCCCTTCTCGCTGGTTCTCTTCCTCGGCGGGATTCTCTTCTGCTTCTTCATGGTCTTCCCGTTCGTGCTCACCTTCCTGCTGGGCTTCAACGACTGGCTCGGGGTCACACCGCAGATCCGGCTCTCCGAGTGGATCTCCTTTGCCGTGATGCTGCCGCTGCTGTTTGGAGTCAGCTTCCAACTGCCCCTGGTCATGCTCTTCCTGGACCGGCTTTCGCTCTTCAACGCCCAGGTGTACCGCGACAAGCGGCGGGTCGCCATCCTGGTCATCTCGATCGTCTCGATGATGCTCACGCCCGCCGACCCGGCGAGCATGGTGATGATGATGATCCCCCTGTTGCTGCTCTACGAACTGGGTATCTGGCTGTGCCACTACATGGCACACCGCAACCCATTTGAGCCGGCCACCATTTGATCCGTCCACGATCGACACGTGATCGATTCTCTTTTCCTGACTCGAGAGGACAGTTCCGATGACAACCACTCCAGCCCGCGCACGTTCCGCCTCGATCGCCCTGGCCGCACTGCTCGGCCTGGCCGCCGGAGCCGTGCTGTTTGGACGCGGATCCGACGTGGCCGCCGACGAGTCCGACAAGAAACCAGCGAGGGTCTTCGAACTCAGAACCTACACCACAGCCCCCGGCAAGCTCAAAGACCTCCACAAGCGGTTCGCCGACCACACGATGAAGATCTTCTCCCGCCACGGCATGAAGAACATCGTCTACTGGACTCCCGATGACCCCAAGCTCAAGACCAACACCCTGGTTTACGTGCTGGCTCACAACAGCCGTGCGGCAGCGAAGACGAGCTGGACCGCGTTCCGGAACGATCCCGACTGGAAGAAGGCGTTCGCCGAATCGCGGAAGAACGGGCCGATCGTCACCAGGGTCGTCTCGCAGTTCCTCAATCCCACTGGCTACTCACCGACCAAGTAGTCCCCCATGTCCCTTCCGACCCTGGCCTGGACCGGCGACGCGGCAACCGGCCACCTTGTGCTGCTGGACCAGACCCGGCTGCCGCTGGAAGTCCACCACCGCGATTGCCGGCGGCTCGAGGACGTGGTCGAGTCGATCCGGAGCCTGAGGGTTCGAGGCGCCCCGGCGATCGGTGTCACCGCCGCCTACGGCGTGGTCATCGGACTGCAACCGTTCCGCGAGATGCCTCGTGAGGACTTTGACCGGCAGCTGGCCGAGGTGACCGCCACGCTGGCCGACAGCCGTCCCACGGCCGTCAATCTGACCTGGGCCCTGGCGAGGTCGACCCGCTGCGCCGACGACCGAAAGGAACTCGACTCGGCATCGGTGCACGACCGACTGCTCGAGGAAGCTGCAGCGATCCAGGACGAGGATCGGAACACCTGCCAGGCAATCGGTCGTCACGGTGCCGAGCTGATGCCCCGCGGAGCCGGCGTGCTGACTCACTGCAATGCCGGCAGGCTGGCCACCGCCGGCTCGGGCACAGCACTGGCGGTGCTGTTCGCCGCCGCCGATCTCGGGAGGGAGATCGAGGTCTACGTCGACGAGACACGCCCCCTGCTGCAGGGGGCCCGTTTGACCACCTGGGAACTGACCCGCCACGGAATCCCCACCACCCTGATCTGCGACTCGATGGCCGCCTGGGCCATGCAACAGGGCCGCGTGCAGGCGGTGATCACCGGGGCCGACCGGATCGCCGCCAACGGCGATGCGGCCAACAAGATCGGCACCTACGCGCTCGCCGTGCTCGCTCGGCAACACAGCGTCCCCTTCTACATCGCCGCACCACGCAGCACCTTCGACTTCTCGCTGGCCTGCGGCAACGAGATTCCGATCGAAGAGCGCGACGGCGAGGAAATCACTCGGGGGTTTGGACGACAGACCGCTCCCGACGGCGTCGGCACCTGGAACCCCGCCTTCGATGTCACCCCGGCCGAGCTGATCACGGCGCTGGTGACCGAGCGAGGGGTGATCGAACCGGTCTCCGGCCAGCGGATCTCCGAGGTCCTGGGAACCGACGGAGACGGGTGATGTCGGTTCGCAATGTCCTGGTGCTCGGCGATTCGCCCCACGCCGCCGAACTGCTCGAACAACTCGACCGCGACCCCAACAGCCAAAGGCAATCCACCTCTTCCGAGCTGCCCGACCTGGCCATCCTGGCCGGAGCCGAGGAAGCGGACCTGGCGGTGGCGATGTCGCTGCTGGAAAGCGACCGGCCGCTGGTCGTCGTTGCCGGACCTCATCTGGCCGCCGCGGCGGTCCATCGGCTGGCACTCGTGGCCACCGATGCCCGGGCCACGATCCGCTGCTGGCTGCCGGCCATCCGGGAACTGGCCCCGCTCGTCGAGACACCCGGACCGCCCCCCCCGCTGCGGGTCGATCGGGCCGACAATCGCCCGGCCGAAGAACTGCTCTTCGACGATCTCGCTCGACTGGGACGGCTCGCCGGACGATTCGACCAGGTCAACGCCACGCTCGGCCCGTCGGCGACCGTCAGGCTGGAGTCCGACAGGGGACCGGATGCCACGTGGACGCTCCGCCCCACCAGCGGCCCGGCCGAAGTCACCGTGCTGGTCGGCGACACGCCGCTCGAACCGCAACGGTCGGTCAACGACGAGACGGAAACGGGCGAAGAGTGGCTGGAGGTGGCCGATGGGGCAAGTCACCTGGAACTGGAGGAACTGGTCGACGTGGTCGAGACCTTCGCCGCGATCCGCGAATCGGCTCGCCGACGTCGAGCGATCGACCTGCACCACGAGCCGACATCCGAGCGGACCGTCTTCAAGAGCCAGATGGCGGCCGTGGGCTGCCTGCTGCTGCTGCTGACGCTCCTGGGACTCGTCGTGCTGCTGATCCTGGGCGCAGCGCTCGATCCCACCTCCACACGTGCCGGACGGGCCGCTCGTGTCGGGTTCCTGCTCGAAGACGTCGACTTCCACGCCGACGCCGCAACTCTCTCGGCTGCCGGAACCGATCACCTCGAACGGATCGCCGGTCGAATCGAACACGTCCGCGTGCCGATCGTCGTCGCAGCCACTGGCAACCCTGACCTCGACAAAGACCGCCGGACCGTCGTCGAAAACCAGCTCGCTCGCCGAGACGTCCGGGTCCCCCAAGGCCGGATCATCACCGACAAACCGCCCGCCCAATGGGTCCAGACGCTGTTGCAGTTCGCCCGCATCGCCTGGCTCGCTCCGCTGGTCCTGTTCCTGGTGCTGCAGGGACTGATCCTGGCCACGCGAAGAGCCGCCGGCCACAGGGCATCCCAGCCGGGCCAATCCGGCGGCTGAACCGGGTCGGACCCGAATTGGGTCTCGACAGATCTCAGACCGCTGGCCTATAACTCCGCGGTTCGGACCGGCGCGGATCGCGCCGGCTCGGCATCTCGGTCACCGCTTCCATTCAGGACGTGTTCGATGAATCGTGCCACGTGTTGCACCGGCGGACTGTTGGTGTTGCTGGCGTTAACTGGGTGCAGGTCGTCCATCTTCAACCCCGACCTGGGATCCTATTTTCGCCTGCCCGGCTGGCCCCTGGGGAGCCAGGACGTGCCCAAACCCCCGGAAACGCTTGATGGACCCGACACCGGCGTCGCCGCCGTCGGGGGACAGCCATCCGATCGCGAATCCCAACCGAATGCCACCCAGACCAAGCTCATCGCCGGACGGGACGCCTTCCGTTCAGGTCGGCTGACCACCGCCGCCGGACACCTCGAAGCGGTTCTCGCCGTTCAGCCCAATCACGTCGAAGCCCACCACCTGATGGCCCTGATCGCCGATCGTGCCCGCGACTTCACGGCCAGTGATCACCACTTCGAGACCGCCATCGCCGCGGCTCCACAAAACGCCAACCTGCTCAGCGATTACGGTTTCTCGAAGCTGCAGCGCTCCGACCTGAAGTCGGCCGAAGCGCTGCTGACCAGGGCCCTGTCCATCGATCCGTCCAACTCGTTCGCCCTCAACAATCTCGGCACCGTGCAGGCCCGCCAGGGACGCTACGACGCCGCTCTTGCGACACTCAGGAAAGCCGGCCCGAAAGCCGAAGCCAAGCTCGCTCGCCTGTTTCCCGCGGGACGCCCCGCCGCGGACGGCACCACGGCCTCCACCGGCCGCGTCTCCGCCGACTCTCCCAGGCAACTGCCGGACAATGCCGATGACTCGGTAACGGCTCGTTCGCGGTTCTCCGACCCAGCGACGTCCACCCTCGACACCGACGTGCCCCTGGTGCCGTCGGCCACCGGCCGCCAACTCTCCAGCAACTCAACTCCCCCGAAAACACTCACCACCGCCGATCCCGCACACGCGTTGATCCCTGTCCCGCCCGGATCCGCCTCGACACCGACGGCCGACCTCCCGTCACGGCCGATCCCCTGGGCCGGCACCGCCGATTCGCTCCCTGGCGACCCGTCCGGGATCACCCCCGCCGGAGCGATCACCCGTTCCCGCCGGATCAGCCCCGAACTCTCACGCAGCGCCGCCCGACTCGGACTCGCCATCGGGCCTGGCTCGCTGATCCCTCACGACACCCGACACGCCGCGCCCCCCGCCGAGGCAATCCCGGCCCAACCGGCCGCGGCCACGCCTGTCGAGCCGGCACCGGCTCCCGCTGCTTCGGCAGGCCCGATCACCGCTCCGACGGTCGAGGCCAACTCGGACGATCCGCTCTCGATCTTCGAGAAACAGCTCGAAGACAACTCGTCGACCAATCGCAGCACCCCGTGACGGCGGCGGGTCCGGCTCGAGGAGTGCCTCGGCCGAACGGCGGAGACGTCCCGCAGCGATCCGGGTTCGATCAGCCGGCCAGCAACTGCTGCTCGATCGAATCGACGACTTCCTGCACCGACCAGGACTGCGTGCTGACCATCACCGGAGTGTCGGTCGACAGCCAGTCCTGGACCTTCGCCACCGCCGACATCACCGTACTGTGGTTCCGGCCCCCGAAAAACTCACCGATCTCGCTGTAGGCCGCCTGGGTATGCTTTCGGGCCAGGAACATCGCCAGCATCCGCGGCTGCACCAGGCTCCGCGTCCGACGAGACGATTTCAACTCGGCAGCCCCCACCCCGAACAGTGAACAGATCGCACGCTCGACATCCCCCAGCGCGACGATCCGGATACAGTCTCGCTCCAACTCGGCCAGCACCCGGCGTGAGACCGGAGCCGAGATCCGCTGGCGGCCCGAGGCGATCGACCAGTTCTGCAGGCAGTACAGGGCTCCCTTCAACTCGCGGACGCTGTGAGTGAACCGACGTGCGACCACTGCCAGGGCCTCGGGAGTGAACGTCACCGACATCCGCTCGGCCAACCGGCCCACTATCTCACGACGGGTCCCCAACTCGGGGGGCTCGATCCGGCAGACCAGTCCGGCCATCAGCCGCGAACTGAGTTCCTCGCTGAACTTCGCCAACAGCCGCGGATGCTGGTTGGCCGTCAGCACCACATGGCTGCCGTTGGCTTCAAGCTGCTTGAGAGTATGCAGAAATTCCTCCTGGACCCCCTTCTTAGCGTCCAGAAAACCAACGTCGTCGACCAGCAACACGTCGATACTGCGGAATCTCTGGCGGAAGCCAGGCGTCGATCTCTCCCGCAACGCCGCCGTGAAATAATTCGTGAATGTCTCGGCCGTCAGGTAGGTCACCCGCAACGATGGATACAGCCGCCGAATCCGCCGGTAGATGCCCTCCAGGAGATGCGTCTTGCCGACACCCACGTGTCCGTGCAGGTAAAGCGGGCTGAGCCCCTCGGCGGGGGCATCGCAGATCCGCGATGCGGCTGTCCAGGCCAGGCGGTTGCTCTCGCCGACGACGAAGTCGCCGAGATCGGCGAATCGCCGACGGGTCGCGGAACGACGCCCGTCACCACCCGGTTCCCCTTCGCCAGCGGAGCTTGCGGTCCCGGACCCAGCGACCACCGGCGGCCGCTTCGCGGCCGGATCACCACCGCCGACCACTTCGGGCATCACGCTCGGATCCACATCCAGCCGCACACGGGCCGAGGGTCCCAGCACTTCGGTGGCCGTGTCCTGCATCGCCTCACGGAACTGCCGCTGCATCCAGTTGACCACAAACGGACTGCCGACCCCGAATCGAACCTCGTCACCCTCGACGGTGACCGTGCAACGGCCCAGGAACCAGTTCTCGTAGTTCTTCGGCCCCACCCGTTCGGCAAGCCGTCGGAGCATCCTGGCCGACTCGGTCTGTTCGTGTCCGTCGTCGGGCTTCTGGCCCGGCCGATTCGGCTTTGTCGTCGTAGTTGCGGGCTGCATCGTGCACCCCCCCGGGTCGACTGCGCGCAGGTCCCGCTCCTGTCAGCGTCGCACTCCCCGGGCGAGAGTCTCTGGCACTCCGTTGCCTGGGCGCGTGGCGCGGTGGAACTTCCTGTTTGTGCGCGGAATCGTTGGGACGTGGTCAGGAAGAGCCACGGAAGGTCGAAATGGGCAAGAAACGCCCCCCTCCCGCACCGGCTCCGTCATTCACTCAATCAGTCAGTGGCGACGATCCTACCGACGTGGATTCGAGTGTCAAACGTGCCGGGCGACAAATCGAAGACATTGATCCGATTCGTACCTCGCCGTCGAACAGGCGGCCGGAATCCGGCCGATCGGCGAACTCCCACATACCTCCCCGATCGAAGGCCATGTTGACAACCTGTCGACGACTTGACGTTTTCAACACCTCACCGGCCACTCTAGATGCGGCAGCAACTCGGACCACAGGGGCCGGTTTCCGGGGGTGGGCAGTCCGAGGCCAGCGGCAGCGAGTGGCCGGACCGAACCGAAGGGACGCTGAGCAGCTTGTCGAGTTTCTGTGAGTCACAGTCGGGACAAGCCGGCACCGTCGAAGCTCGAACCAGCAACTCGAACTCGACCGCGCACAGGCCGCAACGGTACTCAAAAATCGGCATCGCCACCGGTCCCGGAAATCTCGTGGAACGAGGTCTCGATCGGTCTCCGCCATGGCCGAATTCGGATCGCCGACGGCACCACTTCGGGGAAGCCACTCGGCCGGATCGACCCGTCGACCAGTTGATACGGGGGCTGGGCAATTCGACCCGAGGCCAACGGCCAGCGGAACCTTCGGACCACCGGCATCTCGGCAACCGAACCGTCACGGTCGTTCCGCGGAAAAATCTCGACCAGTTCCAGCTCGATCGGCGCGGCCGTCTGCAGCGGCGGCCACTGCGGCTGGTACGGCATCTCGATCGCCGCAGGCACGCCTCGCACCGGCATCTCGATGACAAGGGTCTCCACGTCCGACGTCGGCCGAATCGAGTCCAGAAAGAACAGGGTGAACAGCACACCGGCGGCCATCCCCAGCAACCAGCTGGGAAACGTCGACCCCTCGGGCCTCAATCCACGGTCCCTGATCGCCACATGGACGTCATCCCACAAACCGGGAGACTCGACGACCGGCGAACCGAGCTTGAGGTGCTGGAGGTGACCGTGCGATTCCTGCAGGGCCAGCCAGGCTCGGCAGCAATCCGGACAATCGACCAGGTGATCCCGCAACTCGGGACCGGGTTCGAGGTCCTGGCCGACTTCCAGCGCCAACTCGTCACGTGCCTGGCCACAGTTGATCATCGTCGGCGGCCCTCCACGTTCACCGTTTCGGACCGTTCGGCAGACCGAAGTGACCGGCTGTCCTGATCGAGCCGCTTCTGCCACAGCGCCTGGAATCGTTGACGGGCCTCGGCCAGCCGCCAGCGGATCGTCGCCTCCTTGCGGTTCAGGATCCCCGCAATCTCGGCGGTCGAAAAGTTCTCGAGATCTCGGAGCACCAGAACCGTCCGGTACTTTTCGGCGACCGACTCGAGCACCTCGCGGACCTCCTGCTTGAGGTCGAGATCCTGGCGTGGGTCCGCGACCGACGGATCAGGGGTCCGCTCCGAGGGACTCTCACTGAACAGGGCCTGCCGGCCCCGCCGCTTGATCTTTCTCAGGTGGTCCAACGTCAGGTTGACTCCGATCCGAAACAGCCACGGCCCGAATCGCCGGGATGTGTCGAACTGTCCCAGCCGGGTGTAGGCCCGCAGGAAGGTCTCCTGGGCCAGGTCCTCGACCTGCCAGGCATCCCGGATGAAACGTCCGATCACCCGAACCAGCCGACGCTCGTACAGACGCACCAATTCCCCGTACGCCGCGGTCGTGCCGCGCCGCGCCTCCTCGACCAGCCGCGACTCCGACAGAACGGATGTTTCGGTGTCGGGCTGGGTGACGGCAGGTGTATGGATCGCCTCGGTCACATCGTGCCTTGATCTGTTCTGGGTTTTCCTACGCGAGCGACGCCGATGCCGTTGGACGATTGTCGAGTTTTCCTCGACGGGAACAGCCCCGGCGGCTCACCCTGATTCTAACCCCCAACGACGACCCGCCGCGACCCCGTCCCGGGCCGCAACAGTCCCTTGCAACCGCACCACCGCTTGAGCAAGATCGGGACTCGGAGACGGGATCCGCTCCCGTTGACCACCGATCCAAAACATGCCTCAACCGGTGACACCCGACCATGACCGCCATCGTTCGCTCGTTGTCCCACCTCCTTCTGCTCCTGAGCCTCGCCCTGGTCGTCGGCGGATGCCAACCCGACTCCGCCGAACCCGACGCCGCCGATTCGGACAAGCAGGCCGACAGTGGACGAAAAGGACGGGGCGGTGGAGGCGGTGCGGATGCCAAGGGTGGCGGGGCCGCGATGCCCGTCGCCGGATCGACCGCCACGCAGAAAGAGGTCGGTACCGATCCCGACGGGAAACCCGTCGTGATGTTTCAACTGACCAACAGCTCCGGCATGCGGGTCGAGGTGACCAACTGGGGCGGCACCGTGCTGGCGGTCAGGGTCCCCGACCAGAACGAGCGATACGAGAACGTGACGCTGGCATTCGAGAAGGTCGAGGACTACTTCGTGCCGGGGCCCTACTTCGGGGCCACCTGTGGACGCTACTCCAACCGCATCGCCGCCGGAGCCTTCTCGATCGGCGACCAGAAATACCAGCTCGCCACCAACAACGATCCCAATCACCTGCACGGCGGTGACCGGGGATTCAACCGTCGTGCCTGGACCGGTAAGACCGTCAAGAAGGACGGAACCGTCGGCGTCGCGCTGCAGTTGGTCAGCCCCGACGGAGAAGAAAACTACCCGGGCACACTGACCGTCGACGTCACCTACTGGCTCACCGAACGCAGTGAACTGAGGATCGAGTACAAGGCGACCACCGACAAGGCAACCGTGCTCAACCTGACCAACCACTGCTACTGGAACCTCGCCGGGGCCGGCAAGGGCACCATCCTCGACCACCATCTCACGCTCGATTGCGACAACTACCTGCCAGTCGACGACACGCTGATCCCCACCGGCAAACAGGCCGCTGTCGCCGAGACACCGATGGACTTTCGCTCTGCCCAACCGATTGGGTCGAGGATCAAGCAGGTCGAGGGCGGTTACGATCACTGCTACGTGATCAACGGAGCCGATGGATCGCTGAAGTCGGTGGCCGAGATCTACCATCCCGGCAGCGGACGAGTGATGGAGATCCTGACCACCGAGCCGGGTATCCAGTTCTACACCGGCAACTTCCTGGACGGAAAACCCGGCAACGGCGGATTTCCGCTCAACGGTGGTTTCTGCCTCGAATGTCAGCACTTCCCCGATTCACCCAACCAGTCGGGCTTCCCCTCCACGCTGCTTGAGCCGGGCAAGACCTACACACAGACCACTGTCCACCGCTTCTCGGTCCGACGTGAAACGCCCTCGGGCGAGAGGGCCGGCGGCAGGAAGAGGGCCGGTGGCAGGAAGAGGGCCGGTGGCAGGAAGAGAGCCGGCGGCAGGAAGAAAGACGCCGGCAAGAAGAAAGACGCCGACAAGAAGAAAGACGCCGGTAAGAAGAAAGACGCCGGCAAGAAGAAAGACGCCGGCAAGAAGAAAGACGCCGGCAAGAAGAAGACCAACTAGCCCCGCTGGGCACTCCTCCGGTCGGTCCGCTCATGGACTCCAACTCCCCACCCCCTCAGGCCGAACCCGCCAACTCGTCCCTCCGCCGCACCTCTCCGGCGATCTGGGCCGGTTTTGGCCTGGCGGCCGCCATCCTGGTCGTGGCTCTCTGGCCGAGGACCGATGACCCACGTTCGACCGACAAGCCCACCCCACCGCCACTGCCGCCGGTCGGCGAGACCCCGTTCCGGAACACCACCGAAAGCGAATGGGTCGGCGTGACGGCGTGTGCCGAGTGCCACTCAGATATCGCCGAACCCTACTCGAAATCGTCGCACGCCAGTGCCCTCGCCAAAGTTTCGCTCGACGCCGAACCGCCGGACGCCGAGTTCGACCATCCGGCCTCGGGACGCCACTACCGCGTCTATCGCAAAGACGGGCGATTGAGGCATCGCGAGACAATTGCTCTCGAGAACGGCCGAGATCTCGTCCTCGCCGACCATCCTGTCTCGATGGTCGTCGGCACGGGCCACCAGGGCCGCACCTACCTCATCGACCTCGACGGATTTCTCATGCAGAGTCCCGTCACCTGGTACGCCACCGGCAAACGATGGCGGCTGGCTCCCGGCTACGACCGCGGAGACCATCTTTCGTTCGAACGCCCCATCCCGGTCGACTGCCTGATCTGTCACGCGGGCCGATCAGAATCCATCGCAGGAGCCTACCACCGGGTGAAAGTGCACGAACGCCAGATCGGCTGCGAACGGTGCCACGGCCCCGGTTCGTTGCATGCCACGACACGACGCAAGCAGGCCGCCACCGGCCACGACTCGATCGTCGAAGCTGACGACAAGACGATCGTCCATCCCGGCCGGCTGTCGCGCGAGCGGCTCGAGTCGGTTTGCGCGCAGTGCCACCTGCAGAACAAGGCCGCTGCCAACCTGAGAAACCGCCGTCTGGTCGACTTCAGGCCGGGTCAGCGACTGGCCGAGTACCGCGCCCACTATGTCCTCGACGCGTCCAGCGGTGGCATGACCGTCGTCGGCCATGTCGAACAACTTCACCAGAGCCGCTGCTACACCCAGACCGAGACATTGACCTGCACGACGTGCCACGACCCGCACCGGCACGTGGCCCAGCCCGAGGCCGCCGCCCTCCACCGGGCCAAGTGTCTCGAATGCCACCAGCCCGACGCCTGCGGGCTGCCCGCCGACGGAATGCGTCGGCGGAAAGTCTCGGATCACTGCGCCGATTGCCACATGCCGCGGACGACCACCGAGATCCCCCACGTCGCCTCGACACATCACCGCATCGGCATTCACGACACCGATCCGAGCAATTCGAACCCCACCCGCCGCCGGCTCTCACCCGGCACCCTCCAACCACTCCACGACCTCTCGCACCTCCCGCCGCTCGACCAGGACCGCTGCCTGGGACTGGCCTACCGGCAACTGGCCAGCAAGCAGGCCGATCCGGAACTGGCGTCGATCTTTCGGCTTCGAGCCCGTCGCATTCTGCACCGGACTTACGACGCGGGACTCGCCGACGCGGAACTGCTGTCTGCCCTGGCCGACCTCGACCAGGCCACCGATCCCGCCGCCGCCGGTCAACTTGCCGCGAGAGCGCTGGAGCGGGATTCGGAGTTGACCGCGCAGGATCGGGTCAACTCCCTGGCCGTCCGGGCCAACTCGCTGATCGTCACCGAGAAATTCGCCGATGCCGTCCCCGTGCTCGAACGGCTCGTCGGCCTCCACCGCAACACCGGAGCCTGGCTGCAGTTGAGCCAGTGCCGGATGTCCACCGGAGACACTCCCGGGGCGATCGCCGCGGCCGAACAGGCCGTTTCCATCGGTCCACAACGTCCCGAAATCCGGACATTTCTGGCGAGGCTTCTCCGCCAGGTCGGCCGCAACGACCAGGCCCAGCGACACCAGCAGGTTGCCGACGCGCTGAATCGCGGTCGACGCGGCAGCCCGGACCGCACCCGCTAGAGCACGCCACCGGCCGCTCGCCGCATCCCCGGCTCACCCCGGGCCGCAGAATCGTATTCCCCTTGCGGTTGGCAACACCGTTGGCCGATACTTCCGTGTCCGCTCCACTCACAACCGGCCACGCCAACGGATGGCAATGCCTCAGTCCGAGACCAGCTACCGGCAGTCACACCAGGGCCGTGGTCTCGACTACCACGACCGCTTCATCCGCAACCCGCGGCGGCGGATGATGTGGCAGATCGAACAGCGGATCCTCGACCGTGTACTCGATCAGATCCACGCCGAGGAGACCGACGAGATCGAATACCTCGATTTCGCCTGCGGCACCGGCCGCGTGCTCGCCTTCGTCTCGGCGCGTACCGACACCGCCACCGGGGTCGACGTTTCCGAGTCGATGCTCGAGGTCGCGGCGACCAGTGCACCGCGGGCCGAGTTGATCTCGGCCGACATCACGCTCGACAACTCGCCGCTGACCGGCCGCACCTTCGACCTGGTCACCGCCTTCCGGTTCTTTCCCAACGCCGAGGAGTCGTTGCGGACCGAGGCCATCGCCGCATTGGCCGCCTGCCTGAAACCGGGGGGACGCCTGGTCCTCAACAACCACCGTTGCCTCTCATCGCTCCGCCAGCGGCTGGTCCGCCTGCTGACGCTCGGACGCAGGGGCCGGTCGGGGATGAGCCACCAGGAGGTGACACGACTGGTCACCGCCGCCGGACTGGAGATCGAGCGGGTCGCACATGCCGGGGTCGTGCCCGAACACGAGTGGGTTCTGCTGCGGCCGCGGTTTGTGGTCGAGTGGTTCGAGCGGCTGGCAACCCGGCTGCCGCTCGCACGGATCGCCGAGAACCTGGTCTACACCTGCCGCCGACCCGGGACAGCAACGCTCAGGCATGCGGCCTGATCCCTAGACCGCATCCAACTCGATCAACAGGGCATCGGGAGCCTGGAACGTCTCGTCGATCTCACTGGTGAGTCCGAAGACGAGGTCCGCTCCCTCACCACCGGCAACGGTGTCGCGTGTGCCACCCTGGCCCTTGACGTAGTCGTCGCCGAGGTTGCCCAGCACGAGATCTGCTCCGGCACCGGCCAGCAACGTGTCGTTTCCGTCACCACCGAACATGGTGTCGTCACCACGGGCTCCGATGAGCGTGTCGTTCCCGTCGCCACCGCCCATCTGGTCGTCGCCGCGTTCGCCATGCATGTGGTCATCGCCGTCACCGCCGACCAGCGTGTCGTCGCCGTTGCCGGCCTTCAGGCGATCGTTGCCGTGGTCACCCAGCAGCCGGTCATTCCCGTTGTTACCGTAAATGCTGTCGTCGTCACGGCCGCCATCGAGGACATCGTCACCGGTGCCGCCATACATCCGGTCGGTGCCGGCACCCCCCATCAGGCTGTCGTCGCCCGACTTGCCGTTGAGCGTGTCACCGCCGCCGCCACCCGTGGCGGTGTCGTCGCCGACTCCGCCCACCAGCAGGTCCCGATCAGCACCGCCGAACAGCACGTCGTCGCCGGAGTTGCCGTCGACGGTGTCGAAACCGTCTTCACCGTGCAACTGATCGTCGCCGGAGTTGCCGTCGACGCTGTCGTCGCCGGCACCGGCGAAGACCGTGTCATTACCGGATCCTGCGTCCACCACGTCGTCGCCATCTCCTCCATTGATGGTGTCGTCGCCGATGCTGCCGGTGATCGTGTCGTTGCCGTCGCCCCCGTCGAAGATCAACCGGACCTCGCCCGGATCGGCTCCGCTGGCATCGAGCACGTCGTTTCCGTTTTCACCGGCGACCCGAACCAGCAGGCTGGGCACACCGAGAAGATCGGGAACGGTGATCGTGTCGTCCCCGTCGCCGGGCTGGAACTCGAGCACCTCCGTTGACCACTCGACGTTGGCCCGGTGTGTGCCATCCGACACCTGCAACCTCGTCTCGGTCTGCAACGTCAGGTCGTTGGCATTGGGGAGCACCGAGAACGCCTGCGCGCCCGAGTCGCCGCGAGCGTGAACCACGTCGTAGCCGTCATCCCCGTGCAGGTCGTCGGATCCACCGCCATGCCACCAGATCAGCACATCGTCGCCGGCCTCGCCGTGAAGCGTGTCGGCACCACCCTGGCCGTCCAGGGTGTCGTCACCGACTCCGCCGGCCAGCGTGTCGGCACCGCCACCGCCGTAGATCGCATCGATTCCACCACCACCTGATGCGCTGTCATTGCCGTTGCCACCACTGATCCGGTCGGCGCCTTCGCCGGCAAGGATCGTGTCATTGCCGTTACGGCCCAGCAGGGTGTCGTCGATCCCCTGGCCGGGAACCGGCGTAGGAGACGGAAGTGTGTCGATCGGAGGAACACTGCCACCCAAAGCGGAAATGTATGCGACTGTGTCATAAATGTTGTCGACCACGTCACCGACGATGAACGTGACCTGGTTGCCGGTGCTGCCAGCTCCGACATTGGTCTTGAACTGCAACACGGCTTCGCCAGTATCCGAAAGCAGCACCCCGTCGAGTTCGGTGCCGGTGACCTGCGCCATCCCGGGATGGTCGATGTTAACCGGCAATCCAACGTCCGGGGGAACCAGGGCGATGTTGACGCCATTGACATAGAGTCCGAAGCCGTCGATGAAGATGGACCCGACAAATTCCGGAAATTCCTCGGAACCGAAGACGACATCGAAGAACAACGTGTCGAAGCCGGGCAACATGTCGAAGAAGACATCGATCTGCGTGACGTCGTTGTGATCAAACATGCCACCGGTGATCGGATCGAGCAGCACCTCCTGCGCGGCGGTCGCAGGGACACCGAAATCGGTCGCATTATCTAAAACGGTATTCGCCCCGTCGCTGTAGTCAGCGACATCACCGTTGCTGATCACTATTCCCGGACGTGTCAGGCCATAGGTCGCTGCCTGTCCGACCGTGTAGGTCCCCGCGGAAATCTCGCCGCTGGTCAGCGTGTGGCCCTGGACATTGACGCCGGTCACCAGCAAACCCGTACCACCGGCACCGGTCAGGGCATTGATCAACTGGACCGAATCAAGAGTCGGTGTGACGACCAGGCCGCCCGGCGGAGGATCGTCGTCGTCGACGATGCGTCCCTCGCCCAACCCGTCGAAGATCGTCGCATTGACCGGATTGAACAGGCTGACAAAAAACGTCTCATGGATCGCCTCGTCGATCGTGTCACCGAACACGTCGATGGCAATGACCTGGGATGTCTGGCCGGGCAGGAATGTCAGCGTGCCGGAGTCGGGGAGGTAGTCGCTGCCCCCGATCGCGGTGCCCCCTTCAGGGGTGCCGTCGGAACTGGTGCCGTAACCGACCGTCACCGTGTTCTCGACAGGCGAGGAAATCGTGACGGTGAAGATCGCCTGGGTGATCCCCGAATCGCCCTCGGGATCGATCAGCTCGTTGTCGATCGAGAGGCTCGAGAGGGTCCGGCTGTCGAGGAAGTCGTTGCCCGAGCCACCGTCGAGCCAGTCACTGCCGATTCCGGCCGTCAACGTATCGTTGCCGTTTTGACCCTGGATCGTATCGTTGCCGAACGAACCATCGAGCTCGTCGTTGCCACTGCCACCGAAGATCCGGTCGTCGCCGTCGGAGGCGATCACGGTGTCCTGGCCGCTGCCACCGTTGAGCACATCGCCCGCATCGGGCGGGGTGACGGTGATCGTGACCGTGGCCGGCTGGCTGAACTGGCCATCATTGTCGGCGATCGTGTAGACGAACAAATCGGTACCGCTGAAACCGACATCGGGGGTGTAGGAAACTCGCCCGTCACCCATGTTCACCGCCGTTCCGTTGGACGGCTGCGAGTTGATCGTAACCGACGCGAAATCGAGCACTCCGTCGGCGTCCGAATCGTTGCTGACCACGTCGATGATCGCCGTGTTGTTGGCGCGGATCACGCCCGTGTCATCATTGGCCACCGGCGGAACACCGGCACCGACCGAGTTGGGTGCTCCGGAACCGAAGATCGTGTGAGTGGTGTAGAGGTCCGACCCACCCGGCGGCAGGCTGAACAGGTTCTGCAGAGCCAGCGTGATGTCGTATTCCTGACCGACGTCGACAAACTGGTCGCCGTCGTTGTCGCCGGAAACCGTGTCGTCCAGGGCAGTGCCTGCTGCGATCTCGGTCCGGAGCCCGGGGTAGGCGTCGAGTTCGAATCGACCCGCGGTCGGAATGGTCCCGTGTTTCCCGGTGATGCCCAGGAAGGTGGTGTCGGTCGACCCGCTGCCTCCACGATCGGTCTCGAACAGCACTTCGTCGTTGACCGCGGTGAAGAACCGGCCACCGCCGTCGATCAGCGTGCCGTCGAAATCCAGGTCGCCGTCGATGTAACGGACAAACTCGAAGTCCAGGTCCGCCGTGCCGGTGTTGGTAAACCGCAGGGTCTGGGTCAGCAGCGAACCGGTCTGGACACCACCGGTGTCGAGCATGGGGGTGACCGTCTGGGTCAGCGCGAAGTTCAACGACCCGATGTCGAACGTGCTGTTCGCCTCGGTCGGCAAACCGCGAATCGTGGTCAGGTTGGTCCCCAGGTTGGTCAACGTGTCCCGCGAACCGGTGGGACTGGCGGTGTTGTCGCGGTAGTAGATGAACGACTCGAAGGTGGTCGTCGCCGGTGCCGGTGCCGGCCCCACAGGATCGTACTCGGCACCGGCATCTCCACCCACTCCCGAGGCCGTCCCGAAGCCGCCACCGGCATCAACAGTGATCAGCAGCGAGGCGTCGCCGGGTCCGTTGGTCATGTCGTGGCTGGTACCGCTGTCGGTGCCGCCGCCGCTGTCGACCGCATCGCCGAATCCGACCGCGGGCGGGGCAACCGGTGGCGGCTGCGGAGCCGGCGGAGTGGCGGCCTCGGGGATCGGGAACGCGCTGCTGATCTGGTCGTTGCCGGACCCGCCGTGCAGGCTGTCGGCACCACCGCCGCCGACGATCGTGTCGTTCTGGCCCTGGCCCTGGACGAAGTCGTTGCCGTCCGAGAACGACAACGGGTCGGAGAGGTCGCCGTAGATCTCGTCGGACTGGTCACCGCCACGGATCGTGTCGTTGCCCAGCCCGCCGATCAGCGTGTCGTTGCCACTCTCTCCGTTCAGCGAATCGTTGCCCTCGGACCCATCGACGCTGTCCGCTCCATCGCCGGAGTTGAGGTCGTCGTTGCCTTCACCGCCGATGATCGTGTCGTCACCGTCGCCGCCGGTGACGACGTCGTCACCTTGTCCGGCGTCGATCGTGTCGTTGCCGTCGCCGCCGGCCAGGGTGTCCCGGCCGACTCCGCCGGTGACCAGGTCGTTGCCGTCACCGGCATCCGCCAGGTTGTCCGAAGCCGTCAGGACAATCGTGTCGTCACCGTCACCGCCCAGCACCGTCACGCCGAGGTCGACCGCACCGGTGATCGCATCGTCCCCGTTCCCTCCGATCACCTCGATGGTGACCGGGTTGCCATCGATGTCGGTGTAGTCGTAATCGGATGCGGCGACACCCGAGAGATCCAGCACGTTGCCGAGGTCGCCACCCACGACCACCATCGACTCGACACTCGACGCAGGGATCGTCCCCGCGTTGGGATCGATCACACCGTCCACGGTGACCTGGACGTTGCCCGAACCGTCGGATCCGATGGCCACCGCTTCTCCCGCGTCGGACACGACGCTGAGCTGGCCGTCGATGAGCAGGGTGGTCACCGACAACAGGGTCCGGTCCTCGAGGTGTTCAACCTGCGAGGGAAGCCGAGGGCCTGTCGGCTGAGAGGACAGAACACGTCGCCGGGCCAGTCGACGGCTACGGCGCAGGGAGGCGAGCCAGGATGTCAAACGCACGGTTGCCGCTCCAAGGGGTCACGCGCCAAACGGACGCGATGGTCTGTGTGGGTTGTCTCATCTGGTGCTCACCTTCCCCCGGACCCCCTCACGAAGTCCCTCGTCTGTCTGTTCGACACCGCAACCAAGGCCGCAACAGCGGCACCCACCCCATTCCGCCCGTCCGCACGCAAGCGGCCCCTCATCACCGGCGCGACATGCTCACCCGACACCGCCACCCCTCGCGACACGACCCGCACGACCCGCACGATCCGGCCCGGACAACGTGCCCACGGGCCTGACTGCCCGTGCCACACGGGGCCGGCTGCTGGTAGCATGGATCGCGAAGGAGGGGGGCCGGCTCAGATGGACGACTCGCGGCAGTTCGTGATCCTCGCGGTGCAACTGCTGGTCCTGGGGACCGTGGTCACCGTGGCCGTCTGGCCGTTGGCCTGCGGCGGCCGACGACGACGACTCGATCTGCTGGTCGCCGTCGTGGGCACCACCCTGCTGATCAGTTGGATGACCTGGGAGCCCACCAGCCGCCCCTCGGTGCTCGAGGCGGCCGAGTTGACCGAGGGCGTGTCCTCGCAACGTCGCAAGGTCTTCAAGGACCACCTGCTGCCTCGACAGGCCACCGGCTCCGAGTACGTCTCGTCACAGACGTGCCGCAGTTGCCACCCCGGGCGGTACTCCACCTGGCACCGCACCTTCCACCGCACCATGACACAGGCGGCCAGCCCCGATTCGGTCATCCCCGCGCACTCGGGACAGTTCGACGGCATGAGGCTCGAATCCCGCGGCCGAAGCTACGAACTCTCTCGGCGAGGTGACGAGTTCTGGGCCAGAATGGTCGATCCCGACTGGGACCGGGACCGACGGGCCCGGGGCATCGCCGATGACTCGGTCACGCCGCCGGTCGTCGACCGACGGATCGTGATGACCACCGGGTCCCACCACCAGCAGACCTACTGGGTCGCCAGCCGCTGGGGTTACGAACTGTTGCAGTTCCCTTGGGAATTCCACATCGCCGAGAAGCTGTGGTTTCCGACCGAGGACGCCGAGTTGCGGGAGGAATCCGACGAGCGCTACTCGGGGCACTGGAACTCCAGTTGCATTCACTGCCATTCGGTGGCCCCCAACCCCGGATTCCTCGAACCGGGAACCACGCGATTCCGCAGCGACACCGCCGATACGGAGTTTGTCATCCCGGGGATGGGCCGGGCAAGCACCGATACGCTCAGGCCCAAGACCGCCGCGCTCTTCAGCGAGGTTGCCGAACTGGGAATCAGTTGCGAGGCCTGCCACGGCCCGGCCGCCGCTCACGTTGCCCGACATCGCAACCCCATCCGCCGACTGATCAGCCGCCTCGACAACTCACCCGACCCGACGATCGTCAACCCCCGCCGACTGGACCATGTGCGGAGTTCCCAGATCTGCGGCCGATGCCACGCACTGAAGATGCCCCACCAGAAGGAGCGGCTGCTCCGCGAACGGGACCCGTTCCGGCCCGGCGAAGACCTGGAGAACCACTACCGGGTGGTCGGCTTCGACGACCCCGTGCACAAGGAAATGAGCCGCCAGGGATCGCACCTCTACTGGAACGACGGCTCGTGCCGCCTGGGCGGTCGCGAGTTCCTCGGCCAGATCGCCTCGAAATGCTACACGCTGGGCAAGATGTCGTGCCTGTCGTGCCATGTGATGCACGACAGTGATCCCGACAGTGACCCCAACGACCAGTTGACTGTCGGGATGCGGGGCAACCGGGCCTGCCTGCAGTGTCACGACGAGTACACCGGCAGCAGGTTGACCGAGCATACCCACCACGGTGAAAAGTCGACCGGCAGCCGTTGCTACAACTGCCACATGCCCCACACCTCCTACGCGCTGTTCACCGCGATCCGGATCCACCGGATCAAGTCGCCCGAGGTGCTGCCGGTCCGGCACGCCGCTCAACCCAACGCCTGCAACCTCTGTCACCTGGACAAGTCGCTGGAGTGGACCAACCGGAGCATGGCACGGTGGTACGGTCGCAAGCCGACCGAGTTGGACGAGGAAGAACGCGAGTTGGCGGCCGGGGTGCTGTGGATGCTCCGGGGTGATGCGGCCCAGCGGGCAATCGCCGCCTGGCACACCGGCTGGGAACCGGCTCGACGGGCGACCCGGAAAAGTGGATCAACGTGGGCGGTGCCGCTGCTGGCCCGCCTGCTGGAGGACACCTACTCGGCCGTCCGGTTCATTGCCTGGCAGAACCTCAAGGCATTGCCCGGCTACGAGGGACTCGAGTACAACTTCGTCGGCCCCAAGCCCCAACGGTCCGCCGCGATGAAGTCGGTGATCGGAGATTGGCGTTCGGGACGGACCGACGTTCCCTCGGCACTGCCGGTGACCGCCGACGGACGGCTCGATTTCGAGCGATTGTCAGACCTGTGGAAGCGACGCGACCAGCGTCCGGTGGAGATTCCCGAATGAGCGACGACGTGGGGACCGGCGACGTGATTGTGCGACGTCACATGGTGATCGGCTGGTGGAGCCTGCTGATCTTCGTGACACTCGGACTCGTGCTCGAATCGCTGCACGGGTTCAAGGTGGCCTGGTACGTCAACTCCGGTCAGCCCGAGACCACTCGGTTGATGCTCAGGCTGGCCCATGCACACGGCACCTTCCTGTCAATTGTGCACCTGGCCTTCGCCTGGAGCGTGTCACAGGCCAGCGGGTTCAGCCCGAAATCGCGGTCCAGGGCCTCGAGAAGCCTGCAGGGAGCCGGAATCCTGATCCCGGCGGGATTTCTGCTGGCCGGAATGCCCGGATTCGTTCGCACCGGCGGGTTGCGATTGGGCGTGCTGGGCGGTGACCCGGGCCTGGGCATCGTGCTGGTGCCCATCGGCGCCCTGCTGCTGCTGCTGGCGGTGTTCCTGACCGCACGTGGCATCACTGCTGCTGCGGACTGACCCCCTCGACCCGCTACTCGGGCACCGTCACGTCACGGTAATCCCGTTCCAGCAGCAGCTTCTCGGTCCGCTTCCGGTCCAGGCCCTCTCCCGGCACCAGCACCGTCCGCCTGGCCAGGTCGGGATCGAGACTCCCCGACCCCGACGCCCACTCGCGCCGCAGTCTCAACCAGACCGCCTCACGCCCCGCTCGCGGTCCCACGAAGTCAAAGTCCAGTTCGCGGCGATCGGGATCGCTCTTCAGAGCCTGCCACGCCAGCCAGCGGTTGACCGAGTAGACATCGTCGAGCTGTTCGGCCAGGTGAGGCTCGAGCCAGTCGGTGCCGGAGGCATCGCGGGCGGGCTGCCAGCCGGCATGCCAGGTCGCCACGGCCCGCTGCACCGGGTCGCCCTGCAGCACCAGCAGCACCCACGACGCCACCGTCTGCTCCGCCTCGACCAGTTCGGCCGGCTCGTGCCCGTACCACTCGGCCATCCGCTCTGACGTCCAGCGAGCCGATCGATCCAGGTGGCACAGGTTGCAGGCGTTGGGACGGCCGCCGCCGCGGATCGACACGACCTTCGGGCTGTCGACCCGGTGACTGCGGATCGCCCCGAGCAGTGCGTAGGACGTGTGGGGCATGTGGCAGTTGTAGCAACGGCTGCCCGAGGAACCGGCGGCGTGGTGTGTGTGCCGGATCAATTTGCTGCCGGTGAACTCGGTGTGGCACTGCACACAGGCCCGGTCGCCCCGCATCCCGGGGGTCAACTGGTCATCGGACGGGGCATCGTGCATCGAGTGACACGACAGGCACGACATCTTGCCCTCGGTGTGGCACTTCGACTCGGCATGACCCAGGTACTCGCGGCCGCCGACCCAGCACGCCCCGTCCATCCAGTAAACCGGCTTGCCGCGCTGCTCCATCTGAGCGTGCAGCGGGCTGTCGGCAAGCACCGTCAGGAAGGCCGTCGACAACTCCTCACCGGGCTGGTAGCGGTAGCCGTTGGCCAGGTAGTCGTCGTGGTCGGGCGAGAGGAATGTGCTGTGACACTGGCCACAGACCCGCGCGGCGGCCCGGTGATCCAGCCTGGCGGGATTCACGATGGTGGGATCGGCAGAACCACCGACCACCTCCGTCACGGCCGAACCGCCCACCCGAGGCGACTCCCGGTGACGCGCCACGTGCTTCCGCCCCGCTCCGTGACACGCCTCGCAACTGATCCCCAGCTCGGCCGCCTCGGTCTTCACCTCCAGGGTCCGCTTGTCCATCCCCGGTCGGCCGCCGGTGCTGTGACACGTCAGGCAGTTGTCGTTCCAGATCATGAAGTGTCGCGGAGATCCGGGCGGTTCGAGAAATGCGTCCTCGCGCGGCATCCACCGCTCCTCGGCAATGTGGTAGTACCACGGAATCTGCCGCAGCAGGTTGCCTCGGACACCGGGAATCCAGTAGCCCTGAACGTGGTGCGACCCGGTGGTCATCACCACCGGACGAGTCACCCGGTGCCGTTCGGATTCCCGGTCGATCACCGATGACCCACGGCCGTCCTCAACCTGCCCCGCTTCCCAGTCGGGGTCGACCAGGTTCACCTCGAAACGATCCCCGGCCCTGGTCAACTCGTACCGACGCCCCCGCGACTTCAGCGTCACCCCGTCAAAGGGGGCCAGCACCGTTCGGGGTGTGGCCTTTTGAGTCATCGTGCGATGGAACGTCGCATGCCAGCTGTCGTGCTGCTGCCGGTGACACTCCCGGCAGGCTGCCGAACCGACAAAACCCGCGCGGGGACCGAGTTTCGGCAGGGGGTCGCCGGCCGGCGGCGGCGCGATCGTCCGCCGCGAGTCCAGGTACCAGCTCCGCCAGACCAGGCCGACCACGACCAGCCCGGCCAGGACCCCGACCGTCCCCAGGAACAACTTGTCTCGACGAGCCACCCGCACCTCTCCTGACCGAATCTCGCGATGAGTCCCTCCTCTGAGTATATCGGCAGGAACGCGGTCGAAATCCGATCCGGGGGCCATCTCGCGGCCACACCGCCCGCCCCGCTCAGCGGACACTCGTTGATGCCCGTTCCCGCCTCCCGATAGAATCGAGTGGTTCTTCCCACCCTCCAGGGCATCCCCCGCGTGACAGGTCCCCGCTCCCTCGCCGTGGTGATCCTCGGCTTCGCAGTGGCCACCGGCCACACGGCCCCGCGGGACCTGCCGCCGGCGGTCAAACGGCGGGTCGACTTTGATCGAGACGTCCGGCCGATCTTCGCGAGACACTGCTTCTCGTGCCACGGTCCCAAGCGGCAGGAAAGCGACTACCGGCTCGACCGGGCCCGCATCGCCGTCTCCGGAGGTGATCTCGGACAGAAACCCATTCGCCCGGGCAACGGAGCTGCCAGCCCCCTACTCCGCTACGTCGCCGGACTCGATCCAGATACCAGGATGCCGCCGAAGGGCCCGCGACTGGACCGGAAACAGGTGGCCGTGCTGCGGGCCTGGATCGACCAGGGAGCCCGGTTTCCACGCTCGGCCGGCGACTCGCTGACAAGCACCTCGCACTGGTCGTTCCAACCGCTGGCTCGGCCGACCCCGCCGAAGATTCGCGGCGGTAGCAACCCGATCGACGCCTTCGTCGGCCGGCGTCTGGCCGAAGCGAAGCTCGATTTCTCGCCGCGTGCCGATCGTCGCACGCTCGCGCGTCGCCTGTACCTGGACATGCTCGGCCTCCCCCCGTCTCCGGAAACCGTCGACGCCTTCATCGCCGACCGTCACCTCGCCGCATGGGAACGCCTGGTTGACGGTGTGCTGGCCCACCCACACTACGGCGAACGCTGGACCCGGCACTGGCTCGACGTCGTCCGCTTCGCCGAATCGCACGGATTCGAAACCAACCGCGAACGGACCAACGCGTGGTACTACCGCGACTGGTGCATCGACGCGCTGAACGCCGACATGCCCTACGACCGGTTTGTCGTCTCCCAGCTGGCCGGCGACGCCATCGGCGAAGAAGCCGGCACCGGTTTCCTGGTCGCCGGACCCTATGACCTGGTCAAGAGTCCCGACGTGTCGCTGACACTGGCACAGCGGCAGGATGAACTGGCCGACATGGTCAACACCACCGGTACCGCCGTGCTCGGACTCACGCTGGGATGTGCACGGTGTCATGACCACAAGTTCGATCCGATCCCCCAAACCGACTACTACGCGCTGACGGCCGTCTTTGCCGGGGTCCGGCACGCCGACCGACCGCTGGACCGCCCGACCCCCCAGTCCCAGCTCGCCGTCCTCCGCAAACAACTCGAAGGTCACCGTCGGCAGCTCGCCGAGCTCGTCACCAAGCTCAGGCTCCCGGTCAACGTGAAGCACAACATCGAACAATTCACCCCGGTCAGGGCCCGCTTCGTCCGCTTCACGATCCGCAACACCAACGGCGGTGAACCGTGCCTGGATGAACTGGAGATCTACACCGCCGCGGGTCCGGGCCGTCCCGCCCGCAACGTGGCGCTGGCCACCAACGGAACCAAGCCCACCTCCTCGGGCAACTTCGGCCCGCACCCGTTCCACAAGCTGACTCACATCAACGACGGAAAGCACGGCAACAGCCACAGCTGGATCTCGAACCAGTCGGGCCGTGGCTGGGTGCAGCTGGAGTTCCCCGAGGTGGTCGTGATCGATCGAATCGAGTGGGGTCGCGACCGGCAGCAGAAGTTCAGCGATCGGCTGCCGACCCGGTACTGGATCGAGGTGGCCGAAACGGAAGGAGAATGGCGTGAGGTGGCCGGGATCGCCGACCGCGCCCCCTTCGGAGCCTCCAACACCACGCCGCCCGACCGGTTGGCTCGCAACGATCTCAGCCGTGAAGCCGCCCTGGCCCGTGCACTGCAGGGACAGATCGGCGGAATCACCGCCCGGCTCGACGGACTCGCCAAGGGACCCACCGCCTACGTCGGCCGGTTCGACACCCCACCGGCCACGCATCGCCTCTACCGCGGAGATCCCCAGGCCCCCCGAGAGGCCATCGCCCCCGGGGGCCTGACCATTCTTGCCCCTCCCCCGATGGCCATGAACGAGCCCGAACAGGCCCGGCGACTGAAACTCGCCCGCTGGCTGGTCCGCCCCGACAACCCGCTCACCCCGCGAGTGATCGTCAATCGGTTGTGGCACTACCACTTCGGGACCGGGCTGGTGGCCACTCCGGGTGACCTCGGGGCCAACGGCAGTCTCCCCTCGCACCCCGAACTGCTCGACTGGATGGCCGGCAGGATGGCCGGAACCGGCTGGTCGCTGAAATCGCTGCACCGGCTGATCCTCACCTCGCGGACCTGGTGCCAGTCGAGCCGTCCTCGTGCCGAAGCGATAGCCCTGGACGCGGGGGCACGGCTGTTGTGGAGATTTCCGCCGAGACGCCTGGCGGCCGAGGCGATCCGCGACAGCATGCTGTCGGCCAGTGGAGCCATCGACCGCCGCATGGGGGGACCGGGGTTCAAGGTCTTCGAAGTCGTGATGGAAAACGTCCGGCACTACTTCCCCAAGAAGACCTACACCGTCAACGAGTGGCGGCGGATGGTCTACATGACCAAGATCCGACAGGAGCAGGACGAGGTGTTCGGAGCGTTCGACTGCCCCGACGGGAACCAGGTGATCGCCCGCCGCAGCCGCTCCACCACGCCGCTGCAGGCCCTGGGACTGCTCAACGGGAACTTCGTCCTGCAACAGGCCCGGATGCTGGCCCGCCGGTGCGAAACCGACACGCCTGGGGGCACCACCGGTGACCGGGTCACCCGGGCCATCCGCCTGGCCTTCGGCCGTCCGCCCACCGCCGTTGAACTCGACGCCGGCTCTCGCCTCGTCGACCGGTACGGCCTGGCCGCCCTGGCCCGTGCCTTGCTCAATTCCAACGAGTTTCTCTGGCTGCCCTAATTTCCACTCGACCCCTGAGACACTCTCGTCCCCATGCCACCACGCACGTCACTTGACCGCCGCCAGTTCCTCGGCGACTCGGCCACCCTGCTCGGGTCCACCGCCCTGGTCACCCTGCTGGGCCAGGACGGAGTGCTGGCCGACGCACCGATCCGACCGGTGATCAACCCCTCCCGGCCCCACGCCTCGCGATCAGCCCACTTTCTGCCACGCGCTCGCCAGGTGCTGATGATCTTCTGCAGCGGCGGCTTCAGCCCACTCGACTCGTTCGACTACAAACCCGAACTGGTCCGCCGCCACGGAGAACCGCTGCCGGGCAAGAAGCTGATCACCTTCCAGGGTGAACAGGGACAGCTGACACGACCGCTGTATCCGTTCCGGCCACGTGGAGAGAGCGGCAAGATGGTCTCGACACTGGTCGACCACCTCGGAGAACTCGCCGACGAGATGTGCTTCGTGCACTCGGTGACCACCAAGACCAACACCCACGGACCCGCCGAAAACGTGATGTCCACCGGCTTCACGCTCGACGGATTCCCCAGCATCGGGGCTTGGGTCAGCTACGCCCTGGGCAGCGAAGCGGCCGACCTGCCCGCCTTCGTGGCCATCCCCGATCCCCGGGGAAAGCCGCAGTCAAGCGTCAACAACTGGGGGCCGGGATTCCTGCCCGCGGCATTCCAGGGCACCGACTTCAATGCCTCGCGGCCCATCCGCAACCTGGCCCGGCCGACTTCGATCACGCCCGCTGCCGATACCGCCACCCGCCGTTTTCTCGATGCACTCAACCGGAAACACCTCGATCGCTTCCCCGGTGACTCGGAACTGGCCGCCCGCATCGCCAGCTACCAACTCGCCGCACGTATGCAGCTCTCGGTCCCCGAGATCACCGACCTCTCGACCGAATCCCGTTCCACGATCCGGCTCTACGGCGCCGACTCGACCAACCCTCTGAAGGCGGGTTTCGCTCGCAACTGCCTGCTGGCACGCAGGCTGGTCGAACGAGGCGTCCGCTTCATCCAACTCTTCAACGGCAGCTACCAGACCGGTGGCGAGGGGACCAGCAACTGGGACGGCCACAAGAAACTCAAGGTGCAGTACGACGTCCACGGCCCGATTCTCGATCAGCCCGCCGCCGGACTGCTGGCCGATCTCAAGCAACGAGGACTGCTCGAAGAGACACTGGTCGTCTTCTGCAGCGAATTCGGCCGCATGCCCACGTTTCAGAAGGGGGCCAGTGGGCGGGACCACAACCCCGACGGGTTCACCGTCTGGATGGCCGGGGCAGGTGTCAAGGCTCCATTTTCGCACGGTGCCACCGACCCGTTCGGACACCGGGCCGTCGAACACCCCGCCAGCGTCCACGATGTGCACGCCACCATCCTGCACCTGGCCGGACTCGAACACCGCCGGCTCAGCATCTACCACAACGGGATCCAGAGACGATTGACCGATGTCCACGGCGAAGTGATCACCGACGTACTCGCCTAACCTGCCGGGACCACCGGAATTGCCGCCAAGCCAGGATCACGGGATTGCGGACAAAATCCACAAATCATCGACACGGTCGTGGCAAAACCAGATCCGTTCGGGATAAGATCCGGTGTTGTGACCAGGGATGGTCATCGGCGACTCCCCTGCGTTTTGTCGAATTTCCTTCCAGCGGACATGATGAGACGATGGGTCGGTACCAGATTCTGGTGCCCGTCCGGCCCGGAGTTTTTCCCTGGTTCTCCGTTTCTTTTTGGTCACCACTAAAGTCGTTTACGGGCACCGAAGGAGTTCTCTGATGGCGCGGGGACAAATCAAGACTCTGACAGATCGTGGTTTCGGGTTCATTTCGAGCGATGGGGCGGATGTGTTTTTCCACATGTCCACGCTGGAAGGCGAAGGTCAGTTCGACATGTTGAGAGAAGGACAGGCGGTCGAATACGAATCCGAACCTGGTGACCGCGGCCCGCGGGCAACGATGGTCCGGATCATCGCGGACGAATAAACACGAGGCCGAAACCCGGGTGACCTGGCGGCCGCCGGAAGTTCGGGCCGACGCGCAGTCCGTCGGATCGGCACGAAACTGCAGGTGTCCTGCCCGGCCACCGTCGCACGTGTCTCGTTGACGTGATGCCGTTCCACACCGAGCGGCTCTCTCACCCGACCGGAAATTCGCCCGGCCCACAGCGGTTCTGCTGGACCCGGTTACGTCAACTCGTGGATCGGCCGTCCACTGCCGACGATGCTCACCGGCCGACCGCTGGCGTCCTCGTTGTGGGTTCCCAGCGAAATGCCCATCGCGTGGTAGATCGTGGCCAGCACATCCAATGGCGTGCTTGGCCGTTCCTGGACACCGCCGCCGTGTCGTTCGCTGGCCCCGACGACTCGACCCCCGACAATCCCGCCGCCGGCCAGCATCACCGTAAAGCAGTTCGACCAGTGGTCACGGCCGGCGTGACCGTTGATCAACGGCGTCCGGCCAAACTCGCCGGCACAGTAGACCAGGGTATTTTCGAGCATCCCCCGCTGGTCGAGATCCTCCAGCAACGTGGCCATGGCGGCATCCAGCGGAGGCAGGTGCTGTTCGAGATTCTGGTGGACGTCGTTGTGATGGTCCCAGTACCCGGTGTTGACCGTCACCACCCGTGCCCCGGCCTCAACCAACCGTCGAGCCAACAACGCACTCTGCCCGTACTGGTGCCGACCGTATCGGTCCCGCAGGGCATCGGGCTCGGTGTCGATTTCAAACGCCTTGCGGACCTCCTCGCCGGTGACCATCTCGAGTGCCTTGGCCTTGAAGGCGTCCAGGCCGTCCATCACGCCGGTGCGGTCGATGTCGCGACGAAGAGAATCGAAGCGGACCAGCAAATCGCGGCGTTTGCGAACGTTGTTCAGGTCCAGCCCACCCGGCAACGCCAGGTTGGGAACCTTGAAGTTCTTGCTGTTCGGATCGGCTCCGACCTCGAACGGATCGTACGACGCGCCCAGGTAGACCGACTTCTGGTACCCGAACGCCTCGGCCTTGGGCACCGCGATGTAGGCGGGCATGTGGGACGAGCGGGAACCGAGGGCCTTGTTGATGACCGAACCGAACGAGGGGTGCTGGGCAGCGATCCGGGCCAGCGTGGGTCCGAAATAACCGGTCTGCATCCAGTGGGCCGACGGAGCGTGAATACCGTTCTCGTGGTACACGCTGCGGACCTGGGCGATCTTGTCCATCACCTTGGCCTGCCTGGCAAATCGCTCGCCGACGATCGTGCCCGGCACGTTGGTCTTGATCGGCCGGTACGGGCCGCGGTATTCGGCCGGAGAATCCGGCTTCATGTCGTAGGTGTCCTGCTGGCTCATGCCGCCATGAGTCCAGAAGACGATCAGCGATCGGCCCTTGTCGCGGGTCGCGTCGGCAGCGGCCGCTTCGCGTTCCATGAGACTCGAAAGCCCCAGCCCCAGCAGCGGGGCCCCGACTTGCAGGAAGTTGCGTCGGGAAATGCCGTCGCAGTTTCGGTAGGTGCGTCCTGACACGGTCAACATCGCATGGCTCCTGACACCCCCGCCCTCGACGACGGGAATCGATGATCTGCTTCTATTCTCAGTGTTCGAAACGAACAGGGCTAGTGGATGAACAAAAACTCGTTGGTCGCCAGCAACGCCCACATCAGCGACTGGTAGGCCGCCTTGCGATCGGACTCGGATTCCAGGTACTCCAACGCCGTGCGGGATTCCTCGGCACGGGGCCGACGCGAAAAGACGCGGACAAACAGTTCCTGCACGTTATCGGAATGAGATTTCTTGTTGGCAGCCAGGCGGGTGACGAAACCACTCTTTTCAGACAACTTCCTCTGGATCTCACTGGAACTGACCAGTTCCAGTGCCTGGGCCAGGGCCGGATCGTCGGTTCGCTCGCACTCGCAGGCACTTCTCCGGTCGGGACGCCCGAACACGTCCAGGAAATGCACCGACACGTTTTCGTCGGGCAACTCGATGGCCCGAGTCCCCGGGGGGAACTTGCCGCCGCGGTCGCCGGGGAAGACGGTCGGCACGTCCAGCACCTGGCTGAAGGCGTCCAGCAACACCTCGGCCTTCAAACGCCTGGGATAGAACCGGGCGTAGGACTGGGTGTCGAGACGGTTCGAGTCGTTGGGTTTGCTGCTGGTCCGATAGGCCCGACTGTCGGCGATGCGACCGACCAGGTGCTTCAGGTCGTAGCCGCTGGCGACGAAGTCGCGGGTCAGCCATTCCAGCAGTTCGGGGTTCGACGGCGGATTGCTGCTCCGCGAGTCGTCGATCGGATGCACCAGGCCCCGACCCAGGAAGTGGCCCCACATGCGGTTGACCATCGTCCTGGAAAAAAACGGGTTGTCGCGACGGGCCAACCAGCGAGCAAACTGCTGGCGGGGGTCGTCGAACGGCGACAGCGACAGGTCGGGACCACCCAGAGGCCTGGGGGGAATCAACCGGCCGGTCCGAGGATGACGCACCTGCCCGGAAGACCGGACGTAGATCCGTTCATTGGTCGGCACCTCCGCGTCGGCAAACCCGCCACGACGCCCCACCCGCGCAAACACCGCCGCCAACCCGTAGTAGTCGGCCTGGCTCCAAGACTCGAACGGGTGATGATGGCACTGGGCACACTGGATCCGCACTCCGAGAAACGCCTGCGCCACGCTTTCGACGTAATCGACCGAGGTCCGCACCTGCCGGTACCAGACCGTCGGCGGATTCTCGCGCTGGCTGCCGGTTGCCGTGAGAATCTCGGCCACGAACTGATCGTAGGGCTTGTTGGTCGCCAGGGAATCACGGATCCATCCGGCAAACAAGGCGGTCCCCGGCCGCTGCTTGCTGGTCGAATACCCCTTGCCGCGGTTCCTGAGAATGTCGGCCCACTTCATCGCGAAGTACGCCGCGTACTCAGGCCGGTCCAACAGCCGGTTGATCAGACGTGTTCGTCGGCCCGGACGACGATCGGCCTCGAAGGCACGCACCTCCTCGACCGTCGGCAATGTCCCGCAGATGTCCAGCGACAGCCGCCGGATCAATGTTGCGTCATCGACCTCCTCGGACGGCCGGATCCCCAGCCGCGCCCAGCCCTCGACCAGGAAACGGTCGACCGGCGAAGCGTCTTTCGGCAAGGCCACCGGCTCGGTCGCCTTGCCGAAGGGCACCGTGCCCTGGAAGACGGCCATCTTCCCACCGTAGCGGGCCAGCACCGCGAACAGCCCGCCACGCTGGCCGGTTGTCACCGAGCCGGACCCGTCGACACCACCGATTCCCGGCTCGTTGGACAGGTACAACGCCTGTTGTGTCACGTCGCGGCGGGTTCCGTTGGAAAACCTCGCCGACAGTTTCAGCTGCTCGGCCGAGTTGACCTGCAACACGCCCCGGGTCGGGGTCATCGTCAGTTCGACCAACACCGGATCGTCGGCCCGTGGCGGAGCGGCTCCCTGGCGGATCCAGTCGGCCAGAACCCGGTAGTCGGAAGAATCGACCCGCAGGCGACGGCCCCCGCCATGAGGCACTCGCCCGGTGGCCTTCTGCAGCAGCAGGCTGCTGTCGGGATCGCCGGCGAAAACGCGGCGACCGCGGGCTTCCTTGACCAGTGACTCGTGATCGAACGCCGGAACGAACCCCAGCAACGACAGCTTGAATCCGTTCTGGCCGGTCGACTTGCCGTGACAACCGCCGCTGTTGCAACCCAGCTTGGTCAAGATCGGCACCACGTCGGCGGCAAACGCGATCCGGCCGCGGGTATCACCGGCACGAACCACCTGTGAACCGAACAACACCACGGCCAACATCGTGGCGACCGTCGTCACCGCAACCACGCGACCGGCGGCCTCGTACGACTCGCGTCGCGACATTGCGGAGCCATGTTGTCTGCGGCAGACGTCCATCCCATCAGCATACGCGAATGGATAAGCCGACCACAGTCCAAAGCTCGGGCCAGGCCTCCCGGCCGATCATCGGCTGCGGGCCAGGATCGCCGTGGCGGTGACGGGCCCCGATTCGGTGGGCGGATGCTTCACCACGATCCGATCCCCGGGTTGCAGATCGGACAGTCGGGCCGGCTGGCGGTTGCGTTCGATCCGCGTCTTGTCGTCGATCCGGATCGGCTGTTTCCCGCCCCCTCTTATCTCGACCGTCAACCGGCCCCGCTTGGCATCGATGCTGGCCACTCGTCCAAAGGCTGCCGCCGCCGGTCCCGGCAGCGACTCGGGCCGACCGCCAAATCCGCCCGGGCGTCTCCTGGAATCACCGGGACGTCCTCCGAACCCGCCGGGACGCCCGCGGAAACCACCGGGACGACCACCGAACCCCCCCGGTCGACCACCGAAACCTCCCGGCCGTCCACCGAAATCGGGACGTCTGCCGAACCCGGGTCGACCGGCCAGATCACCTCGGCCACCCCCCGGACGCTGCCCGCCACGGCGGGACCTGGTTCGCCCACCGTCACGATCACCCTTCAACTGCACCGTGTAGGTCTGGGTCACCGGTCGGCACCAACCCTCCTCGTCGTTGCAGGCGAAGTACTTGACCACCAGTTTCAGCGGCTCACGCGAATCGCCCATGTCGACTGTCGCCAGGAACTCGCGGGGATCGATATCGGCCGGCTCCTTCACCTCCGGACCTGTCCACTCGCCCGGCTTGACCCGCCCGTCGAGACCCGGTTTCTCGCCGGAACTCTCCATAAACCGCACGCGGATCGGTTCGACCAGGTTGTTCCAGTGGACGTGGTACAGCGGATCCAACATGAAGCGAATGTGGAGTTGTCCCTTACCCTCAGAGAGCAGGGCGGAATCGGCCTCGGCACGCAGCTTGGCGTAAAACGGCGTGGCATCCGGACCCTTCTCGATCAACGGCTCGATCACCAGTGGACGCATGTTGCCGGGCAACTCGATCCGCTTGACCACGCCACGAGCCGCCGCCTTCGGCGGGTCCTGCTGCACGAGTTCCAGGTCGGCCGGGTCGGTGGGATTCTCGACCTTGCCGACCAGTTCCTCCAGGTCCGCACGCAACGCCGCCGCATCACTCCAGGCTCGCTTTCTGACCAACCGCCCCTTGCCGTCGACCACGAACTCGCTGTTGGGCGCATTGCCCAGCGCATGCTTGATCGGGTTGTCGATTGCGTCGCAGATCCAGGTGAACCCCGAACCCAGCGTCCTGCGGGCCTCCTTCACGTGAGCCAACCGTTCCTTGAGCGTGTACGGCCGGACGTAGCCGTTTTGCTCCGGATGAGCCAGTGCCTTGTAGACGTAATAGAACCGGACGCCACGGGATTCGTAGTCGACGCGGACGGCCTCCAGACCGGAGACACTTCTCAGGAAAGGCGGTCAGGTCAGGCAGCCGAAGACCAGGACCTTGTAGTCGCCCTTCAGCGCCCTCAGGCTCACCGGCTTCCCGTCGGCCGTAAAACCCGAAGCGTCGGGCAACGGCTCACCGAGCTTGGGCGAAGCGGAATCGAAGCGGCGACTGAGACGGTCCCGTCCCGACTCGCCCCCTTGCCGCGACTCCCCCGGTCGCCGCGCGGGCCTGGCCCGGTCGTCGCGCCGCGAATCCTGCGGCAGGGCACTCGAAGAGCTCAGCAGGCCAGCCAACATGACCGCAAGAAACTGTTTCATTGCCCGGGCTCCCTGGTCTGAAACGCCTTCGCCTGCCCGCATCCTACACCGTCCCGAGATCGACGTCACCGACAACATCCGCCCGTCCCGGATTGCTCGCTTGCGAGTCTCCACCGATTGCTTTCTCTTGGAGATGCTCAGACACGCTCCGACCGCTCACCCCGCCGACCGACAGGCCCCGCCGTGGTCTTCAGTTCACACCTGTTCGTCTTCTACTTCCTGCCGCTGGCGCTGTTGCTCTACTACGCCGCACCGGTCCGGACGCGTCACCTGCTGCTGACGGTCCTCAGCTATCTCTTCTACGGTTGGGCCAACCCGCTGTTCGTCGTGCTGATGGCCTTCTCGACGGCCGTCGACTACGTCTGTGGCCGGGTGATCGCAGCCGAACCGACCGGCAAGGCCGTCGAGGTCGACGAAAAACCGCCCCGCAGCCGCCGGCAGAGGACCGCCCTGATCATCTCGATCGTTTCCAACCTCTCGCTGCTGGGCTTCTTCAAGTACTTCAACTTCGGCGTCGACAGCTTCAACACCCTGGTCACCTCGCTGGGTGCTCCGGGCTGGCAATGGGACACCTTTTTCCGCATCACGCTGCCGCTGGGAATCAGCTTCTACACGTTCCAGTCGATGAGCTACACGATCGACGTCTACCGGGGCCATGCGGCAGCCATCGGCAACCCGGTCGACTTCGCCTGCTACGTCTCGATGTTTCCCCAACTGGTCGCCGGACCGATCATCCGGTTCCACGAGGTGGCCCGGCAACTCGAACAGCGAACCCACACGCTCGAGAAATTCGCTCGCGGAACGGCGCTGTTCAGCCTCGGCCTGGCCAAGAAGGTCCTGCTGGCCAACTCGTGCGGCCTGCTGGCCGACGTGGTCTTTGATGCCGGTGGCCGCGGTTGCCTGGACGCCTGGATCGGCCTGCTGGCTTACTCGTTCCAGATCTACTACGACTTCAGCGGTTACAGTGACATGGCCATCGGCCTGGGCCTGATGCTGGGGTTCACCTTCCCGAAGAACTTCGACTCGCCCTACCGCTCGGCCTCGATCACCGAGTTCTGGCGCCGCTGGCATCTCTCGCTCTCCAACTGGCTCCGCGACTACCTCTACATCCCGCTGGGTGGAAATCGCGTCGGCGCGTCACGGACCTACGTCAACCTGGCCATGGTGATGTTGCTGGGTGGACTCTGGCACGGTGCCGCCTGGACATTCGTCGCCTGGGGCACGTTGCACGGCGGGGCACTGGCCTTCGAACGGGCACTCGGCAAGCAGAGCCTCTACCACCGTTGGCCCCGACCGTTCCGCGTGGCGATCACGTTCGTCGTCGTCGCCATCGGCTGGGTCTTCTTCCGCTCGGCTTCGATCACTGCCGCCGGCAACTTCCTCGCCTCGCTGGTCGGAGCCGCCTCGGCCGGACCCGGCGACCTGCTGCTCCCGGGGATGACCCGCCAGCCGTGGCTGCTGGGCTGGCTGGGCGTCGCCGCAATCGTGACCTGGGCGGCCCCGCAGAGCTGGGACTGGACAAGGCGGATCACCGCACCGCGTGCCGTTGCGGTGCTCGGCCTGTTCTGGGCCTCGCTGTTGCTGTTGACCACCCAGTCCTTCAACCCCTTCATCTACTTCATCTTCTAGATCTTCCCGCGACTCCCGGTCATGACAACCACCCGCGAAGAACAGGCCGCCGTGGAACTCGGCACAACCGACATCACACCGTCGGTCGCCCGAGTGATGGTGGCCTCGTTCGCCATCACCCTGATGGCGGTGCCGGCGGTGCAGTGGGCCGGGGAACTGCAGGCCTATGCCGTCGGCGACCGCAACTCGCCGTGGCCGTCGGCCGCCGAGATCATCACCGCGCCGACGGTCGTCTTCCAGCGGTGGTCACGGGACGATCCGGGTGACGTGGCCGGCAAGACCCTGGCGGCCAACGCCGAACTTCTGGCCGAGATCCAGCGTTACGAGACGTCGCTTGAGGATCGGTCGATCACCACCACCATGCTGCTGGGATCGACCCGCAGACGGCTGGCGGGCTGGTTCGGCTGGGGAACCGAAGACGCCTGGATCGGCCGTGACGGATGGCTGTTCTACCGTCCCGATCTCGACCACAGCACCGGCCCCCCGTTCCTGGCTCCGGATGTCCTCGCCCGTCGCCGCCGCGGTGGACGCGAGTTCTCCGCAAGACGACACCCCGATCCGCGACCCGCCATTCTCGACTTCGCCCGTCAACTGGCCCTCCGCAACATCCGGCTCGTGCTGGTCCCCACACCGACCAAGGCCATGGTGCATCCCGAGCGTTTCGGCGACCACGCCGATGTCGGCCGATCGTCGATGCACAACCGCTCGTACCTCGAACTGGTCCGGACGCTCGGTGACAACGGCGTCACCGTTTTCGACCCCCTGCCGATCCTCCTCCGCCGCCACGGGCAAACCGGCGAAGATCAGTTCCTGTCCACCGACACCCACTGGCGTCCCGAGGCGATGGAAGCGGTGGCCAGGGCCCTCGCCACGGAACTCTCGGGCCGGGGACACGTCGACACCGGCAAGACGATCTCCAGTCGGATCCGCACGACAGTGCGAGTGACCAAACGGGGCGACCTCGAGACGATGATGAGACTGGGACCGGGCCCGGCGGCTTTCGAACGCCAGACGGTCACACTCAACCAGGTTTCCGCAGCCGATCGCCGGAGCCACTGGCAGCCCGACCCGAAAGCCAAGGTGCTTCTCCTGGGCGACAGCTACACCAATATCTACTCTCTCGAGCCGATGGGCTGGGGCCAATCCGCCGGGTTCGCCGAGCAACTCTCCTGGCACCTCGGACAACCCGTCGATCGCATCTCCAGGAATGCCGACGGTGCCCACGCCACGCGAAGACAACTCGCCGCCGACCCGAAACGGCTGGACGGCAAGACCGTGGTCGTGTGGCAATTGGCCGTCCGCGAGTTCAGTTCCGGCGAGTGGCCGCTGATCCGGCTGGGGCGGCCCGCCCGCGACTCCGTTTCATCCCGGCCGAGCGACGCCGTCGACTTCCGCGGCACGGTCCTGGCCACCTCGGGGGTCCCGACTCCCGGCACCGTCCCCTACCGCGATGCAGTCCTCTCGCTCCACGTCACCGACGGTGACGGACGCCAACGGATCGTCTTCTGCATGGGCATGAAGGACAACCGGCTGGTCCCCGCGGCCCGGCTGAGACCCGGAGACCTCTTGACCGCTCGGCTCATCCCGTGGACAACCGTCGAAAAGACGTACGGGCGATTGGCCCGAATCGAACTCGACGACCCCGAATTCCGACTGGTCGACCTGCCGACCTTCTGGGGAGACCTCAAATGACCCGTCCATCCCTGGCGATTGTCCTGGTGATGGTTGCCACCGGCCCGGTGGTCACCCGGGCACATGCCGGCCAGCCCACCGCCCGCGCCGACTCTCAGGTCACCCACTTCCACAACATCGTCCGACTGCTGGCCATCGGCGCCGAGCAGCAGAAACGGACGGTCTTCCAGGGCACCGACGGCTGGATGTTCTTCGTGCCCGAACTCCGCGCATTGACCGTCGGGCCGTTCTGGGGCGACCGGGCCAGTTCGGTCTCGCGGGCCAGCAACAAACGGTATGCCGACCCGCTCGAACCGATCACCGATTTCCATCGCCAGTTGAAGCGGGCAGGAATCCGGTTGCTGGTGGTGCCGGTCCCGGCCAAGGTCGCTGTCTACCCCGAGCGGATCGCCCAGAGCATCTCGTTCGGCCCATCCGACACCTCCAAGAAGAAGTCTCCACCGCGTCTCGATGTCCACCACCAGGCCTTCCACAAGTTGCTGGTCGCTCGCGGTGTCGAGGTGGTCGACCTGCTGCCGGTGTTCCTCGGACAACGTCACGATCGGCGGGGGCCGTTGTACTGCAAGACCGACACACACTGGTCGGGTCGTGGCGTGGCCGTGGCCGCCGCCGCCGTCCTCGATTCGGTCGGAAAACCGAAGTGGCTCCGCGGCCTGCCCCGCCGCGAGTCGGTTTCCAACACACACCCGGTCACCATCACCGGAGACCTCGCCCGCACGCTCGACGCCGACAACCCGGTCCGAGAAACGCTGCCGCTGACTTTTGTCGGCCAGGCGAAAAGAGGTGGTCGCCCCGTCCCCACTCCCGTTTCACGAACCAGCCCGGTGCTGGTGATGGGCGACAGCCACACGCTGGTCTTCCACGACCCGACCCTGCACGCCGCCGGTGCCGGGTTGCCCGATCACATCGCCGCAGGGCTCGGCCTCGCCGTCGACCTGATCGGTGTCCGAGGCTCGGGCGCCACCGCCACCCGCATCTCGCTGCTGCGACGCCGGGACAACCTCAAGGGCAAGAAACTCGTCATCTGGTGCTTCTCGATCCGCGAGTACACCGAGAGCTTCAGCGGCTGGCGGGTGATCCCGGTGATTCGCCGCTAGTCGAACCCGCCGCCGTCTTGACCGGCCCGGTCCGCTTCAGCAGGGCCTGCCGGACGTCCATCACCGCAATCGTCTTCTTGGACACCGGCCGGATCTCGAATCGGTAGATTCCCGCGTGAGGGATCGTCACGTGTCCGATCGAGCGCTGGCGGAACGCCTGGAATCCCCCGGTGTCCTCGACGGTGAACGCCAGTTGCTGCCCGGCCACCCGGACCGCCACCCGGCTGCCGCCGTGACCCTTGCC
>CAUZRQ010000029.1:0-55819 GCA_963582065.1 Planctomycetota bacterium | reverse complement strand
GATTGGGCCGGCGTTGTTGATCGTTCCTGGTGGCAGGACGCGGTGGGCCATCTCGTAGTTCTGTAGCGCAACACCGATCTGCATCAGGTTGTTCTTGCACTGCGTTCGACGAGCCGCCTCGCGAGCCTGCTGCACAGCGGGTAGCAACAGGCTGACCAGGATGGCGATGATCGCGATCACGACCAGCAGTTCGATCAGCGTGAAACCGAGGCGGCGGGGCCGGGTGATCATTGCAGACGGGCTCCTTGTGTTGAGTTGGTCCGGGCGATGGCAGGTCGACGCCGGTTGCGTGTTGTCGGTCATGGTGTGTCCTGTGGGGAGTTGCTCTTGGTGGCGATTGTCAAAGTGGCGTGGCCGTGGACGGGAGTACGCAGGAAGTCCGGTGCCAGGCGGACGCGGGATTCGACCCGGCGTGTCGGGTTGTTCTTCACGGGGGCGGCCACTCGAGTGATCACGCGGACTGCTCCGAGGTTCTCGAACTCGACCGACCAGGTGTCTCCGGAAAACTCACTGTCATCGGCCAGGCGTGACGCGGCGCGGTCGGCGCCCGAGCGGGCCAGCCAATCGGCCTGGGCCTGCAGTTCGAATCGCCGGGACTGGCCGTGTTGCAGGACGGCCAGGCGGAACAACGAGCCGGCCAGTCCGAGGATCATCAACACGGCGATCAGCACGATCACAAGGATCGCGGCCCTGGGGTGAGAAGTGTCAGGAGATGGGATCGGCCGTCTCATGGAGTGACCTCCCGGTCGGGCCGCGTGGTGGTGCCACGATCCAGCACGGCCGTGAGCCGCGTGGGCCAGGCATCCCGGGGGTGCGGTTCGGCGACGATCTCGGGAATGGCCGTGACGGTTACCAGTTGGCGTCGTCGCCGGGGTGGCCCGGTCGATTCGAGAGAAAACAAGATGTTCGAGGCGGACAGGCGGAAGGTGTCGACGTGTGACGGTTGGCTTGCAACGGTGCGGCGGAGTCCACCTTCAACCTGGCTCCAGGTGATGGTGGGTTGCTTTTCGGAGGTCAGTGTCAGCAGGGGACGGCCGGGAGTCTTCGTGTCGACTGTGGCGGCGGTGGCCGTGTGCACGTCATTGCGGAAACGTCGTTCGAATCGGTGGCTGGCCTGTGCGGCCACCAGCGATTCACCGCCGGTCCTCTCGGATCGCATCAACAGCGCAATCGTCAGGGTGGCCAGGGTCATCATCACCGAAGCCACGGCCATGGCAGCCAGCATCTCGATCAAAGTGAAACCGGTGCGACGTCGGGTCATGGCGCGTCCCCCGGGTCGGACGGTGGCAGCCAGCCGGTCAGCCGTACCGGGCGGACGGGTTGACCGGTTGGAGTTGCCCAATGGACGGTGATACTGGCTCGTCGTCGGTCGTCGTGGTCGTCAATTTCGACCGAAAGTTCCAGCCCCGGAAGCCAGGTTTCGGTGTTCCAGCCGCTTGTCAGCGCGGCGATCACTGCCGGTCGGGGCTGTCCGGCGTCCAGTCGTTCCAGGAAGTTCGAGGCGATCTGCGTGGCCAGTTGTCTCTGGGCGGCGGATTGACGGAGTTGGCCGCAACGAAGCAACAGCGGGCTGACCAGCACGACGACGAATGTCAACAGGATGCCCGACACCAGCGACTCGACGATGGTGATCCCGGGTCGGTGACCGGTGTCGACACAACGGTTGGCAGAAAGTCGTTTCACGATTGCGCTTGTTCGGCCAAGACGTGGAGGAGGGGGAGAAAGAGTGCGATGCAAAAATAAGCCACCAGCACCCCGAGCGTTAGGATGATCACCGGGCGGGCGACCTGGAACGCCCAGAGCATCCGCCGTTGCAGACGACGTTCGGCCGAATCGGCTATCAATTGAAGCGCCCAGGGCAGGTTCCCCAGCCGCTGGGCGCAGTCGAGAACGCTTTCCTCTCGCGAGTTGATCATCCGCTCGGTACGCATCGCGGCCCATCCGCTGTCACCGGCGACCACCGCTTGGCGGACACGTTCCAGGCGGACCGCCACGTCGGGGCCTTGCGACGCGTGGATTTGAACCGAGATCGCCTGGTCGAGGGGGCGGCTGCCTTCGAGGGCCAGCGACAGGCTGCGAAAAATCCCCGCCGAGTGCACCCGCGGCCAGCACCGGGTCAACCAGGGGATCCGCAGATTCTCCAGGCCCCAGAACCAACTGATTCCCAGCAGGATCAGCAGCAGGCACGGCAACGACATGATGGTGTTGGCCAGCAACAGATGGGAGGCCATCATGTCGGAGGTGTGGATCAGGTTGTGGGTGATGGCCGGCAATTCGACGTCGAAGGACTCGAAGATCGCTTTCAGCTTGGGAACCACGAAGACCATCTGGAACGAACAGAGACTGATGATTGCCAAAAACACGACGGCCGCGTAGACGAAGAACATGGAGATGCCGGATATGGCATCGGTTTGTCGGGCCGACTGAGAGTGTCGACGGGCCTCGCGTTCAAGTGACTCGGCCAGGCAGTCCGATTCGTGTCCAACCCGAATCGTGACCAGTGTCGTGAGGGGCAGAAGTCTCGGGCAGTCCGCGAGAGCATCCGGAAGCGAAAAACCACTTCGCAGGCGGTCGGCCAGTTGGCCGATGGACATCCGGAACCGCGAGCGTTTTCGGAAGCCGGCAAATCGCCAGATCGAGAAGGCCTGGTCTCCGGAGAGTGATTCGCCGAAGCTGTCCAGTAATGGCGGTAGCGGTTGCTGGCGACGGACGGCGATCGCCAACAGCCACAGCAGGTGGCCACGCTTGGCGTGTCGGGCACTTGCCGGCCCCTCGATCAACACGAACATCACCACGCAGATGGGGATCGCCAGTGGAGCGACGAACAGCAGGGGCAGGCCGACCTGGCACCAGGCAGCGGTCTGCAACATTCCTGTTCGTTCGGCGAGGTCCAGCTGTTCAGACGGAGACATCTCCGGACGTGTCAACCGGCTCACTCGCATTGCCTGCCAGCCGCTCCAGCCGACGACCATCATCATCATCATCATCATCGAGTCGGCGACGAGGCAGGGAATCAGGTCGCCGGGTTCAGCGTTTCCGTGCAGGCCCCAGCCGACGACGGTGACCATGCCGATTCCGGAGACGAGCAGAAACTCGGCGGCCAGCAGTGGCAGCAGCCAGTGAGGCTGGTGCTGCATGCGGTGGCGTCTCGTGACAAACAGCAGCATGGCCCCCCCGGCGGGCACCACCAGGATGGTGAACGTCGCGTAAAGGAGCGTGGTGTTGTCGTTCACGGTGCAGTTCGATTCGCAGTGGTCGCCAGTGCGGTGTGAGTCATCAGGTCAGCGCTCCGAGCAGTTGGACCACGGGCATCATCAGCGCGATGATGACGATTCCGACGACCAGGGCGACGGCGACGACAGCCAGTGGCTGGATCAACACGCCGATCAACCTCGATTGCCCGCGAGACTGAAGGGCACAGATGTCCCCGGTGACCCAGAGGACGTCCGAAAATCCCTTGTCGAGACCGTTCCATTCGAAGACATGAGCGACCTCGGGCACCATCCGGTGAGTCGTTGCGGCGTGTCTCGGCGAGAGCCCCTGTTCAATATCAACAGCCATGCTTCGTGCCGCTTTGAGGATGTAGGCGTCAGCGGTGCCGCTGCCGGCCAACCGGAGCGCTTCCGGAAACGGCACCCCGTGATCGATGCCGATGGCCAGCAGGTGACAGAATCGCGAGACCGCACCCAGGCGGACCATCCGGCCCAGGGCCGGCACGTGATACAGCCATTTGCGTTGCATCGGACCAGCCAGCCAACCGAGTGCGACCCAGGTCACGACCAGCAGGACCAGCACCACTGGCAGGATCAAAATCCGCCAGCCCGCCACCGCCTCGGAAATCTCGAACACCGCAAGGGTCACCGCGGGCAAGGCGAGGTCGAAGTCGGCGAATATCTCCTGGAATGGTGGCACCACAAAGGTCAGCAGACCCGCGGTGCCCACCAGCGTCACCGTGATCAGCAGCAAGGGATAGAACAACGCCAGGATGCCGCGGCGGCGAGTGTCGAGGCTTGTGCGGGCGAAGTGGAGGTAATGTTCGAGCAGGTCGGTGATCCGGCCGGTCTGCAGGCCGGCTCGCAGCAGAACCCGCATGTGGCGGGGAACGTTGTCGATCTGTCCTGTAACCGCGTCATCGACGGACACCCCCTGTTCCAGTCGGTCGGAAATGGACTCGATCGCCCGCCGCGTGCGTTTCGATGGGAGTTCGGTCGCCAGGGCTCTGAGTCCGGCCGCCAACGGCAGACCGCCTCGGATGATATCGGCCATCCCGTCGGCCACCGCGATCCGTTCATCCTCGCCCAAACGGACCGAGTCAACGGCCGGCGACTGCCGCCGAGTCTCACCGGGGGAATCCTCGGTGATCTCACGGATTTCAACGACATGCAGCCCGTCCTGTAGCAGGCGGGCGACGGCAACGTAGCGGTTTTCGGCTTCGATCACGCCCTCGGCCTGAACGTGTTCCTTGTCGGTGACCTGGTAACGGAAACGAGGCATGATGCTAAGAAGGCGTCTGCCGGCGACTGGGGTCAAAGTTGGGTAAGCGAATTGAGCAGGTCGATGACCGGAAGGAACAGCGAGAGGCAGTAGATCAACACGGTGCCACCCCCGACGATCGCCAATATCAGCACCGGAAATGCCAGGTGAAACCACTCGGCCTGGAACATCGCCCGTCGCCTGAGGATCGTGGTGGCCTGGGCCATGGTTGCATGCAGTGGTGAGCGTCTTTCGGCTGCCTGGATCATCCAGTGGAGAAACGGAGTCGTCGCTCCGGACTTGTCGAGCACCTCGCCCAACGGGACACCGTTCTGGATGCCGGATATGATCTCGGCGCGATTGGCCGACAGCTTGGGGTCACCGCTGGCGTCGATGGCCAGCGGCACCGCCGACGAGAGTGGCACTTCATGTGCGAGCATCAGTGACAGCAACTCGGTGAAATTGGCCCGATGGAAGTTCACCAGGATCGGACCGATCCATGGCAGTCGTCGAATCAACGCGGCAGAGATGCGGCCGGGATGCCAGCGCATTCCCTCGCTGTGGGATTGGAGGAGCCACTTCTGGGACATCCACCATGAGGCGCCGGCAACAAGAACGGCCAACGGCAGCAGCGGACACCACAGCGGGACCGTTGTGGCAGCCGTCCGCATCGTGGATTGCACCGCCCCGTCCCCGGCACCGAAGTCGAGCAACACGCTGTCAAACTCCGGGAACAGCGTTACGAGAAACGTGGCCCAAAGTCCCCAGGCGATCAGTAGCACCAACGTGGGATAGAACAGGGCCAGGCCGATCTTCTGCCTGAGTTGCTCGAGTGAACGCGCGAAGTCCGACAGAGATGCCAGCGTCTGGTCGAGTCGGCCGGTCTGGAGTCCGGCAGTGACCAGGGCGCGGTAGACTGGCGGAAACGCATCCCGTTGCAGTTCAATCGCTTCGTCGAGCGAGTGGCCGCTGGCGACGTGGTCGGCAAGAGAATCGACGACACGGGCAACCTGTTGCCGGAGGCCACCGGCCGCGGATTTCAGCCCCAGTTGCAGTGGGAGCCCGGCACGCACCAGGGCGCAGATCTCGTCGTTGAGGAACGCGATCTCTTCGAGCGACAGGCGAGATTGGTTCCCGGAGGAACTCATGTGCCGGCTCCGCTTGGCGGATTCGGTGAAGGCAGGCCCAGTACGCGGGTGACCTCCTGAGGTGTGGTCCAGCCCGAGCTGATCGCCGCGAGGCTGCGGGTGGCAAGATCGACGTGGCCGACCGAGATTGCCGCGTCATGAAGCGAGCGGCTGTCGTTTCGTCTCAAGATGGCATCGGCGATGGCCGGCCGCGACGGGTCCAGCCACTCGGCGATCACACCACGACCGGCGTATCCCGTCTCATGGCACTCGGGGCATCCGGCGGCGACGTGGTGAGGACCGGTTGCCCACGGCGATTGTCGAGCGTCCTTCGGAGCCGGGTGGCTGCAGTGGCAGAGTCGTCTCAGCAGGCGTTGGCAGAGGATCGCCAGCAGGCCGCTGCGGAGCAGGTAGGGTTCGATGCCCATGTCGGACAGGCGTCCGATCGCTTCCGCGCCGCTTCCGGCGTGAAAGGTGGTCAACACCAGGTGACCGGTCAACGAAGCCTGCAGTACGGTTTCGGCAGTCTCACGATCCCGGATTTCGCCCACCATGATCACCTCCGGGTCCTGTCTCATCAGAGATCTCAGGCCCGTGGCGTAGTCGAAACCGGCGGAAGGTTTGACCTGGGACTGGGCGACGCCGGTGACCACCGATTCGATCGGGTCCTCGAGACTGACCAGGCTCAGGGGGCGACCCTCGCAGGTGGCCAGTTCGCGGAGACAGGCGTACAGCGTGGTGGTCTTGCCGCTTCCGGCCGGGCCGGTCACCAGCAGGACACCGCCGCGGCACTTCAGCGCCTGGTGCAACAGGCGTCCGACGTCGTCGGGGAGGCCGAGGTCATCGATCCGCGCAAACCGGTCGCTGGTCCGCAGCAGTCGGACCACGGTCTTTTCTCCGAACAACGTCGGAAAGGTGCTGACTCGCATGTCGAGTGTGTTGTCGCCGGAACGGATCCGACCTTCCTGCGGTATGTCAGTGCGGTATGTCAACAGTTCGGCCAGCACCTTCAGTCGAGCCACCACGTTACCCGAGACCGCTCGAGGCAAGTGACCGACGTGGTGCAGCACTCCGTCGACCCGCCATGACAACTCGAGAGCCGTCTCGGTCGGAACGAAGTGCAGGTCGCTGGCACCGCGGTTGCGAGCCGATTCGAGCAGCTCGTCGATGATCTCGGGGACACCCTCGGCCTGGAGCTCCTTGAAGTTCGGGAGGATGGCGGAAACGGGTGTGTTCATGGCGAGAATTCGGGTGGTGGTGGTGATGTTGTGGTGAGCGGTGAACTGGCGGGTTCAGAGCGGGTATCGCGAATGCCGATAATCGATTGCGGGGGCTGTGTCTCTTCTCGATCAAACTGGACCCATTGCAGACACGAGAAACACTGCCAAGGGGTCGAGACGTGTGTTATTCTGGAGGTAGGGGCCAAGGTATAGGTTTGATGGCTCCGGTCACCTGCGCGTAATTGCCATGAGCGAATCTGTCCAATCCTGCCCGTCCTGTCGGACATTGCTGTTGGCCGATACGGTGCAATGTCCGTTGTGCCGGCACGTCGTCAACCCCGACGCCACAGAGGAACTGGGCGAAAAGTTGAGCGAACAGTTGAACGAACAGTTGAACGAAGAGTTGAACGGCGGCGAAATCGTCGCGGAGCGAGAGGGAGTCGAGTGTGCCGACTGCGGAGAGGTGGTGCGGCCCGAGCTGGTCCGTTGCTGGCGCTGCGGCGCATTTCTGAGGCCGGAAATCGCTGCCCGATTTCAAGAGATGCAACGCAACCCCTCGCCCGTGATGTACAGCCAGGAAGGCGAGCTGGAGGATACCGCTCTACGGTCGTTGCAGCAAACCAGCAATGTGAGTGGGGCCGTGGTGGACGAAGGCGGCTTCGAACTCGCCGAGGGAATCAACATGTCGGAAGGCGATGACTCCGACCTGGACGACGAGTTGCTGAAGCCGGTTCGCCCGGCGGAAGATTCGGAGTCCAGTGAACAGCCGGCGGAGGAGGGCACGTCGGACGAAGCGTCGGGGTCGGATGACGAGTCTGGCTCGAGCGAGTCTGAAGGTGCATCCCAACCGCTGGCGGCCAGCGGAGATGCCCTGTTGGACATCGCCATGCGAGAAGAGGAGGAGGCGCATTCCCGCCGCAGGCAGGGGTCGGCATCGGCCACCCGCGGTGGTGCGAGGGCGACAGCCAAGACCGGATTCATCGTCTTCTGTCCAAACGGACATCCTATCGAGGTGCAGGAACGTCATCGTGGCAAGTCGGGACGGTGTCCCAAGTGCCAGTCCCCCTTCCATGTGCCACAGCAGAACTGGGATCCGAGTCAGGGCGAAGCCGCGTCCGCCAGTGAGTCGGAGGACGAAGAAGTCGACCGGCTCTACGTCGAGTGGTTCGATGACGTTCACCTGCACCAGGTCGATCCGGGTTCGCTGAAACTCAAGGTCGACAGCCTGGCGGCGAAGTTCGAGACCGTCGATCTGGGCTTCTCGGCTGAGAACCTGCTGCTGGTCAAGTTGTCCAAGGGGGGCGGGTTGTTCGGCGGTGGGGGGGCGAAGAAGTTGCCCGAAATTCGGAATCATGTCCGAAGTCATCTCGAAGACGTGCGGTCGACTGATGGCTTGCCGGCCGCCGAGTTCGTCAGCCTGTCGGGTGAGATGTGCGAGACGCTGCGAGTCGTTCAGCCGGCCCCGTACGTTCACGAATCAATGTTCGCTGGCATTGACGTCTTCGGTGTCGGACGGATTGCCGTACGGATGCCCGAGGATCCGGAATCGAAGACGATCGACTTCCTCTCGTTTTCCTTGAGCGAATTCCGGCTGCTGTCGCAACGGCTGGCGGAGTTGTTCGGGGTGACGGAGTTCGGGGCCGATGTCGGGGTGCCGTTGAAAGACAGGCTCAGCCGACTGGCATGTCATTACAACGAAGAGACAATCATGACGGTTGTCGAGGATGTGACCTACTACCAGGCCGACGAGACCTACGAGGTCACCCGCGTCGGCTGCCGCTGCGAGGGATGCGGATTGGTCGTCAGCGAGGATGCTCGCAAGAAAGAGAAGATCGGTGGCAAGTCGGGCAAAGGGATTGCCAAAGCGGTCTGCCCGAAGTGCAAACGTCGGTTCGGCGACAACCCGCTGTACGAAATCTCTCGCGTCGGTGACGATGATCAAGAGGGTGAGGCTGAGGTCGATGCCGAGAGTGTGGAAGACCCTGCCGAGGACGGTCCTGATGTGATCGCCGGTGAGCTGGAAGCCGGCGAGACGGTGGACACGGGCGAATCGGATTCCGATTCGAAACCGGAGTCGGAATCGTCCGAGGGCGACGACTGACCCGGGGTCGCCGGTAGCATGGCGGGCGGGCTCCGACGAGTCGGGTTGATGGTCCGATGGTGCCTGTCATGACGGCTCGTAACGGTTATACGGTTCAAAGACACCGGGAGAGCTTTCTCGGTAGCTTGACCATCGCCCCCCGTCAGCTAGAATTGTCGTGTCTCGCGTGGATTTGGCGGTCGTTGGATCGCCAGGACACGGCGAGCGGGGACCGGTAGTTCGTGTCGTGAAGCTTGCGGCACGGGGAGCCGGAACCAGGTATCGCAGGAGAGTCCTGTGACAGGCGGCTATGCTGGCGACTTCAAGGAGCAGGTCCGTTCCCAGACGGATCTTGTCTCGTTAGTCGGTGAAACGGTCTCGCTGACGGCCCGTGGCGGCCGAGGCGACCACGTGGCGCTGTGCCCGTTCCACGACGACCACAACCCGTCGCTTCACGTCTACGCTGATCGACAGACGTATCGATGCTGGGTCTGCGATGCTGGGGGCGATTGTTTCTCGTGGGTGATGCACTTCGAGAACGTGGAATTCCGGGAGGCACTGGAGCAGTTGGCCGAGAGAGCCAATCTCGAAATTCCGCGACAACAGAGAGTGTCAGGATCGGGCGGAGACGAGAAGTCGCGGCTCTACGAGGTACTGAGATGGGCCGAGGAGCAGTTCCACCGTTTTCTTGTTGAAGATGCCGCCGCTTCGCGTGCTCGGGACTACCTGGCCCAGCGACGGTTGGGCACCGAGGTGGTGTCCCTGTTTCGCGTCGGGTTTCATCCCCCGGTCTGGGACTGGCTGCAGCTAAAGGCCCAGGGACGCTACGGCGCGGCCGAACTGGAGGCGGCCGGCCTGGTTCGGCAGAGACAGGATGGTTCGGGCCTCCGTGATGACTTTGTCGACCGGGTGCTGTTTCCGATCCACGACCTGAGTGGACGAACCGTTGGATTCGGTGGACGGATCCTGCCGGATCACTCCTACCCCGACGCTCCAAAGTATCTCAACAGTTCCGAGAACCCGGTCTTCTCGAAAAAGAGCCTGCTGTATGGGCTGGGCTTGGCCCGCGAGGGGATACGTCGCGAGAAGGCGGCGGTCGTCGTGGAGGGTTACACCGACTGCGTGACAGCTCACCAGTATGGCGTCGATCACGTAGTCGGGACTCTCGGTACGGCACTCACAGACGAACATGTCACAGCCTTGAAGCGGATGTCCCAACGGGTGGTGTTGGTCTACGACGGAGACCAGGCCGGCCAGATGGCCGCGGAGCGGGCACTCCCGCGTTTCCTTGCTCAGGATGTCGATCTGCGGGTCCTGACGCTGCCCGAAGGATTGGATCCGGCCGAGTTCCTGGAACGACACGGAGAATCGGCGTTTCGGGAATTGTGCGAAGCGGCTCCCGAAGCACTCGATTTCAAATGGCAGGTGACTGTGGCTCGGATCGGAACGGCAACTGTCGATTCCCGACAACGGTTGCTCTCGGAAATGCTGGAGTTGATCGTCGCCGCCCCCAAGTTGGCCAATACCCCCCGCGAGGCGGTGATTCTCGGGATGGTCAGCCAGCGATTGGGTGTGGCCGAATCCGAATTGCGAGTGGCCTTGCAGCAGCGACGCACGCTCAACCAGACCCAGCAGACTGAACGTGGTCGAGCCGTGGACAGCATGTCGGGCAGTGGTTCGGTGCGGATCGACTCTGGCGAACCGGGTCGTGGGGCGGAAGTCGGCCCGGGTGGAGAATCTGGCCGCCAGCCGGTGTCCGGTGCGGGCGAACGAAAACACGCGACACGGGTGGAACGGGCCGAACGAGAACTTATCGCGATCCTCGTCTCCGCGCCTGAATCGATCGAGCGGATCCGGCAACAGGTGAGATGCGAGGAAATTCGGGATGAGTTTCTGAGGCGGTTACTGGAAGTCTGCTACCAGATTCACGACAACGGAGACCTGCCGACGTTCGAACGCGTGGCCGCGACGATGGAGGATCCGGAATTGAAGCGGGTGCTGGTCAAGATTGACGAAGAGGCGCGGCTGAAGAAGACGTCGGAACGGATGTTGGATTCGGAACTCGATCTCATCGAGGAGACCGTGCAGGTGCTGAAATGGCGTCGTGAGCGAGAGAACTTTGAGGCTGAACGGGGTGTCCGATCGGCCGACCAGGATGCGAACGACCGATTGGATGACGAAGACAAGACCCGTCTGAGGCGGGCTTTCGAACACCACCAGAAACGGACACGGCAGGGCTTGGTTCGTTAAAATCGCGGGAGGATGTCATCGTGTATCGCTTGATTGAAGAACTCAGGGACGTCATTGAACAGGGGCAGACCCAGGGATACTTGACCTACTCGCAGGTCAACGCCTACCTGCCCGATGAAGCCGCGACACCGGAAAAACTCGATGCACTCCTGATGTGTGCCGAGGAACTGGGGCTCGATGTCGTCGCGGACGTGAACCCGCCCGAAGACCTCTCGAAACGCAAGCCACGCAACTCGCGGCAGAAGTCACCAATCGGCGAGGATCGGTCGCGGCGGATCGACGATCCGGTGCGGATGTATCTGACGCAGATGGGTGAGATTCCGCTGTTGACACGTGCCGAGGAAATTTCGCTTGCCAAAAAAATCGAAGTCACCCGCAAACGGTTTCGGCGATCCTTGTTGGAGAGCGATTTCCCGTTGCGGACTGCCATAGAAATTCTCCGCAAGGTTCACCACAGCGAACTCCCATTTGACCGGACGATCAAGGTCTCGGTCACCGAGGGACTCGAGAAGACTCAGATTCTCGGACGGATGCCGCACAACCTCAGGACGATCGATCTGCTGAGGCAGGAGTATCTGCCGGACGCCGAGAAGATGGTCAATCCCCGCGTTTCGGATGCAACTCGTGAGAAGTTGGTTCCGGAGATCGACCGGCGGCGGCGGAAGATGGTGACTCTGGTCGAGGAACTCAGCGTCCGTACGCAGAGAATGCAGCCGGTGATGAAACGGCTCGAACAGATCAACGAACGGATGATCGAGATCCAGCGGCACTTGAAGAGCATCCGGCGATTGAAGTCAGCCAAGGACCTGCGGGCCAACCTGCAGCGAGAACTGCAGGATCTGGTCCTGCTGACACTCGAATCCCCCGAGAGCCTCCGTGGGCGGATGGAGATCATTGAGCGACGGTTTGCAGACTACGAGCAGGCCATGAGAGAACTCTCCGGCGGCAACCTGCGGCTGGTTGTCTCGATCGCCAAGAAGTATCGCAACCGCGGCCTGAGCTTCCTGGACCTGATCCAGGAAGGCAACACCGGTTTGATGAGAGCTGTCGACAAGTACGAGTATCGTCGAGGTTACAAGTTCTCGACCTACGCCACCTGGTGGATCCGGCAGGCGATCACCAGGGCGATTGCCGATCAGGCCCGCACGATCCGCATCCCGGTGCACATGATCGAGACGATGTCGAAGCTGCGGAAGGTCAGCAAGCAGCTGCTGCAGGAGAAGGGCCGTGAGCCCACGCTCGAGGAAACTGCCGACGCGGCCGATGTGAGCCTTGAAGAGACCCGACGTGTCTTGAAGATCTCCCGTCATCCCATTAGCTTGGACCGTCCGGTTGGCGAGAGCGAGGATAGCTACTTCGGTGACTTCATCGAAGACAACAGCACCGACAGTCCCGTCAACGCGGCTACGCAGGAAATGCTCAAGGACAAGATCGACGGCGTTCTCAAGACGTTGACCTATCGCGAACGCGAGATCATCAAGCTCAGGTACGGACTCGGCGACGGTTACACATACACGCTGGAAGAAGTTGGACGGATCTTCAAGGTGACTCGCGAACGGGTGCGGCAGATCGAGGCTAAGGCCGTGAGGAAATTGCAGCACCCGGTCCGGAGTCGACAACTGAAGGGGTTCCTTGAAGGGGTGCTCACGAGCAGCACCAATTGACGCTTTGAGCCGATCGGCATTCGATCGGCTTTTTTTTTTGGGTCTGGTTCGCAGGTGAGCCGGCCAGCAACAGGAGATGCCGGCATGGCGACGGCTGCCAGTGGATTGCGTGAACTCCACCAGTTGCACGTCGAGCACTTGGAGGTGCTGGATGAACTGGAAGCCGGACCGCGACGAGTGCGGGCTTACGACGCACTGACTTCAAAGAAACATGGCGAAGTGGATGCCGAGCAGCTGTCGTTGACCAATCTCAGGAAGGCGTCCGACGAGCGGACTCTGCAGTTGAAGACCAACGAAACGAAACTCATCGACCTCAGATCAAAGCTCAATACGGCCTCATCGAATCGAGAATTCGACATCTTCAAGGGGCAGATCGACGCCGATTCGGTTGCCAACAGTGTGCTCGAGGACGAGATTCTCGAGTTGTACGAACGCGTTGAGGGTAGCCAGAAGCGGATGGCCGAGAAGGACGCCGAACGGGAAACGGCGCAGACGGAACAGGAGCGTGTGACCGCCGAAGTCGCTGCAGTCGAACCGGGATTGCACGAGCAGCGAAAGAAACTCGAGCAGGCAATCTCGGAATCGGAGCGGCAATTGCCCGAGGACGTCGCCGATCGGTATCAGCGACTCGTCAGGGCCCACGGAGCCGGTGCGATGGCAGAGGTCATCGACGGTTCGTGCACCGCCTGCTCGATCCGGATCTCTCCGCAATTCCAGGTCGAGACGTCGCTCGGACAGATCGTCTCGTGCAACAACTGCGGTCGGCTGCTGTATGTCACTGACGACGATTCCGGCGATTGAACCACCGACTTTGATCTGTCGTTGAGGTCGATGTCTGAGCGACCAACCGACTGTTGCCGAAAGGCAACATGTGTTGTCCAAAGGCAACGTCGAGTGACCTGATCGGATTCTGCTCCCGATCCTCAAGTCGTTGCCGCTGAACAAGTTGAGTCATGCGGCCGGTTTCACGCTCTTTTGGCGCACGGATTGCCCCCAAATGGAGTGCTAGTGGCCGGAGAGCCTGACGAGGGTCCGAACTCTCTTCCGGACGGCCAGCTCCCGTCAAACAACGCCGATTCCGTGAGGATTTCCGATGGCTCGTAAACACCAGATGATGATCGAGAAACGCGGCGGTTACCAGGTGATCAACCTGGGCCCGATGGACATTTGGGACGGTGCGGATCTGGCGTTGTTGCGAGAGACGTTGACCCGGTTGGTCGACAACGAGGGGGTGACTCGCGTGGCGGTCGACATGTCACACGTGAAGTATGTTCCCAGTGGATTCTTCGGAATGCTGTTCGACTGGTCCGAACGAGGCGCGTCGATCTGTCTTGATGGTCCGTGCGAGAGAGTCCGCAGGATGATCTGGTTCCGCCAGTTCCTGGCTCCGCTCGGCGACAATCGTTTTCGTCTCCAGACAGACTCTCTGAAGCCGGTGTCGAGTGGCGTCGGCGGCGACCTGGGGTGGAATGACGATGTCGAGGCAGCGCACGAAGACGAGTGGTTGATCGGAACCCCGTCCGAATCAGGACACCTGCTGGGCCTGTAGCGGCGGCTGTGTGGTCTTCAGGTTTCGAGACCCTCGAACAGAGTCCGGCCCAGGCGGACCATCGTGGCTCCGGCCTCGACGGCGATCTCGAAATCGTTACTCATCCCCATCGACAACTCGGCCAGGCCCTCACCCCCCTGCTCGATCTGCGTCGCTCCAAGTTCCTGGACGAGCTGGTGGAGGCGTTCGAAGATGGGGCGGGCTGAATCCGGGTTGTCGGCCAAGGGGGCCATGGTCATCAGGCCCCGGACATCCACCGACTTGAGGTTGGTGATTCGCGGCCAGGCCTCGCGTAGTGTGTCGCCGGTGAAACCGCCCTTGGAGCCCTCGCCCGAGATGTTCATCTGTAGCAGAACGGCGGGACGCCGACCGTCGTCGCCGGCGATCGTCTCGATCCGTTCCAGCAGTTTCAGGCTGTCGACCGAGTGGATCATTGACGCCGCGGCCAATGTGCGGCGGACCTTGTTTCGCTGCAGCGGTCCGACCAGATGCCACTCGATTTGATCGGAAAACTGGGAGGCCCGTCGTTCGAGTTGCTGAGGACGACTCTCGCCGAAGACGAATTCTCCGCATTCGAGCAAGCCGTCGATCCACTCAGGTCGAGCGTACTTGGTGACACACACAAGTGTCACACCCCGGCTGTCACGATTGGCTCGATCGCAGGCCTGCTCAATATTCGCCCGGACCCGTGACAGGTTGTCGGCGATCCGGTCGGCGATCGTGGTCATCTCAGGAAGCCCGGCGAAACGAATCGTCGGCTGTCACGACCGGCAGCGGCAGGATGACGGAGTTGGATATCGGTGGCTCGAGCTCGGCCGCATCGATCCGAGGCGGGCCCAGCAGCATCGATCGGGTGGTGGCCCAGAGTCCCTTCCACGACCCGAAGGTCTGGGTGACTGCGGTCGGCTCGAACCCGCTGTGAACCATGCAGTCGCTGCATGCCGGATGGCCACTGTCGGGGCCATAGGAGTCCCAGGCGGTCTCGTCGATCAACTCGGCGTAGGTCCGCGCCGGTGCTCCTTCCTCGAGCAGGTAGCAGGGACGCTGCCAGCCAAAGAGGTTGTAGGTGGGGTTGCCCCATGGCGTGCACGGCAGATCCCAGCGGCCCTGGAGAAACTCGAGAAACAGAGGCGATTGATTGAACCGCCAACGACGAGGGCGGTTGCCCAGGAGTCGCCGGAACAGGTCGACAGTCATGTTGCGGTGCAGGAAGTGCTCCTGGTCCGGGGCCTTCTCGTAGGGATATCCCGGAGAAATCATCATGCCCTCGACACCCAACTCCATCAAGCGATCGAAGAAGGGGTGAAATCGATCGGGATCGGCCGTGTTGAACACGGTGGTGTTGGTCGTCACGCGGAATCCGGCGTCAATCGCAGCAACGATGGCTGCTTCGGCGATCTCGTAGACCCCGTCGCGGCAGACTGCGGAATCGTGGTCTGCGGCCGGGCCGTCGAGGTGGACCGAGAACGTCAGTCGTTTCGAGGGGGTGAATCGTGGCAGGGCCTTTTGCAGCAACAGGGCGTTGGTGCAGAGATAAACGTACTTGCCGCGGTCGACCAGGCCGTCAACAATTTCGACGATGTCGGGATGCAGCAGAGGTTCGCCGCCGGGAATCGAAACAATCGGTGCCCCACATTCCTCGGCCGCATCGAAACACTGGGTTGGCGAGAGGTGCTGCCGAAGAATTTCGGTCGGGTGTTGGATCTTGCCGCAGCCGGCACATGCCAGGTTGCAGCGGAAAAGCGGTTCGAGCATCAGGACCAGCGGAAACCGTCGCCGACCACGCAACCGTTGCCCGACCACATAGCGGGCGACGGTCCACATCTGAGAGACTGGAATGGGCATCGAAGCGGCCGATCAGGATCGGGAACGTGACCGTTTTGGAGCCCGGCGGTGATAACACGAAGGCGGGTCGGTGTCACGGTCAAATGTCCCTTGAGGTGGCCTTGTCCGAGTAGTGTGGTTCGGTTACACCCGCCGAGGAACAGTGCGGGGGCAGCGGCGAGGGCAGCGCAGCGCGATGCGGATCAGAGATCTGACAGCCTGGCACGTGCGGATTCCGTTGAAGAGCACGGTCCGACACGCTTCGCACACCCGTCGGGAGACCGATTCGATCGTTGTTCGCTGCCGGTTGGACGACGGCAACGAGGGTTGGGGCGAGGGGTTGCCCCGCGAGTACGTGACCGGTGAGACGATCGAGACGGCCTTGACCCAACTGAATGAAACGGATTTTGTCGCACAACTCGGTGACTCCTACGATGGTCTCGACGCGGTCATTGATGCGTGTCGTCGACTCGAACTGTCCGAACCAGACGGTTTGGGGCCGGAAAACGCGGTGGGTCGTCGGGACAGTTTTGGCCATTCGGCCCGCTGTGCCCTGGAACTGGCCGTTCTGGATGCCGCCACTCGGTCGGTCGGTGAGCCGTTTTCGGAGATCACACGTCGCTTCGCTCCGGCGATGGCGATTCGCGAGTCGACTGAGCGAGCTCGCTACAGCATGGCCTTCACGCCGACTGGTCGCTGGAAACTCAGGCTCCGCGGCTGGGTGACCCGGTTGCTCGGATTCCACCAGGCGAAGGTCAAGGTGGGGGTCGAAGGGGTCGACGACGCAGACTTGTTGGCGCTGGTCCGACGCGCGGTGGGACCACGCGTCGACTTGAGGTTGGATGCCAACGAGGCGTGGAAATGCGACGAAGTGGTCGAGAAGATGGCCGGTCTGGTTCAGTACGGTGTTTCGTCACTGGAACAACCGGTGCCCCATGGCGATGTCGCCGGGCTGGCCGATGTCCGGCGAGAACTTGATGTCGCAATTATGCTTGACGAATCACTGTGCAGCGTGGGAGATGCTCGGAAGGCGATAGAAGGCAGGACCTGCGATCTGTTCAACATCCGGTTGTCCAAGTGTGGCGGTTTCCTGAACGCGCTGGAGATCGCGGCGATGGCCCACCAGTCGGGACTCGGTTATCAGCTGGGATGCCAGGTCGGAGAGACCGGGATCCTGTCTGCCGCCGGTCGCCATTTTGCGACGTCGGTTGGCGGCATCCGGTTCCTCGAGGGCAGTTTCGATCGTTACCTGGTCGGCGAACGGCTTACGGTCGAGGACTTGACGTTTGGGATGGGCGGATACGCTCCGGCTTTGGCTGGCCCGGGGCTGGGCGTGAACATCGACCGGGCGTCGCTGGGGCGAGTTGAAGTGTCCCGATTGGATTGGCAGCTGAGCACATGAGCGAGAATCGATGGCGACGGGCGATTTCGGAGAAGGCTGCGGTCGATCCGGTTTCGATTCGGTGCGTGGCACTGGATGCGGTTGGCACGCTGATCGAAGCGGATCCGCCTGTCGTCGACGCTTATGCCGAAATTGGACGTCGCCATGGCAGTCGTCTGAGTCGTGATGAGGTGCGGAGGCGATTCGTTTATGCGCTGCAGAGGTGTGCCGATGAGGACCGCGAAAAGGGGACGGAGGGATTGGTGACCAGCGAGGAGGCCGAGTGCCATCGATGGAAATGGATCGTCGGCCAGGTCTTTGTTGAAATCGATGACGGAGTTGCTGCGGAGCGGTGTTTCGGAGAGTTGTTTGAACATTTCGGTCGTCCCTCTTCGTGGAGGTGCTTTGATGATGTCGCCGGGACGGTGGCACTCATCGGGCGACTGGGCCTGGACATGGTGATTGCGTCGAACTTCGACTGCCGGTTGCACACGATTTGCACCGGGTGGCCCGTGCTCCAGGCGGCCCACGCGGTGGTGGTTTCGTCTGAGGTTGGCTGGAAAAAGCCCGGCCGTGAGTTCTTCAGGGCCGTGGTCGACGCGTGTGGATGCCGGGCCGAACAGGTGTTGATGGTCGGTGACGATCCGGTCAACGATGTCGAAGGTGCCCTGGACAGCGGATTGCAGGCGGTGTGGGTCGATCGAGCGAACACCGGGAGCGAGGGCGGCGGCAAGGCGTCGTCGATGATACGACCACCGGTGATCGGTTCGCTGAACGCTCTCGAGGCGTGGTATTCATGATCGCGGTGATGACCAGAGCCTGGGTGGCGATCCAGAGAAACCCGCAGTCAGGATCAGGCCGCGGCCGTCGCGAGTTGGTCGAATTGTGTTGCACGCTGCGCGGCCATGGAATTGCGCCGCGACTGTTTTCCCGACGCGAAGAGCTTGATCGCCGCCTCCAAGATGTGGTGTCTCGAGACAACCTCGTAGCGGTGGTGGCCGCCGGTGGAGACGGGACGGTCGTCGACGTGGTCAACCGTCATCCGGATCTGCCCTTGGCCGTGTTGCCGATGGGCACCGAGAACCTGCTGGCACGATTCCTGGGCATGCCCGCCAGTGGACGGGATCTCGCAGAAATCATCGTGGCTGGCCGCACGAGAATGATTGACATCGGGCGAGCCAACGGGCAGTTGTTCACGTTGGTTGCCAGTGCGGGATTTGATGCTTTCGTCGCCCACGAACTTGCCCACAATCGCGCCGGGAACATCACTCACCTCTCTTATATCCAACCGATCTGGAGGGCGCTGCGTAACTACCGGTATCCCCGGATGAACGTGTTCTTGGATCAGGAACCCGAACCGATCGAGGGCACCGTGGTGATGGTGTCGAACCTCCCGGCCTACGGCCTGAAGATGAAAGTCGGACAGACGGCCGTGGCCGATGATGGGCAATTGGTGGTGACGGTGATGCAACGGGGATCGGCGTTCCATATGATCCGCTACGCATTGAAGTTATTGCGAGGAACCCACGACCGTGCAGCGGATGTTCGCGTGACGACCGCAAAGCGCGTGCGAATCGCTGCGGTGGACCCGGCTGCGGGAGCAATTCCGTTTCAGGTGGACGGTGATCCCGCCGGAGGCGTCCCGGTGGAAATCGAGTGCCTTCCGAGTTCGCTCGAGGTGTTCGTTCCGGATGAAGGACAGGGAGGTCAGGGTGGTTGAGAATCCAGTTCCGATCGGCGACGCCGTTTGCGGCGAGGGTGGTCAGTTGCTGTTGATTGCCGGGCCGTGCGTGATCGAGTCGGACGAACTGACGCGAGAGATCGCCGGACGGTTGGCGGAGATGGCCGAGCGAGTGGGGGCCCCGCTTGTCTTCAAGGCGAGTTTCGACAAGGCGAATCGGACCAGCATCGATAGTTTTCGGGGTCCGGGTCTCGACGACGGGTTGGCGACACTGGATCGCGTACGCGCCGAGACGGGCCTGGTGGTCACCACCGACATCCATGGACCCGACCAGGCCGAGCCCGCCGCCGAGGTCTGCGGGATCCTGCAGATCCCAGCATTCCTGGCGAGACAGACCGACCTGGTGGTCGCCGCCGCCAGGGCGACGGCACGGCACGGTGGTGTGGTTAACATCAAGAAACCGCAGTTCCTTGCTCCCGAGGACACAGGTCACATCGTGGCCAAGTGTGTGCAGGCGGGGAACTCTCGCGTGTTGTTGACCGAACGGGGGACCACCTTCGGGTATGGGCGACTGGTCAATGACATGCGGGCGATCCCGTTGATGCAAGAAACAGGCGCAGCCGTGATCTTCGATGCCACTCACAGCGTGCAGTTGCCCGGGGGTGCCACCACCGGCGGGCAACGCGAAATGGTACCGGTATTGGCTCGGTCTGCAGTGGCTGCCGGATGTGACGGGGTATTTGTCGAGACGCACCCCGATCCCGATTCAGCTCGCAGTGACGGCCCCAACATGATCCGACTCGACGAACTGGAGCAGTTGTGGCGAGGGCTGTTGCGAGTCCGAGAGGCAGTCGAAGGTGAGTTGACCGAGAGGAGTGGTTGACAGTGTGACCTGCGGCGAAGAGGGTGGAGGCGATGCAGGAGGTGTCGAATCAGGTGTGGGGACGTGGAGCCGAGGGCGTGCGGATGAGCAGAGACGTGGATAGATCCGAGTGGACGGTGGCCGGGCGGCTGGTGATGGGGCTGTTGGTTCTGGGACTGGCCTGGGGCTGCACGGGCGACGTGTCGACAAGGCCCACCGGCGGCACGGCCGAGACCTCGTCGAAACGCAAACGACGTCGCAATGACGTGCTCGACACGTTGCTCGAGATGTCTCGGCCGGAGACCCTGGTGATCCGTACGCGTCGAGAGACGGTCGTCAGCCTGCTCCATGACTGGGTGTCGATGGGCGGGGAGACATTTGAGACGGTCGAGCCAGTCGATGCCGTCTACACCAGTCGTCTCGACGAACGGCTCGTCGAACGGATCAGGTCCCCACGATTCGCCATCCGCGACGTGACCCACATCCGTGATTCCCAGTGGTATGCGAGGATCGGCAAGACGGTCGTCGCCGGTGCGCGGACGGATCTCGAACGTGTCGGCCGGTTGTTCTATTACGTCACTCGCAACATCGTGTTGCGGTCTGACGACGAGACGAAGTTGCCGCTGGCACCGTTTGGGATCGCAATGCTCGGTGAAGGCAACGCCCGTGACCGGGCGTGGTTGTTCGTGAACCTGCTGAGACAATTGAGGATCGACGCGGCTGTGATTCAGGTGGCCGATCCGTCACCCGGTTTGCTCGTCGGTGTCCTGCTCGACGATGAGATCTATCTCTACGATCCCGCGCTGGGATTGCCAATTCCCAGTGCGGGGGCGCCCGCGACGGCGGCGGTGATCGATCGGCCGGCGACCTGGGCTGAAGTGACCAAGGACGATTCGCTGCTCGAGGGACTGGCCACATCCGATGGGTCGCCTTACCCGTTTACCGCCGAGACGTTGGCTGAGGCAAACGTCTCGCTGGTCGGTGCGTCGAGTTTCTGGGCGCCCCGGATGCGACGGTTGCAACTGGCGCTGACCGGCGACAAGGACCTGCTGTTGTGGGATCCACTTGAATCGGGCGAGATCGTACCCGAAGGTGTCCTGGCGAGGTTGGCGTCGGCGGGGTTCGACAAGAAGGCGATCGCAATCTGGGATTACCCGGAACGGCGCCGTGATGGAAACGCGTCATTCAGTACCCAGCAGTTGCAGACGTTTGCGTTGCGACAACGTGCCTTCGAATCGCCGATCCCGGTCGAGCGGGTGCTGGCCAATGACAAGGGAGACATCGAGCTGCAATTGGCCAAGAGGGGCCAGTTCCGACACCGGACGTCCAGGAACCGGCAGTTGCTGGGCCAGTGGAAGACCTCGGTGACGACGTTCCTGAAGATCCGGATGTGGCGTGATGTGCCCCCGATGCCCAAGCAGATCGGGTTTGTCGGTCGCCGCGAACAGGCGGCGGTCAAGGCAATGATGCCGACCCGGGTGCGATTGGTGCACGAGGAGGCGGCAGACGATGCAGCATTCTGGGCGGCTGTGTGCCAGTACGAACAGGGTGAGATCGAGTCGGCCGCCAATGCACTCCGTGAGTATCTCACTCGCAGTGGCCTCCACGAATGGGAGTCCGGAGCCGTGTGGCTTGAAGCGTTGTGGCGAGCGGAATTGGGGCAACTGGCCAGGGCGGTCGAGATTCTTGGGGCGATCGCCAAAGACGATCCGCACTGGGCCGGGGCGCAGGTGCTGTTGAAACGATGGAAACCGCTCGCCGCCGACTCCGTGAAGCCGTCTGCCAGGAAAGCGGCCAAGCCCAGTGGCTCGGAGCGGGGTGACGACGACGCGGGCACTCGCTAACGTGGCCGTTTATGTCGATGGCCTTCTTCAAGAAGCACTGGTTTCTGGTCGGACTGGTGCTGCTGGTCGGCGGCGGCTTGTCCGTGGGGTTGTTGCTCCCGGGTGAGGTCGTCGAGAAGTTGGAGAATCGCGAGGGGGGTGGGGCTGTCCTGGCGGCGGCGCCGGGGTGGATCACCCGGATCGTGTTGTTCCTGATGGCCTTCACGCTCGACAGCGGCAAACTCCGTGAATCGCTGAGATTCCCACTTCCGGTGCTTTGGGCGTCGCTGATCAACGCGGCGGCCATTCCCTTGGCGGGACTGGGGCTGATGCGGATCCAGGGGGATCCCAGTTTCGCGGTGGGCTTGATGATCGCTTGCAGCGTGCCCTGCACGCTGGCGGCCGTGTCGGTCTGGACCCGAAAGGCCGGAGGCAACGACGCGGTGTCGCTGCTGATCACGTTGCTGACCAATACGCTCTGCTTTCTGGTTGCTCCCTTTTGGTTGAATCTGGCCTTGGCCGGCGACGAAGCACAATTGCCGGTCGACCGGATGATGGAGCGACTTCTCTACGTCGTGTTGGTTCCGACGCTCCTTGGGCAGGCAGCAAGGATGATCCCCGTAGCCGGTCGAATCGCCGTGGAACACAAGCCCCGAATCGGGATTATCGCCCAGGGATTGATCCTGGTGCTGGTGTTTGCCGCCGCATCGTTGAAGGCCGGGCCGCGACTGGGGACCGAAGGTGTCGATCTGGGGGCGGTGATGCTGGTCTGGGTCTGTTGCCTGGGATTGCACCTGGGAGCGATGGTCATCGGCGGGGCAGGTGCCCGATTGATGCGGTTCACTCGCGAGGACCGCATCGCCGTGTTGTTCGGCAGCAGCCAGAAGACGCTGCCGATCGGAGTCTTCCTGGCCACCAGCACTGAGTTCGGCTTTGGCGAGGCGTACCCGCTGGCGGTCTTCCCGATGCTGATGTTCCACGCGACCCAGTTGTTCGTCGACACGATCATCGCGGGGAAAATTGCCGACGAGAGCACCGGTCAGGCGGAGGTCGGTACCGCGACGGTGGAAACGGACTCGGCCGGACCCGTCAGAACTTCGGGATCTTGATCCGCTTGCCGACATCGCGGTAGCGCGGATCGTGGAATCCCTCGGAAATTCCCATGCCGTATCCGTGGTCGATTTCCCAGCGGGCTCGCCGTGCCCACGGGGTGCCCGGGTGTTCGGCCATCACCAACTCGAACAACTCGGTGGCCCGGTTCTGCTGTTCCTTCATCTCGGCCAGGAAACTCTCACGCTTGGCCTTGATCTTCAGCTGCGACTGCACCCGCTTGTACTGCACGTCGTTGGGAGTGATCATCTTTCGCGTTCGGTTGAAGTGCCAGCGGTTGGTCTTGGGCTTTTTTTGGGGGGGGAACTCGACGGCGTGCTTGTCGAGGACCAACAGGAACTGGAACAGTCGAACCCGATAGGCGTAGCACTGGGAACGGATGAGATCGAAGTTGGCCCGCCAGCGTTGCGAGTTCTCTCCGGCTCGCAGTGGCTCGTTCTTGTCCAGGATGGTTATTGCTTCGCTCAACAGGCCCATCGCCCGGAAGGCCCGTTGGCCGGCCTCGACCGCCTGCCGTCGGAATTCGGCGGCCTCGATCGAATAGTGGTGTTGCTGAATGTTCAGCTGGGGATCATGTGAGGGAATCAACGGGTAGTTGTTGGGGTTGAGCCTGGCGATGATGTTGGAGATCACGACGCGGAACGGTCGGGCAGTGACCTGTTGAGCGTATTCGCGCCGAGCTAGTAGCAGGGGTTCGTATTCTTTCATCGCCAGGGCGGCGAATCGTCTCGCTTCATGTGCTCCGGCGCCATCGAGCTGTTCCTCCTCACCGGGCAGCATGAAGAAGATCCCCCCGCTGTGCTTGGCGAGTCGGACGTGCGCGTACGGCCCGAAGCCACTCGAGAAGGCGTCCCAGCGAGCGTGCATGCCGTCGTATTGCAGGCATTCGGGGAAGGCGGTTTCCGGACCCCGGTCGATCCGGATCCAGTGGTTGAGGCCGTAGACGGGGTCCTTCCAGCGAATGCGGGCATAGGGGTAACCGAAGATCGCCTCGCGACCCAGGATGTAGATCGGTGCCGCAGCCTTCTTGACTCTCTGGATGGCCTGTTCGATCTGGATGTGGTCGGTGGGCGACTCGTCGCTGACGACGATGACGACCAGTTGGCGTTTCTGTTTGCGGGCCAGCGGAGTGAACTGGTCAAGCACCGCGGCGATCGCCTGGCACATGTTCTCTTTGCCGGTGCGGTCGATACCGATGCGATGGATCGCCTGTTGGATCTTCTTGACGTCTCCGGTGGGCGTCTTGGTCAGTACGTTGATGCGATCGCCGAAACCCAGGATCGAGGTGGTTAGCACCTCGCCCTTCTTCTTGATCTCCGCGTCCTGTTCCTGCTGAATCCCCAGTTCCTCGTACACCTTGTGGAACTCGGTGGCGATCACCTTCTGGTCGTCCTTCATGCTCTCGGACTCGTCGAACAGCCAGACGGCCATCACCTTGCGTTCCCGCATCAGCCGGACCAGTTCTTGGGTGATCCGCGACAGTGCGGCGCCGTAGCCTTCGACCACCGCCCCCACCTCGCCGTTGACCTCACCCACGCCCAGGTCCTCACCGAGAAATTCCTGTCCGGGCAGGGTCACGTCGGCGATGTTGATCTCGACGTCTGGCTCCTTGAGGGACTCCGAGGTCTCGATCCTGGTCTGGGCGACCTGGACGGTGCCGGCACCACCGATGGTGGTCGAGACGACTCCGCCGGCGTTGATGTTCTGTGTTTCAGAGATCTCGGTCTGCTCGTCGAGTTCCTTGACGAACTTCTCCTGGGTCTGCTCCTCGTTGAAGAATGTCTCGACAACCACGTCCGGAATGGCTGGCAGGAGGTCGATCCGCAGGATCCAGAGCACGACCAGGACGATGGTGTGGATCAGAATCGAGGTCGACAGCGCTGAGACGTTGCGTGTCTGCGAGTGCATGGCGATCGAGGACCCGGTGGTTGGCTTGGCGGATGGTGTCGGAATTGGTGAAGCCGCGCGGTGCTAGAGCGGCGGACGAGGCCGCTTCTTGTTGACCATGACTCGTTTCTTTTTGCCGGTCTTGGGGTCGGTGACGAACAGCACGCGGTTGGGATCGTTGGCACCACGCCCGCCCGCAGTGGTCATCGCACGGTGGGCTTCGCTCCAGCCCCACCCCATCGGGGCACTCAGTTCCCGCTCGGCCAGCAGCGCCCAGGGAGTGCCGGCGTGGTCGTCGACGACGCGGCTGAGGTACTCGACGGCCTTCTTGTGCAGGCGTTTGACAGCACCGCCGGAGGTGATTTCGCGGTTGGGTTTCAACCGCCAGAGGTTGCTGTCCTTCTTCTGAAAAGACTTCGGCTGGCTCTTCATCTGGGCCAGCACGACGTTGTAGCCGTAGGCTCGGACCCGCATGGCGAGCACGCGGCCCATGGCCAGGTCGTAGCCGGCCTGCCACCGCGGTTCGGACAACTTGCCGCGGTCTTCCTCGCCGGTTTCGAGTTCAGCCTGCAGTTCCCTGAGGCGAAAGTCGAGTTCGGCGACCGGTTTCTGGGCGTCGTTCAGTGCAACGCGGAGCACGTTGTCGTTGGGGGCGTTGAAGGAGAGCGAGAGAGTGGGAATCCGTTTCTCGCGGGTCAGAATCGCTGCCTTCAGCAGGCTCCGTTTGGCGGAATTGGTTTCGACGTCCTTGAGGTAGGTGCGGATCGGTCGGTAGTCCGGTCGATAGCCTCGCATCACCGACTGGTTGAACTTCTGGCCACGCCCGTCGTCGGCGATCAGGTAGATGCCCTTGGATTCGGCACAGAGCCGGTTCAGGGCGTAGGGGCCATATCCGGACGACATCTGGTAGCGACCGAAGCCGCGGGTGCCCCAGAATGGCAGAGCCAACCGCTCCATCATCACCGTCTCAGGCCCCCTGTCGACGTCCACTTCCTCGGTGAAACCGTCCGGGTAGCGGTAGAGCACCCAGCCCTTCTCACGGCCGAAGACCGCGGCGTTGCCGATACAGTAGACGCGGATTCCGTTGGCCCTCGTCAACTGGATCACCTTCTCCAGCGCCGCCCCGTCCTCACCGTAGTCACTGCCTCGCTCGTCGGTGACGATCACCACCATCACGTTGTAGCGCATCCGGCGGCGGTAGTTGAGCCACTTGCGCGTGACCTGGGTGACCGCCGTGAAGACATTCTCGTCGGGGGACTGCGCGGACTTGATGTTGCGAATCTTGGATACGATCTCGTCGACGTCAGAGACCGGTTCGTCGGTGTAGAAATTCGTCTTGTTACTGAATCCGACGACGGCGGTCTTCAGCGGACGGCGTTCGGTCTTGTCGGCTGTCGATTTCAGTGCCCCCAACTGCTTGTAGATGCTCTCGACGCGATCGGCGATCGCGTTGCGACGGGGCGCCATCGAACCGGATTCGTCGAACAGCCAGATGACCAGCGTCTTGCGGCTCTGCAACGACCGGTCGATCTCGACGGCCATCCTGTCGACCGCCCCTTCGATCCCGCCGGGGTTCTCGGTCTGGCCTTGGATGTCGATCACATCGGCAAACTCGTTCTCCGGCGGCAGCGGGATGTCGGCCGTTTGCGGCGATTCGACCTGCAGCACCTTCTCGTCGAGCCGCTCCTGCACCTCCTGCTGCGGCGTCTTGCTCAACGTCGTGGCGGCCGCCTGGGAGGGCGAGGGATTGTCGAGATCACTCTGACTGCCCATCGTCTCGACGATCGCAGTGTCGAAGTTGTAGTCCTCGGGGTCGAACTCCTGGAACAGGCTGTCCAACTCGGTGGCGTCCTGCCCGGAATAGGTGGCCTGGGTGACGCTGTAGAGCACGATCAGGACGCCGATGTGGAAGGCGAGGCTCAATGCCCAGGCAGGCCGCTCCTTGGGAGTGACCAAGCCCGCCGCGCCATCGGCATCATGCCCAGGAACGTCAGCCTGTCGCGGTCTTTGGGCTCTGTTCACGTCCGAATCCCTCGATCGGCCCGTCGTGGGTGTCGCCGCCGAAAAAAAACCAGTTCGAACCGGTCCCGTCGGCGGTAGGTACGGATCTCCCCCGTCCCCTATAAGTTTACTTCGGCGTTGGAGATGGGACAACTGCGGTTCGGTTACAGTTTGGCCGCGGCTAGGGCTACCAGACCAGCGGAAACAGTTTCCAGCGGACGCGTACCATGTATGTACGGTAAACAGGCCATTCGCCACCGAGGAGTTGTTCTTCGGCGCGGATTCTCAGGCCCAGGACCGGGATTGCGGCGATCACGATCAGTCCGCCCATCTGAGGAGAAGTGCTCAGGCCGCACGCTGCCAGGATCAACAACTGGCCGAGGTAGGCCGGATGTCTGATCCAGCGGTACGGGCCTCGATCGACCGGACGACGCGCGGCCGGAAGTACGCCGAAACTGCGTCCCAGCGTAGCCAGTGACACCACGGTAATGACCACTCCGGACGCCAGCATCAGGATGGTCGGGGTGTCCCAGCGGGACCAGGGAGCGGCCGCGGCCAAAACGGGCCCGGCAAGTGCCATCGCGGGCAGGCTGGCCGCCGTCTGGCCAAGGCTCCCCGGACGTCGAAGCGGTCGTTCTAGCAACAGCAGGATGCCGACAACCAACGGGATGGCCGCGACGGCGAGCTCCAGTGGAGTTCCGTCTGATACGGACATGACCACGGCGAAGATCACCGACGCTCCGAGCAGGTATTCGGCGATGCGTGGGGTTGGTGGCATGGATGGCGGGCCGGAAACGAGTCGCGGCAGGGTCTACCAGAGGAACCAGCCCCAGCCGAAGGCATAGCTCAAGACGTTGAAAATCACCAGGACTGCGATCCAGACCAGCCAGCCACCAGCTCGCCCGCCTCCCCCACCTTCTGCGGGCGTCTCTTGCAGGGCCGTTTCGATGCCCATGACGAATTCCTGGGCTTCGGCTTCGTCCCATCCTTCAGCGACGAGGTCTTGGACGGCCGACGTGCGGGGGTGTCCCGAACCGAGGCCGGCGGCGACTTTTCTGGCCGCACGCTCGACTGTCGCATCATCCCTTTCCGGCGTCATCGACACGGCGGTTCTCCTCCACGACAATTGGGTGCCCGGTGGTCAATGGTTCTTTGACGAGCAAGCGTACAGGACACGTGAAACCGCCTGCGATTCTATCTGGAAACGGCTGGTCCACCAGACCCCGTTACGGGAATCGGTTTGGGATAAGAGATCAAGACACCTGCGCCCAGAGACTCGTGATCGTCCGGTCGGAACTGTTCGTGGTGAGACACCACGACGGCACCGGCTGCGAGATGAAACCCGAGGATGGGGTCGGTGAATGATCCGCCGGTTTGGGCTGCGACGTATTCACCGAGTGGAACGGCCGGCAGCAGGTGACGGCCGGCGGGGCGGGTGAATCCGAGGACCTTGTGCACGCCGGGCAGCGACCAGCCGCGAGCCAGTTGGAGATCGACAAGCTGGCGGCCGACACGTTGGCCTCTGTTGGAGGGATGGCTTGAGACACCGACCAGTTGATAAAGCTCGCCATCGGGTGCATGCGTGGCGGTGAACCGGTTGCAGTCGGTGACCGCCTGGTAAGTCAGCGGATGGCTGTCCAGCAATTTGGCGTCGATCCTCTGGGCAGAACTGTAGCCCAACAGGCGGCCAGCCGCTTCGGCGACCCATTGGCCGTCGCCGTACGCGGCCAGTCTCGCAGTGATCTGCTCTTCGGAGGCCGCCAGTCCCGAGGGCCAGCACGCCGATTCCAGGAGAGCCAGTTCACCGGCCTCCTCGGCTCGTGCCGTTCTCAGGACGAGTCCGTCGCCAGCCATTGGGCGATGATCTCCTGGTGGTGCTCGTCGAGGGCCGGGATCGAAACCGACAGTGGCGGCGGGCTGTCGTTCATCCGGAACGGCGATCCGGCTGTCAGCAATGATCCGCCCTGGCCGTCGTCCATCGTGTGCCACATTCCCCGACTGGCCAGGTGCGGGTCGGCGACGACCTGGTCGATCGAGCGGATCGGCGCGGCGGGGATGCCGGCGTCGGCGAGCCGTTCGAGCCAATCGTCGGCCGAGCGTGTGGCCAGAGCCGTGGCGAGTTCGGTCTCGAGGGCGTCGTGATGAGTTGTGCGGTCGCCGTTGGTCGCGAATCGCGGATCGGTGGCCAGGTCGTCTCGTTCCAGGCAGCCGCACAGGGCCGACCACAACGTGTCGTTTCCCGCGGCGATGACGATGGGGGCATCGGCGGTCGAGAAAGCCTGAAAGGGCGTGATCGATGGATGGCGGGTGCCCAGGGGCTCGGGAGCCACTCCCGCGATCGAAAACCGGCTGATCGCGTTCTCCAATGCCGCGACGGTACAGTCGAGCATCGCCAGATCGATGACCGTGCCCTGCCCCGAATCGGTGCGACCGTGGACGGCTGAGACGACGGCCACGGCGCCGAAGATGCCGGTCAGGATGTCGCTGATCGAAGTGCCGACACGGACCGATTGACCGGGTCCGGAACCGGTGATGCTCATCAGGCCGCTGAGCGCCTGTACGACGACATCGTAGGCGGCTCGGTCGGTGTGGCTGCCGGCGTGGCCGAAACCCGACAGCGAGGCGTAGATCAATCTAGGGTTCCGGCGGCAGAGACTTTCGGCGGACAGGTCGAGTTTCTGCATCGTTCCGGCTCGGAAGTTCTCGACCAGCACATCGGCCCGATCGATCAAGGCCAGGAACGTCTTACGGTCGTCCGCGTCCTTGAGATCCAGGGCGATGCTCTTCTTGCCGCGGTTGATGCTGGCGAAGTACGCACTCTGGCCGTTCTCCAGGAACGGACCGAAGGCTCTTGCGTCGTCACCGGTTCCCGGTCGCTCGACCTTGACCACTTCGGCGCCCAGGTCAGCCAGTAGCAGCGTACAGTACGGGCCGGCCAGTACGCGGGTCAGGTCCAATACCCGCAGGCCCGACAGAGGTCGTGGGTGCACCGGAAGTAATCTCCTGCCCGCGACGCCCAGATGCCGGTTGTCGTCGGGTGGTCGTCGGCCGACTCACTCTCGCCGCGACTAGCCGTACAGGTCGTGGGCTTCCTTGTAGGCGAGCTTGCGGGCACGAATCAGTCCGCCCTTGAGCTTTTCGCCGTTGGGATCCACGTAGATCCGCCCGGATCGCTTGGCACCCGGTGTGACGTCCAGGACATGGATGTTGAAAATGAAGGCCTTGTCGCTGAGGGCTTTGAACCAGTGAACGTTGTCCTTGTAGTCACTGATCGAGGAGTGACCGCCGGGGCCAAAGGTCTTGTCGATCGTCGGGCGGATCACGTATTCCTTCTCACGGTCCTCGACCCGGTCGTAGTGACGACCGCGGAGTGTTCCGTCGAGGATCAGGAACGCGGTGGCCATGTTGTCGTGGCCGTGAGGCACCACCGAGCGGCCCTTCTTCAAGGCGAAGATCTGGCGGCCGAAGACGTAATCGGTCGGTAGACCCTCGATCTTGGGGAACTCGAACCTCAGGCTGCGGGCACCGCTTTCGACGAACTTTGTCCCCTTGGTCAGTTTCTTGAAGTCGACCATTTTCAACAGGTCGGCCAGTTCGACCTTCTCGAACAGTTCCTCGACCTGCTTCTGCCAGGCGACCTGCTTGATCTTCTTGTTCTTCACCGAGCGGGCCAGGTCGTTGACGTTGGTGAGCCACTTCCTGGTGATCGGCTTGACCTCGTCGGCGAACAGGTCCTGGTTGGCCAGGTCCTCGAGCAACGTGTAGGTCAACAGCGCCCCGAGCGTCTTGGTGGTGAAACCGCGGCGTGTGAGTTGTTCGGTCATCGTGTTGGCTCCCGTTTCACCCAGTTCCTAGCTCGCGACATACTAGTCGGCAGACCCCCTGTCGTGCAAACTTGTTCCTGGACACCGGTGGTCGCTAGGTTGGTTGCCGGACTCGAGTTTTCAGGAATCCTCTGCCGTGGTTCGCGTGTGTGTTTTTTGTGGTTCGCAGACCGGAGTGGATCCCGAGTTTGCCGCGACGGCCAGGGTGCTGGGCAAGGAGTTGGCCTCTCGGAATGTTGGATTGGTCTACGGTGGCGGAAGCATCGGCCTGATGGGCGTCGTGGCTGACTCGGTCCTGGAGTCCGGCGGTGAGGTGATCGGAGTGATTCCCGACGGATTGGCCGTCGAGGAGGTGATGCACCAACACGTTGCCGACATGCGGGTCGTCCCGGACATGCACCGTCGCAAGGCCCAGATGCACGAACTCGCCGATGCCTACATTGCCCTGCCGGGTGGGGTCGGGACGTTCGAGGAGTTGTTCGAGGTGCTGGCGTGGCGGCAATTGAAGATCCACGCCAAGCCGATCGGCGTTCTCGACATCCGCGGATTCTTCGATCCGTTTCTGGAAACGATCGAGCGGTCGGTGGAGGAGGGTTTCATGAAACCCGAGAACCGGCAGTTGTTCGTGACCGATACCGAACCACAGGTCTTGCTCGAACGGCTGCTCAAGATGGTTGCAGCCGTCTGACCCCGCACGACCGTTGCGACCGGCATCCGAACCCCTCTCGGCAATCGGTGACACGGCGGCAAATGCGAAATGATGGGCTAGGCTTGCGTGGGGCGCCCCGCAGCGGCGCCCACCAAGGCAATCCTGTCGGAGGTCGAACAATGCTGGTGCTCACTCGAAAACGAGACGAACGGATCATGATCGGCGACCAGATTTCGTTGATGGTCGTCGATATCCGCGGTGACAAGGTGAGGTTGGGGATCGAGGCGCCTGCCGAAGTGGCCGTCCACCGCAGCGAGGTCTACGAGGCGATCCAGCGCGAGCGGGCCCTGGAAGTCGAGGCCGTTGCAGCCGACTGACCTCTCGGCAGGGTCATTTGCCCCGCCGCGGTCGGAATGCCAGTGACGTCTGGATGGCAAAGTTGCAGGTGCATCCTGAACTGGCCTCCGGAACCAGCAGCAGTCCGCCGGCCGGAATCATGTTGATCCAGCAACCCGGACGCGTGGTGGTGGTCACCTTGCTGTAGGTGTTGGATTTCAGGTCGAACATGCTGGCGGTGCCGTCGCGAAAGAAGACGGTCGAGGCCGAAGCGGTCAGCGTGCCGCAGCCCCGGCGGTGCTGGTTCTTCCAGCCGAACTCGGCCACGCGTTTGCCGTTGACCAGGTTCCAGGCGAACGGCTCGCAGTACAACGTCGTGCCGATGATCACAGGGTGGTGATCCTGTTCGCCGTGCGATCCCCCGATCTTGGTCGACTGCTTCTGGCTGGCCGACCATTGCCGGTCGCCCTCGGTGTCGTCAAAGACCTGGATGTCGTACCACACCCGTGAGGTCTTGGGATCGTCACCGTCGTTGCGCGAGCCGACGACAATCAGGCGGCCTCCCGCAGCGGCCAGGTAGACCGAATGCTGGATGGCCGAGAAGTCGTGCGGCCGGCTGAAACGGACGCTGCCGGTCTTGAGGTCGAGTGAGACGAGCCGGGCCCCCTTGGCAAAGAGATCCTTCGGAGTGGCGCGACCGGTGGCCGATTTGACCGTCTCGCGGTTGTCGCTCTCGATCAGGCTCACTGCACCGCCGTCGATTGCGATTGCCGGATTGGGCAACAGGCCACCACCGGTGTGATAGCTCCACTGGTGGCGGCCTGTCCTTCGATCGAATGCGAACAGGTACTCGCTGCCCACCAACGGACGACGATCGTAGTAGGTGCCCTCTTCGATCGCCTCGCGCGAATGTTCTCGCCGCGATGCGCCCGGGGAAACGGCTGACCCGACCAGGATGTCACCCACGACGGCCAGGTACCCCCAGTCACGTGGTTTGCCGTCGGCTGCTGGAGGAACGGCGAAAGTGGTCAACGTGCGGCCGGTGTCACCGTCGAAACGCAGGCACCGGCCGCCGGTGGCCACATAGACCGAGTCGTCGGTTGCGGCCAGGTAGCTGCAGTCGCGGAAGGCGCCGATCCGTCGCGAGCCGGGAACCTTGTTGTTCCACAGCACTGTGCCGTTGTAACCGTCGACGGCGATCACCCGGTCGTCGCCGGGGACGAACAGGCGGCCGGCGACAAACAACGGAGCCACCGTACGGTGGTGGCGGTCAATCATCTGCCGCGGCCCCGGTGGTCCGAACCACTGGAGGTCGAGCGGTCCCGAGACATAGCGGTCGTTGCTGCAGACGGTGTTGGCGGCATCGGCGTACATGTGAGACCAGTGCCCGGCCCCTTCGAGCGGTCCACGTCGGGCCAGGATCGAGCCGGATTGTGCGTCAACGACCAATCCACCCCACGGACGGACCAGTCGGCTGGCTTGCTCGATGCGGTCGCGGGCGAGACCTGACAGCACGGCGACGTTGAACAGGCCCTCGGTGTAGGGCGGCAGAGTCCCGGGGGGCGAATGGAGGGCCGTCACACGGCCGGCAAGCCCGTTGTGCCAGATCGCGGTGCGGGCCGGGCCGAGCGACGCGGGAGAGTCGAGGACAACGTGCACCTGCATGGACGTGCGGCGAGCCAGTTCGATTGCTGGACGGACATCGACGCTGCCCAGCACGATTCCGTAACCCTTGCGATGGGCCAGTTGCTTGAGGAGCAAGGCCGACCACTCGGCCGGCGGGGAACCGGAACTGTCGGGTCGCGAGTCATGCACCGGCGGTGAGGACACCGGCGTCGGACCGAAGGCCGACACCTGTCCGTCATCAGTGCTGGCCAGCACGAAGCCGCCGGCTATGGCCAGTGACCACGCCCTGCCCCGGACTTTCGCCGACCACACCTTCTTGCCCGATCGACGGTCGAAGGCAGCCACGTGGCCGTTGGCTCCGCCGATGCGAAGATCTCCGGCGCCGACGAACGCGTAACGGTACTCGTCGGGCAGCATCGAGAGTTCTCGCCCCACTCCCTTGCCCCGACGCTTGAGTTCGGCGACGAACGATCCGGCCGGATCGCGACCGGTCGTGACGAACAGTCGCCCCGAACGACGGGCGAGGTAGCCCTGGGCCGAGACGGTGATGCGGTTGGCGGCCAGGCGACGACCGTCGCGGACCCGAAAGGCGACCTGGTGGACGCCCTGGGTGGGGAACACGCCGGCGCAACAGTAGGCGATCCCCGACTCGACCAGCACACCCGTCCGGACCGGCCAGGCACTGATCAGCCGCTGGTTGCCCGCGATCCAACGGACCCTCGGGGCTGCCGGGCGTCGCCAGTGCCGTCGGCCGTCTGACAGGGCGACGCAATAGACATGTCCGTCGTCGGACCCGAACAACACGCGGTCGCCGGCGATCGTGGGGGCCAGGCGGACCGGGCCGTCCGCAGTGACCGTCCATACCAGGCGGCCGGTGGCCAGCTCGAGACAACGAACGGTGTCGTCGGCGGAATGGCCCAGGATCACGCGGCCTCCGGAGGCGACCAGGTGAGAGACCCGGTCGTAAGTCACTCGGGCTCTCAGGTCCTGCTTGCGATGCCAGAAGTCCTGGCGGGCCGGGTCGGGCCAGGCAGGAACCGGGGCGGGGATCCTGTGGGTCCATTGCCGCACCAGCGGCAGTTTCAAGGACTGCTCGGTGACTCCGGTCCGCTGGTTGTCACGATTCCATGTCGGCCAGTCGACCACCTGCGGCCGCGTGGCCTGGATCCCGGGAAATCTGACGGAGCGTTGCCGAAACAACTGCTCCACGTCACCGTCGGCAAGTGCCCTGTCCCAGATGCTGACCCGTTCGAGCGCTCCGGCCAACGGGTAGTACTCGTTGTCGTCCTCGTAGGCACCCAGCGTGACGACTCCCTTGGGAGGATAAGCGATCGGGCCGGACTGGGTGGTCGATTCGCCCTGCAGTTGGCCGTCGACAAACAGTTTCTGGCGGCTCCCGTCATAGGTGCCGACGACGTGGTACCAGTGGCCAGTCTCGAACAGCCGAGGGGATTCCAGGTAGGTCAGCTTGCCGGTCTTGGTACTGCAAAGAGCAAACACGAAACGGGAGCGGTGCTGCCCCAGCAGCCAGCCTTTCTCGTAAGATCCGTTGTCCTGCACGGCACTGACGAAGCCGCTCCATTCCCCCGCTGCGTCGATCCGCAACCACGCCGAGACGGTCAAGTGTGTCGTCGGCAGGATGGCCGATGCCTGGTCGATCGAATTGGCCACCTGGAATCGCTGACGCGGAGCGGTCTGGCCCGAGAGTTGCAGTATGCCGCGTGGGCCGGATGTTCGGTCCGTGGAGAACTTCAGCGGACCGGTGAGAGTTGCGTTGAGCGGTCCGGCCAGCGGAAGGACAGTGCGGTCGGTCAGGTGATCGCGGTCAAGTTGCCAGCGAGCAACCGGTGGCGAATCAGCTGCCGACAACGGAAGTGAAGCGGCCAGGACCAGGCAGGTGGTGGCAAGGAGGCGAGACAAGTTCGGGGATGCCCTGCGAAATCGGGTGAAAGCGTTGTTCTGGATCATTATGCTACCGCGGATCGACAGTGTGTGGCCAGAACGCCTGGAGAACGGTGGTTAGCACGATGGCGGTTTCGGTGGTCGTTCCGGTTGTGAACGAGGAACTGCAGGTCGCCGCCGCAGTGGTGTCGGCCTGGGAAAGCGGGGCAAACGAAGTGATCGTCGTGGATGGAGGCAGCCACGACAGGACGTGCCATCGAGCGGCCGAGGTGGGGGCCCGCGTGTTGACGAGCCCGCCGGGCCGCGCGGTTCAACAGAACAAGGGGGCGGGCGAGGCCATCGGCGAGGTGCTGGTGTTTCTTCACGCCGATTGTCGGTTGCCGGTCGGCGCTGCGGCCCGGGCAGAACAGGCCCTCGCCGACCCGCGAGTGGTGGGCGGCGCCTTTCGGCAGAGGATTGATGCCGACGGGGGACTCTACCGGCTGCTCGAATACGGCAACGCATGGCGGGCCAAGTGGCGACAGGTCCCCTATGGAGACCAGGGCCTGTTTGTTCGCCGCGATTGCTTTGAGGCGGTGGGGGGATTCCCCGAAGTGCCCCTGATGGATGACGTGATGCTGGCCAGGACTCTAAGGCGGCTGGGGCGACTACAACTCCTGGAGGGTCCGCTCGTGGTCGATGCGAGGCGATGGGAGAAACAGGGGGTCGTCCGTCAGACGTTGCGGAACTGGTGCCTGCTGGCGGCCTGGCGATGCGGTGTGTCGCTGGACCGCCTGGCGGGCCTCTACCGGCGTCACGACCGTTAACGGGAACTCGGCGAGTATTCGGGCCGCCGTTGCAGATTAGTCCCCGTTCGACAGCGATTCGGCGAGCAGTTCGACAGCGTCCTTGGCTTCTCGCAGTCCGGCACCGGTTGTCTCGCGGTAGATCTTGATTGCCGTGATCTTGTCGCCTTCGAGCAAGGCGGTGCGAACCTCGTCGGTGATCAAGTCGAGCGGCGAGAACTCGATGTTCGCGTTCTTCATCAACAGGTCCACCTTGGAGTCCAGTTGGGAGAGCTTGGCCGATTGCCGGTTAATGGCCGAGACGATGACGCACAGGAAGATGATGACGACGACAACGTTCAACGCGTGCAAGGAACCGTCCATCGTTGAATCCTCAGGCTGAGTTGACTTCCGGGGGGGCGAGTGGTGGTCGATTGCCCGTCATCGAATTGGCTTCGAGCGTGGCAAAGTCTTGAGGCGTTCGGTGACGAGTTCGGCGGTCCAACGCAATTCAACCGAAGTCTCGCCGATCGGAAGGGTGCCTTCCTAGGCAGTTTGATCGCGGAGTGTGACGGCCGTGCCGTAGGCGAAAATCTCCGACGCGGTTCCCACGACGCTCGTGGTCATGTAACGGACATTGATGATCGCGTCGGCACCCAGTTCGGTCGCCTTTGCGATCATCCGGGTGGTGGCGGTTTCTCGGGCCGTTCCCATCATCTCCGTGTATTCGGTCAGTTCGCCACCGAGGATGAGTCGGAGGAGCGACGAGAGGTCATTGCCAAGCCAGATGGCGAACACCGTGTGGCCCTGCACCAGGCCAAGGATCTCACTGGTCTCCCGGCCCGGCACGTTGTCGGAATTCAGCAGAACGACAGTCCCGTCGGGCTCCGTCGACGACGACGATGCGTCGGACATCGTGTCGCGGAGTTTTTCTACGGCCAGCGTCAGCAGCACCAACAGCATGCCACCCAGCAGGCTGAAGATGGCAACCCTGAGAAATATGGGAATCACCGGGTCCTTGGACGCAATGACGAACCACGGAATCCCCACGAAGACCGCGATGAAGATTCCGACTGCGAAGAAGAACGAGCCGAGTTGACGAACGTGTTTCACGGGTGTGTCTCCGACAAGTCAGGACAGGCAGACGTAGACACAGCCTATGGCGGCAAAAATGGGAGAGCAACGAACGGTCTCAATCGCAGCACGCCCCGTGTGAAGCGACTGGCGGCCGGTCCCGATCTGTGGACGTCGTCCTGACAACGCCGGCATCGGTGGTCATAATCGATTTCGGCACGCGCGGCCTTTCTCGCGCTGAGACGTCACATGAAAAACAGGACAACGGGTTCGGCTGGTCGAGCAACATGCTGCCGACTGCCGGGGAGTTCCCTGTTTGCCGTGCTCGTCGTGCTCGTGTCGGTCGTGGATGGATGGTCGGAAGAGGCCTGGAAATACGATGTCGAGGTGATCAGCAGTCCGCGGTACGTGGTCAACAACTATCGGACGTGGCGCGACGACCGGGACCGGATCTGGGTCAGTGCCGGGCTGAATTTCGGGGAAAACACCGATGCCTATCAAGCACGACACGTTATGGTCGTGCTGGTTTCGACGGACCTCGGTGTCACCTGGAACGTGTCGAAGAAGTCCTGGCCAGGACCTCGCGATGACCTCAGCACGATGGCCGACGGCATGCTGGTCGAAACCGGCACGCATCACTGGCTCAGGCACCCGCGATCGCAGGCAGCGACTCTGCAAAAGAGAGGCTATTACGTCTGGGACCTGGGAGAAAAGGCCGGCTACTGCGCGATCCTGGGCAGCATGTGGGTTCGCCGCTCGATTGACCGTGGCCGGACATGGAGCGAATTTTCGGTTCACCGGCAGTTCGGCCTCTTCGCCCGTTTGGCGGTCAACTCGCCACCCCGCCAGAGGTTGCTCGCAGACGGCACGATCGTCAATTTCATGCACGGCTACCGGCCCAAAGGCCGGAACACGAACAGCGACCTCGGCGGTCTGAACCACCCGTTCGTCGTTCGCTCAGAAGATGCCGGCCGCACCTGGCGGATGATCCGGATGGCCGACGGCAAGCTCTCGCCTTCGACTCGTGGGTTCAACGAGGTCTATCCGGTTGTCTGGCCCGACGGGCGGATCTTTGCCATGATCCGCACTGCTGCCGGCGGTCGGGCCTTCTCGGTTTCCTCGATCGACGGCGGTCTGACGTGGTCGAAGGTCAAGGCGTCACCCATCCGGGCCAAGCATCCCAATCCCACGATCCTGGCAGACGGATCGGTCGTCTGCAGTTTCCAGCGACGGTTCGCCGTACCTTACGGTGTCAGGGCACGGTTCACTTTCGACATGGGAAAGACCTGGGAGTCGGAAGTGGTGTTGCGCGATGATGTGCCCATCGCCGACGGACTCGTTCAGCCTCAGACCGTCGAGCTTTCCGATGGCACGCTCTTCACGTTGTTCACCGGCACGAAGGTTCTGAAGACGGGCGGCCGGCGATCGTTCATCGGAGCCAGTCGCTGGGACAGGGGCCGCAAGCCGTTGCCCGACGTCGACGAGAAGCGTGAGACGATCCGGCGCCGCGGTTCGTGGAGCCCGGCATTTCCGCTGCCGCCTCTGACGCCGCGGTACAACTTCCGCACGGCCGAGCAGAGCCCGTGGTCGAAACCGGCGTCGGGCAAAGTGGATTGAGCCGTTCCGGGAGCGGGCCGCTAGGCCACCACCGGGCGGATCACGTGCCCATCACCTTCGGGCCCGATCAGTCTCTGGCTGAGACCCTGGTAGCGGTAGGAGAGCCGGTGTGGGTCGAAGCCCAAAAGGTGCAGGACCGTGGCCTGCAGGTCGTGGACCCCCACCTTGTCACGGGCCACGAAATACCCCAGTTCGTCGGTCTCGCCATGAGTGACCCCGCCTCGCACGCCTCCGCCGGCCATCCACATCGAGAAGCAGTGCGGGTGGTGGTCGCGGCCGAGGAACTTCGATCCGTTCCGCTCCTCGTTCATCGACGTGCGGCCGAACTCGCCACTCCAGATCACCAGCGTTTCGTCCAGCAGCCCACGTTGCTTCAGGTCCGACAGCAAGGCGGCGATCGGTCGATCGACCTCCTTGCACTTCTTGGGCATCGCGGTCATCAGGTCGTTGCTCTTGGCCGTGCCGTGCATGTCCCAGCCCCAGTCGAATAGCTGCACGTAGCGGACGCCCTGTTCGACCAGTCGACGTGCCAGCAGGCAGTTGTTGGCAAACGATGCCTTGCCGGGGGTTGTGCCGTAGGAGTCCTGGATGTGCTTGGGCTCCTTGGTGACGTCCATCACCTGGGGCACCGACATCTGCATCCGGAATGCCAGTTCGTACTGGCTGATCCGCGTGCGGGTTTCGGGGTCGCCGATCCGGTTGAGTTCCAGTTCGTTGAGTTTTCGAAGCGCGTCGAGACTGCGGCGGCGGACATTGCGGTCAAGCCCCTTGGGATTCGATACGAACAGGATGGGGTCGCCCGCACTGCGGCATTGCACGCCCTGGTAGACCGACGGCAGAAATCCACTGCCCCACAGGCTCTTGCCGCCACTGGGATCGGTGCCGCCGGAAATCAGCACGACGAAACCCGGCAGGTTGGCGTTCTCGGTGCCCAGTCCCCACGTCGCCCACGATCCCAGCGAGGCGCGGCCGAAACGCGCGGCTCCGGTGTAAAGCAGCAACTGGGCCGGGGCGTGGTTGAACTGGTCGGTGTGCATCGAGCGGATGATCGCCATCTCGTCGGCATGCTGAGAAAGATGAGGCAGCAGTTCGCTGATCATCAGGCCGCTGTCGCCCCTGGGTTGAAACCGGTATGGGGTCCCCAGGAGTTTTGGGCGGCGGGCCTTCAGGTCGATGAACGGCAGCCGCTCCTTTTGCAGCACAGCCAGCAGGTCGTCGGGACATGGCTGCATGTTGTGCCGCAGAAGGGCCGGCTTGAAATCGAACAACTCGTGCTGGGGCGGTGAACCGGCCATGTGCAGGTAGATCACGTGCTTGGCTCGCCCGGGCAGCGGCGGGCTTTGCGGCTGTCCTGGATCGACGGCGGAGGCCCCGTTGGCCAGGCCCCCCAGTGCCAACGCCCCAAGGCCGACGTGTGAATCGCGGAGGAAATGGCGGCGTGTGATCGTCTGCAGGTATTGCTGGTCAGGATCCATGGGCGTGTCCCGTGGTCGGATTAACAAGTGGGATTGGCGGGAGAGTCGGGGTCAGGGTCGCGTCAGGGCTTGATCGAGGTTCAGCAGCACGTTGGCGACGACGGTCCAGGCGGCCATCGTTGCGGTGTCTCCGTCGGCCGACAGTGGTCCCAGTGGCATGGTGGCGAGCTGCTTGGCCGCATCGGTGTTCTTGCGGAAATGAGAAATTTCGGATTCGAACAAACCCACCAGGACATCCTGCTGCGCGGGGCTGGCTTGCTGCCCGGTGGCCAGTCGCAGCCCGAAGGCGACGCGTGAAGCCGGTGTCGCCCCGCCCTCGGCAACCAGCCGTCGGCCCAGCGCCTGGGAAATCTCGACATATACCGGGTCGTTGAGTGTCACGAAGGCCTGCAGCGGGGTGTTGGTGCGAATTCTTCGCGGCATGCAGATCTCTCGGCTGGGCGCGTCGAAGGTCGCCATCGACGGGTACGGCACCGTCCGTCTCCAGAACGTGTACAGGCCACGGCGGTGCTTCTGAGACCCGGGGCTGGTCGGCCACTTGCGTTGACCGTTGAAGGCCGCCTGCCACAGGCCGGGCGGCTGGAACGGGTAGACACTGGCTCCACCCATCCGTTGGTCGAGCAGCCCGGCAATGGCCAATGCCTGGTCGCGGATCGTCTCGGCCTCGAGCCGAAACCTCGGGGCGCGTCCTAGCCACAGGTTGGTTGGATCGGCCGCGAGCATCTCGGGCGTTATCCTGGCGGATTGCTGGTAGGCGTGTGAGGAGACGATGGTTCGCAGCAGGGCCTTGACGTTCCAGCCGGTTCGAGTGAACTCGGTGGCCAGCCAGTCGAGTAGCAACGGGTGGCTGGGTGGCTCGCCCTGCGTCCCGAAGTCCTCTTCGGTCAACACCAGTCCACGTCCGAACAGGTGGCTCCAGAACCGGTTGACCGCCACACGGGACGTCAGGGGGTTTTGGCTGTCGGTGATCCAGTTGGCGACACCCAGGCGATTGCGGGGCAGATTCTTGGCGGCCGGATGGAAACCTGTGGGGAATTCGGCCGTGACCTTCTTGCCCTTCTGCAGGAAGCTGCCGCGGATCATGACGAACGTGTCCCGGCGTTTGTTCTCGGGCAGGTCCTGCATCACCGGCAACGTGGGGAACTTGGGCCGTTTTTTCTTCATGGCCGCGATCCGGTCGGCCAACTGCTGGGCCTGTTCGGCCACCGGCCCGGGTCGACTGGTGAAGTGCTGGTGTTTGGCCGTCGGCTTGGCCGTCAAGGTGTCTTCCCAAACGGTCTTCCGCTTGGCATCGAGAAGCCGGATGACCAGCCCGGCCTGCCGAGAAAACAAACCGCCATCGGTGCGGTTGTGGACGTGGATGTGAGCCACGGGGACCTCGGAGCCCAGGTCGACCTCCCACCACGGGTTGTCCTCTCCTGCGGTGTGCGTCGTCGATTTGGCTTCGAAGTAGTCGCCGTTGGTGTTGCCGTCGACGGCCAGTCTGGCCGGGCCGTCGAAGCCGGTGCTGGACTGCTTGGCCGATTTGTTCAGCGCGATGTTGGTGGGTGGTTTCTTCCCGGGTGAGGCCTTCTTGTCCGGCCGGTTCGAGAACACCTGCACCTCGGCCAGTGAGAGGTGCTTTTGCTTGCCCGGCAGCTCGATGCGAACGAATCGTCCGGCGACGGGCCGAGCGGCGGAGTCCTTCTTTTCCGCTGCGATCCGGGGTTCGAGTTTCTTGCGGCGGGTCTCGAGTGAGGCGATGGCCGCGTCCAGGCCGGCTGCGGCCCGCTTCATCTCCGGGGTGGGCGCTTCGATCACCGGCGCTTCGTCACCGCGGTCGGTGTCGGCCGACTGGTTGAACATGTCGTAGAAGCGGTAGTACTCGTCCTGGGTGATCGGGTCGAACTTGTGGTCGTGGCATTTTGCACAACCCATGGTGAGTCCCATCCAGACCTGCAGCGTGGTGTCGACTCGGTCCTTGACCGCTGCCACCCGAAATTCTTCATCGTCGGTGCCACCTTCGGTATTGGTCATCGTGTTGCGATGAAATGCCGTGGCGATCTTCTGCTCGAGTGTCGCGTCGGCTAGCAGGTCGCCGGCCAGTTGTTCGGTCGAGAAGCGGTCGAAGGGTTGATTGGCATTGAAGGCGTCGATGACCCATGTCCGGAAACGCCATGCGTTTGGCCTCAAGGGATCCGAGCCGTACCCCCTCGAGTCGGCATAGCGGGCCAGGTCCAGCCAGACACGGGCCCAGCGTTCGCCGTAGGCCGGATCGGCCAGGAAACGATCGGCGAGTCGGCCCCAGGCACCTGGTGCGGTGTCGGCCAGGAACCGGTCGATCTCAGGCAGGCGGGGCGGCAATCCCCGCAGATCCAGGCTCAGCCTGCGGATCAGTGTCTCGCGATCGGCCCGGGGAGACGGCTCCAGGAGGTTCGTCTTCAGCTTGGCCTGGAGGAACTGGTCGATCGGGTTCTCGGCCGGCCAGTTGGCAGGTGACCGGGGGGATGCGGGTCGTTGCGGTGGGATGAAGGACCAGTGTCGCGAATAGACGGCCCCCTGCCGAATCCACCGTGTCAACGTGGCGATCTGCTCGGCCGAAAGCGACGGCCCCTCGTCAACCGGGGGCATCCTAAGGTCGGGGTCGCCACTGGTGATCCGGGTGATCAGTTCGCTTCGGGTTGGCTTGCCGGGGACGATCGCCGTGCGACCGCTTTCGAGTTTCCTGGTGCTCGACGTACGACGGTCGAGTCGCAGGCCGGCCTGGCGGTTGCCCTGATCGCGACCGTGGCATTTCAGGCAGTGGACGGAGAGCACCGAGCGGACTTCGCGGTTGAAGTCGACTTGTGCGTCGGGTTCGGCTGCGGTGGCCAAGGCCGTAGACAGGCCCGCGACGAGCACGGCGGCGAGTGGATGGATTGCGTGTCGTTTCATGGTGAGGCGGCTGGCGGGGTTAGGCGATGATGTCGTGGATCACGTGGCCATGGACGTCGGTCAGGCGGCGATCGATGCCGTTGTGTCGCACGGTGAGTTGTTCGTGGTCAATGCCCAGCAGGTGCAGGATCGTCGCGTGGACGTCATAAACGTGAGTCGGCTTGTCGCGGTCGGCTGGCTTGTAGCCCCACTGGTCGCTGGGTCCGTAAGTGGTGCCGCCCTTGATGCCGCCGCCGGCCAGCCAGTTGGTAAAGACGTACGGGTTGTGGTCGCGTCCCTTGGTGCCCTGTGTTGAGGGCATCCGGCCGAACTCGGTGGTCCAGAGGATGAGGGTGTCGTCGAGCAGGCCGCGTTGTTTCAGGTCGGCGATCAGGCCCGCCGTGCCAACGGCCATGCCTTCGGCCAGCGGCCCATGGTCCCTGGAGATGTCCTCGTGCGAGTCCCAGTTTCGTCGTGGGAATCCGTTGTCACAACCGGACCAGATCTGTATGAACCGGACACCGCGTTCGAGCAGTCTTCGGGCGACCAGGCACTTGCGTCCGAAGTAGTTGATTTCCTCGGGGGCATTGATCTTGGCCGGGAACGAGTTGCGTGGAGTGTCGAGTCCATAGAGTTTCAGCACGTGCTTGGATTCACCACTGACATCGAGAGCCTCGGGAGCCGCCAACTGGAGCTGGGCGGCTAGTTCGTAGCTGCGGATGCGGGCTTCGAGCCGCGAATCGCCCTGGCTGGACTGCTGGTGTTTCTGGTTGAGCGTCTTGAGCAGTGCCAATCCTTCGCGGTCGCTTTCGCCGGTGACGAAGCTCTTGGGATCGGCTTTCAGGTCGGCGATGGGGTTGCGGAGCCCGGGGCGGATGATCGTTCCCTGGTAGCGGGTCGGCAGGAAGGCGGTGTCCCAGTTCTTGGGGCCGTTGGAGGCGAAGCCACGGTGGTCGGGCAGAACAACGAAACTGGGCAGATTGTCGCATTCGGCTCCCAGGGCATAACTGACCCAGGCCCCTGCTCCGGGAAAACCCGGGCGTTGGAACCCGGTTGACTGCAACAGGGTCGCCTGGCTGTGGACCCCGGTTTTGCCGACCATCGAGTGAATGAAGGCCATCTCGTCGGCACAGCTGCCCAGGGCCCGGACGGGGTCGCTGAGCATCTTGCCGCAATCACCGTAGGGTCGGAACGTGAACGGTGATCGCATCCAGGGGCCGAGCCCGTTCTGGAAGGCTTCCACGTGTTCGCCGAAGTCCGATTTCTGGCCGTGGTGTTTCTCGAGTGCCGGCTTGTGGTCAAAAAGGTCGATGTGGCTGGCGGCTCCGGCCATGAACAGCTGGATCACGCGCTTGGCCCGCGGCGGATGATGCAGCCGGCCGGAAAGCACGCCCGGCTCGAGGCCGGCCGAGGCCGATCCGTTTCGGACCAGGTGAGCCAGCGCGATGCCGCCCAGGCCGCCCCCGGATCTCCAGAGGAAGTCCCGGCGGGATTCAGAGTGACCCGAGGGCAGAGATGCGGGGGGGGCGGACGGGCAGGTCATTCGACGAACACGAATTCGTTGAGATTGAGGATCAGACGGCAGGCGTTGGGAAGTCCGTGCCGCGTGGCGTAGGCGGTCAGCAGTTCAACCTCCTGGGCGACGGCGGGTCGAGAGAGGGCCAGGTGGACGGCCAGTCGCACCTGATCGGCCAGGCGGGGCGCCTCGGAGGAAACGCGATCGGCGAAATAACCGGCCATGGTGGTCATGAAGCTGTTGTTGAGCATCGCCAACGCCTGCAGCGCCGAAATCGTCTCGTCGCGGCGGGCGACCATCCGTGAGGGGTCGGCACAGTCGAGGACGGTCATGAAGGGTTGTTGCTGGCTGCGGACCAAGCACCGGTAGACGCTGCGGCGGTGGGAACGGGGATCGTGTTGGTCGTGCTTGTGGTACTGGTAGTGGGGCGAGTGTTGGGGCTTCTCGATGACGAAGTCCTGGAAGCCGGGGCCATACATGCGTCCGTCAAGTCGACCGGCAACGGACAGCACCGCGTCGCGGACCACCTCGGCCTCGATTCTCCGTCGATTCATCCGCCACAGGAACCGGTTGCCGGAGTCGACGCGGGCGGCGGCGGGGCGATGCGAAGAGGCCTGCCGGTAGGTGGCACTGAGCAGGATCTGCCGGTGGAGGTCCTTCAGCGACCCGTTGCCGTCACGCAGCCTGGCGGCGAGCCAGTCGAGCAGGTCGGGGTGCGAGGGCTCATCGCCCATGCGGCCGAAGTCGTTGGGAGTGGCGACCAGGGGCTGGCCAAAGTGATACTGCCAGACACGGTTTGCGATCGAACGCCAGGTCAACGGGTTGCGGCGGTCGGTCAGCCACCTGGCCAGGGCCGCTCTCCGGTCCCCCTCGCGGTGGTTGGCTGCCAACTGGAATCGCGTGGGCAGGTCGCTGCCGACAGAGACCGTGCCGGGGCCGAGCAGCTTGCCCTTGCGGCGAATGTCGCCGCGGGCCAGCAGGTGGATCGGTCGTGGACGTCCCTTCTGGTGGCCGGTGCCACGGAAGGACCCGGTACCGGTGTGCACCGTTCCGGCATAGACCATGGCCGGCTTGGGGATGGCGGCGACCTGGGCGGCGATCGCAGTGAGTTGACGATCGATCGCCTGGCGACGGGCCTGGAACTCGGGCGTCAGAAGTTCCGTCCGGAGCCTGGTCCACGTGCGATTGAGTTCCACGGCGCGGACCAGGAGGGCGGAAGTCACCTTCACACGGTCGTAGTGGCCGTCGACCAGGTTGTGACGGGTCCAGCGGACGGGGGCTTCGATCGAATCAAGCGAGGTGACGGCACGCCCGAGAGCGAGGTTGTGGCCCTCGGGGCCGACGGCGGCCAGTTCGGCCAGGGCGAAGATGAAATCGTTTTGCCGAAGAGCCAGGCGAGTGGCCGTGACACGGATGTAGCGGGCCGTTTGGCCTCCGGCCGAGACGGCCAGCGGTCGGGTGCCGGGGTTGGGAAAATCGGCGGTGGTGTGATCCAGCAGCGGGGTGACACCCTTGCCGAACGTGGCGTCGTTGGAGATTTCGATACGAAACCGCGGCGGGAACCCGAAACCGGCTCCGATGTTGTTGAATTCGTCGTGGCAGCCGACAACCACGACGTGAGTCAGTTTGCGAGGGCTGCCCAGGTCGACCTGGACCCACTTGGGCTGGTCGGGGGATTTCACGATGGAACTGTGGTAGCCGTAGGCCAGGAGTCGGGTGGGTCCGCGACCGAGTCGGTCCAGTTCGTCCCGAATCCGTTTCAGTCGCTGTCCACCTCTTGCGGCCAGTTCTTTCTGCAGGGCTGCGAGGTGCTGTTCGGCCCGGCGTCGATCGCGGACCAGTTCAGCACGCCGTGCTGCGGCGGTCGGATCGGGGTGGTAAGGGCGGTCGGCCCGGTCGATGGCAGCAAAAACCGCCTGCAGGCTGTAGTAGTCTTCCATCGACACGTCGTCGAACTTGTGGTCGTGACAGCGAGCACATTGGACCGTCAGGCTGATGAAGGAGTTGATTACGGTGCGGACCATGTCGTCACGGTCGAGGTTGCGGGCGACCTGGCCGTCGAGTTTGGTTTCGGGCACCTCGGCGTGGCCGATGTAGTCCCACGGGCCGGCTGCCAGGAGGCCCGTGGCGACAACGCCGTCGACGGTGGTGGGAAACAGCACGTCGCCGGCAACCTGTTCGAGCACGAAGCGGTCGAAGGGCTTGTCGGCGTTGAAGGCGCGAACCACGTAGTCCCGGTACGGCCAGGCGTTGGGACGCAGTTTGTCCTTGTCGTAGCCGTGGGTGTCCCCGTAGTGAATCACGTCGAGCCAGTGACGGGCCCATCGCTCGCCGTATCGGGGACTCTGCATCAGTCGCTCGACCAGTCGTGGGTAGGCCTCGACCGAGCCGTCGGCCAGGAAGCGAGCGACCTCGTCGGGAGTCGGCGGCAGGCCGGTCAGGTCGATCGTGACGCGACGAATCAGGGTTCGGGGGCCGGCAGCGGCCGATGGGGCCAGGCCGTGACGGCGGTGGGATCTGGAGATAAAGGCGTCGACGGGAGTTCTCGGCCAGGTGGCGTCGCCGGCAACCGGGGCAGACGGCGAGGTGAGCGGTCGGAACGACCACCAGGTTGCGTCCGATGATTCCGGGGGAGCGGCCGCCGCGGCCGGCCCGATGGAAATGGCCGCAACCGACACGAGGGCGATGGCCAGTTGCCGGATCGCAAGGGTCGGCACAGAACGGCTGGGTGTCATACCGCAATTCTAGCAGCGCATCGCGCGAGTCACCAAATCCAAGCCAAGAGCCCTCGCGAGCCGTTTCGGGGACAGCGGGTGCTTGAACAGGTGCACCCGGACGTGGAAGATGGAGGCGTCCCCTCCACGCAGCGTGACTCGACGATGGCGAACGAAGAACTGGTCGAGATCGTCCGGCAGGGCCGCAAGGCCGTGGCGGCGTGGCGGCGGAAGAACCCCGACGTGGTTTTGGACCTCGTCGACGCCGATCTCTCGGAGATTGACCTGGCCGGAGTCAATCTCCGTCGCAGCCAGATGGTCGGTGCGAAGTTGAACCGGTCGCGGTTGACCGGCGGTAACTTTTCAGGAGCGGATCTGACCCGGGCCGACCTGACCGGCGCCGAAGTCAGTCGGGTCAACTTTTCCGGAAGTCGACTGTTTCGGGCGACGCTGCGCGAGATCCGCGGCGAGAGTGCCGACTTCGCGCGAGCGGTGCTCCAGGGCGCCGACCTCTCTGGCTCGATCCTCAGCGATGCCAACTTCGTCGACGCCGAGTTGCAGGAGACTGACCTGGCTGGTGCCGAGTTGCTGGGAGTGAACTTCTCGCATGCCGATCTCGATCATGCCAATTTCGAACGCGTTCGATGTGGATGGCTGACCTGGAACGACGTGGATCTGTCTCGCACCACCGGTCTCGATTCGATGGTCCACCTCGGTCCCGGTTCGGTGAGCCTCGACACCCTGGAACGTTCTGACACTCGCATTCCGACGGCATTCCTTCGAGGCAACGGAGTCGGACAGGACTGGATCGAGAGCTATGAGGGCCAGGAGGATCCGAGTGCAGCCCAGGAGAGTTTCTTTATTGTCTACACTGCGGAGGAGGAACCGTTTGCCGGGCGGTTGCACAACACGCTTCAGAAGCACGGTGTCCGCTGCTGGCTCGACCCTCGTCACACCGCTGACGACAATGGCCTGACAGGCCACGTTGCCGCACGTGGGTTCCGTGTCTGGGACCGCGTGCTGTTGTGTGCCACCCGCGCCTCGCTGTCGGCCGATTGGATGGATCCGTTGATCGAATCGGTGAAACGCCGTGAGGAGGCGATCAAGCAGCACACCGGTCGATCAGTGACGTTGATGTGGCCGTTGAATCTGGATGGCTACCTCTTCAGTGGCAGTTGGCAGCATGCTGAGGCAACCGAAGTGGCCGGACGCGTGTTGGCCGATTTCACCGGCTGGCGTCGCAACAAGACGAAGTTCCTCGCGGAACTGAAGACCCTGATCGATAAGCTCAAGGATGAGCCCGGGGGTCGTGCGGCAAGACGACCGGGTGGCTCCAACCAGACGAGCAAGACGAAAACAGAGAAATGAGTACATCAGACGCCCTCGACACGATCCGCTCACGCGTTCTCTCGCGGTACACCATGCTGTTCCTCAAGACCTGGGAGGAAGAGCGATGGGAGGGCGAGTTGGCCGAATTGGCCCTGGAGATCGAGCGAGGGCTCGTGACCTGGTCGGCGACGTCCGGTTGGCAGCCGCCGATCTCCAACGGCAGCGTTCCCGAGGTGCCGTCCGCGTTTCTCGACGACATCGTGGCCTACCCCCCCGACCACGTGTTCTTGTTGAAGGACTTTCATCCGTTTCTGGGTGACGCGGCTGTGGTCAGACGGCTCAGGGACCTGGCCCCCATGCTGACAGCACAGGGAAAGACCCTGCTGTTTCTGGGTCCGGTGTGCAAGATTCCTGTCGAGTTGCAGACCGAGGCGGTGGCCATGGATCTGCCGTTGCCGGGGCTGGAAGAGATGCGTGAACAGTTGGCCGAAGTGCTGGTGGATCGACGGAATGGAGACGAACCGGTCTTGGAGTTGGACGACGCTTCGGAGGAACGACTGCTGAAGGCGGTGCTGGGGTTGACCGCCCGGGAGGGCCGCAAGGCGTTGGCGCGGGCCTTGTTGGGCCGGGACGCCATTGACGATGACGTCTTCCGACAACTGGTCTCGGAAAAGAAACACCTGGTGCAAGGATCGGATCTGCTCGAATTCCACGATCTCGAGGAGGGGTTGATGGACGTCGGGGGCTTGGAGGGTCTCAAGGAGTGGATCCGGCAGCGGGCCGATGCCTTCAGCACGCGGGCCCAGGAACAGGGAGTGCCGACTCCCAGGGGCGTGTTCCTGCTCGGGGTTCAGGGTTGTGGCAAGTCCCTGATCTCACGGGCGATTGCCCAATTGCTCAGTTTTCCGTTGGTCCGCCTGGACGTCTCGAACCTGTTGTCGGCCGACCAGGGCCAGTCCGAACAGAACATGCGGTACGTGTTGAATCTGGTCGAGACGATCGCACCGGCGGTGCTGTGGATCGACGAGATCGACAAGGGGTTCGCCGGCAGCGGCGAGGAGGTCCAGGAAACGACCATGACGCGACTGCTGGGCCGGTTCCTGACCTGGATGCAGGAGCATCGGTCTCAGGTCTTCGTCGTCGCCACGGCCAACTCGATTCATCGTCTGCCGCCGGAGATGCTGCGTCGCGGTCGCTTCGACGAGTTGTTCTTCGTCAACCTGCCGAACTTCCACGAACGACAACCGATCTTCGACATCCACCTGTCCAAGCGAGGATGGAAGCCGGAGAAGTACGACGTTGAAGAACTGGCACGACAGACGGAGGGGTACAGTGGAGCGGAGATCGAGCAGATCGTCGTGACGGCGATGGTCGAGTGTTACAACCAGAGGCGGGTGTTGACCCAAAGGGACCTGGAGAACTCGCGAGAGGAAACAGTTCCTCTGTCGGTGACGATGGAGGAGAAGATCTTCGAACTCCGCGAATGGGCTCGTGCACGTTGCCGGCCGGCAACGCCCGACAGCCGGGTGGTACAGATGCTCGAGGAGGAGCACGGGCACACCGAGGAGGTGACGTTCGAGGCCGACGTGGAGACAGAGGGTGCCGAAGAGTGGCTGGCGTTGGCCGAGCACGGGCAGGTGCGGGCAGCACTGGTGGAATACGTGCGGAAGCGAAACGAGGTCACGTTTCCTCAATTGATCGGAGACTTCGCGCCGTTTATCGAGACCGCCGGCGACCAGGGACTGGCGTTGCGGGGTGACCCCAACATCGTGCTCTGGTACGGGATTCCGCAGGAACTGGCCAGCACGTTGGCCAAACTCGTATCGGCCCGGAAGCTCTACCTGCATCCAGCCCCGGTCGAGCACCTGCGGCCCGAGATGGCTCCCGGCGAGTTGCCGATGCTGGACCGTCTGCCGGCCGAACGGGCCGGGAGGCCGATGTGGCTGCCGGTGGTGATCGGCGACATCGCTCCCGAAGGGGGCGTCGGGAGGCTGGGCCGGATTGCGCGGATGGCGCTGAACCGCTGATCTCTACCGCTGCGAAGCCTTGGCCTGCTCGACCTGTTGTCGGAGTTCCCGCAGGCGGTCGACATCGATGACGTCGGCCTGGTGTTCCAGCAGCCAGTCGATGTCGGCGAGTGCCTGCTGATAACGACCACCGCGGAGTGACAACTGAATCCGCATGCCACGTTGTCTGAAATCGGTCGGGTCGACGGTCAGGATCACGTCGGCATAACGTCGGATTGCCGGTTCGTCGGAACGTTTCTGGGCACTGCCGCTGAGATTGCTGAGCATCCGGACCAGGATGGCCTTCCGTTTGGCGGTTTCGAGAAACTCGGCGATGATCTTCTTCCGCTGTTCACCGGTGGGCGGTTGCTGAAACCGCTCGACGATTCGCCGCTCGGCCTCTTCGGCGGGCATCGTTCGGCCGCCGTCGAACACGTCGACCAGCCGCCCCGGTCCCTTTTCGGCGGGAATCCGAACGACGAAGTGACCCGGAATGCCGATTCCCTGGACGTCGAGTCCGATGCGTCGCCCGAGTTCCATGAAGACGACCGAGAGTGAGATGGGCAGGCCCTCGCGGTCGTCGATCACCTCGTTGAGGTAGCTGTTGGAACGGCTGTAGTAGTCGATGCGACTGCCGTGAAATCCCAGGTCCTTGAAAAAGTACTTTTCGAGGGCAGCCGCCTTCTGTGCAGCGGTGGCCTCTTGGGGAAGTGTGGTCTTGAGCTTGGCTACCATGCGATCAAATTGCTGTCGGTAGGCTGCGACATCCACTTCGTCGTTGTCCAGCCAGGCGATCAGTATCGCGGCGTGCAGCAAGTCGATCTTGGGGTCGGGTTGCTTGGTCGCCGCCGCGATCGCCTGCAGGGCTCGCCGCTGGTGCACCTGGATCGCCAGTTCACGTAGACGAGTGGCCTGCTGTTCGAGCAGGCGGGCGCGGTCGCGGAGTACCTGCGGACCGGCCTCACCCTGTGGAACGAGTTTCGCCAGCAAATCGTCAGAGACCTCACCCGTGCCGGGAAGATCCTTGACCAGTGCGGTGATCGTCGCGATCGCCTTCCCGGTCGGCCCCGTCGGAGGCAATTGCTTGGCGACTCGGAAGGACCGAAATTCGGCCCGGGTGTGGCGAAACTTGGCCAGGCCGGATGTGCGGGTGCGGTAGCGGATGTCGTCGTACTCGATCACCAGCCGGTCGTTGAGGTAGCAGAAGATCTTCTCGGGCGTCACGCGGACCTTCAGCGTGTTCCAATCGCCGGGACGGTAGGTGGGCACAGGCAATGTCTTGAGGATGGCCCAGCTGGTGACCGTTGGGCCGTCGAAACGGGTGAGTCTCATCTGGCCACTGGTCGGGTAAAACCCGTAGTGGCGGTCCTTGTTGTCGACGCAGAAGATCAGCCCGGCGGCACCGTCGTTGTCGTGCAGTTTGACCCGCACCTGGACCTCGAAGGTCCCCTCGGGGGTGTCGTGCTTCGAGAAACACACGGCACGACCGCCGAATCCACTGCCCGGACCTTCGACATGGATCCGGCCGGCCCGCTGACGCCAGCGGGCGCCGTAGTGGATCTTCCAATCGGCTTCGTCCAGCGCGCCGATCGTCAGCCATCGGCTGATTGGGATCGGATTGGGCTTTTTGATCAGGGGTTTCAGGGCGTTGATCGCCACGGCGAACCCCAGGTTGTCAGTGTAGCGGTGCTTCATGGTCAGGATGCCGATCACCCGGCCCTGGCTGTCCAATGCCGGTCCACCACTGTTGCCCTCCTCGATCGGCACGGCCAGTTGGATCATTGGCTTGCCTTCGATCTCGCGCGAGCCCGACACGATGCCACGGACAACGCTGAGTTTCAGGCCCAGCGGATTGCCCAAAGCAACGATCGGCTGTCCCTGGCGAATCTTGTCCGAGTCGCCCAGCGGCAAGGGGGTCAGGCCCTTGGCATCGATCTTGAGGATGGCCAGGTCCATGGCCCGCTCGGTGGCGTGAATCGACGTGACCTTGTGTTTCTTGCCGTCGGAGGTGGTGACGGTGATCGGCCGCGCCTCGCCGATGACGTGCAGGTTGGTCGCCACCAGCCCGGAGGCGTCGATGACGAAGCCGCTGCCCAGCCCGCGATCACGTCCGTCGCGACCGGCGAACTGCACGACGACGACTGACTTCAGTGCCTTTGCAGCGAGGTCCTCGGGCGAGATGGTCTTGTCGGACCCCGCGACGGGGGCCTTGTCGGGCGCTGGCGGCGTGGCCCTGTCCGCCTTCGTTTTCGCGGCAGCGGCATCCTGGGCCGATGCCGGAGTTGGTGAGATCAGCAGGCAGGCCAGCATCAGGGTGAGCGACAGCCGGTGGCGGGTGGGCATCATTGGGCTCCCGGGTGGAGGTCTCCTGCCTGACCGGCCGGAGAGTTGAACAACTGCGAGGAAATCCTACCGGAATGGCAGCGGCCTGTCATCGGGCCGTCAGGGCGAGAACTTTCGGAGGACCAGCGACATCCCCTGCCCCCTCCACAGGGCCGAGAGGTCTCTGCGTTGCCAGGTCTCGTACACGATTCGCGGATCCGGGTCGACGATCTGCACCAGGCCCTCCTCGGTGGTGCCCAGCACGATGACCGAGTGTTGCTCGCCGGGGTTCCAGACCCAGTTGGTGCGGTAGTACGAGTTGGCCGCGATGTCCATGGGAAGGCCGACGGAGATCAGGGCGGGGCCCGGCATTTGGTCGAGCAGTGTTTCGGGTGGGCCCGAGAGGATGACGACGTCGAGGTGAGTGCCGTCGGTCTTGATCTTCAAGGCGTGGTAGAGCCCCGCCCAGTTGGTTCCGTGAGGCCCGGTCAGGCACAGGCGGGCCATCTCGCCCTCGGTGGCGGAGATTCCGTGGATCCTCAGCAATGTCGCCGCGCAGGCGGGCGTGCAGGTGGCCGAGGTGGTTTGCAGGCAGATGCCGATCTCCGTCCAGGTGTCCTCACAGGCCGGCGGACGGGCCAGCATCGGTGCCACCGACGCGTAACCGCCGGCGATCCAGAGTGCCGTGACGCCGACGATGCGACGCCAGTGCTCGATCCGTCTCCAGACGATCCCCGCCAGGAACGTCGAGGACAGGGGGAGCAGATTGCCGACGATGACCAGATTCGAAACAGGGAGCAGCTTGGCAAGACGGATGTCGTCCCAGGCGAATCGGATGTAGAGAATGGTCAGCAGGACGGTGGCGACGGCCATGCCGTTTCCAACCCAGCGCCGGTCGCCGGCCATACCGATTCCGAGGGCGAACGCGATGGCCGACAGCAGCCCCATCAGGGCCAATCCCAGGTACAGGTCCTGCACGAAAACGCCTCGAGAACAACAATCCCCCCATCTTGGCGAGTCGGCCGATGGATTGCAGCAGTCGGTCTTGAGCGAGAGCGGCGTTTTCGGTCCTGCTTGCGGCTCCGGGGTGGATGACAGCATAATCGCCGACACGAGACTCGCCGATGGAAGCCGAGGCGGCTGATCGATGTCCGAGATATTCAGTGAACAGGTCGTGTCGCGGGTCCGTGAATCGGTCGATCAGGACCGGTTGCTCGAAACGGCCACCCTGCTGGTTGGCATTCCCAGCCCGACGGGGTCGGCCGCGGCCGTGGCTGACCGATTGGCCGAGTTGCTTGCCGAAGAGGGCTTTGCGGTGGAACGTCCGGTGGCGGGGTACGCCGAATCTCCGGCGGTCGTCGCTCGCTTCGACACGGGTCGGCCGGGACGGGTTCTACAGTTCAACGGCCACCTCGACACAGTCCACCTGCCTTTTGTCCCTCCTCGAATCGAGGACGGCGTCATGTACGGCAGCGGCGTGTCGGATATGAAGGGGGGAGTGGCCGCAGCGGTTGAAGCGATGAGAGTCGTGCGGGATGGTGACTTGCTGTCGGCGGGTGGAGTGATGCTGACGGCTCACGACCTGCACGAGGCGCCCTGGGGTGATGGAACCCAGGTCAACACCCTGATCGCCGAGGGCTTCACCGGTGACGGGGTGTTGCTGCCCGAGTACCACTGCCACAACTGTCCGGTCGTCGGGCGTGGACAGGCGATGTTCCAGGTCCGGGTGACCCGCGCGGGGGAGCCGTGCCACGAGGTGCTCGGAGGGATCGAGCAGCCAAGTGTGATCGCCGGCGGAGCGAGGTTGATCGAGCGGTTTGCGGCACTCGACCGAGAACTGGGACAACTCACCCACCCGCTGGCCGGTCGTGAGAGCCTGTTTGTCGGGCAGGTGCATTCGGGTGAGATCTTCAACCAGGCGCCGGTCGAATTGGTGCTCGAAGGGACCAGGCGCTGGTTGCCGGGGAACACGTTTGAAGCGGTTCGCGGGCAGTTCGAGTCGATCCTGGCCGAAGTGGCGTCGGAGACCGAGACGATGATCGATGGCGATTTCCGAGAGTCTCGGGGAGCCTACGAGATCGACCAGGATGATTCGCTGTTCCGGTCGTTCCAGGCGGCGGTCAGCGAAGTCAGCGGCGAGGCATTGCCGGTAGGATCCAAGCCGTTTGTCGACGATGGAAACGCATTTGTGGCCCTGGGAGGCGTGCCGGCGATCACGCACGGACCGGCCGCACTGGGGGCTCATACGGTCAACGAGGAGTGCCCGGTGGCCGAGTTGGTTCGAGTGGCGTCTGTGTATGCCTTGACGGCGATCGCGTTTTGCCGAGCCGAGGCGGATGATGGAAACCGGGTGACGGGGGACGAGCGATGAACGGAGACGACCGGATGAGTCGACGCGAAGTGTTGCAGGCGGCCGGAGCGGGTGCCGCTCTGGGGGCTGTGGTCTCGGCGGACCCCGCCACGGGTGCGGCCCCGGTGGCCCGGAAAGGGCGAATTCGGCAGTCGATCGTGCACTGGTGTTTCCAGTCGGCTTGGTCGACCGCCAAGATGTGCAGCATCGCCCGTCAGTTGGGCTGTTCGAGCATCGAACTGTGCCCCCCGGATGAGTGGTCCACGTTGAAGAAGCACGAGCTGACATGTGCTATCGCCGGGATCGATATGGGTCAGGGCCCACCGTTTGTGCGTGGATTCAACAATCCGAAGTTTCACGGCCAGGTGATCGAGGCCACTCGAAAATCGATCGATGCGGCAGCCGATTTCGGCACTCCGTGCGTGATCAGTTTCACCGGATACTCGGCCGTCGATCCCGACGACAAGAAGAGTCCCCACATTTCGAACTCC
>CAUZRQ010000028.1:0-55941 GCA_963582065.1 Planctomycetota bacterium | reverse complement strand
CGGGTTGCCACCTGCCGGATCCGCTTCAGGACATCCAACCGGTCGCCGGCCAGGTTCCGTCGCTCGCCGATATCGGTCGAGAGGTCGTACAACTGGACGGCGGGCTCACCATCTCGGGGCTTGCGGCGTCGCGGTTTCGAAAAGCCACCACTGCCCAGCTGTGGGATGTACTTCCACTTCCCGTCCCGCACCGCCAACACCCGTCCCGAGGACCTGGTCACCAGCGTCCGCCTTGCAGGCTCGGCATTTGCCGGATCGCGCCAGACGCTCAGTTGGCCCACGCTGTCCTCGCCGGCTCCCCGAGGCAATCGCCCCCCGGTGACCTGGGCCAGCGTGGCCAGGAAGTCGGTGTGGCACCACAGGTGGTCGTTGGTCGAACCCGCCGGCACCCGGCCGGGCCAGCGGACAATCATCGGCATCCGGTGTCCCGCCTCCCAGGCATCACCCTTCATTCCCCGCAACGGCCTGACCGAATTGTGTTTCAGTCGCCGGGTGTCGGCCGGATACCAGACCGGCCCGTTGTCGCTGGTGAAGACCACCAGCGTCTGTCCCTCGACCTTCTGTTTCTCCAGCGCCCCGACGATCGCCCCGACCGTCGCATCGACCATCATCGCAAAGTCACCGTACATCGACGCCCCGCTCTTGCCCCGGAACTCTTCAGAGGGCAACCACGGCGTATGGGGTGCCGGCAGCGGGACGTACAGGAAGAACGGTTTTTTTTTCGACCCCCGCGAATCGGGAGCCCAGCGATCAATGAACCCGACCGCCTGGTGCTCGACGGTGGGCAACACCTGCTCGAAACGGAAATCCGGAGCGACCGGCCCGGCTCGCCAGAACGCGCCCTGGATCCTGGTCCAACCGGGGCTGAAGTTGTCCTTGGCCATCGCCGTCGGCGGGGTCACGCAACGGTCGTCTCGGATCCAGTAATAGGGGGGGATGTCCAGCGACGCGGGGATCCCGTAGAAGCGATCGAAACCACGTGCCACCGGCCCCTGGAGAATCGGCTTCGAATAGTCCTTGCGTGACTTGCCGCCCTCGAATCCCTGGTGCCACTTGCCGACACACGCGGTGCGGTACCCCTGGCCCTGCAGGAACCCCCCCAGCGTCAACCGCCCCGGCTCGATCCGGCTCTCGCTGCGTTCGGTTCGTCGGCTGCGAAACGGGTAGCGTCCGGTCAACAACCCGTAGCGAGTCGGGACACAGACCGAAGCCGGAGCGTGCGCATCGGTCAGGCGGAGTCCCTGGCGAGCGAGCCGATCGATGTTCGGAGTCGGGATCCGGCTCTCGGAGTTGTAGCACCCCGCGTCGCCGTAACCCATGTCGTCGGCGAGGATCAACACGATGTTGGGACGCTCGGCCGCCGGGAGGGTGGCCGTCAGCAACAGGCAGAAACCGACACACGGCAGCCATCGACAGGACCAATGCAATATCCCCTCACCTCCCTTCCCTCGACTCAGCGTCCCGCCCCGGGTCGATGGGTCAACTGGCTCAACTTCAGCAGGTGATCGTGTACCCGTTCACCGTCGATCGTCACCGCTTCGAATCTCACCTGGGGATCCTCGGCCGTGGTGTCGAACTCCATCACGGCAAACGAACAGGTCTTGTTGTAGCCCCAGATCAACCCCGGAGTCTGGACCACCTTGTGAGTGTGACGGTTGGTCAGCTTCGAACTCTCCAGTTCGTACAGATCGTATCCCCCGGCCCGCCTGGTCACGCGCAGATCGGTCCGATGCCGGTCGGCCGAAACCAGGATCACGCCGTTGATCTTCTCGGATTCGATGAACCGGAAGATCTGCTCGCGTTCCTCGGCGAATCCGTCCCACGTGTCACGGCTGCCCGGCTTGACCCCCGCCGACCAGGGCACCGGTGAGGCGATGATCTTGAACGTCCCGCCGGAGGACTTGAGAGTCCGTTTCAGCCATGTCATCTGCACCGGCCCCAGCATGCTGGGCTGCTGGCCTCGCGTGCGGTAGTAGCGGCCATCGAGCAGGATCACGTGGAGGTCACCGATGCGGAAATCGCACCAGCATCCCGGCTGCTTCTTGCCCCCGCCGTAGAAGGGATTGCACCAGTTGCGGCTGAACGTGGTCCAGACCCGCCGCTTCCACGTCGGTTTCTCGATCTGCGGCCCCGGCACGCAGTCGTTGGTGCCAAAATCGTGGTCGTCGTAGATCGCATAGACCGGGGTCGCGGCCACCAGCCGTCGCCACTCGGGGCGCGACTGCCGACGGTAGTAGCAGTACCGGGTGGTCAGGGTCTCCTTGGGGGCATCGATGTAGACGTTGTCGCCGAGCATCAACAGGGCATCGGGTTTCCGCTTCCCGATCGTGTCCCACATCCGCTCCCACATCGGCACGTACCCGGCCCCGCCTCCGAAGACGATCCGGGTCTTGCCGCCGGTTCCGGCCGGAGCCGTCGTCCGGAACCGGGTGTTGTCGGCCTGCTGTTTCCGACCGTCGACCAGCACCTCGTACCGGTAACGGTTGGCCGGCTTCAGCCCCTTGAGCCGTACGACCGTCGTGAAGTCGGTCTCGGGCGACGTCCGTCCAAACGCCTCGAGCACAATCGCCCGGCTGGCGGCATCTCGAACCAGGATCACGACCGAACTGGCCTTGGCCGTTCGGAGCCAGATCGAAGCACCGGTGTCGGTGACCGCCCCCATCATCGGTCCATGAACCAGGTCGGCAGGCTGGTGCTTCGCGGCCAGTTCGCGAAACCCGTCGGTTGCATACAGCGGCTTCAGCACATCCCGGGGACCGGCAATCAAACGTGCAAACGGCATCCCCGCCGCCACGGCCTTCCGCATCCGTTCGACGCCCTGCGTGATCCGTCCCTGTTTCAACTCGGCCATCATCGCCACGAAATGCGTCTCGGGCTCTCCGGGTTCGCCCTTGCCCAGTTCCTTCCAGGCGGCGGTGTAGTCGCCGGTGGCGATCAACCGCGTGGCATTCCGCTGGGGATCGTGCTGAGCCCACGCGGGACCGGCGGCCCCGCCGCCGACAAGCATGGCGATGACCGCAATCGCGACACCGTCCCACCGACCGCCGGGCCGGGTGTTGAATCTCGTCATGACAAACTCCGCAATCCCGCGCGGCAACATGTTCTTCTGTCCAAGACGGGCATCGTCTTCACGTCGACTGAATTCCGCAGCCTCGTCGCTCGGACGGCTCAGTCGACCGCCTTCAGTGGATAGTGAAACCCCAGGTCCGTCTTCCCGGTGTCGCGGACACCATCGGCCCGGGTGGTCAGTTCATCGAAACCGCGAAACGCTGCCAACCGGGATCCGGCGTCGATGCACGGACTCGCCCCCTGCCCGTCGGCCGGCTTGTCGCTCAACAGAAACCGACGGCCGGCAACCTTCCGGAACCTGGGATCGGCGGCCAGGTTGTTTCCACGGTCACCGGCTCCCCTGGGCACTCCGCCCTGCAGGCAACAATGTGAAAACGTGGCTTGTCCCGAGCCGAGACTCACGCCGAGCGGGTTGCCCCAGATGATCGAATCCACGATCCGCGGTGCCGCCTCATCCTGCAGGGCCACGCCGACCTTTCCGGCACCGGTGATCGTGCAGTTGGACAGCCGCACCCGGTCCTTGCCGCCGACGATCCTCACTGCCTGCGCCACGGCGGGCTCACCCGAGGCATCGACGAGCACGTTGCTCAGTGTAAACCGACCGGCTGTGGCATTGATGTTCAACCCCCGCAGTTGGACGTTGCGGATCGAGATGCGGGTTTCCGAGAGCGGATGCGGTCCACCCGGATCACGGCTGGACTTCGAACCGTATTCCCAGCCCAGGTGGATCACGCCGTAGCGGCCGCCGACGATCCGGACACTCTCCATTGGCCCGGAGAACATCACCGGTGCCAAGCAGTCGACGTCGTAGAGACTGACATCGGTGACGCGATTGTGTGGGAACCTGTCCCGGGGGGCACTGTGGCTGTAGATGCCGTACTTGCCCCCGACCTTCTCGATCCGCACCCGCCTGAGTTGGATGTCTCGCGAGATGTCCACGGGCCCCGCCTTCCAGTGGTTGCGGATGCCGAAGGCGTTGCCCTTGGGCACATCGGTGACCGAACAGTCGATCACGCGGATGTGACGCACCCCGTCCTCGATCTCCCACGCGTTCCCGGTCGAATTGGGAGCACCACGGGCGTGGCAATCGACGAACCGGATATTGGTGGTGATCGCACCAGACCCCTTATCGGCATCACCGCTGGCATCGAATCCGTCCTCGAGCCAGTCCTCGATCACGCACCCTCGGACTTCGCAGTCGCTCGACCCCGCCCCGATGTCCAAGCCGACGAACGGCCGCAGGATCTTGACGTTCCTCACGCCGATCCGCGTGCCGTGCTCGATCACGATCGCACGAGGATTGTAGTAGTCCTGTTGCTGATAGATGTTGGCGTCAATGGTCAGCCCCTGGATCTGGACCCCCACCACCGGCCGCTTCGCTGTCCCGGCCACCAGCACCACGTGAACCTGGCTGTCGGTGCCCCGGGCCTCCTTGGTCCCGTTGGCGGCACCGTCGGCCAGCTTGATCGTCGCCTTGGGACCACTGAGCGTGACGTTGTCCGAACGGATGACGATCGTTCCGCTGACAAGATACGGCTGCTTGGCAGCGGGAAACACCACCGTGCCCCCGCCTGCATCAACCACCCTGGCGATCGCCTTCCGGATCGCCCCCAGGCAATCGGTCTTGCCGTCGGCCACGGCCCCCGTGTCGGTGACCCGGACCCGAGTCCGGTTCGGCTGCTGCAGGACAACCGGACGAAGTGCTCCGGTGCGATCGGCCCGTGCCACCGCATCGATCCCATCCAACCGGTAACGATCGACCTGCTGACCCTGTGAGTGCCAGACCTGGTCGGGATGCCCCGGCACGAAATCGAATCCCTCCAGGTGCATCCGGGTCTCGGCGATCTCCCAGACCCGGGTCGGTTGCCGGACCGTCGCGTCAAGCGTCTTGGGCAAATCGAACTCGAACAGGCCATCCATGCTGCCGAAGGTATGGATCGAGTAGAGCTTGCCACCGACAATCCGGACTCCCTGCGAGAAGTGCATCCCGCCGGGATAGCGGAACACCCCGTCCCGCACGATCCGGTCCCCGTCAAACCGGTACCGGTGAATGCCCAGGTCACGCAGGTCACCGATCCACAGGTGCGTGCCGTCAAAACAGACCGGATCGATCCAGGTGAGATCCTTGGTGATGTCCCACGTCTGAACCACCGACAGGTCGCTGGCCCGGATCTTGGCCACCTTCCCGCGATCCAGCGTCTTGTCGTACTTGCCCCCCTCGGGTCCGTGCAACAGGCCCGCCCACAGGAAGCCGTCGTGGTAGTCGATCGCCCCGAAGTGATTGACCCCATCGATGCGGATCGTCTTCTGTTCGATCAACTTCCAGTTCTTGTCGAACCGGCAGATCGTGCGGGCGTTGGACGCGAAGTTGTGAGTCTTCCCCAGGGCCAATCCCTGGGTGGCAGCCCCCCCGGCCAGTTTCCGCTGCTCGAGCAACGTGGACAGGGGTGTTTTCAGTCCCGTGTGTTTCAATCGTGATCGATAGGCCGGCAGCAACCGGGCGACACCCTGTTTCTCGGCGACCTTGATCATCGCCCCGACCCGGTCGACCAGGAGGAATTCGACACCGGCCTCGAACAGCCGACCAACCTTCTCGGCCTCGTTGGCACAGCAGTAGTTGATGCGAACCTTGCGCTGCTTCAGCAGCCGCGTGTGAGCCGGGTCGACCGTTTCGCCCCCCAGCAGTTGGATGAAATCCGTCTTGGCTGCGATCGTCTCATCGACGTACCTGCGGGAATTTGCCTGACGTTCCATGTTGCAGATCTTGATCCCCGGATCGGCACGACGGGCCGCAGCCGCCGCGCGGGCACCGCAGGCCAGGAACGCCTGGTGCAGTCGCCGGTGGGCGACAATCCGTCCGGTCACCTGTTCGGCCAGTTTCTCGGCCTGGCCGGGCGTCTCTTTCAGGTGGACATTCAGCCAGATGTTCTCGGGCATCATTGCCAGGGCTTCATCGAGCGTCGGCATCTTCACGCCGGCAAAACGCTTGTCCTTCCAGCCACCGGCATCGAGTTTCTTGAGTTCCTCAAGCGTCAGTTTCGCGACAGGCCCCTTGCCGTTGGTCGTGCGATCGACTGTCGAGTCGTGTATCAGCACCAGTTGTCCGTCGCGCGACAGCGTCACGTCGAACTCGATCATCTGCGCCCCCAGGCGAATGGCCTCGCGGAATGCCTCGATCGTGTTCTCCGGGTGAGTGTCACTGGCGCCGCGATGGGCACAGATGCCGCGTGAGGGCATCGAGACCTGCGACACGGCCGGCTCGGCAGAGACGGCTGGCCTCAACACGCACAACACGGCCACCAGGGAGACGATCGGCCGAATTCGAAGCAACATGGTACAACTCTCCGGATTCTCATCACGAACCGACGTCCCGGCTGCTTGCGTCTTCACCAGGAGCGGCTCATGTGTCACGAATCGTGAAAACTCAAAAATTGTCGCAACACCTTCAACGTGCCGTGGAGTAACTTATCCCCATGGGTTCGTCGGCTCTGCTGAGCCGTCGAGAAGAACAACGTAAGGCGGCCGGTGAGTTTCAGCCGCGAAACAAGTTCGCTCACTGGCGATTGTGCCATACGCCGCCAGATCGGTCTTGCGCATGGTACCGGCATCCGAATCGCCACGACAACTCCCGGCCACTGATTTGGGCCACCCGTCGGTAGATGGTCCGCCGCACGACGCGGCCCCCCGTTTCCGAGGCACCGTGGCCCTTTGCAGCGTGGCTTGTGGGATCGGAGTGGTCACGGCGATTGCCGTGGGTGTCTTTCTCTTCGAGCAGGAAGAACTCGAACGCGCCGTCACCGACCAGGTCAACTCGCAAACGGACCCGGCTGAGATCGCCTTTCGGCGGGTCGAGGCTGCCACGCATCGCCTCGGGTTTGCCGACGCTCGATTCGTGGCCGCCTCGCAGACCCATGTGCCCGAGTATGAGGAATGTGTCGTCATCGAAGTCAGTGGCACGCACTATGACTTCCCGTTGGTTCTGCTCTCGAACATCAAGACTCACGTGGTCAACTGCCAACTCGACAGCCTGAACCTGGCCGTAACGTACTGCGACCTTCGAGATAGCGCGCGGGTATTGCAGCGAACCGATTCAACCCAGCCGTTGAGTGCCGTAGCGACACGATTTGACCGCGACCGTAAGCAGATGATTTTGCGGATCGACGGTGAGAAATACCTCCAGATGTCGCCGGACATCCCGCTGGCCGACCTGCCGTTCCAACGGGTAAAATGGGGCGATTGGATCGCCGACCACCCGGAAACGCTGGTCCTGGTCGGTCGAAACGACGACGACCAGTCGGCGGTCACCGCGCCTGCTTCTGAGACGCCAGGAACGCAATCAGGTCGATGAATTCCTGCTGGGTCAGCCGCTTGTCAATGCCGTCGGGCATCGTGCTGATTGCCTGGACCGACTGCTCATCGATCTCCGACTTGATGACCTTGTGCAATTTCCCTTCCTTGTCACCCAGGGTCAATTCGGTCGGCGTCTCCGAGACGCGAACCCCCGTCAGCACGCGTCCACTCTCGAGCACCACCACCCGGGTCTGATAGCTGGGCGCGATGGACCGGCTGGGTTCGAGCAGCGCCTCGATCAGGTGGATCCTCGAGAACCTCCGGCCGACCCCGGTCAGGTCCGGCCCGATCCGTGCTCCGTCGTCGCCGATCCGGTGGCACCGTGCACACAGCCCCCGCCGCTTGATGTCGCGAAAGACGCGCTCGCCGAGCACCGCGTCGCCTTTCTCCTTCAGGGCCCGCTGGGCATAGATCTCGAGCACTCCCTCCAGAGTCCGATCGCGGAACCTCACCTGCAGACGACTCGGGCGATCCCAATCGACCCAGGCCACCAGCCGGTTGACCCCCTTCTCGAGCGTGGCATGAAACCGGTCACTGTCGGGCTGGAAGCCCCGCACCTCGTCACGCCGATACACCTCCGTCCCGTTGATCGTCACCCGCAATCGCCCGCCGGCGGCAGCCAGGAACTCGATCTGCCTCTTCGCCGGTGAACTCACGTCGGTCCACGCCACCCGCACGGTCTTCTCGGCGGGCACCTTGCCCCGGGGCAAGGCGACCGCCGGATCGTCCCCGTCGGCCATCACGACTCCGGCCACCTCCGTCTCGGCCCCCGATCCGGGCGAGCCGACCTGACTGATCAACCCCGCGGCCTCCTGCTCGGTCATCACCCCGGTGGCCCGCCATCGCAACAGCAGCCCCCCGTCGCCCTGCAGGTCCGCCCGCGCCCGTGCCAGCGATTTCTCGGTCACGACCTTTCTTGACTCCAGGCGATCCAACGTCCCGAACACCCGGACCTGGACCGACGTGGAACGGTAGGTCCTGGCCAAAAAGCGGATACGTCCCAGGTCGCTCTTCTCGCCGTACGCCCCCAGGTAAGCCAGGCCGGCCGCCAGGGTGAGTGGGTCGTCCAGCGCGGCTCGGGCCGCCTTCAATGAACCGGGCTGTTCGAGTGCAACGAGTGCTTCGAGGCTAGCGGCACGAACCGTGGCATCCGGATCGGCCGCCGTCCGTCCCAGCCTCGCTGCCGCCTGCTTGACCTTCAGCCGTGCCACCGCCTCGGCCGCCGCTCGGCGAACCGCAGCAACCTTGTCCTCCAACAATCGTCCCAGCCCGGCCACCAGGCGATCACTGCCACGCCGCGCCAGCGCCGTGATCGCCGCAGCACGGACCGCCCCCTCCGACGATCCGAGCCCCGTCTCGAGCAAACCACCGGGATCCACGCCGTCGCGGCGTCCCAGTCGCACCACCAGGTCGGCCAGCACGGGTCCCTGTTCGAGCCGTTTGCCGAGGGTGACCAGTCGGCTTCCCGCGGGCCCCTTCCAGCGTTGATCGAGCATCGCCAGCGCCGTCAGGCGGTTCGGCCGCGGATAGGCAGGTTCGGCCACGACACCCGCCAACGCCGTCGTCGAACCGTCGGTCACCTCGGCTCCGATCGCCTCAAGCAACACCGTCACCGCGGCAGCATCCCGTTCGGTCTTCAGCCACTCGACAAGGACCCCGGCAGGAATCGGCACTCCCTGTCGCCGCATCGAGGTCAACGTGATCACACGCAGCAGCCGGTCCTTGTCGGCCAGTGCCCGGCCCAGGGCCTGGGCAATGGCCCTGGTCTGTTTCCAGTCCCCGGGATTGACCGGCCGCGGAGCCGGACGATAGCCCCAGTATTTCCAGGCCGCCGGCTTTCGCCAGACCCGGGTCAGCCACTCGGCATACTCGCGTCGCCGATCGGCACGATCCTCCGATTCCAGTCGCTCGATCAACCAACCGACCACCGCCGGCTCGTAGCGGTCGGCCACGGCCCGCAGTGCCATGGCCCGCGCCGGATGTGACGACGGCAGGTCAAGCAACTCGAGTGTCGATTCCCAATCGGCCACGCGTCTCAGGGCCTGCTGGCCGGCGTGCAGCCGCACGGCGTCAAGCGTCTTGGTGGTGTGCGACTTCAACCAGGACGACAACCCGGTCCACCGCAGTCGTCCCACCGCCACGATCACCTCGCGGTGAACCCGGGAATCGGCCCGCTGGCCCAATCGAGCCAACCGCTCGGCAACGGCCACATCGCTTCGTTTGCTGTCGATTCGATCACCCACCAGCACCGGATCGGTGAGATCGGCAACGGCACGGATGGCCTGGACCTTCACCCGAACACTTGGATCTCCCTCCGCAACCCGAAACAGGCCGTCGATCGCGCCGCTGCCCGAATCGGCCATCAACCAGACAGCGTGCATCCGGGCCAGGATCCGCTCCGGCCGATTCGCCATCTCGCCAACCCGCATCAGCTCTTTCAGCGGCTTCCGCCAGGTGTCTTTCGGCAGCCGCAACAGTGCGGCTCCGGCGGCCTCGCGGTCCAGTCGACTCGTCGACCCCAGTCGCCTGAACAGCTCGGGAATGGTCGACGGCTTCGCGGGTGGCCGATTGGACGACACGGCCGCAGGCGCCTCCTTGGGCACAATCCGGTAAATGCGGGCCCGACCACGCTTCGGTCTCTGACCATCGGCCCAGTCGGAGATGTAGAGTGCCCCGTCGCGTCCGACGACCACGTCGGTCGGCTTGAATCCATACGGATCCGTCGGAGCTCCGGCGGCAAAGAGCTGCTCACGCATCGGCGCAAAACCGGCTCCAGCCGGTTGCCGCGGGTAGAAGACGACCGAACTGCCCCACTCACAGAAGAACAACCCACCCCGATACGCTTCGGGAAAACCGGTCTCTCCGTAAAACACCCCGCCGGCCGACGAGCCGCGGCCCATGTCGGCCAGCGGCCCCAATGCCAGTTCACGGCGCTCGCGGTAGTGGTAGGGGTACCCGTGATCGGCACCGTAGATGCTGTGGTACACCCGGATCATGTAGTCGCCGCCGTCATTCTCGTTGTCGCGGACGAAGACGTTCAGATCGTCATCCAGTGCCAGGTCGTAGATGTTGCGGAGACCACCGGAAAACACGTGCAGGTCACTGCCATCGATTCGGCATCTCAGAATCCCACCCTGCTGAAACAGCAAACGGTCCCCCTCGGGACGCTTCACGTCGGTGCCGTTGTCACCCATCGAGAGGTACAACCAACCGTCGAACCCTGCCACCACTCCATTGGCACAGTGCAACCGCGAGTTGTTCTTCTCGGGCTCGAGGCCCAATCCCCGCAGCAGGTCGCGCCGCTGGTCCGCGACACCGTCGCCGTCGGTATCGCGGAGCGAGGTCAACAACGGTGCGTGCATCACGTAGACGCTGCCGTCGAACCACGCCAGTCCCTGGATCGAATTGAATCCCTTGGCGTAGACGGTCGATTGATCGGCGTATCCGTCGCCGTCGGTGTCGGCGATCAACCGCACTTCGTCGCGCCTGATGATCTTGATGCCCAGGCCGGTCACGTAGTCATGTGCCACCAGCAGCGTTCCGAGTCGTGGACCGATCGAAATCACCGAGGGGTATTCGACCAGCGGATCGCAGGCGAACAGGGTCGAAACGAACCCGTCGGGAATGACCAGTGGGGGGAACCGTTTCTCGGTTTCGGGACCGACGGCCGGCGGCTTGTCCGCGGCATCGCTGGATGCCGAAACCAGCATCACCAGCAACAGGGCCAGGCCCGAGATTGCGGGTGGCGCGAGAAGAGACTGTCGGTTCATGATGTGGCCCTCGTGCGGCGCCGGTGAGAGTGGCCACATGATGACCGAATGGCGGCTCGATTGAGAGTCCACCGGAGGATGACGCAGCCGACTCGGTGGATTCGGCCGGTCCGGTTGCAGTAGGCTCCCTCGCTCGCGGCTCCACACACCCGTTCCTACCGGAACTCACGTCATGGACCACCTGTTCACAGTCGACTCGCTGGCCGAACTCCGGGACGTCATGCTCGGGTCCGCCCGTTCGGCCTTTGTCCTCGGACACACTCGCCCCGGAGACGGGGGCGGTGGGATGTTTCACTGGAACCCCTCGTCGACGAGCCCGGACGACAACGGGCTGGTCGTGACCCACCGTGAGAACCGGGTGGGTCGCTGGACCCGTGTGGACTCCGGCCCGCTGGATGTCCGCTGGTTTGGTGCCAATTCGACAGAGGATGCCACCAAGGCCATCCAGGGAGCACTCTCTGCTGCCCATCGTGGAGGAGAAGTCTCGATTCCCGCCGGGACATTCGGCATCAGCCGGCCACTCCGCATCCCCCAGGGTGTCCACCTGTCGGGCACCGGACTCCTGTCGGTCCTGAACTACTCGGGACCGGCCGAAACGGGCTGCCTGCGAGTCGACGGGGATCCCGGATCGATTTCGCTGGGCATCTCGCGGCTGAACATCCTGGTCCAGACCGAAGGGGCCTACGGAGTGGACCTCAGTGGCATGAGCTACAGCCGGTTCGATCACATCACGCTGCACCTGCGACAACCCAACACGTCGGGCTTCTTCGGGCCCGGGAACACCCAGTCCCCCTACTACAACGTCTTCACGGGTTGCCACGTGGCCGGGACAGCCGACTACAAGACCAACGGCTGCGTCGGCTTTGACTTCACCTACGACCGTGGCAAACGGATGCAGTCGGCCAACGCCAACCAGATTTACGGGGGCCACCTCTCCACCTGCCAGGTCGCGGTCCGCTGCCTGGGGGTCGGCAACGTGTTCCACGGCCAGGTGATCGAGAGCGGGGACGTCGGCTACCAGTTCGACCTCTGCCCGGCCCGCAAGACGATGGCCCAGCGGGGAACCGTCAACGACGTGGTCGGCTGCTACACCGAACACGTCCGGATTCCGATCGAGCAGAAACACGCCGATGCGTTTGTCACCGCGCAGTTGACCTACGTGACCGGCTACGAACGGGTCTTCCAGGCCAAGTCCACCCGGAACTGCGTCGTGCTGTCATCCCATTACGGCCAACTGCCACAAGCCCGGAGTCTCTTCGATCGCAGGATTGATGTCGTGAGTCCGCCCGAGACACCCTAGAGCGACGGGCAGTCCGAGTCACGGCGATCCCCAGCAGCACGCCGGCATGCAGGACATGGCCCTGATCGGCCCCGACACGATCCTGGTCACCGACATTGTCCGCCGCGGCGGCTGGCGCGTGGAGGGCGTTCCGATCACCGTCAGGAAGAAGCCGACAAAGACCCGTGGGCCTCGTTGACCGGTCACCCGGTCAGTCGATGTACCAGAAGCGGCCGATCTTCATGAAGACGATCGACTTCTTGCCGCCCACCGGCTCGACCGGTGTGAAAGTCGCCACGCGACCGGCCGGGTCCAGCTTGGGTTTGGCGTCCTTGATGGACTTGAGCACGGCGAGCAGTCGGCTCGCCTTCTTCGTCGAGAATTCCTCGACCAGTTGCTCGAAGGTCCTCTGCTTGAGGATCTGCTTCAGTTGCCCCGGAGGAACGCACCTCTTGAGGACAGCTGCGTGATCCTTCTTCTCCAGCAGGCGGATCGCCTCACTGACGGTCGTCCGAAGTCCAGTTCGCGGATCTATCGTCTTGCGGATGATCCCGGCAGCGTGACCGGCCAGGGCCTTGGACCCGTCGCGGGTGAAATGAACATTCGCCGGACGCTGGATCCCCTTCAGTCGAGCCTTGGCAAAAGTGTACATGTCGTCGGTGGCGATCCCGTTGTCCTTCATCACCCGGGTCGCAACCGCGTTGTACTTCACCGCATCTCCCACGACCCGGCCCTTGGCCCCTGGTGGCACCGGCGTGGTCGATCGCCAGATCAGCGTGGCCCCGGTCTTCTTCAGTCGAGCCACCAGTTGGCGGAGGTTCTTCTCGTACTGTCCGATCGGCACCTGTTGCCGGCTGCCCGGGGACTTGGGATCGGCCAGTGACTTGCCGTTTGGCCCGAGGTACTTCAGGTCGTGCAGGCCCCAGTTGAAGTGAATCACGTCCCAGGGCTTGGATCCCAGCCACTTGTCCAACTGCGAGATCCCGCGGGTGGTCGGGCCACAGTTGGTCGACGGGCGATGAACATTGGCCTGTCCCTTGAGCGCCGCCCTCAGCGGCAACGTGTACCCGATCGAAATCGAATCGCCGATCAGCAGAATCCGCGGCAGCGCGGGATCATCGGCAACCTGTCGCAGCGGCGAGTTCTTTCCGATCCGTTTCTTCTTTGCCTGTTTCTTCTTTGCCTGTTTCTTCTTTGCCTGTTTCACGTTCGACACGGCGACCCGGGGTGGATCGGCGAAATCAGCCGAGAGCCGGTTGGCGTCGGCACCTGTCATCTCACCCCGCTGCACCCACACCCGGTAAACCAGCTCGATCGGCTGCTTGCCCTCGACCAGCGTCCGCTTGCCGAACCATCCGCCGAATCGGCCATAGGCCCGCTCGGACGCGAAACTCGGCTGGGGGTTTCGGGGACTGTCGATGTAGACGGCCGAGTACCTCTGGGGACCGAGCACGAACGACATCACGTTCCAGGGCATGTTGACCATCGGCTTGTTGGCCGGATCTTCGGGTCCCTTGCCCTTGACCGGGTTGCGGGTCGCCCCGGGCACACCCTTTCCGTCGGGACGCAGGTAATAGACCAGTTTCTCGCTCTGACGCTTGGCCACCTCGTCGTCGGCCCGGAACTGGAACCCGGCGTGCTGGGCATCGCCGTCGAGCGTCACGGTGCCGCGAACACTCCACAATCGCGAACTCCACTCGATCAACGTCCCACCGGTCACGGCAAAGACGGCCAACTCACGGTGCTCCCGACAAAACGGCTTCCCCTTCAGGTCGTTCCAGTCGATCAATGCTCGGTGCCGCGCCAGCACCTGGCCCTCCTCCCGGGCCAGCATCTCACGGTGCAATTCGTGCTCCCCCTCATGGCAGTACCACGTGTTGCACTTTCCCCCGGGAAAGGTGCAGCGGGTGAACCCGTAGAACAGGCCCTGATGGTGAGTGTAGAGCCCGCCGGTTCCCTTGGTGAGCAACCGAGCCCCGGCCGGGTCAAACACGTGGTGAAACGGCTTGTTGTTGAGATCCCGCTTGGCCGGGTCATTCTCGTAGGCCCTGTACATGTACCGCACGACCGGGCGATCGCCGATCAACACGTCGGCATACCGACCGAGCGTGTCCCGCCACCTGAATCCGGGCCGTGATCGGCTGTCTCCTTCGCTTCGCGACCCGATCGTGGCCGTGAAGTGCGTCGAGGCTCCCGCCTTGAGTCCGGGCAGGATCCAGTGCAACTCGGCGTTGGGTTTCTTGCTGTGCAACAGCCGGGGTGCAGTCAACTGGGCCGCCACGCGCCGTCCCGCGGCATCGGTCAGGACAACCTCCGAGGAGGCGATCTTCGCGACGGGCAGCGGCACGCTGGCCACCAGCGGAGTCTGCGTCCGGTCGTGTTTTCCGGCCCGCACATCCAGCCGGATCTTCAACGTCGGCGCCGCCTCCAGCCCCGTACCGGCGACCAGCAACAACCCCGCCATCCAGTACACCAGCCGTTTCATCATGCTCTCCCCCGCGGGTAACGCATCGAGTGTCGAATTCATGGACGCAGACTCACACTATCGGCCACCCCCGTCCCACGCAAACGCTCGGAACGCCGGCAAACCTCTACGAGATGATCTCGGTGACCACCCGTCCGTGCACGTCGGTCAGGCGGAAATCGCGTCCGCCAAAGCGGTATGTCAGCCGCTCGTGATCCAGCCCCATCAGGTGCAGAATCGTCGCGTGCAGGTCGTGAACGTGCACCTCGTCACTGACGACCAGATTTCCGTGCTGGTCGCTTTGGCCGTGGATCGCACCTGCCCGCACCCCGCCCCCGGCCAACAGACAGGTGAAGGCGGAATTGTGGTGGTTGCGACCCTTTTCGTTTTCCGTCCCTGCCGGAGAACGGCCGAACTCGGTGCAGATCGCCACCAGCGTCGTCTCGAGCAACCCGCGGATCTTCAGGTCTCCGATCAACGCCGCCAGCGGACGATCCAGTTCACCGGCTCGGGCCCGATGCTGCTGCATGTCTCCGTGTGAATCCCAGTTGGCTCCCGAACCGGTGTGCACCACCTCGACCACCCGCACACCGTGCTCGACCAGCCGACGCGCTGCCAGCATCTGCCAGGCAACCGAGCGTCGATCGCCGGATGCCAGCCCGTATTGCTCGAGCGTCAATCGCGTTTCACCGCTGACATCGAGCACGCGCGGAGCGAGTTTCATCATGCCCGCGGCGGTGCGGAAGGAAGACATCCGGGCCTGCAGGCGGGGATCCCGCTGACGGTCTTCGGCGTGCCGCCGGTTGATCTTGCTCAGCATCAACTGTTCCAACTGCCCCAGCGAGACCGAAGGCAATGGGCTCTTGAGGTGAGGGACGGGATCCTGCCCGGGAACCAGCCGCGTTCCGGTGTGATGGGCCGGGAGGAAACTGGCGTCCCAGACCTGGTTGCCCATGTAAGGCAGCGCCGAGGCGAGGACGACGAACGGTGGCAGATTGGGCTCGCGGGTTCCCAGGCCGTAACTGATCCATGAGCCAATGCTGGGCATCGGCACCGTGGTCAATCCGCAGTGCATCGCCAGGGTCGCCTGCCCGTGGCTGATGTGATCGTTGACCATGGATCGGATGACGGCCAGATCATCGATCCGGCGAGCCAGGTGAGGAAACAGCTCGCTGACCGGCAGCCCGCTCTCCCCGTAGGGTCGAAACCGGAACGGTGACGCATTGAGGAAAAACGGACGCCCCCGCCAGTCGATCGTCTTGCCGTGATCCGCCTGCAGCCGCGGTTTGTAGTCAAACGAATCGATGTGCGAGAGCCCACCGGTCAGGTTGACGATGATCAGGTTGGTGGCCCGGGCCGCCGCATGACCACGTCGCGGTGCCAGCGGGTGTCCCCCTTCCTGGCGGGCCGCCTGCAGCAGACGGTCCCGTAACGAGACACCCGTGGCCACGGCCGCGGCTCCTCCGGCTGCGGAACGCAGAAAGCTGCGACGGTTCGTGAAACAGTCTCGGTTCATGAAACCTGCCAGGACAAGTGAGCCTCTCGCCCGTCTCTCCCTTCAATCCACGTACAGGAACTCGTTGGCCGTCAACAACAACCGACTGTAACTCGACCAGGCGGCCAATTCGATCTGGCCGGGCACGGCCCGGGACCGGTACCGGCTGGGAACACCCCGGTACACGCGAAGTTCATCAATGTCTCCGCGAAAACATCGATCAACCAGCGTGATGCCCAGCCCCACTCGAAACGCCAGTTCACTGGGTCGCGCCGCAGCGTCGGAAACCACCTCGGCTCCAAGTTTCCCATCAAGAAACAACTGCAACCTCGACGGCGTACGGACCATGGCCACGTGCTGCCACTTGCCGGCCGCCAACGTGATCGGCTTGCTGATCACCCACGCTTCACCGCCGATTCCGAACGACGCCGTGAACTGGTTGGTCGCGTCGCCCTTTTGTTGCAGAACAAATCCCCGACTGCTTCCACCCAGGTGGTTGCCGAAAATGTCGGCATAGCGAGCCTGCCCGGGACCGGGTCGCACCCAGCACTCGACCGCAAACGCATCGCCCAGGTCCATCACCGCGCCACTGTCGACATAATCCCCCTTACCATCCAGTGAAACACACTGCCCGGAGTGTCCGGCAACGAACGCCGGATCACCCACCAGGGTTCCGTGTCTCTTTCGCCCCGAAGTGTCCTTCACGTCTCCGTCGAACAGGTACTCGAGAACCAGCTTCGACGCCCCCCCCTCGCGAGCGTCAGCGTCCTGCTTCCATCTCTCCGCGTACTGGTCGATGTATGAGAGCACCTCGTCGACTTCACCGACAACCGGTTCACGCGACCAGGTCCGCGTGATCGCTCGCCTCACGCGACGACGGCGATCCGGTTCGGCGGCAACCAACTGTCGCGCCAATTCCTGGGCCTGCTGATGAATGAACGGACTGTTTCTCAGGTACAACGCCTGCAGGGCTTTGGCGGTGTTCTTGCGCCGTGGAGTGGGCCTGGAAGTGTCGGGTCCGTCAAAAAGTGTCAGGTACGGGTGCCGCTGCAACCGCTGCGTCATCAGGTAGACGCTGCGATGAGGCGAATCGTAGACCGCCTTGAACGGGCCGTGCTGGCTGAATTGCCAGTTGGCCTCCGGAGGAAACGGGTGCGGCCCGGGACGGTTCGGGTTCAACGTTCCCGCCACCTGCATAATGCCGTCGCGGATCGACTCGGCGTCCCGGCGTCGACGATCAAATCGCCAGTACCAGCGATTGGTCGGATCGATCGCCAGAGCTTTCCGGCTGGCCACCCCCGACAACCGCCAGGTCTTCGACGACAGGATCAATCGGTGCAGGTGCTTGACCGACCAGCCGTTGTCGATGAACTGCCTGGCCAGCCAGTCGAGCAGTTCCGGATGACTCGGTGAGGCTCCCCCGAGTCCGAAGTCGTCGGAGGTGCTGACGATTCCCTTCCCGAAATGGAACTGCCAGATGTAGTTGGCCGCCACCCGTGGTGTCAGCGGGTTGTCGGGACTGGTCAGCCAGCGAGCCAGTTGCAGCCGGCCGCTCTGCCCGGCGGGAATCTCGAACTGCTGACCGCGGGCCAGAAACTCGGGAACTCCCCGACGCACCAGTGGCCCCGGATCGAACGGATCGCCGGCCACCTGGACATGAACGTCCCGGGGTGACGCCTCCCGCATGGCGAAAGCCCGCTCGAGCCCGGCCAACCGCTCGGTCCCTTTCAGGTCGTTCCACAGCTTCCGCACGCTGTTGTCCAGCTTGGAGATCTCCTCGCGAATGCGGATGTCCTGGTCATCGATACTGGTCCGCAACACGACGTCGAAATCACCGCGGCTACGGACCTGATGGTACCGGCGAACGTCTCCAGCCAACCGCTTCCGTTTTCGTTCCAGGTCCTTCCGGGTCGGATGATTGGCCAACGTCTTGGCGATCGTGGCTCGCAATCCCTCGATTCCCCGACGGTGCTCGATCGGCACCGCAGCCCACTGGTCCGGTGTCACCAGCAGGACCGACTCTCCGGCGGAAAACCCCGGCAACTCCGAACCACTGAACGGATAGCGACTGCTGGCAAAGATGCCGTAGAGGCGGTAGTAGTCGGCTGTCGAGATCGGCTCGGACTTGTGGTCATGGCAACGTGAACACCGGATCGTCAGCCCCAGGATCGACCGGCCGATCGTGTCGATCGTGTCCTCGATGATCAACTCGGGATGATAGTGCTTGAAGATGCCGTTTCGGATCGACAGTCCCAGGAACCCGGTGGCGATCACCCGCTCTCGGAAGCGCCCGTCCGGCCCCTGGGCGGCCATCAGGTCCCCGGCAATCTGTTCGCTGATGAACTCGTCGTAGGGTTTGTCGGACGCGAAGGAATCAATGACGTAATCCCGGTAGAGTCGGGCCGCGGGGATCGGGCAGTCGACGCTGCCTCCCTGTGTGTCGGCATACCGCGCCAGGTCCAGCCAGTGCCGTCCCCAGCGTTCACCGTACTGGGGAGTGGCGAGCAATCGATCCATCAGCCGCCGGTAGGCGTCTTCGGAATGGTCCTCCCGAAAATCCTCGACGTCCTTCCAGGCAGGCGGCAAACCGACCAGGTCGTAGTACACGCGACGGATCAACGTGACCGGATCGGCACCGCCAACCGGATTCAACCCCTGATGCTTCAACTTCGCCACCACGAACCGATCGATCGGATTCTCCGACCAACCACTCGGATCATCGAGTGGTTCCAGTGGCCGCACGGGCTGGAACGACCAGTGCGTCGCAGCATCGGAGAGATTTCTCGTGGACGCGTTTGCCGGCCATGGAGCCCCCAGCCGAACCCAGCGTTCCAGCAACCGGATCTCCTCCTCGGGCAACTTCCCGCCCGGCGGCATCTTCAGTCCAGCGTCGGCGTGGCGAACAGCCCGGATCAGCAGGCTGGTCGCCGGCTTCCCGGCAACCAGGGCCGGGCCGCTCTTGCCTCCACGAATGACGGCTTTGCGGGAATCGAGCCGCAACCCGCGGCCGCTCTTCCTGGAACCGTGACATCTCAGGCAACGCCGCACCAGCAGGGGCCTGATCCGAGCCTCAAAGAACTCGGCCGCCGTGGGATCGACTTCGTCAGCCCACGCACTGCCATGTTCCCCTGGGGACGAGAGCAACAGCACGAGCAACAGCAGCCCATACCGCACCAACATGACATCACGCCGTTTCACCGGGAAAAGCCTGTAGAATCTCGCAATCGCATTCTAGCAAACCGCGTGAGCACTTCGGCACGGGCCGGGACGAATTGAATTGGCCGCCTAGGGATTGGCCTTCTTCGAATTGATCTTCTTCTGCCGCGGCGGGACCGGCAAACGCGGTGTGAACGCTCCACGGTAGTTCCGCGTCCAGTGGCAACCGGCAACATACGGCTGCACACGTCCCCGGTCGTCGACCTTGACGGCCTGGAATGCGGTGAAAAGCGTCCCGTCGGAGAACTGCACGGTGTTGGCCTCGGCCAGCGCATTGGAGATCGACACATCGTCTCGCAACACGATCTCCTCGCCCCACGTCTTACCCATGTTCGTGGTGAACCGGGCCCGTACCCCAAAGGGTGCCGCCCCCCGTCGCTGGTACGAACAGACGAGAGTCCCATCGGAGAGTTTCCAGGGGAGCGGATGCTTGGCGTTGATCGGAGTTTTGCTGACCTTCGACCATGTGCGGCCACCGTCCTTCGACGACACGGCGTACGCCGGACTGGCCAGTCCGGTCCGGATCATCAGGAAGATCCGCCCGTTGCCGCCGATCACCGGAAAGGTCTCAGAGAATCCCGTGGCCAACGGCGACAGCGATCCATCAGCAGCCCTCACCGCCGACCACGTCTTGCCCGCATCGTCGGACCGTACGCAATAGACGTGGCTCCGTCCCAACGCCAACCCGACCCCCTTGGTCTTGGGATCCACCGACCGGCCCTTCTTGCCGAATCCGTAGGCCAGGAAGATCAGCGACCCGTCGTCGAGGCGTCTGAGTGGCCCGCGACCCACGAAGTAAGCAAAGAACGGCAACTGCTTGTAGATCTCACGTTTCTGCCATGTCTTGCCTCCGTCGGTCGACGTCTTCTGCCACAGGTCATAGTTGATCGCGCAGTAGCCGTTCTTGGCCCCGAGATCCCAGACATGAAACCCCTGCTTCTGCAGAGACTTGATCTCGGTCCGCGGATACCGAATATAGCCACTGCTGCCCAATTCCATGATCACCCCACCGGGCAACGTCACCCGGTTGCGGGCCAGGGCCGGGGATTTCTGTTTCGTGATCGACCAGGTGCGTCCCCGGTCGTCTGAGATCATCACGATCGACGACACCCGCGGCGCGTAGGCATCGGTGTTGGCCTCCTCGTCGGGAAAATACACCTGAATCGGCAGCCACAACCGGTCATTCCTGTCGACGTGGACGTGCCCCTTACTGAAGCCACCGTATTTCCCCTCATAGGCCGCTCCATGCAGGATATCGACCTCAACCTTCCAGCCGTCCGCTCCCGCAACCGGTGTTGTGACCGTGGCGGCCAGCAACGCTGCACCCAACATGACATTCCGAAAAGACTGATCTCTCATGCGATTCGTGCTCCAGGTCATCAGGGAGTAGGAAGACCAGTCTAACTTGCTGCGCGGTTGTCACCACCACGCGTGGACGAGACGATACACGCCGGTGCCACGTGACCGACTCACGTCGGCACGACATTGCCTCACCATCTCGCCTCGACTCAGGCTTCGAATCCATGCCCATCAAGATCGCCGCCCTCCTGACCTGCTTCCGGCATCGGTCTCATGCCAACGTCATCCTCGAGAACTTTCTCGAGCCGTATCTCTTCCGGGGCCGCCGTGTGGATCCTCGCAAGGAATTTCGAGTGGTGTCGATGTACGTCGACCAGTTCCCCAAGGTCGACATGGCGCGGGGAGTGGCCCGCGACTACGGGATCAAGATCCAGCCGACGATCGCCAAGGCCCTGTGCCAGGGCGGCAAGCGACTGGCCGTCGACGCGGTGCTGTCAATCGGGGAACACGGCACCTACTCGTTCAACCGATTCGGCCAGAAGAGGTATCCCCGCAAGCGGTTCTTCGACGAGATCGCCCGCGTGATCGGCGACAGCGGTCGCCCGATCCCCGTCTTCAACGACAAGCACCTCTGCTACCGCTTCGACTGGGCCAGGCAGATGTTCGAGACGGCCGGGCAACTGAAAATCCCGCTGATGGCCGGAAGTTCCTGTCCGCTCGCACAACGACGACCGGCCATCGAACTCCCCCGGGCGGCCCGGATCACCGAAGCGGTCTCGATCCACGGGGGACCACTGGAAGCCTACGGGTTCCACGCCCTGGAGGTCCTGCAGTCATTTGTCGAAGCGCGGGCCGGGGGGGAAACCGGGGTCGTCAGCGTCGAGTACCTGCGTGGCCGCCAACTGTGGAACGCGGCCAGGCAGGGACGCTGGTCGTTGAAACTCGCCGAAGCGGCCATGCAGGCCGACCTCGGCAAAGTGCCCAGGTCCATCCAGCAGGTGCCCGGAGAATCCCGGGTCACATCCGACGGACTGTTGATCAAGTACGCCGACGGCCTGAAGGCCACCATGCTCAACATCGGCAAGAACGACACCCGATGGAACTTCGCCTGCCGCCTGAAGGGTGAACGTCGGCCACTGAGCACCGCACTGAACGTCGGCCCCTGGAACAACAGGAACCTGTTCAAGGCGCTGGTCCATTCGATCCAGGACCACTTCCGCAACGGCCGGTCCCCCTACCCGCTCGAGCGGACGCTGATGACCACCGGCTTGACCGACGCGATGATGCACGCCGCCGTCCATCCAGGTCGACCGTTGCCCACACCCGAACTCGAATTCGCCTACAAGCCTCGGACCTTCAATTCCATGCGCGAGAACGGGGCGAGTTGGAAGATCGTCACCGATGCGATGCCCGAACCCCGCGGCATCGACAATTCGGGCGATTGAGTCGCGGCACCCGATTTCGGTCCGCTAGTTGATCTCGCTTGAGTCTCGCATGCTCTGCTGAAGCCGTTCGCGGAGCAGGTTGACCGCCCGGTGAACAGTCTGTCGGGAAACGCCAAGTTCTTCGGCGATGTCAGTCTTGCTGTGGCCGTCGAGCAACAATCCGAGCAACTCGGCATAGAGACCGGGCAGACCGGCCAGCAGCGATTCGACCTGGTCCACCAGAATTGCGGCGTCGTCGGGACTCGGGCCGGAGGCCAACGCAACCGGCAGCCAATCGTCGGCCGTAGCAGCCGTTTCCAGTCCCACGTCTCGACGGCCAGCCGTGTGACGCCGTCCCTGCATCTGAGCCTTCCTCAGGGTGATGTTCGCCAACAGATGCCAGATATCAAGGCTCTCGTCGATACGGAACTGGCCCTCGGCACTGCGACGAAAAAATGTCCGGAAGACCGACTGCACGACATCCTGGTCGTCGACTCGCACACCGACCTTCTTTGACAGGTGCCGGGCCGCAACCGCGGTCAGTTGCCGCGAATATCGCTCGAACAGCAGGCGAGCCGCCTCCTCGTCGCCATCGCGCCACCGGTCAATCAGATCTGTCGACATCTCTCCCATCCGAAACCGCCAACCAGTTCTTCCGCCGAAACGGCTCCAGTCTGCCGCCTGACGGGGCCGGCACTCCGGAGATTTCTCCCCCTTTTTGTAACAAATGGACCGATTCAGCGTGACACTTTGGCCTCCCGTCTCAATCAAGTCTTTGAACGGCCTCCTAAAACAAGTTCTTCAAGGCAACCGCCATGCGACGAGACGAATTGAACCGCCGGCCCCGCACACGGCAGGTGGCGGCATCGAGGAGACCAGGTCGAGTCTGCACACCACCACCGATTCCGGAACGGACGACGCGTGGGATCCCCACTCCGCCACCGATCCGGCAAAGCGGGGGACGACTCCGGTTCGTCGCATCCGTCGGACTGATCGCCACCTGCCTGGGGCTGTGGGCTGCCGGTTTCGGGTCTTCACCCAACTCGAAAGCCGACCAACTCACCGAAGCCGATCCCCAACCGGCTCCCATCGTGGAGGTCAATTCGAACGTTCAGACGCCTGATGCGGTTCCGACGGTCGACCCACGACCGTTAGAGCCGACCCCGAACCCCGGGCCCAACCCAACCGGTCACTTCGTGCTGTCTTCGCTCGACCTGACCGCCGGAGCCAACGACACCGGAGCCGCCTGCTCATCCGACCGGACACTCGGCACCTCGATGGCCTGGGCAAAATCGCCGAAGGCCGCTTTCGCCTCAGCCCGACGCGACAACAAGCTCGTCTACCTGATTCACGTATCCGGCAACTTCGAGCAGCCGGGATTCACGTGAAACAACGCTCAGAATTTCAGGGCCGGTGCCCTGTCAGACCGGGTAGTTACTCGGTACATCGAAAAGCACTTCGTCGCCGCACATGAACAGATCGGGAACTTCACCGTCGTCAACGTCAACGGCAAGTTGAAGAAGAACGGCGGCAACGTCACCAGCTACTTCCTGACCCCCGATGCTCGTGTGATTCACGCCGTCACCGGGCCGGTCAATGCACGGCGACTGCTGGCCGAGGCCCAGTGGGCCCGTCAGACCTTCCTGGCTGCCGGCGGCGGTTTGGCCTCTCCAAAGGCTCAGAAACTGCAACTGGCCTCAGCTCACCGGCAGGCACTCGCGAGATCCGGTGGCGGCCAGAAGCGCAAGATTCACCAGCTCCTGGCCGACCAACCGCTGGTGCCGGTCAAACAGGTGGCCAACCAGATCTTCACCGAGATTCTCGGCGAGACGCTGCGGACGGATGACGCCAATCTCGATCTCCAGGGCGTCGAGTTGGCCCGACGCGGCGGATTGCCGATGCTGTTCGTCCTGCACGACAGCAAGGCCGAAGACAACCAAACGGTCCTGGATGTCTGGAAGCAGTTGGCGAAACAGCACGGCGAGACGCTGGCGAAGCTGAGCAAGTCGTTTGTCGTGATTCCCCTGCCCCTGAACGAGTTGCCGTCGCTCTCACGCTACCTCAACATGCCGCCTTTCGAGCGGCCGAAGGATCGAACCGCAGCCAAGAAATCACCGCTGCTGGTCGTCACGCGAAGTACGGGCCAACAGGTCGACGCACTGACTTCGTGGGGTCGACCCGCACGACTGGCTGAAGCGATGGCCAGTGGACTGGTCGCCGAGATCGAGACTCGGAAGCTCGGAGCAACCGAGCTGAACAGCCTGCTGCAGTTGGTCGAGCCGATCGATTCGGAGACAGCCCAGAAGGTGCGGAACCTGATCACCCAGTCCCGCAACCGTGAGCGGCGTGGAGGCAGCGGACTCGTCGCGATGAGTTCACCGGAAGGACCGCAGTAGCCAGGCGATTCCGGCCAGCAACGCGGCAACAACAATCGACACGATCCACCACGGTCGGCCACGTCGGCCGGGCGACGACGCGGCCAGCAACCCCGGCACGCTCGCAGCCTCGAGCCAACCCGGCATGCCTTCGCTCCAGACGAGGTCATCGGGACGCAACGCGCCTTCGTCGGCCAGTCGCTTGATCTCGCTGAACAGGAACGGCCCGGACTGCAACGTGTCACGGGCATAGAACCAGAGGGTATCGGAACCGACATCGTCCGGTTCACCGGACCACCAGTCGTCGTCCCGGGCATCGGCGGTGGACGGGGAATCCCGGTTGGTCTCCACTGCACCCGACTGCCTGACTTTCAGTGCCGGGGGCAACGGAAACAGATCAGGAAACTCGGACGCTCGCGACCAGGTCGAACCATCGTCGATCGACACCTCGTGCGAACGACTGAAGCGACCACGCCGGACGAGCGTTTGCAGACGATCCTCGTCGTACGGTCCCTGGACCTCGCCTCGAATCCGGATAAAGTAGCGCTCCGACACGGAATCCCCCACGGCTACGGTACTGGTTTCGGCCGCAACCTGTAGATCGGCCGTCCAGCAACGAACAGTTCCGGGCGAGACTCTCGCAGACTGAGTTGGCCCGACGCCACCTGGCCGATTCGTTGGAGACCGGCCGACTGCACACCGGATGCACCGACCAACACGTACAACTCGACCACCCCGTCGGCTGACAGTTGCTCGGGCGGTTGGATCATCGAACAGTGCCACCGGTCCTGATCATCCAGATTTCGGTGCAACCAGCCGATCCAATCGAATCGTCGACCCGAAAACCGTTTCAGTTTCTCGGCCTCACGCAGCGTCTGGGCCACCACCTTCTCGATCCCCGGCAGCCGCTTGGCCAAACGCTCGGCCTGCTTTCTCGCGTTCTGTGCCTCGAGACCATCCGCATCCACCCAGTTGACCGGCTTATCGAGCAAGTCATTCTGCAACAGTTTGTCGTGTTTGGCGAATGCAGCCGACAACGGTGCACTCCCCAGCCGGGCCACCTTCAGCACACGGTTCATCAACTGCAGTTTCAGGAACGGTTCCATTGCCGTGTCGTTGGATAACTGGACCAGCAGACCCGTGAACACCCCGTCCCAACTTGCCCCGTCGGCCAGTTCGTCGAGCTTCTCCAGTGCCAGGTCGCTGAACCGGGACTGGGGTGCCTCCCAATTGAACAGGAGACCCTTTCGCGGGTTGGCGATCTCGCTGGGCTTGAACTGCTTGGGCCGTCGCTCCATGACGGTCAAGTCCGTGAAGGCCTCAATCCGCCACCGGCCTCCAACCAGTTCAGGCCTCCGGTTCGAGTAGTACCTGCGGCCCTCGGGTGGCTTGGTCCTCAACATCACCAGGTTGGCGACCAGCGGCGCGGTCAACGGCACCTTGAGCGCGTCGGTGATCGACCGGCCTTCGGCATCGACACGACGCTTCGTCGATTCGAGATTGCTCAGCAGATCGGTGATATTCGATCCGTCAGGATCCGGATACTCCCCGTGATTTTTGACCAGGGCCTCCAATTGGGAGATCAGGGCCTTCGCCTCATCACCGTTCAGGCTGGTCAGATCCTGCTTGGTCAGTTCACGTTCGATCAACAAATCCCACCTCTCGAACGCCCACCACAGCGAAGACTCGGCGGCAGCAACCTGCTTCATTTCCAACGCATCGGTCACGACGGCAAACCGCTTCGCGAACGCCTCGAGCACCTTGCGGAACATCTCCCGATTGCCGACAGACTCGGTGATCTTCTGACGCATCGCGGCCAAATCCCGGAAAAGAACTTCTGCAGAGATCGACGCTTCGAGTCGCGAAACCACTTCGCCCAACTGGTCCCGCATTTTTCCGGAAACTCCAGGCAACGCTTCGATGGGACGCGACTCCTCGAACAACGCTCGCAGCCGGCCAAGATCGTGGGGGGCATCGAGTTGGGCGGTGTCGAACCGCTTCCGAACGTCCACAAGGAACTCGCTGCACTCCTTGTCGTTGCGTTGCCGAATGGCCAGCAACAGGTCGTCGAGTTGTTGCCTGAGATCGGCAACCCTGTTCTGCTCCACGTCATCCAGGCTGAGTGTCTCTTCGGCCTCATCGAGTTTCTGGATGGCCGTCTTCAGGGCGTCCCAGGTTCCGACGTTGAGTCCATCGCGTCGAGCGGTTTGAAGCCTGTCTTCCAGGTCCATCCGCCGCTGCGACTCGACGGCCTGTTCACGATCCAGTTCCCGCGCCATCCGGCGAACCTGCGAAGACTGGAAGACTCTCGGGTCAGTCTGTTCGAGTGTCTGCAGGAGCTCTTCGGCGTCGCCGAACCGCCGCGTGGCGATCAGGCCGTTCAGTTCCGTCGCACTGGCAGTCACCGAGGACTTCAACTGTTGCCCATCGACGACGAGTTTTCCCACGCCGACGGCCACCAGCAGCACCACGGCAACCAGAAGCACCAGGCCCCAGCGTCGTCGCCGGGCCCTCCGCATGACCACGGCTCGCGACTCGGAGAGCCGATTCACCAAGTACGACGGCAACTCGTAATAAGTCGAGGGCACGTCCCGGGAGAGCTTCTGCAGTTCTTCGAGTGAGACCTTGCGATCGATCGCCCGCTCGAGTCGCTCGACAGCCGCCCGAACGTCAGTGATCCCCTGGTCCTCCCGATCGTACTCCTCCAGCCAATCCAGGAACTCCGTCGTGGTGTCGGAGAACCGCGGCGGCTCGATTTCCGCGTCGTTCGCCAAACTTCGCCACCGCTCACGGATTTCCCGCCCCTGCTCGACATTCCCCGCGGCAAGGGCGACGGCAAGTTCGGGCTCCATCTCTTGAAGTTCGACCCGGGCCTGCTGCATTCGCGATTTGCGGAAAGCAGCGGCGACCATCTTGACGATCGCCCTGGGTGGTGGTTGCAACCAATCGGAATCGGAGACTTCTCGATCGAGTTCGGCCAGCACGTCAATGGCCCCGTCGCGTTCGGCCGCGGTGACCTCTTTCCGCAACTCGGCATGGCGAGCCTTTTCGAAGGCTCGCAGGTCGGTCTTCCAGATCGGGTTGTCCTGATCTCGGCGGGCGATCCTGCGGAGGATTGCGATTCGAGGTGCCAACGGCAGCCGTGCCAGGGCCGAGATACGATGGCGTCGCAGGAGTTCGGCCAGCGGAAGTTCCGCCGAATACGCCTCGTTCAACTCCGATGCGATGTCGATCATCAAGTTCGGTGCCGCCCCCACGCCGAATTGCCCGGCGTAATCAACCCATGCGTCGTACTCGGGAAAATCGAGGATCGTGACCAGGTCCAGCAGGTTCGGCTCACCTTCACAAAGCTGAATTGCCTCGGACCGGTGGCCGTGGTGGAGCAACTCTTCACACTGCCGTAGCCGTCGATTGACATCTTCGACCGCATCGACGTACGCCGCTTGGGCCTGCACGATGCGTTCCTGGTCCTGGTCGCCGGCTGCGAAGAAAAGGCTCTGAATTTCTTCGACGATCTGCTGCTGGTCGGTCACTCACCTGGCTCCTGCGGGATCTCGGCCGTATGACTCGAATAGGAATGGACTGAACCTCGTGATCGGCCCGACCACATTGTCCCAGCCCTTCGTCTTCAGCACGTCGACTTCGAATTCACCGAGACGGAGGTAACAACGGAGGTGAATCTGGGGCGGTTGTCTGTTCGGCTGCGGTACCTGCAACGGGATCAGGAAGGGGTCCAGCCTGAGATGCAAAATCCTGTTGTCTTTCTCCAAGCGGGAATCCACGAAGAGCAGGATGTCGTTCCCGGCCAAGGGAAAATGGGCACGGAACGGACCCAGCAGCGGCCTGCCGAGACTTGAATGGCGGCGACGACGGGGGCCTGCGACCGGTTGCGGGTCAACCGCGACAAAATCGCAGAAAAGGTGCTCGGCCTCGGACCGCGAGCCGACATCGAGCGGCTCGGTTGAGACCATCCCCGACTGGATCGGGGGGATCTCCTTCGGACGGGAAAGAAAAACGTGCTCTCGATCATCACCAATCCGGAGTTCGAGCACGCACTTCCGCAATGCCGATGCGTCCTTCTCGTTGACCGCCTGCTCATCCCAGCCGAACGTCAGCTTTCCGTCGGCGAGAATGAACCGACCAATGAGTGTCCCTTTGCCGAAGGCGTTCTCATGATTCAGTCGGACATCCCAGTTCCCGGTTCCCTCACCGACGAGAACCAGGAACCTCCCGCCATCGAGCAGTTGTTTTCTTCCGTGCAACTGCAGTTCACACTCGCCCGGCGCGACATCCAGGTCGAATAACTTCCGCGGCTCGGGTGCCGGATTCCGCCCCCGCCGCAACAACGGAATCTCAGCGAAGCGACTGCGGCGGATGACGTCGAGTGCTCGTGGCTCGTCGGGTCCTGGCCGAATCGCTGGCGATGGTCTTTCACCCGAGGGGGCTTCCAGGCGAAACGGTTTCCGCAACGGCGGCGCCGCCGCGACACCACCGGATTGTGGACGAGCGACCTTGGCCGGACGTCGGGCAACATCGATCGAGTTGTTTGACTGGTTGTCGAGTTGGTTCACCGGCTCGGACGAGGATGGCATCAGCACCGCCACCGCAGCAACAACCAACAACAATGTCGTCACGACGCCGGCCAGTATCGCCCGTCGGCCGGAGGGCCAACTCGTGGCAGACGTCATATCCGGCGACGGGATCGGCGGATTCAAGATGATCTTCGGTTGCCCGATGGCAATCGTCTGATCCGGTGACTGGTCTTCGGCCGAGGTCCTCTCCTCCGAGGCCAACCCCACCGGTTCGGCCTCGGGCAGACGACCGGTCCGCGCCTGCTCGACAAGCGGACCACCGGTCGCCGCAGGCAGTGATCTGCAGAGATCGATCACGGTGTTGTGCGGGTTGCGACGTGCGGTGCGAGCTTCCGGTGTGCCGTCGAGTAAGAACCTCCATTGGCACTCCACGCCCGCCGGCAACCGTGTGAAGAATGTGCTGAACGTCACGTCCCAGCGACACGACTCCGGCAGCAACCCGTTGGCTTCGACGACCAGCCGCAGGGTGGGCTGATCGGCCCGGACGATCACCGACACCGCCGGCGACTCGTCGTGCAGCGCCGTTTCGGCAAGCACGCCCGCCCAGCCGGCATCGCCGGCCACCTCCTGCCACGCGCGGCACACCCCCGTGTGACCGACCGACTGGGTCGGTCGGCGGCCGCCGGGCAGTTCACGCACCCGGCCGTCCCAGGTCGTTTCGCAGAACCCCTTGGCTGACAGCACGCCGGCCGGACCGACCGGAACAAGTTCGTCCGCCGCCAGGACGACGTGGTGTGCCAGCTTGTTGGACCGACCGGTGTAATCGAGGCCCGCGTCAGCGATCCGCGACAGCACGTGGTGCCGTTGCCCGCTCAGCGTCAGCACCAGGTGCGAAAAGTTGACCGGGTTGCCCATGCCCTGGTCCGAATGCGGTGCGGTGGCATGGCGGTACCCGCTCAGGGATTCCAGTCGCTCGCCAAGCAGCTTCGGCAGACCGGCACTGCGAACGACCGTGCAGAAACCATGGCTGCCCGGCTGCAGGCCCTGTGGGGCAGAGGTGTAGAGCAGCTCCTCGCTCACGAGACTGCCTCCCTGGCCTCATCGGCCGGTCGACCGTTGCCCTGCGGCGTGATCTTCGGCACCAGGCCCGGCACCGAGCGATGCAGGGCGTAGAGCATCGGCACCTCGGCCCACATCGGATCGATGTCCCGCGGCCGGACACCGAGTGCCCCGGTCGCGTCGCGTTCCGGGCCGTGGCCCAGGGCACTGACCGGAACGTAAATCACGTCTTCAGAGAACCCCTCCGCAGCGGCGACCAACTCGGGCGAGTACTCCATCAGGATCTCTCGCATCTGCTGCGAGATCATCTGCAGGCCGTCGACGTACAACCCGCACAGGCCGGACGAATGTGGACGGACGACCCAGTTGGATTCGAGCGGCTGGAACTTGGCCAGGGACCACCACGCATCGTATTTCGTGACGATCACGATCAGCGGCCGGGGGTCACGGGCATTCTGCGGCAGGCCGGTCACCGAACGGATGCGATGCGCGGCCTCAAGCAGCACCTGGTCCTGGCGGTGGATCCACTGCTGCTGGTCGAGTTGAGGATCGTCGCTGTGATCGCGACAGGCTTCGCGAAACCGTGGATGCTGCGTCGGATCGAACAGGAACAGCAACACGCTCGACAGGGCCAGGTGTTGTGTGGCCGGGCTGTGCGGCAATTCACCGCCGGGCAGAAAATGCTCGCCGGCATTGTCGTACAGGCACACGGCACGCGACAGTCGTCGCATGCGCTGACTGGCCGGGTGGTCCGGCTCGGGTTGCACGGCGAACACAAACGGCCGCGGATACCACACGGTCCGCTCGCCGAACCGCACCGACTCGTACAGGTCGCCTTCTTTTTCGGTCTTCCGTAGCGCGACGAGTTGGTCATCCTGCGAGTTGAGGAACAACGCCCCTTCGTAGTCACTGAGAATCTGGTTGGCGACCGGATCGGCATCGCCGAAGCTCAACCGGAACTCGCTCGACAGCCGCTGCCGCAACCGCCAGGTCATCGCCGTCAGGAAGTAGCTCTTGCCGGAAAACGGTGCGCCCAGGATCGACAAAAACAGCGACTCCATTTCCAGCAACGCTCGAGGCAGACTCAAGTGGCATCGCGGGCAGGCCAACTCACGGCAGACAACGCCCTTGACGTCGATCGCGCGACAATCCTCGTTGAACCTCGACGGAAGAAACCGTTGCTGAACGTCGTCGCCGAGCAACGAGTCGCCGCGAAGTTCCGGATGTGCCGTGATCCACAATGTCGCATCAGGCGGAAAAGTGTGCCAACAGTGCGGGCAGGTCACCTTGCGTAGCAGCCTGACCGACCGAGTCGCGCCGGTCAGTTTCGCGGTGCGAGACGCGGATGGTCGCGGAGGCTCGACGACTGAAGGCTGCTGCAACACGGTCTTCAGCGCCGCCGCAAACTCCTCCATCGATGAGTATCGCTCGTCGATCGACTTGGCCATCGCCGTCAGACAAATCGACTCCAGCCGCGGATCGAGTTTCTGACGGAACCGTGACGGTGGAGGTGGCCGGATATCCAAATTGACGATCTGTCCGATGACGGCAGTGACCGTTCCCTGGAACGGCAACCGCCCGGCCAGAAGCTGGTACAGGATCACGCCCAGGCTGTAGACATCACTGGCCGGCCCGACCGCATTGTGATCACCGTTGACCTGCTCGGGCGACATGAATGCCGGTGTGCCGATCATCATCCCGAGCCGGGTCGTGCCCGCATCGAGATTGTCGATCCGCCGGGCCAACCCGAAATCCATCACGATCGGCTCGCCGCGTTCGTCGATCATGACGTTCTTCGGTTTGAGATCGCGGTGGATGATGCCGTGGGCGTGGGCGTGACGCAGTGCCAGGGCCAGCTTGCGGACGACGGTGACCACGTGCCGCTCAGACTGCAGCGTCTCGGGGGAGATGTACTCGGACAACGAGTTGCCCTCGATGAACACCATCGTGCTGAAATGGATTCCGTCGATCTCACCGACGTCGTGTACCGGACAGATATTCGGATGATTCAATTTCGCCGCCGCTCGAGCCTCGCGGTAAAACCGTTCGATCAACTCGCTGCCATCATCGGTCGACTCGAAATTCGGGACCTTCACCGCAACCTGTCGCTCGAGTTCCTCGTCGTATGCCAGCCAGACGGCACCCATGGATCCTCGACCAATTTGACGCAGAATCCGATACCGTCCGAAGACCTCCGGCAAGTCCACCACCTCGGACGATTCAAACCTCAAACCGGGAGCGACCGTCAAACGGTCGACACCAGCCGCGACGCCGGTCGGTTCCGCGTCGTCGATCTCATCGACACGGCCGGGAAACCGCTTGGCCAGTTCCTGGTCGTCCAGCGGCTCGCCAAACTCGACACGCATGTCGAGCTCGACCCGGATCAGGTCAACCGTCACCGTCTCCGGTGTTCCGAGTTCCGGAAAACGGGCAAGATAGTCATCAACCGTCAGGAGTCGATCGGAACGCCACTGGCGTTCCAGGTCGATCTTGACCATCTCGGTCAACGTCGCCAACCGGAGGCCGGGATCCTCGAAGGGAAGGCTGTCGACAGAGTCGTCGAGCTTCGCCTGGTCCCAGGTGCGGTCGAATTCCACCAGCCACGATTCAAGCTGGTCGCGTTCGACGTCCGGCAACTCGGCCAGAACGCGGTTCATTGCCCCCTCGCATCGCGGACACGACGACTCTCCCCATCTCCCTACTTATTGCAAATCGGGCGCCGTTTGTCACATCGTTTCGCTACAAACCCCGCGGCATCGACAATTCGGGCCGCTGAAACTCCGCAACGACTCACGGCTCGCCGACTTCAGCCTCTCGAGGGCTTCCCCAGCACTGTGACGGATGATCGGCGATAATCCGCCGGGCGAGCCAGGCATACGACACGATGACCATCAGCACCGGCAGACCCAGAACCAGCATCGCCCGCAGGATACTGCCCGGCTGAACCAGCATGTACCCGCCGGCGACGAGTGCGGGGGCGGCCAACGACGTGACCAACACGAAAATCGCGTGGTTGGTTCCGGGTCGCACCGACCCGCTGTGGCCTCCCTTCAGCGTGTCTCCGAGGATCTCGGGCAATGCGGGGTGAATCCACAGACGAATCCCCATCGCCAGGGCCGCAATCGCGGCCAGAAGGCCCATCAGCGAGGTCAGGGTGATGCCGCCGACCAGCGTGATCATGATCGCCGCAAAACGCTCCATCCGCGGCGGCTGACCAGCGATCTTCGCGACAGCCACCATGGCCACCACAGTGACAACCGCCATCGCTGCGACCTTCCAACAGCCCATGGCCACGCAAAACAGTCCGCCGACCGCTGCCCGTCTTCGATCCGGATCGTCGGTGAACACCCAGGCCGCGGTCCGCAGTGACCGCCAGCTGGCTCGCACAGAAGGCAGGACAATCCCCAGCCACGGATGACCGGTCGCCAGGAACAACGCCACACCGACGGCCAACAGGACCGCAAGTTCCAGCACCGTTTTCCGATGGAACACCACTTCGGACTGACTGGGCCGCATCCGCACTCGCGAGTGCTCCACTACCAATCGGGTTGATACCATGACAGTATCATGGAGTCCGGCGACGTGCCAAAGCGCGTTTTGCTGCGGCGACGATGACGATTGACACGAGTCCGATCGCGGCCGAAACGTCGAGATTTTCGTGACACCGGCCCCAACCATCGAGTCGCTTTGGGCAGCGGTGTGACTTCGGGATATCATGGGATCATGTCGTCAATGATCCCCGCATCGCACACCCCGGTCACAATGGTTCGCCACGTGTTCTTCCGGTTCTCGATCCTGCTCCTGGCACTTTGGCTGCTGCCGCCGGCCACGTTGAGGGCCGAGAAGCCGCTTCACGATCTGGTCGACCGGCTGATCGAGGAAAAATCCGGCGGGACACTGGCCGGGAGGTGTTCGGACGCCGAATTCCTACGACGGGCGTGGATCGACCTGGCAGGGACAATCCCTCCCCCGCAGACCACTCGGGCCTTCCTCGCGGATTCCGCCCCAAAAAAGTGGGAACGGCTCATCGATCGGCTGTTGGCCCGTCCGACATTTGCCCACCGCATGTCAGACGTGTTCGACGTGATGCTGATGCAGAGACGACCGAAACAACACATCGATCCGGCCGAGTGGCGCGGGTACCTGAGACGGTCGTTCGCGGCAAACAAACCGTACAATCAACTCGCTCGGGAAATCCTCTCGGCCGATGGCATCGACCCGGACCGGCGGCCTGCCGCCCGGTTCTTCCTCGGCCGAAATGGCGAATCCACTCTGTTGACACGCGATGTCGGACGGCTGTTCTTCGGGCGGGATCTGCAGTGCGCCCAGTGCCATGACCATCCGGTCATCAGCGACTACTTTCAGGCCGACTACTACGGGCTCAACGCGTTTCTCGATCGCAGCTTCGTCTTCGAGTTCCAGGAAATCGACTACAACGATCAGCAGGGCACGCTGAGTTTCCCGCCGGGGACAACCGAGCAGGTGATCCTGGTCGGGGTCAAGGGCGACAAGCGGGATGAGCCCAACGAGACTCTGTTCGTGGAACTGTCGAAACCGGTCGGAGCGGTGATCGCCGACGGCATCGGTGTCGGCACGATTCTCGACGACGACGGCGACGACCAGCCTGCCGCCAGGCCCCCCACCGAAGAACTCGGCCGACGCAAGCTCGACGGTTCCGACACGCGGCTGCGTCTGACCATCAATGACTGGAAGCTGAAAGAACGGGACGGCGGCACCGACGGGCTGCCGTTCACCGTTCGTCTCTCGAAACCGTCGACCGAAACGGTGACCGTTGACTTTGTCACCCGGACCGGTACGGCAGACGACGGCAAGAACCATCCGGTGACCGTGGCCGAACGGGCAACCGGCCAGGTGACCTTCAAGTCGGTCTTCGCCGACGACAAGACGCACCAGGCGAGCATGCGGCTGCCCGATGGACTGGCGGTCGAAGAACCCCAGTTCGAATCGGGCCAGGAGTACGTGGTCAAGCCCGAGGGCACGGCGCGGCCGGTGCCGAAGTTCAGTCGCCGCCAGGCACTGGCCCGGCTGGCCACATCCGGAAAGAGCCGGGCCTTCAACCGCAACATTGTCAACCGGTTGTGGGCCGTGATGATGGGCCGTGGCCTGGTGCACCCGCTGGACCTGCACCACGCCAAGAACCCGCCGACGCATCCCGAGTTACTCGAAGCGCTCGCCGACCACTTCGTCGCAGCCGATTTCAACGTCCGCTGGTTTCTCCGCGAACTGGCCCTGACCCGGACCTACCAGCGATCGAGTGTCGCTCCGGATGGGCTGTCGCCGGAAGCCGCGGCGGCCGGTCGCTACACCGTCGGCCTGCTCAGGCCACTGACCCCCGAGCAGTTGGCCGCGAGCCTGCTCGAGGCAACCGGCATGACACCGACCACACGGGCCGACGCACGACTGGCGATCACCGCCAACCCGGTGCTGCAGTCGATCCTCGCCGCCGCGCCGCCGGGACTCGCCGACGTGTTCGTCGCTTCAACCGTCCGCCGGGCTCTCGACAAGGACCTCTCGGAGATCATCGGCGTGTTCGCGGCCTCATCAGGTGACACCGCATTCCAGGCGACCGCCCAGGAGGCCCTGTACCTGGGGAATGCCGAACTGGTGAAACGGCTGCTCCAACCCGACAGGGGGCGGCTGACGACCCGGCTGGCGAAGATCGACGGAGACCAACCGCTGGCCACCGAGTTGTATCTGGCGGTACTGTCGCGGCGGCCCAGTCCGGACGAGGCGGAGGCGATCGTCGAGTACCTGTCCGGTCGTGGTGACCGGCGGGCGGCGGCGATCCGCGAACTGACATGGGCCGTCCTGACCTCGAACGAATTCCGGTTCAACCACTGATCGAAGGAACCGACATGACCCGACACGCGGCATGCGGATCAGGTTCGCACTTCCTGGCACGACGACAACTGCTGGGCGGTCTGCTGGGCGCGGTGACCACCGCCGGCCGGTTCGCTCCGGTCGGCCAGGCCGAACTGGCTGCCGAGCTCGAACACAGCAACCGGCAGATGCTGATCATCTTCCTGGACGGCGCCGTCAGCCAACTCGAGAGCTGGGACCCCAAGGATGCCACCGACACCGGTGGCCCCTTCCAGTCGATCTCGACATCGCGTCCCGGTGTCGCCGTCAGCGAGTTGTTGCCCTACACCGCCAAGCAGCTCCACCACCTGCTGCTCGTCCGCGGCATCAACACCAAGGAGAACAACCACGCCAAGGGCAAGTACCTGATGACCAAGGGCCGTCGGCAGGAACCGTCGACCGACTACCCCGATCTGGGTGCGGTCACCTCGCGGCTGATCGCTGATCCCCGTGGGAAGCTGCCCGGATTCGTGCACCTCGAGGACGGACGCCGCGCCGCCGGCAAACCGACCGCCAGCGGGCGGGACGCCGCCTATCTCGGTCCCCGGTACGGCAGCCTGGTCATCGGTGACTGCCGGCCGCCGAAACACACCGAGCGGCTCGCCGGATTGAGCGCGGAATCCGACCGGCTGAGACGGCTGTTCCGGCGTCGGCTCAACGACCGCTTCGCACGACGCGGCAATGCGGCCACCCGGGCATTCGCCGCATCGTTCGAACAGGCCGAGCAGTTGATGCTCAACCGACAGGTCTTCGACGTGACAAGAGAACCCGCCGCCGACCACCGGCGGTACGGAACCCACGGCTTCGCACAGAACTGCCTGCTCGCACGTCGGTTGCTCGAACAGGGCGTCACCTGCGTCAAGGTGGTGCACACCAACTACGACACGCACAACGAGAACTTCAACCACCATCTCGAACAACTCGGCGAGTTCGACCGGCCGTTCGCGACGCTGATCGAGGACCTGGCCGAGCGGGAAATCCTGAAACGGACGCTGGTGGTGGTGATGAGCGAGTTCGGCCGTACACCGAAGATCAACAGCAAGTTCGGACGGGATCACTGGAGCAAGGCCTGGAGCCTGGCTCTTGCCGGGTGCGGCATCCAGGCCCCGGGGGTCTTCGGGCGGACCAACGACAACGGGACGGAGGTGGTCGAGCACGAGGTCGATCATCGCCAGTTGTTCCACACGTTCCTGCGGGCCGTGGGTGCCGACACCCGCAGGCACTTCGACGTCAACGGCCGACCGATTCCGGTCGCCGACCCGGCAGCAGCTCCGATCGCGGAGATCCTCTCATGACCCGAATCGATCCGGCCAGGACCCACGAGACCGCGTCGCTGGAAGCCCCGGCACCGCTGCTGTGTTCGGCATTCGACCCTTCGGGCCGATTCGTGTTCGCCGGTGCCCAGGACCGGACCGTCCTCCGCTGGGAACTCGAGACGAAGACACGCGTGGCACTGGCCGGGCACAAGAGCTGGGTCCGCAGCCTGGCGTTCGTCGACGAGGGCCGGGTCCTGGTCACCGCCGGCTACGACGGGCGACTGGGCTGGTGGCGAGTCGACGAAAAGACGCCCAAGCCGATACGCATGGTCGATGCTCACCGGGGCTGGATCCGGTCTGTGGCGGTCAGCCCCGACGGAACCTTGCTGGCCACCGCAGGCAACGACCGCCGCGTGCGGCTGTGGACGGCCGACGACGGCAAGCTGGTCCGTGAACTGGCCGGGCACGACGACCATGTCTACAACGTCGCCTTCCACCCCGACGGCAAGCAGGTGGTGTCGGCCGACCTGAAGCTGATCGCCAAGGACTGGCGGGTGTCCGACGGCAAGCAACTGCGGAGCCTCGACACCGCCAAGATCCTGCACCAGTACGACAAGTCGATGCAGTGCAACCTGGGCGGAGCCCGCAGCATGTCGTTCAGCCCCGACGGCGAGTCGCTGCTGGTGGGCGGAATCATCGTGGTGGCCACCAACATCTTCGACGGCGGAGCGGGATCCAAGCCGACCGCGGTGGTGATCGACTGGAAGACCGGCAGCCGCCGCCTGCTGCACCGCCCGACTGCTCCCCTGCCCGCGGTGCTCTGGGGCCTGTGCTGGCACAAGGACGGTTTCTGGATCGGTGCCAGCGGCGGGGCAATCGGCGGTCACCTGCTGTTCTGGCGCAAGGACGAGCCCGACGACTTCTTCCGCCTCAAGCTGCCCAGCCCCGGCCGCGGCCTGTCACTGCACCCCGACGGCATCCGGCTGGCGATCCCGCACTTCGATTCGAGACTGCGGGTGTTCGCGATGAAAGAAGCCTGATCGGCGAAATCTCGGCAACCACACGGGTTCGACCGGTGGTCAATCCGCAGCCTAGGGCTTTGACCGCTTCGGCCGAGTCGACTTCGGCGTTTTCGGGACGACACCGGTTTCGATGGGGTTCTTCCTGTCGTTGCTCCATCCAATCCAGCCGTCACTGAACAGGGACGTATTGGGCAGGCCGATCACCCGGGCAAATGTCAGCACTTCGGCCGCCCGCCATCCGCCACCGCACATGAAGGAGAGGTGCTTGTCTGTGCTGATGCCCGCCCGTTTCCAGAGGGCCAGGATCTCGTCGGCGTTCCGCATCGTGTTGTCGATGTTGCGGTAGGGCGTCAGCGAGTTCGCACCCGTGAAACCGGCCTGCCCGTAGGTCGAACCGGGAATTCGGCCCTTGCGGAAATGGTACTTGTAGCCGGACGTCTTGCCCGTGAACTCCGCCCAGGTGCGGTTGTCGACGAGCACGAAGCCGTTGGGCTTGCCGAGCCCGGCCTTCACCCGCGTCACGTCGGCAATCAACTTCGGCCGCCTGGGGATTCGCGTGCCGAAGGACTTCGCCTTCGGCGGCGGATGGCTGATCGTCTCGACACGGTAGCCGGCAGACTTCCAGGCGGCGAACCCCCCGTTGAGCACTCGGACATCGGCGATTCCCATGTACCGCAAAACGATCGCCAGTCGATAACAGGCCGTCGGGTCTTTGCCGGAAAGGACAACCGTGTCGTCTGACTGGAACCCGTATCGTGCCGCGAACCGATTGAGTACCGCAGGACTGCCGAGCTTCCACTGGGGTGGTGGTTCGAAATGGTCCGTGTTGACATGGAAGCTACGGGGAACATGCCCGGTCGAATAAGACGCGCCCTCTCCACCCCAACTGACTTCGACGAACTTGACCCGTTTTGTGGCCTCGAACGTCTCGGGCAACTGTCCCTCCAGAAGCCGCTTCACGATCGAAGCCGGCACCAGCAGGTGGAAGTTCTTGTACCGCACCAACGGCCGGTTCCTGTCCGCGACCCAGCTCTTGAAATCGAACCAGTGCAGCTTGCGGAAGCCCGCTTGCCGAAGATGGGCGGCCAGGCGACGACGATCTCGCTCGCTGGTGCCGTAGAGCACAACGTGCCTGTCGGGTCGGATACCCTTGGCCTTGAGTGCCGCCGCCAACTTCTTGGGCCTTTCTTTCTCGTCGGCATCCAGCCAATCGGCCGGAAAGTCGACCGCACCCGGAAGATGACCACCTCGCGTGATGCCCTCCAGCGCCCAGCCGTTGAACGCGTCGGTCGGCCGAGTGTCGACGAGCACCCAGTCGTCGTCTGTGGTGATCTTCATCACGTCTGCCGTCGACAACTTCTTTGCACTCGTCGCGAGGTCCAGTGCCGCCGCACGGTGGCCAGGCGAACACAGCCCCGAAACCACCAACCCGAGAACGGCGCAACGTCGGATCGTGATTCGAATGCGACTGGGACCTGGAATTGCCGCGTTTGGCGAGATCACGAAGAACGCTCCAAACTGTTCCCAGCTTCGGATGCCGGTTGTCGGCGACGCACACCGGCATGCGGGTGGCTCGCTCGGGACTGGTGCGTCGCCTTGAATCCGGCCTGGTGCGCATCGAACAGGGTCAGGGTGCCGGTTTTTGCCTCGATATCCTTGATTTTCACGGCCAGCAGCTTGATTCCCGGTCCGGCGCTCCTGGTGAGCTTCGCGACCAGCAACCGATGACTGCCAGACAGCATGCGCATCGATCCGTTCCTGTAGCGACATGGACAAGGCGGTCTGTCGATACGCCAAGTGTGATCAGGCCACAGCCGAATTGCCATTCGGAATTCCTGCCGCCTGGGTCTTGCCCGCTGGTCAGGCCAGCGGCTGGCCAATTCCGGCGTCCCTCAGAGTCTGGGCATCAGGTCCGCCCCCGGTGCAGCAATCGGCCAGTCGGCCATCGATGACCACGGCCGGCACGCGGGCCACGCCCAGGCTCCTGGCCCGCTCGGCCACCTCGGCGTCGTGCATATCGAGCACCGTCACCTCGCACGAATCACAGGCGATGCTGTTGACCAGCTCGACCGCGTCATCACAGACGCCACACCCGGCACTGAAGATCTCGATCTGTCGTTTCTCAGTCATGGTAGTACGTCACTCCTATTGCTCCCTGTTGAGTCAGACGATTCGTCGGAAGCACCCAAACCGCCACGGACCCGCCTGGGCCATGAATTCCAGAGCGAGGCACCGATCAGCATCCCGATGCCAAGATTGGTACCCGGTACCGAGTTGATTACGAAACCGGCCACCAGCACGACGGTCGCTCCCCCACCGCCCAGCACCAGGGGAGCGTAACCACGCCGCCGACTGGCACCCCAGGCCAGGGCAACCACGGCCAACAGCAAGAGCACGCTCGTCAGCGGCAGCAAGTAGGCCGTCTCGAACAGGAAGGCAAACCCCATCGAACTGACGAGGCCGGCGTAGGCCGGAAAACTGCACGGTCAGGTGAACCGAGACAGCAACACCGCCCCCACGACCGGGAAGAAACCCAGCGTCCGCTGCCGCCACGTCTGGTGATGTTGATCAGCCATCAGAGTTTCACGTTGCCCTCGAGCGACTCGAGGATCGGACAGTCACCGGTCCTTCCGTGACCGGGACAGGTCCTGGTCAACCGGGTCAACGATGTCTTCATTTTGCGCAGGGTGCGGATCTTCGCTTCGATGTCGGTGATCTTGGCTTCCGCTCTCCGCTTGACCTCGGAAGTCGGGCCGTCGGGATCCAGTTTCAGTGAGAGCAACTCGCGGACTTCCTTGAGCGTGAAGCCGAGTGACTTGGCTCGCCTGATGAACGCCAGCCGGGCAACAACGCCTTCATCAAATTGACGATAGCCCGAGGGCCGCCGAGCGGCCTTCTCGAGTAAGCCCTCCCGCTCATAAAACCGTACTGTCTCCACACCCACTTCGGCACGACTGGCCACCTGTCCGATCGTCAACATCACTCGTCCTCCTGGCTGTCAGCAATATCCTACACTCCGTACAGTACTACAGGGTCAAGGGTCCTTTACCGGTTTTCTCGGTAGAGTCCTGATCCGGTTTCCGGACCGGTTTTGCCACCGCGAAGAAACCCCATCGGTGGAACTGTCTCGGTTGAGACAGCCGTTCTCTGCCTGGCCGAAGCGGCTCCGGGGTTCTTCGGTCCCTGAGCGGCAAGAGACCTGCCGGCATCCCGACCGATCGCCGTCACGCGGATGCCCGACTGGTTGCACGCGGACTTGCTGAAGAGAACCGACGCGAAGCGGTCCATCCGGGTTCCCACTTCACTGGGATGCAACAGCTTGGGTGTATTCTCCTTCGGGAAGGAGTTGGACCCCACGACCGCCGAGATGGTTCACGCGCTGGTCAATCGGCAGTTCGGCTGGCAGGTTCGGCTGAGGACACGACCCCGGCAACCCACCGCTTCGCGTCAAACCAGCGGTTCAGCAGGATCCGAAACGGGACCATGAGAACGGCGACAAGCACGCCCGCCACAACGACGGCCGACTGGACACCGGGAGCCAGTCCCCAGCCGATCCCGAACACGATGACCGCCGGCCGGATCAATGTCAGCGGTCCGAAGGCGACGGTGCTGGTCATCGAACGGATGTCGACGTTGGGAATCGCCCGCACGGCGAAGAACAGAAGGATGATCACCGCGTAGACCTGGTAGACCGAAACCATCCGCTTGCCGACCTCGATCATTTCCTCGACCGCCAGCTCCGGATCGGCTGAAGCATAAACGGCCAGGGTGAGGATCAGCAGCCCCACCAGGCAGGCCACCTGGCCCCAGCCGATCCCGTGGATCATGGCGTTGACGTAATAGGATCGCTTGTCGATCCGCGCGTCCCGTCCCGAAGCGGCACAGACACCGCTGAACATGGCATCCAACGTCGCCAGCACGTACAGCGAGATCACCGTCGAGATCATGCCAACTGCCCCAGCCTACCGACCCGCCGTCCCAACGTCTGACGAAACACGTCGACCGCTTCCGGGCGGAGGCCCAGCAGCGTGTGGAACACGCGGGGGATCGGCAGTTTCCAGACACGGGTGCCGTACATGCCGCACGCAAACGAGGTCTGCCGAGCCGCCTCGAGCAACGTCGCCGCCTTGTGGGCGCGTCTGGCAGAGATGACGCCGTCGTGACGTGACAGGGGTTCCCGCATCCGGATGTAATGGAACGCCCAGGCGCCCGGCCGGGCCAGCGGTGTGGGCTGGAAGTCGTAATGCACAAACGCCTGGGTGTCCGGCTGGTCGTGCTGCAGCATGAACTCGGACAGGCCCTGACCGCGGAAGTGATGCAGCACTCCGGTCGAAAGATAGACCGTGGCCGGCCGGGCCATGTCAAAGGCGTTGATGACTTCGAACCGGCAGCCGAGTTGCTCGGCAGCACTCAGACGTTGTGCCTCGCTGATCAGCGCCTCGTTGAAGTCCACTCCAATCAACTCGACGTCCTGCCGAAAACCTGCGCGGGCGGCCAGCCAACGGATGACATAGCCGGTGCCGCAGCCGATGTCGACGATGCGATACGGCTGAGAGAGCCCGATCTGATCGAAGGCGGCCAGCAACGAGTGGAGAAACTCCGAGACCCGTTGCCCGTGCTGAAACTCCTCGGACAGCCGCTGCATCTCGCAGTGAACCCGGATCAGCAGGCGGTCGACGACGTCGGGGTCGAGCACTCCGCCGTTGACCGGCATCGCCTCCACGATCCGAGCCGCTCCCCGGTCTCCGACCCTGTTCAATCGCTCGACCACCGCGGCTCGATTCACCGGCCGACGGCTCATCGTTTCCAGGTCGAAATCGACAACCAGGTCCGAAATCTCCAGCAACTCGGGCCGGGATGCCGCCAGGGTTCCAGGAACAGATTCCATCACTGAACTCCGGCCGGCAGGGTGAGCGCGGTCCAGATCATCACACCCGCCCTCAGCGTCCACAACAGCGAACGCGGCAGGTTGTAACGGACCAGTACCCGGTGGTCCTCGCTCGAATAGCGACATTTGAGCAGCAGGTGCCTGGGGATCAGGATGGTACAGGTCAAGGCCCAGATCACCAACAGCACGCCCAGGCCCACCCAGGCCTGCAGCGACGGCCATGACCAGACCAGGCCCAGCGTGCCCAGGATCTCGCAGGCCAGCCCGGGAACCACGACCCACAACGTCCGACGCTGGTACGCGACGACAAAGGCCGGGTAATCCTCGGCGGTGCCGCGATCCAACAACGGGTAGTGCACGAGTTGGGCGAACCAGACGACGCCGGTCATGTAGAGCGTCCCGGTCAGTCCCAGGTAGCAGAAGATCGTCACCAAGGCCGTCAGGTCCTCCGAAACGGGAGTCTGTTCATTTCACCCGGCGTGGGTTCCCGGCAATCCAGCTGAAGTTGCCGAGCCGCCCGACCACGTTCTTCTAGCATAACCCCCGAACCGGTTTGAGTTCGGTCCAGGAACCCCAATAGAGCGATCCTGCGCAAAGTGTGACGGGTCATCGAGATGACGACTCGGCAATCCCGTGGCAGACTTCAGAACGTGGTGCATCGTCGCCGGACAACACGTACAATTCACGTTCACGTTGTGTCGGTGCGATGACCGGACGTCACATCGGGAAACAGGGTACAGCTTCATGCTGCGGATTCTCGGCTCAGAATCGAAGCTGTGTGACGGGTTGTCTCGACGTGACCTGTTGCAGATCGGTGGACTGGGCACGTTGGGACTGAATGTCGCCGACTGGTTCGGCCTCCAGGAGACGCAGGCAGCCTCCACGGGGCAGTCGAGGAGTTTCGGCAAGGCGAAGGCATGTATCCTGGTCTTCCTGACCGGTTCTCCGCCCCAGCACGAGACCTTCGACCCGAAACCTCTGGCGCCGGCCGAAATCCAGGGAGAGATGCAGGCCATTTCCAGCAGTGTGCCGGGGCTGAGCCTCTGCGAACGAATTCCCCAACACTCCAGGATCATGGACCGCGTGACGGTGGTGCGGTCGATGACGCACCCGTTTCCCCTGCACGGGGTCGGCTACGTGACATCGGCCATGCCGATGACCAGTGCCGAACTCAACTCGCTGCCACGTGACACCCGTCAGCGACCCTACATCGGGTCGGTCGTCGATTACCTCGACGAGCAGAAATCCGGCGACGTGATCAGCCGGATGCCCAGGAACATCGGCCTGCCCTGGCTGTTCGGAAGCCGATCGGGCAAGTACGGCACCGGCAGTTCCAAGCGACTCTCCGGACCTTACGCCTCGTTCCTCGGTCCCGGCTACGATCCGATCTGGACCGACTTCGACGGCAAGGGGACCCGGGTCGTTCCGAAGCTCAACGCCGACACGCAGACCGAAAAGGTCTACGACCCGTTCGGTGGCGTGGAACCGAGCGGGAAATTCGGGCTGGGTGATGCCTGCCAACTCCCCGACGGAATGACTCGCAAGCGGTTCGATATCCGCCGTTCCCTGCTCGAGCAATTCGACCGCGCCCGCACTTCGCTCGACAGCCACCAGAACGTGCGTGTCTTCAACAAGCACCAGCGGCGGGCGTATTCCCTGCTGACGACCAGTGAAATGCGGGAAGCCATCGACATCCAGCGGGAACCCGCCAAGGTCCGTGCCCGGTACGGGATGACGCTGTTCGGCCAGTCGCTGCTGGCCGCCCGCCGCCTGGTGGAGGCCGGCAGCCGGTTCGTGTCGGTCTACTGGGACCCGTACGGCCTGTTCGGCGCGTCGTGCTGGGACACGCACTCCAACCACTTCCCGCGGCTGAAGGACTACCTGCTGCCGGTCTACGACGAGTCGTTCCCCAACTTCATCCTCGATCTCGATGAACGCGGGCTGCTCGACGAGACCGCCGTGCTGTGCATCAGCGAACACGGCCGCACCCCGAAAATCGATTCCGGCCCCAAGGGGGCCGCGCGGCACCACTGGTCGCGGGCCTACTCGGCCGTCTATGCCGGGGGCGGCTTCGCCCGAGGCAAGGTCGTCGGCCGGACCGATTCGATCGCCGGAGACGTCGAGAACACGCCCGTCTCGCCGAAGGATGTCCTGGCCACGACGTTCCACCTGCTGGGGATCGACCCGCACACGACGTTGCCCGATCATGCCGGTCAACCTCAACCGATCGCAGGCGACGGCCGGGTTTGTCACGAATTGATGGGGTGAGCTTCGCGCCCGGCCGAACCTCGCGCGGCAGTCTCCGACGCACCCTGGGCCGAGACCGGGCAGGAGTTCAAACCATGCCGCCTGGCCACTACCTGGTGATTGACCTGGAGGCCACCTGCTGCGACCGGGGCACGATCGAACGTGAGGAGAGTGAGATCATCGAGATCGGTGCGGTGATGGTGGACGCCGGCACACTCGCGGTTGTGGACGAGTTCTCGACTTTCGTCCGCCCGGTTCGCCACCGCACGCTGACAGGGTTCTGCACCAACCTGACCAGCATCCAGCAGGAAGACGTCGACCAGGCTCCGAAATTGCCCGAGGCGTTCACGAAACTGGTCGCGTGGGCCGAACAATACGCCGACCACCTGTTCTGCTCGTGGGGCGACTACGATCGGAATCAAATCGGCCGCGAGTGCCGCAACAAGCAGATCGACCGCCCGTTCTCTGAGGGTCACTGGAACCTCAAACAGAAGTTTTCCGAACAACTGGGAACGGAGCAGCGGTTCGGGATGGCCGCCGCGCTTGAAGAGGTCAGCCTCGAACTCCGAGGGACACACCACCGAGGCATCGATGACGCCCACAACATCGCCCGGTTGCTGCCGTTCATCGTCAGCGACGGTGAACCGCAAACCACGGGCTGAACGCTCTCTGCTGTCAGAACCCCCGGGGTCGGTTTGAGTTCGCTCCGAGGATTCAAGTAGCGGGGGCAGGATTCGAACCTGCGACCTCGAGGTTATGAGCCTCGCGAGCTACCGGGCTGCTCCACCCCGCGCCATTTCCGGATTCGCTTGTCCGGGCGGTCCATTGTATCGGATCACGATCTTCGGTCCAGCCACCAGATCGTGGATTCTCAACTGCCCTGTTCGGCGATCGGTCGCCGAGCATCGACCCACAGCCAACTGGCCGCGCTCAGGAAGAAGATCCCGGCAAACACCGGCAACACCGCCTCCCAGCCACTCATCCGCACCACTTCCGGGACCAGCAACGGGCAGATCACCGCTCCCACGCACCCGGCGGTGTTCTGGACGCCGAACACGACCCCCGCGTGCTCCCGCCCCACATCGGTGACCATGGCCCACGACGCCGGGCTGGCCGAATCCGAACAGCAGGCCGCCACGGCAATGATCCCCACCGCCAGGTAGGGGTTCTCGACCCGCGCCGCCACCAAAAACAGGATTCCGCAACAAGTCTTGCCCACCAGCCAGATCCCCTTGCGACTCCATCGCAGGCTGCCGGTCATCGCCAGGATCCGATCGAGCAACTGGCCGCCGATCGCCGAACCCACCCAGCCACCCACGTGCGGCAGCACGGTCAACAGCCCCGCCTCGGCCAGGTTGAACCCGTACTGTTCACGGAGGTATGTCGGGAACCAGGTGATGTACAGGTAGTAACCCATCGCCCCGAACACCTGGCCCAGGCTCATGCCCCACATGTTGGCACTGGTCGCCAGCGTCTTCGCGGTCAGCCGCCCGACAGACTCGTGTCCGGACCCGGTGGCCATTCCGTCGTTGATCAGCTCGACTTCCGGCCGGTTGACACTCCGATGCTCGGACGGGGAATCGCGGAAATACGAGACGAACACCACGGCCCAGATCACACCCATGCCGCCGCAGATCAGGAACGTCTGCTGCCAGCCCAGCCAGAGAATCACCGGTGCCGCCAGCATGGCCATGATCGCGCCCAGCCGCGTCGAGGACACGACCAGTCCCTGCGCCGTCCCCCGCCCCTGGACGGGAAACCACCGACGGATCGCCGGAACCGTCAGCGGAAACACGCCGGCCTGGGCGAAACCGAACGCGAACCGCACCAGGCACAACGCCAACAGCGAACTCACCACTGTGGTCAGCCCCGTCATCAGGCTCCACATCACCACGATGCCGGGCAGGATGAACCGCAATCCCACCCGGTCGCCAAGCCGCCCCATCGGGATCTGCATCATCGAGTAGCCCAGCACGAAGCTGGCCAGCACCCAGCCCGCCTCGCGGTCGCTGATCCCGATCTCGCTCTGCAGCTCCTTGACCACGTTGGAAATCACCACGCGGTCGAGGTAGGCGATCGCCGCGGCGGCCGAGAGCAGTACGGCCACGACCCAGCGGACACGTGTCGGCCGCTGGGTCGCTGGAAGAGTGTGTTGAGATGTCACCGGTCGCTCGATGTTAAAATTCGGCGCTTTTCGGCGTTCGCGGGAACGGGATGCAGTCACGGATGTTGGTCATGCCGGTGATCAACTGCACCATCCGCTCGAAGCCCAGGCCGAAACCGCTGTGCGGAACACTGCCGTAGCGACGCAGGTCGACGTACCACCAGTAGTCTTCGGGATCCATCCCGCACTCGGTGATCCGCTCCAGCAACACCTCCAACCGGTCCTCGCGCTGGCTGCCGCCGATGATCTCGCCCACGCGTGGCACCAGCACGTCCATCGCCCGGACCGTCTTCCCGTCGTCGTTGCACCGCATGTAGAACGGCTTGATCGTCCGGGGATAGTCGAACAGGATCACCGGCTGGCCGAAGTGCTCCTCGGTCAGGAACCGCTCGTGCTCACTCTGCAGGTCCCGCCCCCACTCGACCGGGTACTCCCACTCGCGGCCCGCACCCTCCAGGATCTCGACCGCCTCGGTGTAGGGCAGCCGGATGAACTCGTTGTCGGTGATGTTGGACAGCGTCGCCAGCACCGTGTCGTCGATCCGCTTGTTGAAGAACTCCATGTCCTCGCCGCACCGCTCCAGCACCTCGCCCACGATCGAGTGGATGAACGATTCGGCGAGGTCCATGTTGTCGGGCAGTTCGTAGAACGGCATCTCCGGCTCGACCATCCAGAACTCGGCCAGGTGCCGCGACGTGTTGGAGTTTTCGGCCCGGAACGTCGGCCCGAAGGTGTAACAATCGCCCACGCTCGTCGCGTAGATCTCGGCCTCCAGCTGTCCACTGACAGTCAACGACGCCGGCCGGCCGAAGAAGTCCTGCCCGTAATCGATCTCGGTCTGTACCTCGGCCAGCCGCTGAAGATCCAACGTCGTCACCTGGAACATCTCACCAGCACCCTCGCAGTCGCTGGTGGTGATGATCGGCGTGTGGATGTAGATGAATCCCCGGTCCTGGAAGAAGCGGTGGATGGCCGCCGACAGCGCATTGCGGACACGGGCGATCGCTCCGAACGTGTTCGTGCGGGGCCTGAGGTGGGCGATTTCGCGGAGAAACTCGAAGCTGTGCCGCTTCTTCTGCAGCGGATAGCTCTCGGCATCGGCCTCGCCGATCACCTCCAGCGACTCGACACCCAGTTCGACCCGCTGCCCCTTGCCCGGCGACTCCTTGAGCGTGCCCGAAACACGCAGGCTGGCACCGGTGGTCACACGGCCGACGGCATCGTCCCAGCCGTCCAGGTCGCCCGGGACGACCAGTTGCAGGCTCGAGAGGCAACTGCCGTCATTGAGTTCCACGAACGACAGGCCCGCCTTCGAATCACGGCGGGTCCGCACCCAGCCGCAGACCTCCTGCGACTCACCGGGCTGCCCGTCGGCGAGAATCTGCACGATCCGTCGTGTCGCCATCTGGTCGATCCACAGTCTGGGCCGGCCGGTCGCCGATCACCCGGCGTCCCGGCGGCTGTCCGTGATCATCACGGTCGCCTTCAGACTCAACGCGGACTACCGGGGAAACGACTTCGGCGGCTTGATGTGCTGCCAGCCTTCACCCGAGAGTGCCTTGAGAAAAGCGACCAGGTCCTTCTTGTCCTGCTTGGTCAGCTTCAGCGGTTTCAGCCGACGATCGAGGTTGGGATTCTTGATCCCGCCCTTGTCGTAGTGCTCGACCACCTGCTCGAGCGTCTTGAACCGACCGTCGTGCATGTACGGCCCGGTGTGCTCGATCTCGCGCAAGGTCGGCGTCTTGAACGATGCCCGGTCCGAGACCTTGCCGGTGACCACGAACCGCCCGAGGTCGGGCTTGGGCTTGTCCGTACCGATGCCGACATTTTCGAACGAGCCGTCGGTGAAATTGAACCCCAGGTGACAGCTGTCGCAGGCTGCCCTCTTGAAGAAGATGTTGAAGCCACGAGCCTGGGACGCGTTGAGGGCCGTCTTGTCGCCGTTGACGTACCGGTCGTAGGGCGAGTTGCCCGAGAGCACGGTGCGTTCGAAGGTGGCGATGGCCTTGCCGACGTGGTCGATCGTGAAGTCCCCGCTCCCGAAGACCTTGTCGAACCGCCTGCGGTAGCCGTCGATCTTCTTCAGGCGAGAGACGACCGCGCCGTGGGCCGCCTTCTCGCTCTTGAGATTGGTCATCTCGATCGGATTGGCGATCGGCCCCACGGCCTGGGCTTCCAGCGAGGGAGCTCGGCCGTCCCAGAACTGGCGGGTCGAGTAGGCCCGGTTGATCACCGTCGGAGCACTGCGGCCGCCCTTCTGCCCGTTGATCCCGGTCGAGACCGGGGCACCGTCGGTGTAGCCCTTGGACGGAGCGTGGCACGTCGCACAGGCAACCGTGTTATCGGTACTGAGCCGCTTGTCGAAATACAACAGGCGACCCAGTTGAACCTTCGCAGACGAGTACGGGTTGTCCTCGGGAAAAAACACCGGGGGCAACCCGAAGGGAACATCCGGCTCCTCTTCGGCCTCGGCCGCCACCGCCAGTTGCGGTACGGCATCCGGCACGATCAGCAACCCGGCGAACAACGCCACCAGGCACAACAGCGGAACGCCAACCGTGGTCATTCCGCGCGACGAGTTCTTCATCGCACCAACCTCTCCGGCCACTGGACCACGACGGCCCCACCGCCGGCCGATGTTCTCGGGCCCAACGGCGAAACACGTCTGAAGCCAACCTGGGAAGACTACTTCTTCTTGACCGTGCCCTGAACGAAGATGGCCTTCTGGCCCTCGACCTCCGAGTAGGTCCCGTTGACGCGGACGATGTGAGCCATGTGCTCGATCGCCTGCTTGCGGAAGGTCGTCAGCCCGTCACGACGCGAGTTGTGCTCTTCGTCGATCAGCAGGTAGATCGAACCATCCTTGGCCAGCAACCCGATCGGCTGACCGAGCGCGGCACACTTCTGACCACAACCACGGTGCTTGTCGCCGTGTTTGCCAACCTGCATGTAGCAGGAGAAGTCGATGATCTCGCCGACAACAGACGCCGGCTTGCCCGAAAGCGTCTTGCCCAGGATCGAACTCTGCACTGTCTCGACGCTCCAGGGACGCTTCTTGGTAACTTTCTTGCCGATCGCGGCCGACGGCTTGTCGTAGCTGCCCTTGGTCGGTCCGGACCAGTCGGGGAACAGGATGCCCTTGCCCTTGGCCGCGGCCAGAGAGACGCCGACCAAAACAACGGCAGCGAGGGCGGTGTTGAGCAGGCGGGTGCGCCAGTGAACTGAACGTGTCATCGAGGTATCTCCTGCGGAAGCGCGGTCCATCCAAGGAACGCAAAATGTGTACGGCAAAGTGGGGGAGATCGGCTCTCCCGACCGCCTCAATATACCCGTCTCTCAGGTGGACTCGCAAGCGGCCGCGACTCCCGCCTCAATCAACGCCACCTGTAATGGTTCGATACCGACGAAGACCGCCCCGGCCATCCCTTCGCGACGGGCCGCCTCGACGTTCTCGGACAAATCGTCGATGAAAAAACACTCTTCCGCCGCACATCCGGCCGCCGCGACAGCCGCCCGGTAAATCTCCGGCCCGGGTTTCATCGCCCCGACTTCGTAGCTGAACACACAGGCATCGAACCGTTCGAGCACGTCCCAGTGCCGGCTGATCCATTCGACGTGAGGCGGACAGGTGTTGGAGAGCACGATCAGGCGATAGCCGGCCTCCTTGAGCCGATCGATCAGAGGCAACAGGGGATCATTGAGAGTGAAGATGTCCGAGGCGGCTCGCATCAGCGGTTCCTGGTCAATCGCGCGGCCGACCTGACGCTCGAGTTCCTCCCGCACCGCTCCCGCGTCGATCTCACCCCGCTCGAATCGCTGCTGCAGCCCCGAGTCCCACAGCCATTCCCGAATCTGCCCACCCGTCGCACCGCAGACCTCGCCCATCGCCTCGAACATCCTGTCGTGCGAGAAGTGAACCAGGACCCTGCCCATGTCGAAAACGACACTGCGTATTGTCATCTGCCGTCTCATTGGCGAATTGACACTCTCTTCACAGCTATCCTAGAGTGTGAATCGCGGGGCGTCAGGCAAGCGGCGGCCCGGTCGTGAGAGAGACACCGCGAGCCTCGGAGTCGTCAAGGAGAACCGGCAGTCGATGAGCGACGGAAGCGAGACGTACACCGATCCCGAAACGCTGCACGGTCGCGACTGGCCCTGCCTGCGGCAGTTCTGCGTCTTCATGGAGAACCGGGTCGGACGGCTGCACAACCTGATGCGGTGTCTGGAACGCGACGACCTGCGAATCATCGCCCTCTCGATCGACGACAGCGTCGATTGCGCCGTCGTGCGGTTGATGTTCGACAACTTCGAACGCGCCCGCGAACTGCTGCAGTTGGGCAACTACTCGTTCATCGAGACCGACGTCATCGGCGTCGAACTGCCCGAGGCCCCTCAACCGTTCCTGGCTGTCTGTTCGACCCTGCTGCAGGCCGAGATCAACATCTCCTACACCTACCCCTTGCTCTACCGTCGCAGCGGTCGTGGCGGCATCGCCCTGTACGTCGACGACATCGAGCGGGGTCTCGAATTGCTCGCCGACACCGGCCACCGCCTGATCAACGAAGACGACCTGCTCCGCGACGACGAGTTCTTCTAGACCCTGCCGATCTCGCCGCACTTTCCACCCAGGACCCGTTTTCGATGACAATCGACCACCACTCCGTCGGACTCCCGGCCGGTTACCACACCGCAGAGGCCGACGTGGCCCCGGCCACCGCCGTCGCGTTCCTGGAAGGCCCGGCCTGCACCGTCGAGGGTCTCGTCTATTTCAGCGACATCGCCAACAACCGCATCCTGACGTACACGCCGGGTGTCGAGGGATTCGAGGTCTTCCGCGAACCGAGCGGCCGGGCCAACGGGTTGCTGCTGGACTCGCAGGGACGTTTGCTCGCCTGCGAGGGCAACGAACACGGCGACGACGACGGCGGTCGGCGGATGACCCGCACCGACCTGGCCACCGGCGAGGTCGAGATCCTGGCCGACAGTTTCGACGGCAAGCGGTTCAACGCTCCCAACGACGTCGCCGCTCGCAGCAACGGACAGATCTTCTTCACCGATCCCTGCTACGGTGACCGGACGACGATGGAACTGGACCACGACAGTGTCTACCGCATCGACACCGACGGCTCGGTGACCCGCGTCTTGACGCAACCTGAGATCCAGCGTCCCAACGGCATCCATCTCTCCCCCGACGAAAACACCCTCTACCTGGTCGACAGTTGCCCGGTGATCGATGGCAACCGCAAGATCTGGGCGTTCGACCTCTCCGAGGACGGTACGCCCTCAGGACAACGGGTCGTCTACGATTTTTCTCCCGGGCGGGGTGGCGACGGAATGGCCGTCGACAGCCAGGGCAACCTCTACATCGCCGCCGGCATCAGCCGCTCGAGAGGTCCACACGAGACCGGAGACATCCCCCCGGGAATCTGGGTGATCACACCCGACGGCGACGTCAAGGGACGGATTCCGATCGTCGAGGACGTGCTGACCAACGTGACCTTCGGCGGAGACGACCTGAAGACGCTCTATGTCGCCTCCGGCAAGACGCTGTTCACCACTCGGGTCGAGATCCCCGGCTGGGTCGTGCATCGGCGGGCCGAATCATGACCGGGACCGACGAATCGAGCCACCGGGATCACGAACGGGCGTCGGCCGACATCGACGCCATCGGTTTCGCCATCATCACCCTCTCGGACACCCGCAGCGAAGCGACCGACAAGAGTGGCGCGCTCCTGCGGGAGGCGATCACGTCAGCCGGGCACGGCGTGGCACGGTACGAGATCGTCAGCGACGATCCCGCGGCGATTTCCGGGGCACTGGACGCCGCGCTGTCGGATCCGGCCGTTGGCGTGGTGATCACCACCGGCGGCACGGGCATTTCGGCCCGAGATTCGGCCTACGAGACCATCTCGGCCCGGCTCGAAAAACGGCTCGACGGCTTCGGTGAGCTGTTCCGGATGTTGAGCTTCGAAGAGATCGGTGCCGCGGCGATGCTCAGCCGTGCCGTTGGCGGCATCGCCGCCGGCCGTCCGCTTTTCGCCTTGCCCGGCTCGACCGCCGCGGTCCGGTTGGGCATCGAGCGGTTGATCCTGCCGCAGGTGGGTCACCTGCACCATGAACTGACTCGTCACGCGGACCGATCATGACGATCGAGACGGCGGCGACCGACTCGAGTCGAGCATGGGCCTGGCGGCTGGTCCGATGGAGCCTGCTGGCAATCGTCCTGGTCGTGGTTGGCGAGCGGGCGTCGAAACTCTGGGAAGAAGGCCGAACGCTGGGCGGGGAGGTGCACTGGCAACCCGCATGGCTGGCGGCCGCGGCCGTAGCTTACCTGGTCGGTTGGCTGCCCAGTGCGTGGTTCTGGCGGCGGCTGTTGTTGAGGTCGGGACACGCGGTCGACTGGCCGACGCTGCTGCGGGCCTACTTCTGCGGCCACCTGGGGAAATACGTTCCCGGCAAGGCCGGTGTGCTGGTGATCCGCGCGGGCCTGTTGAAGTCTTCGGGGGTCCCGGCCTCGACGGCGGCATGGACGGCCACGTGGGAAACCGTGCTGGCGATGGGTGTCGGGGGTCTGATGGGACTGGGACTGGCTCCCTGGCTGTTGACCGAGGACGTGCTGGCGACTCTGCCCGCCCCGCTGGAGGCCGTCGGACGCCAGCCGTTGGCCACCTCGGCCGTGGTCGCCGTGTTGGCGCTGGGTGCCTTTCCCTGGCTGACCCGGCTGGTGACACGGATGACCCGTCGCCTGACCGATGACGACTCGACCGACCTGTCGGTCTCGACCGGCCAGGTGCTGTTCGGCTCGATGGCGATGGCCGTCGGCTGGACCTGCCACGGCCTGAGTCTTTGGTGGACTCTCGAGGGGCTGGGCGTCCCGCCGGTCTCGGATTGCCTCGGAACGACGCTGGCCGGCATGACAGCTGTGGCCGGACTGGCCACGGCACTGGGATTCGTGGCGTTCTTTGCTCCGGGTGGAGTCGGAGTTCGCGAGGGCGTGCTGATCGAAGGACTGTCCCGGTCGGGCATCCCGCTGCAGCCGGCTGTCCTGGGCTCGGTCGCCCTGCGGGCCGTATGGTTACTGGCTGAACTGGTCACCTCCGCCGCGCTATACTATGGTCACCGCCCGTCGCCGCCGCCGATCCCCACTTCGGACCCCCCCGGCTGATGCTCTCGATCGTCGTCCCGGTACTGAACGAGGAGGAGAGCCTGGGCGAACTGCGTGCCCAGATCGCCGCGACGTGTGACGAGCGCGGGATCGACTGGGAACTGATCCTGGTCGACGACGGATCGACCGATCGATCGTGGACGGTGATCTCTGAACTCTCTGCCGCCCACGAACGGGTCTCGGGGATCCGGCTGCGGCGGAATTTCGGCAAAGCGGCCGCTTTGACCGCCGGGATGAAGGCCGCCGGCGGCGAACTGGTGATGATGATGGATGCCGACCTGCAGGACGACCCCGCCGAGATCCCCGGGATGATCTCCCGACTCGAGGAAGGCTACGACGTCGTCAACGGGTGGAAGAAGCACCGCCTGGACCCCTGGCACAAGGTCTTTCCCAGCAAGGTCTTCAATGGAATGGTCGGCCGCCTGACCGGTCTCAGGCTCAACGACCACAACTGCGGGCTGAAGCTGTTCCGGGCCGAGGTGACCCGGGACGTGAAGATCTACGGCGAACTGCACCGGTTCATCCCCGTGCTGGCTCACGCCAAGGGCTTCCGCGTGACCGAGCAGCCGGTGCACCACCGGTCCCGCGAACACGGGCACTCGAAATACGGTGCCCGCAGGTTCCTGCGTGGCTTCCTAGACCTCCTGACGGTGAAGTTCCTGACCGGCTACGGCCAGCGGCCCGGACACATGCTGGGATCCCTGGGGGTGTTCTTCCTGGGATTGGGGATGCTCGGATTGGGATACCTGGCCGGGCTCTGGATCTACCTCAAGACGCAGGGCTGCGACCCCGAGATCGGCAAGAACCACCTGCCGATGCTGATCTACTCGGCCGCGTCGCTGCTGCTGGGCGGCCAGGCGCTGTCCCTGGGACTGCTGGCCGAACTGCTGGTGTCGCGAACGAACGATGCGGACGAGACCTACAGCGTGGCGGAACGCGTGTAGGCCGATTCAGTCGGTGAACGTCAGGTCGATCGTCGAACGGTAG